>NC_008255.1:2608304-3216609 GCF_000014145.1 Cytophaga hutchinsonii ATCC 33406 | reverse complement strand
TGTGTGATCTCAGCAACAATGTATATTATTACGAAGACTCCTATAAACGAGTAGTAGAAAAAAAGAGCTAAAAATAAGTTGGCTTTACATAGCCATATAAAAAAACTCAGCAGAAAGTAGATTCATGTACCTTCTGCTGAGTTTTTTTAATAATACATTGTTTTTTTATTGCAATACAATACGTTGTGTAATGATATTCTGATCGGAAATGCATTTCAGCAGGTATATGCCACGCGGCATGTCTTCAACCTGTATCGTATTTTCATTTCCCGCCAGATCGATGGATTTAATTAAGCTGCCCGCTGCATTAATAAATTCAATACGTGCAGCTGTTCCTTCAATATTTTTTAATTGAATGGATTCTTTTGCAGGGTTGGGATAAGCAAGATATTGTTCAACACGTGTTGTGTTTTGAACACTTGTTGAAAGAGCGGGAACAAATTTCTGAACATTGTCTCTGTCTGAATCGGAAACAAAAACAGAACCGTTCTTATCTACACATATGCCATATAAAGATGAGAACTGTCCATTTCCTGACCCTTGTGAGCCCCATGATTGTATATAAACACCTTCAGATGTCAATTTTTGTATCCTGCGATTTCCCAATTCTGCTACATATAAATCGCCATTAGCATCAATATCAATTGCAATTGGTTGTTTGAATAAACCTTCTGTAGTTCCTAATCCTCCTATGGTTTTAATATAAACACCCGTATTCGTAAACTTTTGAATTCGGTTGTTGTTTACATCTGCAACATAAACATTTCCGCTTGCATCAATTGTTAAATCAAAGTTGCCATTAAAAGAACCGGCACCAGTTCCATAACTTCCCCACTTCAATAAAAACGTACCATTACTGGAGAATTTTTGAACTCTGAAATTATTTACATCACATACAAAGATATTATTATCAGCATCAACAAACATTCCCTGGTTCTCATTGAATTGCCCTTCTTGTTTTCCGGAAGATCCAAATTTGCTTATGAACACACCTGTATTTGTGTATTTTTTTACTACGCTTGCGCCCGCATCAGAAACTAAAATATTGCCATCATTATCTACACAAAGATTGTTAACCCTTTTAAACTGATTATCACCTGTGCCCTCCGTTCCCCAAGAGGTAATGTATGTACCTGTATTTGAAAATTTTTGAATTCTGAAATTTCGCCAATCTGCAACATATACATTTCCGTCTGCATCAACATCCAGGGCACCAATATCATCAAATTTCCCTGCAGCAGAACCTGTTCCTCCCCATTTAGTAGAATAAGTATATGTTTGTGCAGATAAATCTGTTGCTAAAAAAAAGAATAACAGTGTAAGAAAGGTACAAAAACGTTTCATAATTATATATTTAAAATTTTATTTTATAATAATAAATATAGTTTTTTTTAATTGAATTGTTAGCAGAAAAAGCCTGCAAAAGTATAGATCATATGAAATGAAATGTATTTAATAAAAAAAACGCTGTTTAATGAATAAACAGCGTTTCTACATTCTTCAACGTATGCCGCAGAATTATTTTTTAATTCTGTGTACCCAGTTGTATTTATCTTCACCAATGCCGTTTTTAAGATCAACAATGGTTTGGTTTAATTTATTTGACAGTGTTCTGCCTGCAACCGGCGGCAGCACCATGTCTTTGCCGTTGTGGTGAATTTCAGCAATCTGTGTGATTGTTGCGGCTGTACCTGTACCAAATGCATCCTGTAAGGTTCCATTATTGAAAGCAGTAATAACTTCTTCTACACTCACTCTTCTTTCTTCCACCTTTACACCCCAGTCTTTTGCAATGGTCAGGATTGTATCGCGTGTGATACCGGGAAGGATAGAGCCATCTAATGACGGCGTGATCAATACATCATTGATCACGAACATTAAGTTCATCGTTCCGGATTCTTCAAAGTATTTATGTTCTTTGCTGTCTGTCCAAAGGATCTGCTGATAGCCTTTATCTGCTGCTAATTTTGCAGGCAATAAAGAAGCTGCATAATTACCGCCTGTTTTAGCTGCACCGATACCGCCCGGAGATGCACGAACGAAATCTGATTCGATGATAACCTTTACAGTACCTTTGTAGTAACCTGCAACCGGACATGTAAAGATCATGAATTTATAGGCAGAAGATGGTTTAACGCCAATGAACGGATCGTTTGCAAAGATGAATGGTCTTAAATATAACGAACATCCTTCCTGATTCGGAATCCAGTCCTGATCAAGCTTTACCAGGGCATCAATAGCATCATAAAAATATTCAGCAGGAATTTCCGGAATGCATAAACGGCGGTTTGAATTGTTCATGCGCTCTAAGTGCTTCTCTGGTCTGAATACAAGCAAGTCACCATTCGGTGCCCGGAATGCTTTCATGCCTTCGAATACTGTTTGTCCGTAGTGCAGCGAGCTACATGCCGGGCTTACAGAAATATTCTGAAAGGGAATAATTTTTGGATCTACCCATTCGCCTTTTTTATAATCAACCACAAACATGTGATCCGAGTTGACCGTTCCAAATTCCAAGTTCGAAAAATCTGTTTCAGATAGTCTTGAATGTTGTGTACGTTCAATCGGGAAGTTTACGGCTTTAGAAGCACTCATCGGTTTTGATTTTTAGTTAAGTGTATAAAATTAGCTATTTAACAATTGTTAGTCAAACGCTGACAGGCTTTTTACAAACTTTAATTTTCTCCCTTTGAGAGCTTATCGTTATTCTTATGCCTGTCCTTATCGCGATTTGTCTTTTTTGTCATGTTTTCTTGCATCGCCTTTTCAAGGTCAATACCTGTTTGGTTGGCAATACAGGTAAGCACAAACAGCACATCAGCCAGTTCATCGGCCAGGTTTTTATCCTTATCGGATTGCTTAAAAGATTGCTCTCCGTAGGTACGGGCCATAATGCGCGCCACTTCACCAACTTCTTCAACCAGCAATGCTGTATTGGTTAATTCATTGAAATAACGTACACCGTGTTCTTTAATCCATTGATCTACATTTGATTGTAACTCGTTCAGGGTCATATTACTGTTTGTTTTTTGAATCAATTAGTATGGTTACCGGGCCATCGTTGATCAAGGCTACCTGCATGTCTGCCCCGAAGATACCGGTTTTGATTTTTTGATTGAGCTGCATCTCACAGGCAGCAATAAACTGTTCATATAAAGGAATTGCCTGCTCCGGCCTGGCAGCTTCAATAAAAGAAGGCCGGTTTCCTTTTTTTGTACTGGCAAATAGGGTAAACTGGCTGACAACCAGAAGCTCACCATTTATTTCAGAAAGTGACCGGTTCATTTTACCTGCTTCATCTGAAAAAATTCTCAACGAACATATTTTTGCTGAAAGCCATTCTACATCAAGTTCTTCATCTGTATGCGTGATACCCAATAAAACCAGCAAACCTGCTGCAATAGAAGCATGTTCTTTATCCGCTATTTCTACCGAAGCTTTTCTTACACGTTGTATAACCGCAATCATTTTTTTACGTATGAACAGATTGAATTTAATAATACGTTTTGAATAATCCGGATAAATATTCCGCTATTTAAAACGTAGTAGCCAGCACAGATAGAATATTATGCGAATTACTGCAAGCAAGTTACTTGATAAGTACCTCTCTAAACAAATATTTTTTTAACTTAGCTACTCTAAACAATGTTTGAGTTTCGTCCCTTGAAATTTCTATTCCCGATAATTTATTATTTGTGCAGCATAATCCTATGTTATGCACAAGATGTAACAATACTGAATTACAACGAAGGTGGTATTCCTAAAGTTGAGTTCTATCAGTTAGAGGGAGATTCCTTAGTTCCATTAACGCACCTGAAGCACGCAGAAGTTACTACTGTAGTTGTAAAAGTAGTTGGAGGGATGGAGCGTGTATTGCACAATCAGATTCTTTCAAGTAAAGAAGCGCTTATTGAAAAATCAGAAGAAGGGCGAAATACATATTTAGTTATACCCATCAGCACAGAAGATTGCGAACTTGTGCTGGATGTAAAACTTATGGAAATATATTATTATGTAACCCTTGAACAGCAGGGAAAGCGTAAAGTGAAAAAAATAAACCAAACGTATCAGCCGCGTACCTATATGGTAGGGTTTGAAATCGTTGATGTAATAGACTAAATTTAAGTACCAATTATATAGAAGCGCTAAGCGCAAGCAGCAGAATGTCTAAGTATAAAACAGCAGAACACAATCGATTAAAGACAAGTAAAGAAAATAATCCCTGGAAAAACTGGGGGCCTTTTTTAACTGAACGTCAATGGGGAACTGTACGCGAAGATTATAGCGAAGATGGTTCTGCTTGGGAACATACCACGCACGACATGGCCCGCAGTTACACCTACCGCTGGGGCGAAGAGGGGATTGCCGGTATCTCCGACAATAAATCCTTGCTGTGTTTTTCTGTAGCCTTGTGGAATGGCAAAGACCCGATCCTGAAAGAACGTTTGTTCGGTATGACTGGAAATCAGGGGAATCATGGAGAAGATGTGAAAGAACTGTACTATTATCTGGACAGTACGCCTACACATTCGTACATGAAGATGCTGTACAAATATCCACAGGCTGAATTTCCCTATCAAAAACTGATCGACGGAAACCAACGTTCGCGCCACGATCCGGAATATGAATTGATTGATACCGGTGTTTTTGATGAGGATAAATATTTTGATGTCTTTGTTGAATATGCAAAGGGAGATATGGAAGATATCCTTATCAAGATCAGCGTAGTGAACCGTGGTCCGGTAGAGGCTGAAATCACCGTACTTCCGACCTTATGGTTCAGAAACATCTGGACATGGGGCTATGATTTTGCCAAACCTAAAATGGCCGCTAAAAAAGACGGGTCAATAAAAATTGAACACGACTTTATCGGCGAACGTAATTTTTATTCCGATCAGGCAGATCGTTTATTGTTTTGTGAAAACGAATCGAACAACAAACGCTTATACAATAAAGCCAACAAATACAGCTATTGCAAAGATGGTATCAATGATTACGTTGTCAACGATAATCAGAATGCGGTGAACATGCTGCAGCGAGAAGGAACCAAGGCTTCTTCTATGTATAAGCTGAAAGTGAAACCAGGTGAAACGAAAGTAGTACGTACCAGGCTTACAGATAAAACATTAAAAAAACCATTTGAAGATTTTGACCAGATCTTTGAAAAACGCCTGCACGAAGCAAATGAATTTTATAACGAAGTTCAGGATGGCGTAAAGGATGAAGAGCTGCGTTTGATCCAGCGTCAGGGCTATGCAGGTATGATGTGGTGTAAACAGTTCTTCTATTTCAATGTGCAGCAATGGCTGGATGGAGATCCGGTACGTAAAGGCCTGGTCCCTGAAAGCAGAAAGAAAGGACGTAACAGTCATTGGGAACATTTGAATAATTCCAATGTGATTTCGATGCCGGATAAATGGGAGTACCCGTGGTATGCGGCTTGGGATCTTGCGTTCCACTGTATTCCGATTGCACAGATCGACCCGGATTTTGCAAAAAGACAATTAACCATTCTGCTGCGTGAATACTACATGCACCCCAATGGCCAGATTCCGGCGTATGAGTGGAACTTCGGTGATGTAAACCCTCCCGTGCATGCCTGGGCAACCTGGCGTGTATATGAGCTTGATAAAGAACGCAACAATGGCGTAGGAGATACGGCGTTCCTGGAACGTATCCTGCACAAGCTTACCATGAACTTTACCTGGTGGGTAAATCAGAAAGATAAAGACGGGAAAAATATATTTGAAGGTGGTTTCTTAGGCCTTGATAACATCGGGGTGTTCGACCGCAGTCAGCCATTACCGATCGGCGGCAGAACCGAGCAATCAGACGGTACAAGCTGGATGGCCATGTACTCTCTGAACATGCTGCGTATCTCTACCGAACTGGCGTTGACAAATCCGGTATATCAGGATCTGGCTTCAAAATATTTTGAGCACTTCCTGTACATTGCCGGTGCCATGAATAATATTGGTGATTCCGGCGTTGGCTTGTGGGATGAAGAAGATCAGTTCTACTTTGATATCATTCACTTGCCAAACGGTAAAAGCCAGCACTTAAAAGTAAAATCCATTGTTGGTATCATTCCGTTGTTTGCGGTAGAAGTATTAACAAAATCAAACGTTGAAAAACTTCCGGATTTTAAACGCAGACTGGAATGGATCCTGGCCAACCGTCCGGATCTGGCTTCGCAGGTTTCGCGCTGGACAGACGATGGCGATCACAATACAAAATTACTTTCCTTGTTGCGCGGCCACCGTATGACCATGGTGTTAAAGCGTATGCTGAACGAAACAGAATTCCTGTCTGATTATGGTATCCGCGCACTTTCTAAAGAGCATGAAGCGAAACCATATGAATTCAATTACCACGGTAAGGTATTTTCAGTTGTTTATAAACCGGCAGAGTCTGATTCGGCTATGTTCGGTGGTAACTCAAACTGGAGAGGGCCGATCTGGTTCCCGATCAATTATATGATCGTTGAAAGTTTAATGAAATTCCATTCATACTATGGCGATGCATTTGTAATTGAATATCCAACGGGTAGCGGCAATATGCTTACGTTGAAAGATATTGCAGCGGAATTATCTGATCGGTTGATCAATATTTTCAGACTGGATAAAAAAGGTAAACGCCCTGTAAACGGTGAGATCGATAAATTCAGTACCGATCCTAACTTTAAAGATCTCATTACCTTCTATGAGTTCTTCCACGGAGATAATGGCAGAGGCTGCGGTGCATCACACCAGACAGGATGGACGGGACTTGTAGCAACACTCATTCATGAATTCAAAAGAGAAGAATAGGTGAGCGTTTAATGCCTGTAGGTAAAGTATTTTAACTATTAAAAAATATAGCCCGCGGTTTTAACCGCGGGCTATATTTTTTAATAGTTACGGCTTAAAATTCTATATCTTTAATGTTTAATGTAACCAATGTATAACATGGAAAATCAATTTTTTAAAAGTGAAGGGATAAATAAAGGACAATTAAAACTGATCATAGGATTAATAAGTGTAAGGCTTTTAATCGGGCTGTATACAAGCTTCGGAATTTCGGATGATCTGTATGGATATCATATACTAAACATCTTTTTTAAAGTATGCGATATCGTTTGTGTGGCATACTTATACAAGTTTGTAGGCATTGATCTGGGGCAAAAAATATTTTTATTTTTAATTGTTTTAATAGCACTTGTAAATGTATATCTGTTATTTGCTTCAATATATATGCTTTTCCTGAGTATGGTGAATGGTGTGCCGGTGTATTCCATTTATACTAATCAATTTTATACGAACATTCCTTTAATCATATTATTTCCCTTAGAGATAATTATTGGTATACAGTTAATTTCAAATACGGCAGGAGGAGATCTGCAGCCGGCAATAAAATTTGTGGGCGTTTCATATATCGTTGAATTGGTTGGCATGTGTGCCATGCTGGCTCTGCAGTCTCTGTTTATGGAGCTATTTGTTTTTTATTCCTTTTTTTATTTTGTACTGTTTTCTTTATCTAATGTGGCTATGCTCTATATGTATGTAACAGCATTGAAAGACAATAGCCATAAAGAAGTAATATGAAAAGTTTATCAGATAATATAGGTTTGTTGAATAAGGATGGCGAAAAAATACAGCACATGCGTTTCAGTATGTTATTCTCCATAAACAGAAACCGCTATTTCGCTTTTATAAAAAACTATATTCAGTTTTATAATGAATATAGAACAATGTTGCTGACACACGCAAGCATTCCTGCAGAAGAATTGCCGGAGCTGGTGTATAAAAATTATTCTTTATCTGTACGGTATCAGGTATTGCTTATTCTGTTGTTCCCGGTTACGTTTTTTGTTTTCATCCTACACTGGAACTACATACAGGAACTGAAACGTGCTTTGAATCGTGGATTAGAAACCATAAACGGAGCGGTAAAAAAGCCTGTCAGTAAAAATACAAACCGTACACCGCCGAAGGTTAAACGGAAATAATCAAACGTATATGCAGTCAATGCTTAAACAAACATTCACAACACTGTTACACACCTATACAACGGATACAGGTTTGATTGATACATTGTGGAATGAAATTGAAAAGGCGTATTCAGCTTCTAAAAGAAAATATCATACACGTAGCCACCTGGAACATGTGCTTGCCCAATTAATATTGGTGAAAGATAACATTCAGGATTGGAACACACTTTTATTTACCTTGTTTTATCACGATGTAGTGTATAAAGCAAGCAGATCGGATAACGAAGAACAAAGCGCAGCAATTGCGGAAAAAAGAATGAAACAGCTTGCTGTTTCAGATGAAAAAATACAAAAATGTAAAAATCAGATTCTGGCAACGAAAAGTCATATTGAACAGACAGATGCGGATACAAATTATTTTACGGATGCAGATCTTTCTATTTTAGGCCAGGAGTGGGATATATACGCTGAATATTGTAAACAGGTAAGAAAAGAATATGCGCTGTATCCGGACTTTCTGTATATACCCGGCAGAAAAAAAGTATTAACACATTTTCTGAATATGGAACGGATTTTTAAGACAGATTATTTTTTTAAGGCATTCGAAGAAAAAGCACAAAATAATTTAACGGCAGAACTGCAGTTGCTGGAAACCAGGTAATACCATTGTACCTTAGAACATGCGATTCGTTCCAGCTGTAAAACAGGAAGAGTCCCGCATTGCTGCGGGACTCTTTTACTGTTATTAAACTAAACTACAACCATTATTGACAAGTATGGGAAACCTATGTCAATGTTTTTATAACACATTTTAATAATCAATCGTTTCTTTCGCCAATAATTCTTTTCTGCTTTTTTTGAAAAAACGCTTTCTGAAGAATTTTTCTACCCGTTCAATTGCTGTATCAATAATCATATACATAGTCGGTACCAGGAACAGGGTCAATATTAATGAACTGGTAAGGCCGCCGATAATTACCCAGGCCATACCATTTTTAACTTCGGCACCTGAGCTGGTAGCTAGCGCAATCGGAAGCATACCCGTAATCATAGCTATCGTAGTCATCAGGATCGGTCTCAAACGTTCTTTACCTGCTTCTACCAAGGCATCAAAGCGAGACATACCTTCTGCTTTTAAGTGATTGGTAAAATCGACGATCAGAATCCCGTTTTTAGCAACCAAACCAAGAAGCATGATCAACCCGACGATCGCAAAGATAGACATTGTCTCCATGCTTAATGCTAACGCTAAAAAGGCACCAATCATTGCCACAGGTATAGAAAATAATACCACAAATGGATAAACAATGCTTTCATACAAGGCAACCATGATCAGATAAACGAGGATAATACCCATTAACATAGCCATTCCAAGACTTCCAAAGGCATCTTTCTGGTTTTTTGCATCACCCTGATAATCGATCAGAATACCTTCCGGAAGTTTCTGTTTTTCAAGGGCCGCCTGAATATCGGCAACAATTGTTCCCGAAGGGCGGCCAACAGCTGCAGATGTTACTTTAATAGAGTTCATACGGTTGGTCCGCTCTAATACAGACTGGCCAAGTATTTCAGAAACTTCTGCTACATCACCCAAACGGATTGAAGCGCCCTGACTGTTTCGGATGATCAGATTTTTTACACTTTCAATGTCGCGTTTATCGTCTTTGTCAAGCGAAACATTGATGCTGTATTCTTCACCTTTGTCTTTGAATTTTGTCTGGTCATTTCCCCTGAAGGCAAGCTGTATAGCATTACCCACTTCAGGTATACTCATGCCAATATTCGATAATTTATCTCTGTTTAATTTAATGTCAATTTCAGTCTTTAAACTTTTTGTGCTGAAATCCACATAATCGGTACCCGGTGTTGCTACAACAATTTCTTTGAGCATTCGTGCAGCCTTCCATAAGCTATCCATATCGGTACCTTTCACAGCAATCTGAATCGGAGACTGGCTGTTACCGGTAATACTTACCGGCAATACAGTAACTTTAATACCTGGTATTTCTCCGATCTTATTGCGCATTTCAACACCAAACTTATCGGCCGATAACGCACGTTCAGACTTATCTACAAGGGTTACCGTGATCTCTGCAAGATTTGAATTGGAAGATCCGCCGCCCATGGCACCCGATTGGGTACCTACATTGGTAAATACCTTCGTTACCTCCGGTTGGGACAATAAGATTTCTTCAATCTGTTTTACTTTTAAATTTGTTTGGTATAAAGGTGTTTCAGGGGCGAGTTCAACTTTGATCGCAAATTCTCCGCGGTCACCGGCACTGATAAATGCAGCGCCAATGAAACCGCCGGCCAGAAGACCTCCTACACCAACAAACAACAAAAATATGCTGATAAGTACCCATCTTTTATGGCCGCGTTTAAGTACCCACGATAATCCTCTGCCGTAAGCTTCTTTCAGGCTTGTTAAGAACTCTTCAAACTTAATATTGATCAGCCCCCATAGAGAATCTTTGCTTAATACTTCCAGCTTTGCCCATCTTGACGCAAGGAGCGGAGTAAGGGTAAAGGATACAAATAAACTCATCAATGTAGAGAATACTACTACCAAAGAGAATTCACGAAGAATATTCCCGATGATACCGGTACTTAACGACAGCGGTAAGAATACCACAACGTCTACCAGTGTAATCGCAATAGCTGTAAAACCAATTTCACTTCTGCCATCTAAAGATGCCTGAACTTTATTTTTACCCATTTCAAGGTGACGAAAAATGTTTTCCAATACCACAATACTATCATCCACAAGAATACCAACAACAAGGGAAAGGCCCATCAATGTCATTAGGTTCAGCGAGAATCCAAACACATACATTAGGATGAATGTCGGGATCATTGCAGATGGAATGGCAACAAGAACAAATAATGAACTGCGGAAGCTGTGCAGGAACAATAACATTACACTACCTACAATAAGTACAGCCAGGAACAAATCGTGGATTACGGCATCAGCAGAAGCAAGCGTATAAACAGATTGATCGGATGCAATCTGATAATTAAATCCCTGTGCAGCATATAACACTTTTAATTCTTCCAGACGTTTCTTCGCATTCTGGCTTACATTTACTGTATTCGCATCGGATTGTTTAATGATCTCAATACCGATACCGCTTTGTCCGTTGATACGGTTAATTGTTGTTGATTCAGCAAGCCCGTCAGTTACTGTTGCAACGTCTTTAACCAATACACGGCTTCCGTCTTTATTTTCAGTAATAACAAGATTTCTTAATTCGTCTACCGTAGTAACTTTTGCATTCATACGGATAGATAAACGGTCGTCTGTAGTTTCTACACTACCTGCAGGGTATGAAGAGTTACTGTTGGCAATGATCTGGTTCACCAATGCAGAAGAAATTCCGTATGCCTGAAGCTTATCATTATCAAGCGTAATCTTGATTTCACGTTCATTTCCACCAATGATACTTACTGTACCAACCCCTTCAACATTCAGCATCAAAGGCTTTACTTTCTGATCAATCAGATCATAGAGCTGTCCTTGCGTCATATTTGCCGTAGCACTGATTTTCAATACCGGAATTTCGTCGAGGTTAACACGTCTGATTACCGGATCATCTACATCATCCGGCAGGGTTGCTTTAATTTCATTGATTTTTCTTTCTGCATCCCGTTGTGCATTAATAGTGCTTGTACCGGGCTTCAGCTGAAGTACGATCATTGATACACCTTCCATAGATGTAGAAGTGATCACATCAATACCTTCAATAGATGCAACGGCATCTTCTACCGGTTTGGTGATCGAACTCTGGATCTCGTCTGAAGAAGCACCTCTGTATATCGTCTGAACTGTAATTACATTTACCTCAAACTTAGGCAATAAATTATAATTTAAACTTTTGTAACTGATCCATCCGAAGAGGATCAACGTAAAGAAAATTACTGTAATCAGTAATGGTCTTTTTATGGATATTTCTGTAATAGACATAGCTACTTAATTTTATTTGTTGCCAACAATGCTTATGATACTTCCATTGGTCAGGTTAATCTGGCCATTGATTACAACTTGCTCTCCGGTTTTTAAACCACTCACAACCTCAACGTATTCGCCTACTTCACGGCCGGTAATAATTTTGCGCGAAGCAACTTTATTGCCATTCACAACATATACATATGGATTTTTAAGGCCTTCTGCCAATGCAATTTTAGGTATCTGTATAACTGAAGCAGTACTCTCCGAACGGAATTTTACCAGCACATACGTTCCGGCTTTTAAAATATTTTTACCATTATTATCAATTAATACTTCTACCAGGTAGTTATGTGCAGCATCTCCTTTCGGACTGATGAACGAAATTTTCCCTTTAAATTCCTGTCCCGGGTAAACATCTGTTGAAACAGATACGTTTTGTCCGTTTTGTAAACGGTACGCATCTTTTTCATTTACATATACAACCGCTTTTAATTTCTGAATATTAACAACTGTAGCGATCACTGTACCTACGTTTGTAAATTCACCCACGTTCAGGCTTTTGTTTGAGATAATGCCGCTGAAAGGTGCAATTATGTTTCCATCAGCAATCTGCTTTCTGATCTGGTCTGCTTCAATGCGCTTGTTATCGTAAGCATATTTTGCATCAATCACATTTGTTTCTGTTGCCGCTTTTCCTTCGTACAGTTCTTTTGTACGCTCATAGTCTCTTTTTAATTTTGCTTCAGATAATTCAACCGCTTCCAGATTCAATTGTTTCAGCTGCGAATCAATGGTACCAATTACCTGCCCTTTGCTTACACGTGATCCGTTTTCAATTGATAGACGTGTTATTTTACCGGCTACGGTAACAGCAATCTTTGACTCTTCAATCGGGTCAAGAGATGCGGGTAATTGAAACGAACTGTTCAATGGTTTTTCTTCTACAGCAATAACGGAAACCGAAACAGGAATTTTTGAGCGGTCAACAACCTGCTTGCTTTCGTTGAGTGTTTTTTTGTTGCTGATCAATCTTAATGTAATGATTGCAACAAGTGCTAAAATGCCGCCTATAATCAGAATTTTTTTCATATAGATAAATGCTTAGAAAGGTTATAGTTTAGTTGCAAATGGTATAAGTGTACCTTTTGCTTTTTCGTTATTAAGAGTAGAGGATAATAAATTTAAAGTAGAAGTAATGTAATTGTTCTGTGCTTCTTTTAAAGAATATTCTGCGTTTAATAAATCCGTTAGTGTAGCACTGCCTTTCTGATATTCAAGGTTTGTAATATCAAATACTTCCTGAGCTAATTCTAAATTTTCTTTGTTGTTTGCAACATCGTTATATGATTTTTTTAACTGCGTATTTGCATTCATATACTGAAGCTGCATGGTATTGTTATTAATAATAAAATTCTGTTTTGCGTTATCAAGCGTTAATTTACTTTGCTTTAACTGGCTGTCTCTTCTGAAACCGCTGAATATAGGTACATTCAGACGTAAACCTATAGTAGAGTAATCAAACCATCGGTCAAAGGCCGTATTGAATTCTGCGCCATATGCCTGTGCACCATAGCGCGCATAACCGGACAAGGTAGGTAAGAAGGCCGATTGTTTTCGCTTCACATCAATTTCCTGTAAGTGAATTTTTTCTGCATTTATTTTATATGCATATAGTTGTGTTACATCAAACTGGCTCGCATCCGAATCCGGAATCAGTTTTGCATAATCCAGCGAATCGTTGATGGATAAAGATTCCTGAAGTGTCATGCCCATGGCATCTTTCAGCTTGTTTAAGGCTAATTCTTTATTTGTTTCGGCAAGCGTTTTTTCTGCAGTTATGTTTTTGTAGGTTACAAGAATACGGTTGTATTCAACCTGTGTGGCAACACCCTTTTCGAACTGTAATTTTTTAATCGCTAACAGGTCTTTATATTTATTTTCATTAATTGTGAGGATACGGATACGTTCTGAATAAATAACCGTTTCGATGTATGCCGCTGAAGTATTGTAGATCAGTGTTTCCTGATTTTGTTTTAATGAAAGTGCTGAGATCTCTTTGTTCGGACCGTTCGCTTTGATGCCGTATAACAGCGACTGATCATATAATACCTGATCAAGCTGTATGACCGGTGTTGTTAAAAAAGGCTGCCCGAATTGCAGTCTTGTTTCTGTTGGGCTGAATGCGCCTGCAGGAATGATGGTTGTTTGTCGTTTAATATTGTAATCAAACGTTGCCGTACCGGCTACCTGAGGTAAATAGCCTGCTAATGCTTCTCTGCCTTGCTGGTTCGCAATCTCTACATTGTTCAGATAAACTTTATTGCTTAAATGATTCTGTAGGCTGAACGCAATACATTCTTTGAGGGTGAGTTTTTGCTGTGCATATACTTGTGTTGTAAACAACAAGAATCCAATGCACAAGGAGTAAATTCTCATAAAGATTTTTTTAGTTTAGGTTGTAGTCGGATTGAGTAAGAAAATATTGTATTACTTTTTAGATGTTTTCCAACGTTCAATTAATAAAGGAATTTCTTTGTGAAAGAAACTCATAAAATCATGAAGCTCGTTTAAACTTGCATTGAATTCAGGAGTTGAATCCGGACGCTGTTCAATAATTTCTTTCATAAGTGAATGCATGGTAATAATGCCTTCAAGTTTTTCTTTCATGTGTGATTTCCAGTTCACAATCGTTGCCCTGAAATATCTTTTGCGTTCACCCGGGTTTGTAAAATATTCAATGCGTTTTGTGGTAAGCAGCAGATTGATGGCTGTACTGGCAGCACTCTTGCTGATGTTCAATGCATCTCTTATTTCATCAAAAGTCAGTTCATTTCTGTCAGCAATCAGCATCAGAGCCATAACCCGCGCACCTGCCGGATGATGGCCTTCGTGTTCATAGAACACACCTAGTTTTTCTATGAGGACACGTTGTTTTTCAGTTACGATTTCAGTTGGCATAAGTATGTTGAAAATTGTATGCTATTAATACTGTAAAGTTATGAAAATATTAGTTAGTTCTTAATTTACAGAACTAACTAATATTTTCAATGTTGTATATTTATATTTAATTATTTGTATATCAATAATTTAAATTATTAAAGATGTATGAAAATTTAATAAATGTTACTATTTTATGTCAATAATAAAAATATTAAAAACTTAAAATTTGTACTATTTGAATATTTTATTAGTTTAAAGTAATGGTTTAAGTAAAACTATAAGTATCAAAATCGGTTTTATTATAGTAATTTGGTTAACCTGTTAACCGATGGAATCTGAAGTAATGCCTGAAAAAATGGAAGTCATACATGTTGATGGTATTTCTGTGTCGTACACCTATTACAAAGGTGGTGCATCATTTCTGTTTTTATTTCACGGGTTTGGCCAAACAGCAGACATTTATACAGCATTCATACCTCAAGTGCGCAGCCAGTATTCGGTCATTGCGTTCGAGTTGTTTACTTCACTTAAAAATAATAAAACATACGAACCTGTCATTTCAATACCGCAGTGGAATGCACTCATTGAACAGCTGCGTGAAAAGTATTCCATTGAAAAATTTTCAATCCTTAGTTTCAGTATGGGTACCCGGTTTGCGGTAAGTATGCTGGAACTGCAAGCCTTACGGATACAGCGTATGGTACTGATTGCACCGGATGGTTTTGGTAATACAGTATGGTTCAGGATTGCAACGGCAACATATCTGTCCCGAAAAATTTTTAAAGCCGTTATGAAGCATCCGGAAACAATAAAACGGATTGCAAAAGGAATGCATAAAGCAGGTCTGCTGAATCAGATTACATACAGGTTTATTGAGCGCAACCTGGAAAATAAATTCCTTACAGAAAAAATTTATCAGACCTGGGTATATGTACGGAAGTTACGTATGCCGCCGGAGGCCTTTATTTCCCTGATCAACAGGCATGGTATTAAATTGCTGTTTGTGCTGGGTAAGCAGGATCAGCTTGTGGCAGCCGGTAAGATACGCAGTATTGCCATGCAAACACACGCACAACTCATGGAGCTGGAGCTGGCACACCATAAACTGACACAAACAATAGATGGAGGAGAAGTGAAACGTTTTTTAATTTCCGATGGGAAGTAAATACACATCGCGTACAAAGCGATATTGATTTTTCCAATCGATTTCGTACCAGATACCTTCCTGCCGGATCACACGTACCCGGTGGCCCGCATCAATATTTTCTACAACAGCAGAACCCGATGACGGACCTTCCATTATAATGCAATCACTTTTAATAATACCCATGGAAGGTGTGATATCGTAATTATTCAAATAGAATACACCACCCAGAATACATACGAAAATAAAGGGGCGCATGCCCAGGCCAATGCCTTTTTTATAACGTAAAAATAAATACACAATGAATGGAATACCAATCGCACTCAGGGAGAAGATGATGTAATAATAGTATTCCTTATAAATTGAAATCAGGTATTCCAGATCTGTATAGCTATAACCGCTTAAATGGTATTTGTCACCAAGGTCCTCCATTTTTTGAATTACGCGGCTATCGGGGTAATACGAATACATGGTATTGAGATAATATAAGGTCATTACATAATGATCGGCAGATTCTTCAATCATAGCCATTCTGGAGAGCATCTGTTGGGAAAATGCGTGATCTTCTTCAAAGGCTTTTTTGTAATAGATAATCGCTGCCTGATAATCTTTCTTTTCAAACAGCGAATCTCCTATGGTTATATTGTTGTTTTTTAATGAATTAGCTTGAATGTTGAAAACTAAGGTTAAAAAAAGCGCGGCAATAATAAATATTTTAGGACTTAGGCTTTGCATTTTCATGAATCTCTCGTACTTTTGCACTCGCAATTACGGAAAAATATTCGGTAAAAGCACAACGATTCTGTAGCTCAGCCGGTAGAGCATAACACTTTTAATGTTAGGGTCCTGGGTTCGAATCCCAGCGGGATCACAGAAAAAAGGCTTCATTCAATTGAATGAAGCCTTTTTCTTTTTATATCCATAAGTAAAGGCGCAAGACTTTTTAAACCGGATAATCTGTTTGAAGGTTTTTAGTATTAAAGCTTTTAGTTATATTAAACCGGGCTTTTAACTTAACAGTTTACGGCTGATAATAACATACATGTTTTATGCAAATAGCCGCAATAGAAATTGTTGCCGATATCATTGTAATCATCACGGTTATAGACTTTCTTTTTGATATGATTGTAGGAGAGAATATTGTCTCGGTCATACGTAAAATGATACGTCCAACGGATAATGTTTATGAGGCTATGAAAGCACAGAAACGGGTAACGTATTTTAGTATTCTTTTTAAAGTATTATCCTTATGTGTACTTGTGTTTTCAACGGTATTTCTGAATTTATCCTGGACCGAATTAACACTATATGTGCTGGCTACCAGCATCTTCATTGCCAATATTACCGTGTTGGTTAATAGAGCATTAAACTAATTGCGGCTTATTTTTTTAGTAGAAGTATTTTTCCGGAGCGCAATAAAAAACGTGCTGTTTCATATCTATTGATTGGCTAATCGGGATAAACACGTTGAAAAGCATTTATGACTTCGATATTGGTCATAAAAAATTATTTTGATAACAGAGTCTATGAACTTCATAGTGTTATTTTATACAAACTCTTTAAGTAATAATAGTAGCTGTTAAGGTATATCTAAAAGTTTTCACATTGCTAATCGTCTATATTTCAAGATATATCGCGTAATTCTTAAATATGTGTATATGTTATTAGTTTCTTATGTGGCTTAGGTTTTGGTTATTTATTAAAAAGTGCTACTTTTGCATTCTCAATTATTGAAAAACAGCTCAAAAATTGAGAAATGATTCTGTAGCTCAGCCGGTAGAGCATAACACTTTTAATGTTAGGGTCCTGGGTTCGAATCCCAGCGGGATCACAGTAAAACAAAAGCCTCAGATTTATCTGAGGCTTTTTGCGTTTTTAAAGCTATTTAAATAGAATGTATGAATGTGAGTGTGCCGCATGCAAATAAACGTTGGATTCTTACTTGCATGCAACCTTTTTCGCTTGTTTGTGTTATGTTACATACAAACCGTTCAGTAAATCAGTTTAGGCTATGTTTAAGCGACTCATTCTTTCTTTACTTATTCTTAGTTCCATACACGTATATGCGCAGGAGAAGCCTTACCTGGGGGCTGAAATCCGTACGATAGAAACGTTTTTGTACGGTAAGTTTGAAGTACGCATGAAACCTGCTGAAGCAAGCGGTATCATCTATTCATTTTTTACCTTTTACGATGAAGCAGATTTTGCTACCAGCTGGAATGAAATTGATATAGAAGTGTTAGGACGCTATTCAAACGAAGTGCAGTTCAATGCCATTACCGGCAATCACCTGATGTCTGAAAAGCGCTACGTGCTGCCATTCAACCCGCACGAAAATTTTCACGATTATGCTTTTACCTGGACACCGCAATACATTGCCTGGTCGGTAGATGGGGCAGAGGTATACCGCTTAACGGGTAATGCAGCTGTTAAAATGAATCACCCGCAAAAATTAATGATGAACATCTGGCCAAGCAGTGCCGTTGGCTGGGCAGGCAAAATAGATGTAACTAAATTTCCGCTGGAAGCCGGATATGATTATGTTAAATATTATACCTATCAGCCCGCATCAAAAGATACGTTTAAATTAAAGTGGACAGATAATTTTGATAAACTGGATTATGGTCGCTGGCAATTGGCAACACATACGTTTGATACAAATGAATGTGTATTCACTCCGGATAACGCTGTAGTAGAAGAGGGGATTTTAAAACTCAAACTTACAAAGCCGGTAGATGAAGAGATCGTACCGCTGCCTACGCAATTTATTGAGTCGGCAACGTGTATACCGAACAGGTCAAAAAAATATGCGATGTACATTCCTGTGAAAGTTAAATTTTACGCACCCATGAGCCGTGTGTATTACAACCCCGAATTCTTTACAGTAAGTGAAGGTGTTGTGAAGCATGTGTATTTTGATGTAGATCGGACGTATGTAATTTTATATGTGGATGGATTGGATATCCGTAAAATCAAAACACAAAAAGTTTTTTATAAACCTGCTAGTTCCGATGCAGAAAAGTTTATACAGGATGTTATAATTAAATAGGTCCTGTACAAAACATCAGACAAAATTTTATATCTTTGAAATCAATTCCATCGCCCATATGGTGAAATTGGTAGACATGCCATCTTGAGGGGGTGGTGCCTTAAGTGGTGTGGGGGTTCGAATCCCCCTGTGGGCACTTAGTAATTCATATCGTGCAAAGCAGTTTTTTTATTTTACATGCACTTGCAGAGCAATTTCAAAAAGATTTGCACCAAGCTAAACTTACGGAAGCATTTGCACCGCAGGCAGACGAAATCTGTTTGGTATTTCAGAAAACAGATGCGACACCTTTTTACATAAAGGTTTTATTGAAAGATATGTTTCAATGTGTATTCGCTCCGGAAGAAATTTCTAAACCAAAACAAAACGTACACCCATACTTTACCGATATTTATGGATTATCTGTAATTGCAGTATATGCCGGCAGAAACGATCGTAGCGTTGTGATTGAGTTTATGGATGGCTCCTGCATTGTATTTAAAATGTATGCAACCCGCTCAAACGTTTTACTGCTTTCAAAAAATAATGTAACAGAAATCGTAAGGAAAGTACATACACGCGATTGGGATTTTTCATTAGATACAATAGATAAAGACATTCAATTTTATCCGGAGCAATCGGTAGAAGAAATGTTAAAGCCGATGTATTTACCGGCAATGGTTAATGAGTATCTGAAAGAACAGGTTGCTGGTTTAGCAGGCGCTGAATGTGCCAAGAAAATGCAGGGTTTATACAATCGCTTTGCTACAGCGGAAGAATATTATATTCAGTTGAAGGATCAGCAGGTTAGCTTTTGTCTGTGGCCAACGGAGTATACAATTTTCTCCTCTACAGATTTGTATGAAACGCTATCTAAATTTGTTCAGTTTTATTTCCGGTATAATTTATTTCAGGAAAGAAAAATAAAGTTAAAAAGCTTACTGCAGAAGAAAGCAGAAGGCGCAGAAAAATACATTAAAAAAACATCCGAACAATTGCTGCTGTTGTACGACCTGATACCGCCCAATGAAATTGCCGATGTGATCATGGCAAATCTGCACGATTGGAAAGAAGGTGTTAAAGAACGTGAGCTGTTTGATTTTTATCGGAATAAAACAATTGTTGTACAGTTAAAAGAAAAACTCTCGCCACAGAAAATGGCAGAGCAGCTATATAAAAAATCAAAAAACAGACACAAGCAGTTTAAGCAATTAGAAGTTATTGTTGAAGAGCGTAAATTGAAACAGGAAGGTTATAAAGCAGATTTAGCCAGCCTGGATTCAATCTCTGATTACAAGCAGCTGCAGGCGCTTGAATTAAAATATCAGAAAGAAGAAAAAGCGGTAGATGAAATTTTTCCGTTTAAACGATATCAAGTAAATGGTTTTGAAATTTGGGTTGGAAGAAATGCGTCAAACAATGAACTGCTGACATTAAAGTATGCACATAAAGATGATTTATGGCTGCATGCACGAAATGTACCCGGTTCACACGTAGTCATTAAGTATCAATCGGGAAAATCTTTTCCGCAGGATGTTATTGAAAAGGCTGCTGCTTTGGCGGCGTACTATTCAACCTTAAAAAACGATAGCTTGTGTCCGGTTTCATACACACAAAAAAAATTCGTACGCAAGTTTAAAGGAGGAGCAATCGGTTCCATGAAAATGGAACGCGAAGATGTAATAATGGTCGTTCCGCAGGATATGAAGGAAGCAGAAGGGCTAAAGAGGAAATAGGGTAATTGCTTATAAAAGCATACTTAATTACATGTGCTAGCTTGTGTAATTAACAGGCAGGGTAATGATAACCTCTGTTCCTTTACCATATTCTGTGTTCAATTCAATTGTACCATTGTGATCGCTTATAATGGAAAGGCTTACAGACATTCCTAATCCCGAACTGTTTCCTATGTCTTTGGTAGTAAAGAACGGCTCAAAGATTTTTGCCTTTACTTCATCAGTCATTCCTATACCATTATCCTTAAAGCTGATGAATATTTTTTTTGTGTCGGAATAGGTGCTTATAAGCAGCATGCCTTTATCTGCGCGATCTTTTTTTGCTTTAATGGCATATAAGGCATTGTTGATGATATTTATAAATACCTCATTCAGCTTAGCCGGAAAGCATTCTATTTGCGGAAGGGGGCTAAAATTTTTTGTAAGATTTATGGTTTCTGCAATTTCAGCATGCAGCTCTGTTAAGACAGAATTGATGTTCTCTGTAACACATATTCTTTTCAGGTCTGTATCATTTAATGGCGAAAATACCCGAAGTCCTTTTACAACAGCTGCTGTGCGTGTAGCACCATCTTCAATGCCGCTAAGCAGCTGCTCAATTTCTTCTTTGATGGATGAATAATCAAGCGTACTGTGTGAAGTATTTAATGGAATGATTTTACCTTGCGGATTATCAGAAGGTGCATGCATTTCATATTTAGTTAATAAATCAAAAATATCATCTGTTTCTCTTTTTAAAGGAATCGCATTCGATGCATCCGGTGAAATTTCTTTTTCTGTATGCATAAGCCATGTCTCTGCTTTTTCTAATTCAGAAAGTGCTTTATATAATGCATTATTGGCTTGCTCAATTTCTTTTGTACGTTCTGCTACTTTCTTTTCCAGTATGGTATTCTGGTTCGTAATAATCATTTCATTTTGTTGTAATGCATTCAAGGCAAGTGCTTGCGAGGTTTCTTTTTCCTTTTTGAGTATGTTTATCCGATCTGCTAATGCTAAGGAAAGCAGTGTTACTTCCAAAGCAGAACCGATCTGCATGGAATGGGCAGTAAAAAAATTATATGGAACTAAACCAAAATCTTTTCCAATAAAAATACAAGACCCAAGTAAGAGTACAAGCCAGGCCGATAGAAAAAATATCGCCGGCCGGTAGCCCATGTGTATAATCTTTATTGCTGTAACAATAATACATACACTTAGGCCAAATGTTAAAAGCTGTAAAGCTGTAAATGCAAGTATTTTTTTGTCCGCAAAATATAGAATAAGAATGCCGCTGAAAATGATTTCAAATAATGAAAACAATTTATGCAGGTTGGGTGCATGTTGTTTTGTTTTTAAAAAAATTTTTACAAATTCGATGCCGAATATAGTAGCTAATGTAGCAAATAATATAAGCGATAGATCATTAAATTCAGGGGCAGTAGGCCAGATGTATTTGAATCCGTACCCTGGTATTGTTATCTGGCTAAGGCCGATGCAAAAAATATAAAATACGTAAGCCAGATAACTTGAATCCAGAACAGTAAAATAAATAAATAAATTATAAAAAAACATTACAAAAATTATTCCTATAAAAATACCTATAAGAAGTTCCTGCTGAAGTTCTCCTTTCTCAATTACAGATTCGGTTGCAATATCAACATCAAAAATAATTGGTTCATTGCTTTTAAATTTTAACACATACGTAATGGTATCACCCATGCCGGCATTCATGTCGAATGCATAAAAGGGATAGTAATATTTTCTTGAGAAAAAAACATTTTTTTCCGAATACGTTACTTCTGAAAGTGTTTTTCCATCTGCTCTATAAAGAGTTACTTCATTTAAAAGTGGCTGATTAAACTTTAAAATTAATTTTTCAGGTGAGATATTTACGAAATTAAATGTAGCCCAATAAACATGATTGCTTAAACCCAGGTTTGGCATGGCTGAAGAATAAATACGTTTAGGAGTGCCTGATAAAATCTGATGTATTGTATATGTTTGATTTGTGTCTGCATATATGGCAGCTTGATTGCCAATATTTATTTTACCAGCGGCAGACGTATATGTTATGATAGGGAATGCTCCTAAACATTTTGAAATTATTCCTGATAATAGCAATAGAAATACACACAGACATTTCATAAAATTAAGACTTTTTCAATGTAAGTAACGTTTGTATTTGCATCACGGCAACGTAGTTTTTTAAAACTATATTAATATAGCGAAGGATCTGCATAAAAACGGTTGAATAGGTTCGATGAAATCTTTCAAAAGTTCCTTTTTAAATATATATTAAATACTGATCCATCCATACGGTTAGTATAATCCTATGGATGGATCAGCAGTGTTATTTACATAGTTGATAGGCAGCGTAATAATACATTCTGTGCCTTCCCCACATACTGTATTCAATTCAATCGTGCCATTATGAGCGCTTATGATGGACAAGGCAGTAGATAAGCCCAATCCCTTGCCCATAGCTTTAGTGGTGAAGAAAGGTTCAAATATTTTTTCTTTTACCTCATCCGTCATCCCTATACCATTATCTTTAATATTGATGGATACGTTATCGTTATTTGAAAACGTACGGATGAATAATAGACCTTTGTCTCCCGCACCCTTTTTTTCTTCAATAGCCTGTATGGCATTCGTTAAAATATGTATCAATGCCAGCTGCAGCTTTTCAGAAGAACATTCTATTTCGGGCATAGCCGAAAAATTTTTAACAAGTTCAATAGAATTGAAAATATCAGAATCCAAACGTGTTAACGCTGAGTTAATACTTTCTGAAACCTGTATTCTTTTCAGATCAGTATGATCTAATTGGTAGGATATCCGCAGCCCTTTTGTAACAGGAACTTTTGTAACAGACCTGTTTTCAATGTTATTAAACAACAGCTCCATTTCTGCTTTGATCGATGCATTATCGTTTTTGTTCTGGCTGGTATCAATTTTAATACTGTCTTTTTTAATAGTATCTGCTGGAGTATCCATGCTGTATTTATTCAGCAAGTCATGAATATCATCAAGATCTTTTTTTAAAGGATTAGCAACAGATGGAATGAAATGGATGGTTTTATTAGTTTCATCTGTTGGATATGGATTCATTGAAGATATTTTTTCTGTGTTGAGAAGGTGTGTTTGTGCTTTTTTTAGTTCAGCAAGTGCTTTGTATAATTCGTTATTTGTATTCTCTATTTCTTTTGTACGTTCACCAACTTTTCTTTCCAGTACAATATTCTGGTTAATAAGGATCATTTTGTTTTGCATCAATGCGTTCACTGCCTGTGCTTGCGACAATTCTTTTTCTTTTTTTAGAATGTTTATTTTATCGGCGAGGGCAAAGGAAAGGAGAATCACTTCAACAGCAGAACCAATCTGCATAGCATGGATAGTAAAAAAATTATATGGAATAATATCAAAATCTTTTGCTATAAAAATACATGCTGAAAGTAAAAGTATCAGCCAGGCTGTCAGAAAGAATATAGCTGGCCTGTAGCCAATGTATATGATCTTTATTGCTGTAACTATTATGCATATACACAGAACAAATGTAATAAGCTGTATAATCGTGAATGCAAGTAATTTGTTACCCGTAAAATATATAAGAAGAGTACAGATGAAAATGATTTCAAATAATGAAAATAATTTATGTACACGAGGTACGTGTTGTTTTGTTCTTAAAAATTGTTTTAAAAATTCAATAGCAAATACCGCCGCAAAAACAGAAAATAGGGTAACAGATAAATCATTAAAGGCTGGAAAATTTGGCCAGATATACTTAAAACCATATCCTGGTAATGTTATATGAGTTAGCCCGATGCAAATAATATAACAAACATAAGCGAGATAGCTTGAATCCAGAACAGTAAAATAAATAAATAAATTATAAAAAAGCATAACAAAGATTATTCCTATAAAAATGCCCGTTATGAGTTCTTGCTGAAGTTCTTCTTTAGCGATTACAGATTGATTGGCAATGTCAACATCAAAAATAATGGGTTCATTACTTTTGAATCGTAATACATAGGTAATGGTATCGCCCATGTTGGCGTTCATGTCAAATGCATACGAGGGGTAATAATATTTTCTTGATAGGAAAGGCTCGCTTTCCGAATAGGTTATTTCTGAAAGTGATTTGCCGTCTGTTCTGTAAAGAGTTATTTCATTTAAGAGCGGCTGGTTAAATTTTAAGATTAAATTTTCAGAAGATGTATTTACCAGATCAAAGGTTGCCCAATAAACATAACTACTTAAACCCAGGTTTGGCATAGCTTCCGGATACACATATTCAGGAGTATCTGATAAGATCTGATGTATGGTATATGTCTGATTGGTATCTATACGTATTGAAGCCTTATTGCCAATGTTTAATTTTTCAGCGGCATTTGTATAGGTTACAATAGGAGAGGCTCCTGCAACGCTTATAATTGCTGCTGATAACAATACTATAAATAAATATTTCATTCAGATTAAGCTGTTTGATCACGTGGGGCAAATCGTGAAAATTTAATAAATATGAATTCTTTTAGCTATGTCAGAACGGTTTATTTCGTATAATTAATAGGGAGGGTAAGAATAACCTCTGTTCCCTTGCCATATGTTGTATTTAATTCAATTGTTCCATTATGATCGCTTATAATGGAAAGACTAACCGACATGCCCAATCCAACACCGTTTCCTATATCTTTGGTGGTAAAGAAGGGCTCAAAGATTTTTGATTTTATTTCTTTTGTCATGCCGATGCCATTGTCTTTAATGCTGATGTATATTTTTTTTGTATCGGAGTATGTGCTTATAATTATTAATCCTTTATTTTCCGGGTCTTTTTTTGCTTTAATTGCCTGTATGGCATTATGGAGGATATTCATAAATACCTCATTCAACTTAGCCGGGAAACATTCTATTTCAGGTATGGCCGTAAAGTTTTTTGCGAGTTCAATGGTTCCGGAAATTTCAGTATGTAAATCTGTTAAGATGGAATCAATACTTTCTGTAACAGATATTCTTTTCAGATCCGTATCATTTAAGGGGGAAAATACGCGAAGCCCTTTTACAACAGCAGCTGTACGTGTAGCTCCATCTTCAATACCACTAAGCAGCTGCTCAATTTCTTCTTGGATAGATGAATAGTCGATCGTGTTTCGTGGTGTATTTAATGGAATGATTTTACTTTCCTTATCACAAGGTACGTTCATGTCATATTTCGTTAGCAAATCAAAAATATCATCCGGCGCTTTTTTTAACGGAATATTTGATGTGTTAGTATTGTCTGAAGATAAGCCATCCAGTGAAATCAGTTTTCCTGTCTTTGCAAGACGTGTATCTGCTTTTTCTAATTCTGCAAGCGCTTTATACAACGCGCTGTTGGCTTCTTCAATTTCTTTCGTACGTTCACCTACCTTTTTTTCGAGTATGATATTCTGGTTGGTAATAATCATTTCATTTTGCTGCAGGGCATGCAAGGCAAGTGCCTGCGATGCTTCTTTTTCCTTTTTTAGGATATTGATCCGATCTGCTAATGCCAAAGATAGGAGTGCTACTTCTAAAGCCGAACCGGCAGGCATTGTATAATTTGTAAAAGAATTGAAGGGGAAAAATCCGAAATTTCTTAATACAAAAATTAATACACCAATCATAAAAACCGTCCATCCTAATAAAAAAAAACGTGCTGGTTTATATCCCTGAAAAGACATTTTGATTGATACATACATGCAAAATATGGAAATGATAATTCCATTAATATCAATAATGTTATAACTTAAATGTTGATGTTCGGAAAGGGCTGCGATTATTGAGCATATGTACAACAATACAATTATATAAATACAGAATACAAGCTTTGGCGCATATGTTTTCAGTTTTAAAAAACTATTGATAAAAATAGCAATACATGAACTTCCTATGGCTGCAGCAATGTACAATGCATGACTTGCAAGCCAAAGGTTCTCTGGCCATAATAGTCTTTTTGCATATCCCAGAAGTGTTACTTGAGTTAAGCCAATGAAAAGTATATAAACAATATAATATAAATAGCTGATATCTTTAACCATTATAAAGATGAATGCATTGTATAAAAACATTACGAGAATTATTCCTATATAAATCCCCACCATAATATCCATCAAACTGTTTGATTCTGCAATAATCTCTTTTTCTCCCAGATATAATGGAATTAATATTTGCTCGGCCGAGTTGATTTTCATATAAAATGTTTTCGTTTCATTTTGATCAATTGAAACGTCATAAATGAAATTTTGATTTTTATATTTCCTACTTGAAAAAGTTTTTAGATCACCCGCTTTAATAATGGAATATATTCCTTTGGAATTCAAATAATACAGGTCTGCAACATCCAACAAGGGATAAGATAATTGTAAAAGTAAATTCTTGGATGGTGTGTTGTTGCAAATAGAAAATCTAATCCAAAAAGTGGATTTGCTGACACCTAAATTAGGTACTTCAAATTTTGAACGTGTGAAATTATTTTTCAGGATAACGTCCTCAAAAGATAGTGCTGAACTTGTATCCTCAAAAATGTAGATGGATGTCTTTATATCTTTAAGGGTACCGGTGTCTGTAAAATATATGATTGAATCAGCTTTTGAGGCGAATAAAAAGGTGCTTTGTAAAAAAAAGAATAATATTAAAATACGTTTAATATGTATCATTGTAGCAGTTTGGTATGCCCTTTGTTTAGATTAAATTAGCATATCTATGACATCAAATCTAATTTATTTTAGGCATATTTTATATTTATATCAAAAAATATGCGTTACAGCAAAAAAACTCATTGGTTAGGTATTTTTATTGTAACGCATATGCTGTAAAACGAAAATATTCCAGCTATTGGGACACCTTAATTTTTATAAGTAATAGGTAGAACAATTATAAACTCTGTTCCTACGCCAGCTTCTGTATTCAATTCGATAGAACCATTGTGATCACGTATAATAGAGAAGGTGATTGACATACCTAAGCCTGTACCTTTGCCAACGGCTTTGGTAGTAAAAAATGGTTCAAAGATTTTTGCTTTTACGGCATCTGTCATTCCGATACCGTTGTCTTTAATGCTTATATATACATTAAGATTATCTGCAGAGGTGCTTATTGTTAATTGGCCTTTTTCCTGAGAATCTTTTTTAGCCTTTATGGCATAAATAGCATTATTAAAAATGTTCATGAAAACCTGGTTCAGTTTTCCCGGGAAACATTCTATTTCAGGAATGTTTCCGAAGTTTTTGACTAATTCTATTGAACCTGAAATTTCAGGATTTAAAAGGGTTAATGTAGAATTGAGACCTTCTGTTATATTGGTGCGTTTCAAATCTGTTTCATCCAGTCTGGAGAATACCCGAAGCCCTTTTACAATATCCGCTGTACGGCCGGCACCATCTTCAATCCCTTTGAGTAAATATCCGATCTCTTCTTTCAGGTAATTGTAATCTATTTCATTTCGGAAGGTATTGATTTCAGAAATTTTAGATTCTATATTTTGTACCTCAATCGTTTCATATTTATTTACCAGCTCATAAATATCTTCAATATCTCTTTTTAGTGGTTTAACATTTGAAACCACAAAATTGATTGGATTGTTTATTTCATGCGCAATACCGGCTGTAAGTTGCCCAAGGGATGCCATCTTTTCTGAGTTCACCAATTGAGACTGCGCTTGCTTCAGCTCCAATAAGGCACTTGATAAATCATTATTGGTTTTCTGCAATTGTTTGGTTCGTTTTTTAACATTGCGTTCTAAAACAATATTCTGATTGGTTATGATCAATTCATTTTCCTTTAACGCGCGCAGGGCTTGCGCTTGAGATTCTTCTTTTTCTTTTTTCAGAATATTAATCCTGTCTGCTAATGCTAATGAAAGTAACACTACTTCTATTGCGCTTCCCGCAGGCATTGCATACACGGTAAAATTATTATAAGGAAGAACTCCAAGATCTTTTAGTATGAACAGACATACGCCTATTAAAAAAGTAAACCACGCAATGGAGAAAAAAATAGCTGGTCTATAACCCTTTCTGGCAATAATAAATCCGACAAATAATGTATACAAAGACACCAACATGGCATTGATATGAATTACCTGTTGGCTTTGATTATAATTTCCTGTTACAGCAAGTATGATACATATTATATATATAAAATTTATAATGTAAAATCCTTTATATAAAATTTTTGAATGTTCTTTAACTTGTAAAAAGACTTTTGCAAATTCAGCAATAGCTATTCCTACAAAGGAAGGTAACAGATACATTGTATGTATTGCTAACCACGAGCTGTTGGGCCACAGATATTTGAACGTATATCCATGCAGGAACGTCTGCGTAAGTCCTACGCACATAATATAAATTACATAAAATAAATAACTTTTATCCTGAACAGTAAAATAAAGAAACAAGTTATATAAAAACATTACAATAATTATCCCGAAATAAATTCCAAAAATGGCATCCTTAGTTGAGATGCTTTCAAAAATTTTTTGTGGTGTTCCGATTGTGATCGGGAGCATAATTTGCTCGCCACTTTTTATTTTAAGATAATAGGTTTGAGTCTGGTTGTTTTTTATAGTGATGTCATATATGTAATTGGGGTCATTGTATCTCCGTTCCGAAAAATCTTTATATTCGCCCATCTTTTCTATTCGCATCTTCCCATCTTCAAATGAATAAAATTCAATTTCATCGATAATCGGAAAATCAACTTTTAATAAAAGTTTAGGAACATCGGTTGTATTCTTGATTGTGATTTTCAACCATTGAGCGGAAGATGTAACGCCAAGATTTGGAACTTTTTGATTTACGGCAATAAAATCCTTGCGGGAAACAATATCATTAATCGTCAATAAATTTGTTTCATCCTGAAAATACATAATACCCTTGTCGATTTTCATAATACTGGAAGGATCTGTATATAAAAATATATTCTCAGCATTAATTAAAAACGGCAAAAAAAGAAAGGCTAATACATTAATAAGCGTTTTTTTATTCATAGTGCAATGAAAATATCTAAAAGGGTCAATCACAATATTGCTTTTTTAACTTTGTTTTACAAGAAGATTGTAGTTCACATCAAATTCATCTTTAGGCCCATCTTCTGTTTTTCTTTGATTTGGATTATTTTTCATATCCATAATTTTGATTCTATCGGCATTTGTAGCATTGGGCAATGTTCGTAGATCATTAATGATAAGAGCCACCGCCACCATGTCAGATTTAGGATAATAGAAAGCGCCGTGATCACCCAAAGAAGGAATAATTTCAAACCCCTGATCTTTAAATATATTTTGATACGTTCTTTCTGCACATATTACGAATAAAGTAGATAAGTTTAACTGAATCGCCAGTGCAATGGCAGCCCTTGTCAACATGGTACTGATACCCATACCGGCAACTTCTCTTGCATTCCATAAACCGCATAATTCTCCTGAACCTTTTTTTCCATGTTCTTCCACTAATTTGTAAATATGAGGATCCATTTTTCCTATAGCATCTTCTATTGGCAAAGGCTGAGTACCCCCTACAATGTGTATTCTTGCCCCGCCTACTATTTTACCCGATTCAACAGATTCCGCAATAATAACATATGCATTAGGATTAAAAAACCACTCCGTATTGGCTGAAGTAATTTCAGTGATACCAAATATTTGCAACACTTCTCTATGACCATTCATAAATTGCTCACATAAATGAATATCTTCTATCGCACGAAAAGCTCTTATCCGAATGCTATACACAATACTTATTTATTTCGTCCAGGTAAGAACTGATTCAACCGGTTTTCTCAGGGATCTAACCTGGAGTTCTGATGAAAGTGATATTTTGAAAAGGAATATTTCTCCCATATTTTCTTTTATCGGAAATATAGTAAGGAATTTTTTTCTTAATTCTTTCAGCTCATCAGACATTTTCGCTGGTATGTTTTCGCCATTTCCATGTATTAATCTTGTGAATAAAAAAAGAGGTGCTAACATTGGCTGTATGGATAAATTCCGTTTTGTAGCTTCCAGCCATATTCTTTGCACACACTGTCCACCCAATAAGTAATTCACGTTGTTGTATGTTGGCATTGTTAAGAAAGCAATGGCAGCCGCAGAATCTACAGCTTTTCTGGTCATCTTTTCAAAAGCTTTTCCACCTTCCCATATTGTGAGATATTTAATGACATCCGGGTCTGAGGCCATTTTGAAGCCGGCTACTTCCGAAGGTGTTAAATCAAAAGCTGCAATATCTAAACCATCCCGTGTTTTTTCACAGTCTTCTTTTGTCCACCGTATTTCTTTAGTAAAAAAATCGTGATGCCCTTCAGGATGCATAAACCTTAATCTGTCGCATGCGGCGATTACATTTTTAATTGCCTCCAAATCGGCATCCGATTCAATAATATGCAACACTGCTCCAGGTATTGATTGAGCAATATTTTTTAATGAATCAATATCTGACTTGTCTACAGAGATTCTTTTGCCATTATTTCTGTTTGTACATCTCTTTTCAATATAATTTACTAAATAATCAGTAGGTTGTTTTTGAGCAGGTAATATTTCTGAAAATGAGAAAACAGCAACGAGTAAGGGTTTTTCAGGAAGTGGGAAAATATTTTTAGTGACATTCAAACCTAAGTGATGAGCTTTCAGGATAAGATTTTCAATGCAGGCTCCCATCGTTACATTACTTCCTACTTCGTCATAATCACCAAATGAAATCGTGATACTTTTATCATGAAACAGCAAAAGAGAACCTTCTTTGTAAAACCACTTCCATGGTTGGTTATTTCCAACGGAAGGAGCAAGATTAGCTGCGTTTATTAATTCAAACAGCGTTCCTTCGCTTAATAAGAAGTTGGCACTTCTTATTTCTATACTTAATTCTTTATACGTATTTTCCATGTCCTCTCCGGTAATTTCAGGAAAGGATGGAAAGGATCGTTCAGTTGTTGGATTGATCTTTATTTTATTGCCGACTAATTCTTCCATGTCAACAATATATCTACCCGAGTCGTGAAACTGATCTAATATGATTCTCCTGCAAATATCAGCACCGATACCACCGCCAAAAACCACTGAAGAAGCCAACTGAGGCCAGGTCGTAATTGTTTGTTCGATCTCTACCATAGAAGCCTTCATTCTTTTCGATATGGTATCAGTCCCTAACATAGGAAGTATGTATGGAATTTTTTCCTCATTCGTTTTTAAATATTTTAATTTCTTGTGATCAAGATGGTCTATTAATCCATGTAAAATCGTGCGATCAGGTTCCAGATCAAAACGTTCTATATCAATAGTACCTCTGTCACTGGATTCCATGAACACAGGGATCTTCAACTCTTTCGCTTTATACCGGCACAATATCTTTATATCCAAACCATCGCACTCGTCAATAACAAGATCTAACTTACCGTTCTTAAGAAAAAAATCATCTATATTATCCTCGGTAATACCATCTGAGAAAAGTGTAACATTCAAAAAGGGATCTATTTCCAGAATTTCTCTGGCAACACAAACTGTCTTTTTTAAATTTAAATTTGATAAACCACTTCTTATTCTATTCAGATTGCTTAATTCGAGAACATCAAAGTCTGCTATTCTTAATTCACCAAAACTTCTTTCTAAGGCTAAGGTTAAAGAAATAGATTGTCCTACAGATAATCCAATGACGCCAATTTTTTGTTTCGAGAGTTTGTCACGCTCTTCTGGTGTAATCTTGTATTGATTTCTGTTTGTTCTGACTTCTATAAATTCATGTTCATCCAAAATATGAACTAACCGATTGGACCATGGATAATAGACCCAAACCCCGTATTCTTCCATTGGAAGACCATTAAGGTGATTGTCAATCAAATAATCGTAATCAGCGTCGTTAAGTTTTCTGGTCGGATGTAATAATTTGATAAGTTCTTTTAATTGCCCCTGTATTTCGTTAAAGATGAATATCCTGTCATTGTCACTTAAAAGCTTTTCAAGCGCTAACCTGTCTTTTTCAAAAGCAAGTCTAAAAAAAATAGGCTTATAAGCTGTAAATGCCTCTTCAGATTTATTTATATCAGTTAAACGTTTATTCATAACATTATAAAATTATCAGGTGTTGATCAATTAAAGCTGTATCAAAATAATTTGTGCATTTTTGTGAATTGAATATTAAAAAAAATATCTTTGTAAATACGGCAAAGTATGCTATAATAAATTTATTATTATAGCAATATTCTATTCAAATGCTTTTTTTATATTTATTACATAATACTCATTAAACCCTGAAAATGTTACGTTTTTTGAAAATATAGCCTTAGATTGTATCAATTAATACCTTTTATGAATCAATAAAATTATGGAAGAGCCAAAAATTAAAGTACTTTATATTGATGATGAGGTCAATAACCTGTCAGCATTTAAAGCCAATTTCAGAAAGCTTTATGACATATATACTGCTGAGTCTGCGAGCGAAGGACGTAAAATACTTGAAAGCGTAGATGTTGAAATTATTATTACAGATCAACGTATGCCTGAAATGACCGGTGTAGAATTTTTAGAATCTATTATCAAAGAATTCCCGAATCCGATCAGAATATTGCTTACCGGATATACCGATATGCAGGCATTGATTGACGCTGTAAACAAAGGCCAGATCTATAGATACATCAATAAACCCTGGAATGAAGAAGAATTAAAGATGTTTATCAATCAGGCACACGAATTGTATACGTTAAGAAAAGAAAACGAAGACTTAACAAAAGAACTTCTTAAAGTAAACAATCAGCTTGAATTTATGATCAGACAAAAATTATTGTCGTAAAATAATTCAATTTTAAGTGTCAGGATTTTTTTAATTAAATTAAAGCCTGTTAAGATCTTTTATTCAATCAGCTATAATGCTTTTTAGCATTAAAAATATTTTATATAATCAACAGCATCAGCAAAAAAATGCTGCTTAGCTGGAAATACAGCATTTTTTATCCGTTGGAATTAGAAGACAGAATAAATAGGAAACAAAAATCAATCTAAACCAGATTGATTTTTGTTCTTTGCGTATATTCAGTTATGAAACAGGTTGTTATTTTTATTCCACTTCTGATATTTTTTTATTGTTGCCAATCAGCAAAAAAAGAATTCCCCAATGAGGCAGTAAATGATCTATTACTAGATTCTTCAGGTATTTTAATATATAAAACAGAGCCGCACATAGATGATCCGGTGGTATTGAATCCACTTAAAACAAAGAAACTAAAACTGTTGATCGTAAATAATGCCAATACGTTTTTTGTTTATAAAGGAGAAGCTTTTGGTTTAGAATATGAACTGCTGAAGTTATTTTTAAAAGAGAAAAAAATCGATTGTGAAATTATATTAGTTAATAATGTAGTTTACATCCGCGATAGTCTGCATTTTTATGGCGGGCATATGGCCGCTTCAACATTTATCATTCCTGATAAACCAATGCCTGCTGTATGCTACAGCAAACCCATTTACATGGCCGATCTGGTTTTAGTAAAACATAAAGACCATGTGCAAAAAATAACGAATGTAACGCTTTTAAAAGACGCGCCTTATGTTCACTATTTACGTACCAACTCAAATAAGCCATTGGATAGCTTTACCGTAACGTATACCGCTGAACTTCTTACCAAGGAATTCCTGCTTCGCCAAGTGAATAAAAAAGAAATAGAAGCAACCATTGTTGATGCAAATGAAGCGGCAATAGCAATGGCTGTTTTCCCCGATCTGGTTCTTGAGAAAATAATTGAACATAATGCTCCCGTAGGATTTATGTTTCATTCAGAAATGGACACCCTGCGAAGTGCATTTGATAGCTGGCTGGTCAAAAATAAAAACACGAGTGATTATCAATGGATACTTAAGAAGTACCGTTCGCTGCCAGCGGATATTGCAGATTTAACACAGACCCAAGGACATTCTGTTAAAGAATTACTATCTGTTATTTCATTGTATGATGATATAATAAAAAAACATGCAAAAGAAATCGGGTGGGATTGGCGTATGGTTGCATCACTCATTCATCAGGAGTCTCATTTTAAACCCAATTTAAAATCCTGGGAAGGCGCATGTGGGTTGATGCAGGTAATGCCGCGAACGGCTCTTATATATGGCCGCGTATCAGATAAAGATATTTTCAAACCGCAGGCAAATATTATTGCCGGCACAAAATACATTCGCTGGATAGAAAATAATTATTTTTTAGATAGCGCTATTACTAAATCCAACAAAGAGAAATTTATTTTAGCATCTTATAACGCAGGAGCGGGCCATGTAGAGGATGCAAGAGCCTTGTGTAAAAAATACAAACTTGATCCGAATGTGTGGGAAGACAATGTTGAGAAGATGCTGCTGGCAAAAACGCAGCCCAAATATTATAATGATAAGGTATGTAAATATGGGTACTGCAGAGGCTATGAAACAACTGATTATGTAAACACTATACTCAGATATTATAAAGACTATACCTATTATTATTGATTCGTTTCCAGTGGCATTCAGGCATACATGCACACATTTTTTTATTCTTCAGAATTGATTTCTGTACTTTTTTTGAAGTTTTCAAAAGCCAAAAAGGGATTTAAATACTTCAGATACATATTTTTTTAAAACCACTAAAATTTATTGCGTAAAATACGTAGTTAAAAATGGCGAATTTTCAGGAGCGACTTAAGGGCCTTGTAAGCGTTAAATTTGATATATCAAAAACAAACAGAATATCAATAATTTAAACACTTACAAGTATGAAAGCTACATATATATTAACTGCCCTTGTATTCTCTATTTCCAGTTTAGTATTTGCCGGAGGAAATGATCCGCAAGTAAGCGTAAACAATTACAAACACCCTATGAAAGCATCTAAAGCTCAGGCACAAATTGATGCGCAGGATGGTAAAGAAATTACACAAGTAAGTACTGAAACTGAAAATGCAGGTAACTACAAAAATAACTTTAAAAAATCTGAGGTTTCTGAAGTGAAAACAACTGCAAACAAAGAAGCTTATCCTTCTAATGCAAAGCCTCAGGCTCGTAACTACAAAAATCAATTTCAGTACCGTTCTAAATAATCAGAACAATATAAAAAATACTAAATCCTGTTGAATGTGTTGTTGTATTTAGGTTAATAAAAGCAGTCCCTTTATTAGGGACTGCTTTTTTGCTTTAAGCAAAAAAGGGGGCAGCAGTGAATATAGGGAAAATACGTAGTAAAAAATGGCGAATTTCTGGGAGTCACCTCAGCCTATCTGATGCGTTATATTTAATATATCAGAACAGTAACTAATTTAAACACGTACACGTATGAAAGCTACACAAATTATGACCGCAATCGCCTTCTCAATTTCAAGTTTAGCTTTTGCAGCAGAAAATGATCCGCAGGTAAACGTTAACAACTATAAGCATTCAATGAAGGCTGCAAAAGCGCAGGCCAAAGTTGATGCACAGAATGGTAAAGAAATTACGCAGGCAAGTATAGAAACTGAAAACGCCGGTAACTATAAAAATAACTTTAAAAAATCAGAAGTTATAGAATTGAAAACAACGGCAAATAAAGAAGTATATCCTTCAAACGCGAAGCCTGAAGCACGTAATTATAAAAATCAATTTCAAAACCGTTCAAAATAATTGAATGGACCAACGCGCTGATATTCCCGTTGAAAGTGCTGTTGTAGGTTGGGTTAAGATAAAAAAGCTCCTTTTGAAGGAGCTTTTTTTATTTTTGCAGCTTATTTGTTTTTGCCTGCGGTCAGTCCCGGATCAAGGGTAAGCGTTACAGCAGTTCCGTCAATTTTTTTAAGTTCAGCATGTTTAAACGTATCGTTCCACACAATTTCCATATTGGCAAATTGCATGTCTGCAATGCGGCCTTCGATATGAAACAGAGCAATAAATGTTTCTGATTCGCCTTTTCCAAGCACAGAAGTTTTGTCGCGTTTTTCATTTGCAAACAGTTGTCCGGATTCAATTTTGGTGCTTAATTTCTTAGGATCAACAATACCCATGCCTTCACCTGTATACGTTACTTTAAATTTAACAGCTGTTTCCTGCGTTTTTTTGCTGATGTTAACCATTTCTACGGTAAAGTCCCCGGCAGAAAATTGATTGACAGATGGCGGCAGCAGGAAATTCGGGGCATTTACCGTTGACGTAGGAATTACTTTATACAACCCGTCAATATTGAACGTAAAGTCAGCAGCGTGCATATTGCTGCCATTTCCTTTTGCATCAATGGTACGGCTTGTATTATCCAAAGGCTCTACCAGAACCGCTTTTTTATCCTGAGGCAGGTAGTTTGCACCCTCAATTGTAAATGCGCTTTCCTGGGGTTTATAAAGAATGTAATCGGTACCGGTATTGGTTAGTTTCAGTTTAAACTTTGCATACTCTATTTTAGAGACCGCATCTGAAAAATCTACTTTAACAGGCTTCAGGTCGACACTTACAGGCTTGTAGTAATTTGTATGATCAGGGTTTACTTTATTCGTTTGGCTGATGGCACAAATGTTTATTGAACAAAATGTAATTAAAGTAAATAATGTTGATTTCATGTTCTTTTCCATTAAACAATTAAACTAAAATGCTAAGCAACATAGAATACGGGAATTTGAGATAAACGTTCTGAAAATATGATTTTTGTCAATCAGTAACAACGTGTACTTGCTGGATTACAATCAATGATGGTATTTTTCACCTTTTATTATCGTACAGGCTCTGTATAACTGTTCTAATGCAAACAGGCGCACCATCTGGTGAGAGAAGGTCATTTTTGATAAGGCAATTTTACCATTCGCTCTTTTATAAACAGCATCTGAAAACCCATACGGTCCGCCGATCAGAAAAATTAAATTTCCGGCAACCGAGTTCATTTTTTTCTGTATATACTGACCAAACTCCGTAGACGTAAACTCATTTCCTTTTTCATCCAGCAGAATAAGCTGATCCGAATCCTGTAGACGGTCAAAGATCAGTTTTTCTTCTTCCTTCTTTAACACATCGCTGCTCAGTTTGGTATTTTTGGGCTCCGGAATTTCAAGGTATTCAAAAGGTAAATAGTGCGGCAAACGTTTGGTGTATTGCGCACAGCCTTCTTTTAAATATGCATCGTTGGTTTTTCCAATGGTCCAGAGTTGTAATTTCATTGAGCGATGTGTTTAAGAATAGTGCAGCTGTTTGTTACCTGTATAATGAAACGAATGTAAGGCAGGCAACATCAGCCAGAATAGCAGCATTATATAAAAGAAAGGAGGGGGGCTTATAACTGAAGCGTAAGGCCATCGTAAGCAAAATGCATGTTATGGGGGAGTTCTTTCTCAACGTCTGCCTGCTTGCCCATCCGGTGGCCCATGTGTACAAAATAGGCCTGTTCAGGGTTGATGTGTTTGATCACTTCAATGGCCTGCTCAAGCGTATAGTGAGAAACATGCGCCTCTTTTTGCAGTGCATTCAGCACAACGATTTTAGAACCTTTGATTTTTTCTATTTCTGTATCCGAAATAAAATTCGCATCGGTTATGTAGGTGAAATCCTGAATACGGAAACCAAAAACAGGCAATTTAAAATGCATCACTTCAATAGGAATAATTTTTTCCCCTTGAATTTCGAAGGGTTCATTTTTTAATTCATGAATATCAATGCGTGGGATACCCGGATATTGATATTCCGCAAAAATGTATGCAAACTCCCGTTTTAATGAATCAATAACATTATGGCGCGCATACACAGGCATGTCGCGTTTTTGCGCGTAATTAAATCCTCTCACGTCATCCAGGCCGGCAATGTGGTCTTTATGTTCGTGGGTGAAAAGGATGGCATCAAGATTTTTTATACGCTCTCTGAGCATCTGTTGTCTGAAATCCGGACCGGTATCAATAACCAGTTTTACCTTATCGGTTTCAATAAACACCGATGTACGCAGACGTTTATCGCGGTAATCAAACGATTTGCAAACTTCACATGCACAAGCAATCACAGGTATGCCTTGAGATGTTCCTGTCCCTAAAAAAGTTGCTTTTAACACGTTATTGCTGATTTATTTCCTGATACAACTTTTTGTTCTTATCAGTCATTTTATCGGTATTTAATTCAATCTGTTTTAAAATTTCAATCAGCGAATTTACCTTACCTTCCAACGGATAATATTTGTTTACGATGGCTACATGCGTTTCTTTCAGCAGGCAATAACCTGAATGAAAGTTACCTTTTTCATAGCGCAGCATATAGTCTGATTCAGAAAAGATATCTTCCAGTTTACTTAAAAACTGTGTCGTGTATTTAACTTCCATGCGTTGTATTAAGCGGTATATTCTTTTACAACTTCAACCAGACGATCAAAATCCAATGGTTTCTGTAAATAGGCATTGATCCCGGCAGATTTAAAGTCGTCGTCGGAATAGTTTTTTGCATTCCCTGTTATGGCAACAATTGGAATCGCAGCCTTAACCGGATCGGATAATTTTCTGATTTCCTGCGCACATGTCATTCCATCCATTTGAGGCATGTTAATATCCATCAAAATGATATCAAATGAACCCTTGTCAAGTTCTTTCATAACTTCTTTTCCATTTTTTACAGCCGTGATTTCATAGTTCTGGAACTGTAAAATTTTCTTCGTTAAGTTTTGAATAACTGAACTATCTTCAGCAACTAATACTTTTTTTGCGCTCATTTTGAATTCGAATTTAAAATAAAAGTGTAATGCTCTATGAAACGGTTATGCGCTTCAGAAAGTTTTTCAATATCAACAGCTAATTCCGGATAATCTCCCTTTTTCAATTTAGATTCTACCAATCTTGAAATAGATTCTAATTCAATCAATCCCAGCGTACCGGAAACGCCCTTTAATGTGTGCAATTTATTTAAAATATTATGAAAGTCCCCCATAGCAAGCGAATTTTTACAATCCACAATTTGCTCAAGTGATTCATTTTCAAACTCTTTATAAATCTGATCGATTATTTCCGCACCGGAAAGGCTTTTTAGTTTTTCAAACACTTCCAGATCCAGAATCGGGATCTCGACCGCCGTTTCATCGCTTGTTTGTGTTGCCGTATGTCCGTTTTTAGCCGCATTTGAATCGAGCCACGCTTTAACCTTTGAAATCAGACTTTCTGCCTTGATGGGTTTCGCAATATAATCGTCCATGCCATTGACCATAAACCTGTCTTTATCCTCTTTCATGGAATAAGCGGTCATGGCAATGATCGGAGGTGTATAGGCTAAATTTAATTTACGGATCTCAGCAGTTGCTTCAATACCATCCATCTGCGGCATTTGTATATCCATGAGCACCATCCGGTACGGGTTTTCCTTCACCTTTTGGATGGCTTCAAGGCCATTGCCGGCGGTGTCAATTTCACAGCCCGCTTTCCGTAAGATTTCAGAAGCAACAAACAGATTGATGGCGTTATCATCCACCAATAAAATTTTCGGATAATCCTTGAATGTTTTTTCACTGGAGAATGCATTTGGTGTTTCAACTTTCGCTTCAACCAAACGTTTGCTTTCATTGGCTTCAAAGGTGAACCAGAAAACACTGCCTTTGTTGGCCTCTGTCTGCACGCCAATCTCGCCATTCATCAGCTTACTTAATTCTTTGGAAATCGCTAAACCCAGACCGGTACCGCCGTATGACTTAGAGGAAGAGTTATCCACCTGGTTAAAATAACCGAACAATACATTCAGCTTGTCTTGCGCAATACCGATCCCGGTATCGCTGATGTTGACCCGGATTTTATTTACCAGATCTTTTTTAGACTGTAAAGAAATCTGGATGCGGACAGAACCCTGATCGGTGAATTTTATTGCGTTGGATGTAAGATTGGAAAGGATCTGCAGCAAACGGGTTTCATCTGCAAGCACAACTTTAGGCACATTTGAATCAATGCTGTATAACAGATCAATATTTTTTAACGTTGCCTGCTGATAAAATAATGCATGCAGTTTTTCAACAGTTTGCTCAATGGAAATAGGAGCGAGACGCAGCTGCATTTTGCCTGCCTCTATTTTAGAAAGATCCAGAATGTCATTTAAAATATTCAGTAATGTTTCAGATGATTTTTTTATCGTCTGCACATACTTACGCTGTTCTTCCATCAGCGGTGTTTCATTCAATAAGTCAATCATACCGATCACACCATTCATTGGCGTACGGATCTCATGACTCATGTTCGCAAGGAAGTTTTCCTTTACCTTAAGCGACTTCTCTGCAATCTCTTTGGCATGATATAATTCCTGCGATGCTTTCTTTAAAAATGTAATGTCTCTGGCTACACCATCCACACCAATTGGCTTTCCTTCGTTGTTGTAGATCAAACGGATGTTTGAAATACTTTGTATCGATTCCCCGCCTTTGATGTTTACATTCGTTTCATAATTTTTAACCCGGCCTGTTTTTAATACTTCACGGATCAGGTTCACCTGCTGTTTCGGCGTGGTAAAGAATTCACTGATGTGTTTGCCGATGATTTCTTCCTGTGTATAGCCGCTCAGTTCGCAGCCGGAAGGAGAGATCATGGTGATGTAACCGCTCAGGTCGGTACGGTAATAAATATCCTGGAACGATTCGAAGATGTTCCGGAATTTTTCTTCGCTTTCCTGAATCGTTATTTCCCATTGTTTCTTCTCCGTAATGTCGTGGGAAATACCCGATACCTCATCAATCCGGCCATCGGGAAGGAAGATCGGGTTCAGGTATGTTTCGCGCCAGAAGATTTCCCCATTCTGGTTGGTATTGCAGGCTTCAAAATGCTGCGGCTGTCCGTTGAATGCGTCTTTGTATTTTTTATCAATGGAATCATGAAATTCCGGATCAGATAACACCAATACTTCTTTGGTTACCCCTTCATCGTAAATGGTCGGGTACTTTTGATATTTTCTGAAAATAGCATTCGCGTAATTCTGATTGAACGAAGTTAAACCACGTTTGCGGTTTACCGACCAGATTAAGTGCGAGCTGCTTTCAAAGATGGCATTTAAACGTGCCGTTTTATCAATGATCTGTTCTTCATTGCGCTTACGTTCAATTACCAGGGCAATCTGTCCGGAAATGAAATCCAGCAGCTCAACGTGCCGGCGTTTGTATTTATTCCGGTCACTGTGGCTTTTAACACAGATCACGCCAATGGTTCTGTTCTCTAAGCGCAGCGGTACACCCAGCCAGATCTTCGGTGTTGGTCCCAGTAATTCAATAGCTCCCGCTTCCGAAAGTTTATTGATGTCTTCTTCATATAAGAACGTTGGTTCTTCATTGAAGAGCGAATATTCTGTTAAGCCTTTCCCTACAATACGTTTCATGCTGATCGGCTTTGGGCCGATATTCTCATCCACGTAATAGGGGAAATTTAAATAATTATGATCGCGGTCATACAGCGCAACGTGAAAGTTGTTTACAGCAATAATGGTTCGCAGTTCTTTGTGAATATTGTCCAGCAGCGAATCCAGGCGGTCGCTGTTGATGGCAAGGGTAGAGATCTTGTAATACAGGTTCTGCGCACGTTCTGCACGCATGTGTTCGGTATTGTCGTGAAAGATTCCTCTGAACGAAACCGGTTTTTCTTTCTCATACCGTACGTTCACACTGCAGATCACCTGAATGTTGCGACCGTTTTTACTGGTAAAGACCGTTTCAAATTTGTCGTCTTTTTTTCCGGCTAAGATATTATTCAGGTGTTCCATGGTAACACCTACCTGTTCTTTGGCAATAATATCCCGGAAATTCAGTTTCAGTATTTCTTCATCCGAATATTGCAGAATATCTTTCCAGGCACGGTTTACAAACTGAATTTTCCCATCCAGGTCAAACACCTGAATTAAGTCATTGGCATTTTCAAACAGATCCTGTAACTGGTCATTACTGTCTTTCAGCGCACGGATTACTTTCTTTTTATCGGTAATATCTTCGCCGATCAGTGTTGTTAAATGTACATCGTTACCAATAGGGTGATGAATAACTACATTGAATTTTATGGTGCGGTAATCACCCTCTTTAGAAAGGAACTTCCGTTTCAGCTGATCAATGAATCCCTGCTTTTTGATCAGGGTATAAATATGTTCTTCTTTGTTTTTATCTTTTCCGGGTTCTAAAAATTCTTTCCAGTTCTCGCCAAGAAGGCGTTGTTTTTCCCAGCCGATCACTTCCAGAAAAGCTTCGTTGGCATATACAATCAATCCATCCTGGTCGATGGTTATCACTAATAAATTAATTTTTTCAAAAGCTTCCTGAAGAATTTTTTCAGGGCGTTGGTTTGCATTAATGATCTGCAACTCCTTCACCTGCTGGATCAATTCATCTCTTGAAGGATCTTGAAAACTGGATTCGTGCTCTTGACTCATGTGTATTTTCCTCAGGCGCGGAAAGATGATTTGACATACAATTTGGGTGTATTGTCTAGTATGTATAAATTTACCGATAATATCTGTTTTCTACAATAGGAGCAGGTTGCTTACACACGCTATGAAAGTATATCTCTCGTTCGATTATGAATTGTATTTCGGGGCCAAAAGCGGTTCTGCAGATGCGTGCATCATTGAACCTGCTAAGCTGTTGCTGGAAATAGCGGCCAGGCATGCGGTTCACCTTAATTTTTTTATTGACAGCGGCTATCTGCTGGCACTTGAGAAATATTCAAAACGTTATCCGTCTGTAGCTTATGAAAAACAGCAGGTTTTTAAACAGATCAGGGAACTTGCAGCAGCCGGCCACGATTGCCAGCTGCACATACATCCGCATTGGGAAGATTCATATTACGACGGCAATGGCTGGAAAATGAATACCAACCGGTACAGGCTGGATCATTTTCCGGACGCGCAGATCGAGCAGATCGTGCAGTCGTATTATGACATTACAAAAGATATTGCAGGAAAAGCACCAATCGCGTACCGTGCCGGAGGCTGGTGTATGCCGCCCTGGAATAAGGTATCAGCAGTGTTTAAAAAGCTTGGCATCTGGATTGACAGCACCGTATATGAAAAAGGATATTTGCAGGAAGGACAGATTGCGTTTGATTTCAGAAAAGCGCCTGCATCCGATCAGTGGATGTTTGAAACAGATCCGGTAACAGAAGCACCATTTGGATATTTTCTTGAATTGCCGATCTCTTCGATAAGTTGTTCACCATTATTTTTCTGGAATTTATACGTTCGGGGACGATTAAATCGTTCTCTACATGCCGGAATGGGCGATGGGCTTCCCATGGCGCAGCCAGGCACAAAAAAGAAGCTGTTAACACGCTATACACAACAGGCATTAAGCTGCGATGGGTATTATGCAAGTCTGTTAACAGAGGAATTTTACAAACGCAAAGCAAAAGGAGAGGATACTATGGTTGTGATCGGTCATCCGAAAGCGCAAAGCAAATTTTCTGTACAGGCTCTGGATACATTTATTTCAACCGTAAAAGATTCCGCTGCATTTGCCCGGTATTCGGATTTACAAAAAGATTAATTTTGGTTACACATATACAACATCAACAGCTGGATTTTAAAAAGTGGGACGCGCTTATATTGCGTACTCCCGATGCGGATCCTTTTTTATTGTCTTCGTGGCTCAATGTTGCTGCGCCAGGCTGGTCGGCATTGGTGGCAAATGATTATGAAGCCGTGTTTCCAGTCTTTTCTGCAAAAAAAATGCTCTGGTCTTTTTTTGATCTGCCTAATTTCATTCAGAAGATCGGTATCTATGGCGCTGAAGGCTTTGAAAAAGAATTCGCTTCGCAGCTGCATGCATTACATACGTCCATTGATTTTATCTGCTATGTAACAGATTCCGTTTTAGGAGATACACATATTGAAAACAGGCCGCGCCGCCATCAGCTCCTGCAATTAAAGGAAGGTGTCCGTTTTCCTACAAAAGTCTGGGGGCGCAATATCCGCAAGGCAGAAGCCGCAGCATTAACAGAAATTACAGCTGTACCGGCAGACATATTTGTGCAGGCCTTGAAACACGAATTGATAGAGCGGGGCAGGCCGTATGCTGAAAAAGACTACCAGAAGCTGCTGCGCCTGGCAAAAGAATCCAGCGCCGCCGGATATGGCTTTATTGAAGGCATCAAAGATGAAACAGGTACATTCACCTGCGGACAGTTTTATCTGTACATAACCGGTAAAATTTATTTAGTGGCTTGTTTCAGCAATGAAAAAGCCAGAGAGCATAGCCTCTTACATTATTTATTATATAAAATCATTCAGCAGAAATACGAACAGGATACCACCATGCGCGTGCATTTCGGCGGTTCCAACATTCCTGTTATTGCTGATTTCAATAAAAATTTCGGAGCAACAGATGAAGAGTTTGTGTTAGTCTATAAAAACAACCTTCCCTTTTTGCTCCGGCTTGTAAAACATGCGTGATGCGTAGTACAATAGTAGTTTCAGTAACAACCGATCTGGTAACCGACCAGCGGGTATACAAAGTGTGTAACAGTCTTTATACAAACGGCTATACTATTTTATTAGTTGGAAGAAAGAAAAAAGACAGCATGGTGATGGATAAGCGCCCGTATAAAACACACCGCTTTAATTTATGGTTTGAAAAGGGCCCCTTATTTTATGCGCAGTATAACCTGTATCTGTTTTTCTATTTACTGTTCCACAAAGCAGATATTTATTTAGCGAATGATCTCGATACCTTGCTGCCAAATTACCTGGTATCGAAAATTAAAGGTGTGCCGCTGGCATATGATAACCACGAATATTTTACAGGTGTTCCTGAACTGATCAAACGGCCGAAGATACAGAAGATCTGGAAAAGCATTGAAAACTGGATTTTCCCGAAGGTTAAATACATTTACACCGATAATTTTGCCAAGCGAAGTTTATTTGTAGAAGAATTCAAGCAGCCGGTAGAAGTTGTTATGAACGTACCGATCCTGCAGGAAACACCAGTTGATGCCCGGTACAGATTAGAAGGGGTAGAAAATAAATTCATACTCATCTATCAGGGAACAGGTATCAACGTGGCACGCGGAACGGAAGAACTGACACTTGCCATGAAATATCTGGACGAACGTTTTTTACTGTTGTTTGTAGGCAGCGGCGATGTGATTGATGTATTAAAGGCACTTGTAAAAGAACATGCCTTGGAAAACAAGGTACGTTTTGTGCCTAAAGTACCGCACCATGTATTGAAACAATATACCATGCAGGCACACTTAGGTATTACTGTAGATAAACCCATCAGCGAAAATTATATTTACAGCTTTCCCAATAAAGTGTTTGATTATGTACATGCAGGTGTGCCTGTGCTTGCTTCACGTTTGCAGGAAGTAGAACGTATTATGAATCTGTACGGGATCGGTACATTTGTTGATTCCTATGAGCCGGAGCACATTGCAGCACGCATCCAATGGATCCACGATAACCCGGAACAGTACGCGGTATGGAAAGAGAATCTGGTACATGCAGCAAAAGAAATAAACTGGCAGCAGCAGGAAAAAATATTGCTGGGGATTTATCAACGCATTAAAGAGGAAAATGGACTGTAGGAATCAGAATATTTTTAGCTGTTAAGAAAAAAATGTTGAACTGAAACAGGTTTGTTTAAGCGGAATGCTGTTGAGTTTAGTACGAAGGGAGTATATATTAAGTATGCCGGGAGTATGCAGACAGTATGAAGGGAGTATGAGCACAGTATGAAGGGAGTATGCACAGAGTATGAGATCTGCATAGTAACACCCTGGAATAAGCTACGTAAAAGCTACCCGCATCTATGCAACAAGTAGCTATATAGTACAGATTAATTTTTTGATACGTTTATTCAGTCATGAAACAGGTGTTTATTGATTGCTCTTTTGTTACGTCAGCGAAAAAATGTGCCGCTAATACCTGAAGTCATAGAGTTCTTCAAGTATTGGCGCAAGTCATACTATCCAAACAGGCAAACGCGTTATAACAAAGTAGTTATTCTTTAACATCTATTTAGAAGATAATCCATTAAGAATAGGCATTCTTAATGGATTATCTATTTAACAGCTATGCGGTACAGTATCTTCTTCTATTGTTTTTTTATAATGTTAAAACTGCACGCCCAAAACCTGGTTCCTAATGCCAGTTTTGAAGCATATGCGCTATGCGGTACGGAAATAACCTGCAAAAATCTGACACCAAATGCTGATGCTCCTTGCTATTCAACATGTTGCTCAAGTGGTTTACCTGAGTCTCCGGATCATACTATTAGTGGAACAAAAAACTGGTGGGCAGTAAGCCGAGTTAATTATATTAATGGTGGTACACCTGTGTATATCAGTGGGTGTATTATCAATAACTGGATAGAAGAACAGGCAAGCACTGGTAAGCATGTAAATACCGATTGGTATAGGCCTCGTACTGGAAATGCGTATATTCTGATAAGGACGTATGGAGGCTGGGATATATCTAATCCGCAGGATACCACAAATACACGCGATTATGCCCAGGTAAGGCTTACAGTGCCTCTACAGGCAGGGTGCAGCTATGAGGCATCCTGCTATGTTTTAAATCAACACGGCTACAATGATTTTCCTTCTTCTCTTTCTCAAGGAACGCAGCAGGCAGATGGGTTTGGTTTATATTTTTCTAAAGACAGTGTTTACCGGCATTATGAATCCGGTCAATATCGGGCACTTACAGATATTATTCCCCAGGTATCCAACCCGGCAGGACACCTGCTTACAGATACTGTAAACTATAAAAAGATATCCGGTGTTTTTACGGCTAGCGGCGGAGAAGAATGGCTGGTAATCGGCAACTTCAAAGACAATGCACATACACAGGCTGTTTATAATTATTTAGATAAAGCCGTATATGCTGTTGATGATATTTCCGTACAGGAATGGAAGCCGGATCTGGTTTCGTTTACAGATACAACATTGTGTGCGGATAGCACGCTCACCATAACACTTCCGGAAGGATTAAAAGAGTATAAATGGTCTACCGGTGAAACTGCCCGTCAGATCACTATTGCTGCAGGCAATGGGCGCTATACCGTAGAAGCCAGCAATGGCTGCACCATTCTGCGTGATACCTTTTATCTGCATGCTGTACCACGTTATACCGCATTGGATCTGGGCAAGGATACCTTTTTTTGTAAGATCCCCGCGCAATATGCCTTAACATCACCGGTGCGCTTTGATTCCTATCTCTGGTCCAACGGAGCAGCAGCAGCTCACATCAGCATTACTAAAGCTGATACGTACTGGCTTGAAGGTACCTATAGCTGCGGAGTTTTAACAGACACAATTACTGTTTCTGCATTTGAAAAACCGGATACCATCCTCCTTCCGGCAGCAGATACGGTATTGTGCAGCGATGCATTTTTAGATATTGAGCTGTCTCATGCAGCTATGTATGATTCGTATCAATGGAATAACGGTTCAGCCGCTGACAGGTTACGCATTCACCATGCCGGAATGTATTCCATTCAGGCATACACACCTGAGGGCTGCGAAGTTCTTGATACCATTAACGTTTCGATGATCTACCCGCCTGCAAACATCCATATCAGTGATACATTACTTTGTTCGGGCATGCAATTGATTGTGTCCGTTCCGGAGCAGGCAGGTTATACAATCCGCTGGTATGATGGCACAGCAGCGGTACACAGTACCATTTACCAGGAAGGTGAATACTGGGTTGATATAGAGAACAGGTGTTATACGGTATCGGATACCTTTCAGGTACATGTTGTAGATTGTGCGTTAACCATCCCGAATCTGATCACGGTAAACGGAGATCATAAAAATGATTTTTTTGAAATTCAAACGGCGGTAAGCCGTACCCTTGAAATCGTTCTTTACAGCAGCTGGGGCCGTAAGGTGTATGCAAGCAACGATTATAAAAATGACTGGAATGCAGAAGGTTTAGATGCCGGATTATATTACTATCAGATAACCGATTCTGTTTTGAGAAAGAAATACACCGGCTGGATTCAGGTAATAAAATGATAAACTGATTTTTCATCAGTGATCTTTCGATAGCCTGTTTACATTTTTGGAAACAAGCGGAAACCCGGCAGCAACATCATTTCCAGCTGGGAAGAGAACATGGTACATGCAGTAAAAGAAATAAACGGGCAGAAGCAGGAAAAAATATTGAAGGAGTGTATCAAGGATTAAGGATGTGGATGGATTGAAAGTATAATTACGTTTTTAATTATAAAACAAAAGATGTAATTTTTTTATTTACTCTTAATGCATTATTTAACATAAGTTAAATAATGCTCTTGATTAAAACGCTTATGTTTACTTTTCAATCAAATTAATATATTATGAAAAAAAATCTTTTATGGTTGCTTGTTTTTTTACTTGTAACGCAAAATCTTTTTGGTCAAAGACAAATGAATTACTGGGCTTTGCCACCTTATAAAATTGATTTTACAGAATCTTCCCCTACAACAGATCTTCTACCAGCATATAACACAGCAGAGTTTTATGGATTATCAGGTTTAGCTTTTGATAATTCAGGTAATTTAATAGTAGCTGGTTATCAAGATCATTCTATTCGTAAGGTTAATCCAAGTGGAATTGTAAGTACTATTGCAGGTAATGGCACATCTGGTTTAATTGATGCAACAGGTTCTGCTGCACGTTTTAATCTTCCCGCAGCAGTGGTATTAGATGCTGCGCAAAATATTTACATAGCTGATAATGGAAATCATTGTATACGTAAAATTACTCCCGCAGGTGTCGTAATAACTTTTGCAGGAAGTGGTACTGCTGGTTCTAATGATGGAACAGGCACTGCCGCCCAGTTTAATAATCCTTACGGTATGGCTATAGATGCTTCTGGAAATTTATATGTTGCAGACAGCGGTAATAATTTAATACGAAAGATAACATCATCAGGAGTAGTTACAACAATTGCAGGTAATACAACTCCAGGTTACGTTGATGGAACGGGCACAGCTGCAAGGTTCTATTTACCAGTAAATATAACATTAGATGTTTCCGGTAATTTCTTTATAACTGACAATCGAAATCATCGTATTCGTAAAATGACTTCTGCTGGAGTAGTTAGTACGGTCGCAGGCAGTGGTTCTGCAGGTTATATGAATGGTACCGGTGTTACAGCACAATTTAACAGGCCATATGGTATTGTTGTAGATGCGTTTTCAAACTTATATGTTACGGATACAAATAATGGAGTAATACGAAAAATAACTTCATCAGGAGTTGTAAGTACTTATGCTGGTACGGGTACACCGGGATTTGCAGATGGTCCTGCTGCAAATGCACAATTTCAATGGCCCACAGGTTTGACAATAAATGCTTCAGGTGATCTGTATGAAGCAGATAACGAAACGCATCGGGTACGTAAAGTAACTCCTGCTGGTATTGTATCAACGTTTGCAGGCAATGGCAATGCAGGTTTTGCAAATACTGCAGCTTTATCTGAATATGCCGTTAGTAATGGTGCGTTTGATGAAAATGGAAATGTATTATTTACTGTTACAGATGACGAGATTAGAAATGCCGCAGGCATAAGTGTTGGGACGTTAGCTAATTATACATTACTGCCAGAAGGACATTTTTATGGAACATTAGGTAAAGAGATCTCGATTGTTCCTGTGCCGGGTTCATGCCGTGATTTTTATATCCTTTATTTAAAATATGGCTCAAGTATATGGCATCAAAGCGTGTATTTATTATCTGCAAAGGTTTCTGTTTCTATAGCTGGTGTCGTTACTATTGTAAATAATGGTACGGTCGTTGGTATGACAGGAGGGAATTTTATGAGTTTTGCTGTAAGTAAATTAAATTCTATTGATAATACACGAAATCTTTTTGCAATAGGAGATTATATCTTAAAAAAATATACTATATCATCATCCGGAATAAGTGCAGAAACTAGTATTTTAAGTGTAACTCCTAGTGCAACTAAAGTACTTGAACTTAATGATAACGGTGATAAATTAGCGTGGATAGAAGGCGGCATTTCTAGCAGTACAGCATCTATTCATATATATAATGTTCTATTAGATACCGAAATTAAAAAGAATATTTCTATACCTTATGCTTATTATTATGGTATTGAATTTTCGCCTGATGAAAATTATATTTATTTTTCTGTTTTATCATATCCAACATCTTTAGGGGGGATTTATAAAGTGCCTGCAACAGGTTTAACTGGTTCAGTTACTCCAATACAAATAACAAGCGGTAGCTATATGTACACAGAACTGGAACTTGGCAGGGATGGTTTTATTTATGCAGTAGACGGCTTACCTTCTACCTCTACTACAACAAGTAGCGGCATTCTGGGAAAAATAAATTCGTTGACAGACGCAGTTACAGCAGTAAATATTCCGGTATCGAGTGCAAAATATGTTGGCTTATTACATGGTGATTTTTATATGTTACCGGACCAGATCGATGGCGAAAATTATGATTATTTCTTTGGTACACCTCAATTGACACATTCTTTCAAAATTAATGGAACCCCTGTTAGCCCAGCAGTTGCCACAAATACATTTACCTGTGCTGCTATTGTATTGCAAAATACTGCCAGCGCGGCGACAGCCTATCAGATAACAATCAACAAAGCTGATGCAAACGGCAATGTTGTTTCCGGATATAGTTATACAACAGGATTAATTGCATCAGCTCCGCCCTCAACGATTGATTTGAAGGCATTAGATGCTGCTTATCTTGCGTCAGCTACAGGTTATTTTAAAATACAGTTTTTTACTCAGAATGCTTGTACGTCCAGCACCTATATTGGGCTTATACAGAATAGTACAATTTCTGCAGCATCGGCTAATTTTAAATTGAACGATGGCGATGGGCATGCTTTTTCACCTGATAATACATTGCCTGGCGATACATTAAGTGCCAGCGGTGGTAGTATTAGCGGTCATTATAGCACCGGATATATTGCAACCTATGAAATCAAAGTAGACAAAGTAGATTGCTCAACCGGTTCCGTTTTAACAGCGAATGTTGTGAATGTGCCAGCCACTGCAGTTACAAATGGCGATCCGTCAACGATCACAGCAGTGTCGTTTAATTTGAAAAGCACACCTAAAAATTATTTCTTTTCAAATGCAGGTTGTTTTAAAGTAACCTATACAGTAACCAATGCGTGCGGGTCATCATCACAAACAGGTTATTTTAATTCAGATCCTGCCTTATTCAGAATAGGGAATAATCTGGAAAGTACTTCCAATGCAAATAACATCTATCCGAATCCGACGAAAGGATTAACAACAGTGGTATTCTTATCAAAAGAAGAAAGAATTGTAACCTGTGCATTAAGTAATATTCAGGGAGGAAATGTACTTAGGGTAGTTGATGCTTATTCTGCCTCAACAGGGATAAATGAAATGACATTTGATACCACCAATATTCCTGCCGGTATTTATTTGTATCAATTACTTGATGGCACAAATACTATCCAAACAGGCAAACTCGTTATAACAAAGTAGTTATTCTTTAACATCTATTTAGAAGATAATCCATTAAGAATGTCTATTCTTAATGGATTATCTTTAACAGCTATGCGGTACAGTATCTTCTATTGTTTTTTTATAATGTTAAAACTGCACGCCCAAAACCTGGTTCCTAATCCAAGTTTTGAAGCGTATGAGCCTTGCGGTACAAGTTTAAATTGTGAAAATATTTCACAAGACCCAAACTCACCATGTTATACAACTTGTTGTACACATGGTTTACCTGAATTACCAGGTAAAATTATTAGTGGGACTAAAAATTGGTGGGCAGTTAGTAGAGAAAACTATCTCAGTGTTAATACGCCTCTTTATGTAAATGAATGTATCATCAATACATGGATAGAAACGCAAGCAAAGTATGGCAATCGTGTTAATACAGATTGGTACATGCCCCGGACAGGAAAAGCTTATATATTAATCAGAACTTTTGGTAGTTGGGAATTAGCCAATAGACCAGATACAGATACACGAGATTATGCCCAAGTTAGACTTACAAAACATCTAGAAAGGGATTGTCTTTATGAAGTTTCTTGTTATGTTTTGAACAGACCAATTTACGATAATTTTTTTAATTATACTTCTCAAGGCAAGCAGTGTGCAGATGGATTGGGATTGTATTTTTCTACAGACAGTGTATACCGTGCTAATACATCTGAGCATTATAAAGCGTTTACAGATATTACCCCTCAGGTATCGAATCCCTCCGGGAATATCTTAACAGATTCAATAAATTATCAGAAAGTATCGGGTGTTTTTACGGCTAGCGGCGGAGAAGAATGGCTGGTAATCGGCAATTTCAAAGACAATGCGCATACACAGGCTCTTTATAATAATCTGGGCAGGGCAGTATATGCTGTTGATGATATTTCCGTACAGGAATGGAAACCGGATCTGGTTTCGTTTACAGATACAACATTGTGTGCGGATAGCACGCTCACCATAACACTTCCGGAAGGATTAAAAGATTACAAATGGTCTACCGGTGAAACTGCCCGTCAGATCACTATTGCTGCAGGCAATGGGCGCTATACCGTAGAAGCCAGCAATGGCTGCACCATTCTGCGTGATACCTTTTATCTGCATGCTGTACCACGTTATACCGCATTGGATCTGGGCAAGGATACCTTTTTTTGTAAGATCCCCGCGCAATATGCCTTAACATCACCGGTGCGCTTTGATTCCTATCTCTGGTCCAACGGAGCAGGAGCAGCGCACATCAGCATTACCCAACCCGGTACGTACTGGCTTGAAGGTACCTATAGCTGCGGAGTTTTAACAGACACAATTACTGTTTCTGCATTTGAAAAACCGGATACCATCCTCCTTCCGGCAGCAGATACGGCATTATGCAGCAATGCATTTTTAGATATTGAGCTGTCTCATGCAGCTATGTATGATTCGTATCAATGGAATAACGGTTCAGCCGCTGATAGGTTACGCATTCACCATGCCGGAATGTATTCCATTCAGGCATACACACCTGAGGGCTGCGAAGTTCTGGATACCATTAACGTTTCGATGATCTACCCGCCTGCAAACATCCATATCAGTGATACATTACTTTGTTCGGGCATGCAATTGATTGTTGCCGTTCCGGAGCAGGCAGGTTATACAATCCGCTGGTATGATGGCACGGCAGCGGTACACAGCACCATTTACCAGGAAGGTGACTACTGGGTTGATATAGAGAACAGGTGTTATACGGTATCGGATACCTTTCAGGTACATGTTGTAGATTGTGCGTTAACCATCCCGAATCTGATCACGGTAAACGGAGATCATAAAAATGATTTTTTTGAAATTCAAACTACGGTAAGCCGTACCCTTGAAATCGTTCTTTACAGCAGCTGGGGCCGTAAGGTGTATGCAAGCAACGATTATAAAAATGACTGGAATGCAGAAGGTTTAGATGCCGGATTATATTACTATCAGATAACTGATTCTGTTTTGAGAAAGAAATATACCGGCTGGATTCAGGTAATAAAATGATAAACTGATTTTTCATCAGTGATCTTTCGAAAGCCTGTTTACACGTTTGGAAACAAGCGGAAACCCGGTAATAATAAAGCTTTCCAGCTGGTGTGTGTTTCTTTGTGGTAATAATACATCAATACAAAACTGTATACGAGATAGCTGCAGCAGCTCATGAATGCGATTCCGTACACACCCAGCATCGGAATAAACGGCACAAACAGCAGCAGGGGAACAACAAAAGAAATCAAGGTTGCTTTCGCATTGATTTTAAATAAACCCATTCCCTGAAAATAATTCCAGTAGATTTTTGCATACGATAGAATAACCGTGCCTGCAGCTAATACTAAAATAAAGCTATGCAGTCCGGTAAAGTCTTTCCCGATTACAAATTCCATCACCGCTTCCGGAACCAGCAATAAAAGAACAGTGGCGGCAAGGCTTAACCAAAAAGAAGCATACGCATATTCATTTGTAAGCTGAACGGTTTTTTCTTTATCGGGGTCGGAAGAAATGATCGGGTAGAGTGGTGTTGCCAACGCAAGGGGTATGATCCATACCGCCTCTGTTAAAATCGATGCCGCCGAATAAATTCCTAATAAAGTATTATCTTTTATGTACACATAAATCAAATAATAACTGATACGGGTATTTAAAAAGAAAAGCCAGTTGCTGTATTGCGATATGATACTCTTTTTAATGAGTTCAAACCAATGCACGGGTGCATGCGTTGATTGTACTGTATGTTTAGATACGGCCCACAAAAATAATAGCCCAACGGCAAAGCAGATAGCCAGATGAATCTGAAGACCGTTGATGTATTGCTGTATGGTAGCTTTTTGTTCCAGCATCAGCCAGATCAGTGTTAGCTGAAAGACAGATAAAAACAAATAGAAGGCATTGTAGAACGCGAATTTTTTGTGCGCCCGTAAATGCAGGCCGATCCAGTTGACCCACGCAAATAAGATGCTGTTGATGATCAGGTCAGTAACTAAACCTGCCGGATGCAGCCCCGTAACATATAAAATCAGCGGAACGAGTATTCCTGCCAGTGTTGAAAGGATAAACCCGTACGTGATAATATCTTTTTTACTGTATTGATGAATAAAATAAATATAGCCCGAACCAAAAATCACTTCACTGAATAATTGAACAATGGTAACGTTTGCAATAAACAGACTTATGGTACCTCTGCCGTCTGCCCCGAGGTATCTGGAAGACAGAATGAATATGCCAAACGTATTCAGCGCCAGAATGAAGCGCACAACAAATGTACTTATAAGTGTTTTTTTATGCATCAGATCGAATAAATAGCATGCAGCTTCTGAACAATACGTCCGGCCGTGTTACCATCCCACAGCGGAGGGATCGAAGAGGTTTTCCATTCACCGGCTTCTAATGTATTCAGGAAAGCTTTTAGTGCTGGTAAGTCCTGTGCCAGTTCATTTGAACCGGTTGTAATGGTTTCCGGGCGCTCTGTTGTGGTGCGGTACGTTACACAGGGAACGTTCATAAACGTTGTTTCTTCCTGTATGCCGCCTGAATCTGTAATAACCGCTTTGGCATGTTTCTGCATGAATAAAAATTCTAAATACCGCAGCGGTTCAATGAACTCTATGTTTTTTATTTCGTGAAAAATAGACGTGCCGCGAAGCATTTTCTCTGTGCGCGGGTGCACCGGGAAAATACAGGTTCGGTCGCCGATCGATTCCGACACGGCTCTGAGTATATCCGTTAATACATCTGCATTGTCAACATTATCCGCCCGGTGAAGCGTTAACAGGTAATAATTATTTTCTTCTAAGGAATAGGTGCGGTACACTTCCGGCCGTTGTATGAAAGGTAACGTGCGTACCAGGGAGTCAATCATAATGTTGCCGACAAAAAAAATACGATCATCCGCAATGCCTTCTTTAACCAGATTGGCACCGGCTTCACGGGATGTTGTAAAGAAATAATCTGTAATGGAATCGGTAAGAATACGGTTGATCTCTTCCGGCATGGCTCGGTCATGGGAGCGCAGGCCTGCTTCGATATGGATCAGATCCCGGTGTAATTTTTTTGTAACAATGCTGCAGGCCATGGTTGATGTTACATCGCCCACAACAATCACCGCTTTGGCGTTGCTGTCTTTCAAAAATTCTTCAAAACCGGTAATGATTTCACTCGTCTGTTTATTCTGGCTGCCGCCGCTGATCCCTAAATGATAGCTGGGGGCAGGTATAGACAGGTCTTCAAAAAATACATCGTTCATTAACGGATCGTAATGCTGCCCGGTATGTACAAGGGTGTAGTTAATTTTTTCTTCACGTAAAAGTTTATGAATCAAAGGTGCTATCTTTACAAAGTTTGGGCGTGCACCTGCTACTATTACTATATCTAACATTACTGATTGAATTATCCTATAAAAATACTGAAATCCTTTATCTTCACTAAATATAACGGAATCCATTTCTAAAAATTCCATGTCGTTTATAAATAAATACGTAATTGTTGTTGTTGGCCCAACGGCGGCAGGGAAAACAGCACTGGCTGTTTCGCTGGCAAAGCGGTTTAATACGGCCGTGCTCTCTGCAGATTCACGGCAGGTATTCAAAGAATTGAGCATTGGAACAGCTAAAGCAACCATGGAAGAGCAGGATGGCGTGCCGCATTATTTTGTGGATTCAATTTCGATTGAAGAATCCTTTAATGCCGGAATGTTTGAGCGGGAGGGCCTGCAGCTGCTGGATACCTTATTTCTTAAACACGATGTAGTGATTGTATGCGGCGGCACAGGCTTGTATGTAAAGGCACTGCTGGAAGGTATGGATGCACTGCCGCAGGCAGACCCTGAATTGCGGGAAGCATTGAACAGAGAATTTGAACAGCGCGGCCTGGAGGTCATGACAGGTGAATTGAAGGAAATAGATCCGGAAACTCATGCTGTTATTGATCTGAAAAATCCCTTGCGGGTATTCAGGGCTATTGAAGTATACCGGCAGACGGGTAAACCGCTTTCCTCTTTTAAAACGGGAGCCAAGCAGGAGCGGCCGTTTAAAACCATCAGGATCGGGCTCAATATGCCAAGGGAAGAATTGTATGCACGTATTGACCGCCGTATGGATCGGATGCTGGAGGCCGGGCTGGAAAAGGAAGCGCGGGATAATATACAATACAGAAATTATAATGCGTTACAGACGGTTGGTTATTCAGAGATCTTCGGATTCATTGATGGCCTGTATGATCGGGAAGAAATGATCCGGCTGTTAAAGCGTAACAGCAGGAGGTATGCCAAACGCCAGCTGACGTGGTTTTCCAAAGATGCCGAAGTGAAATGGTTCCATCCCGGAGAAATAACGGAGATTACAACGTTTATTGAAGCTAAGTTGCAGGAGTAGGTTTCTTATCCGCGGCGGCTGATAGCCAATAATGTATAAAATACGGATCGCCTTTATTTTCAGAAAGAATAAGGCTGAGAGCCTTTAACAGTAAAGATCGGTGTATCATTCCAATCCGGATGTACATAAAAAAAGGAAAGAGATTACTCTTTCCTTTTTTACTTAGCACCAATAATTGTCTGATAACTAGTTACCAGGTTCTGGTAACTATACTTTATAGCTTCTGCCATTTAATTTTTCTGCCAATGAAAGTAAATCTTCATTGATCGGCTTTCTCTTGGTAATTGTATCAATAAAAGGAGTATAAACTACTTTATGATCGATAATGCCAGCCATTACATTTGCTCTTCCTTCAAGTAAGCCTTCCACCGTAGCCAGACCCAGACGGCTGGCTAATACGCGATCAGCCGCTGATGGCCCGCCTCCACGTTGCACGTGTCCTAATGTGGTTACTCTGCAATCTAATTGAGGTAGCGCTTCTTTAATATCTCTTGCAATCATACTTGCACGACCTTCCTGGTGACCTTCAGCAACAATAATAATGTGAGATGCTTTAGTGTCACTTGTGCCATGTTTCAAACGGTTGATAACAACATTTTTGTCATACGGAAACTCGGGTATAATCGCCATTTCTGCTCCGCCTGAAATAGCCGAGCGTACAGCGATGTAGCCTGTATCACGGCCCATTACTTCAATAAAGAATACACGTTCGTGTGCATCTGCCGTATCACGGATCTTATCGATTGCTGCTAAACATGTGTTTACGGCAGTATCATACCCAATGGTAAAATCAGAACCATACAGATCATTATCTATTGTTCCCGGTGCGCCAACACAAGGGATTTGATATTCATTGTAAAATAATTCAGCTCCGGTAAATGTTCCGTTACCGCCAATGGCAACCAAACCGTCGATACCGAATTTCTGAATCTGATCGAACGCTTTGCGTCTTCCCTCCGGAGATCTGAATTCTTCGCTGCGCGCAGATTTTAGAATCGTTCCGCCTTTTTGAATAATGTTACTAACAGCACGATTGTCAAGTTCGATAAAATTCCCATTAATCATCCCGTCATATCCACGAACAATACCATAAACTTCAAGATTATGGTAATGACCCGCACGAACCGCCGCGCGAATACATGCATTCATTCCTGGCGCATCGCCCCCAGATGTATATACTGCTATTTTCTTCATTATTAGTAAGTTGTCAAGGCAATTTCAAATAAGGCGAGGAAACTAGAATGGTTTTGAGCCTAATAGTAGTTCCAACTTCCAATTTTACTAAAAAAATAATACAATAGAAATGAAATGTATGGTCTTTTATTCAATTTAACCTTAAATAGTATAGTTCATTTTTATTATTTGAAGTAAATTCGCCTTTATTAGTTAAAAGTATCACCAACACAAATGTCTGAGCCAGTTCCCTTTCTATCCATCATAACGGTTGTATACAATAATGTAGCTGGATTGCAATATACTTTTGAATCCATTCATAAGCAGACAGATAAAGACTTTGAGTGGATTGTTGTGGATGGAGGTTCCCGTGACGGGACAAAAGAATGGTTAGAGAAACTCAGTTTCGCGCCCTTAAAATTTGTATCTGAAAAAGACAATGGCTTGTACGATGCCATGAACAAAGGGCTTGCAATGGCCGCCGGTAAATTTGTGTGGTTCATGAATTCCGGTGATGGCATTTATGCTGAAACCACAGTAGCAACGCTGAAAAGCCAGGCAGCGGCTAACGATATTTTATATGGAGAAACCATGCTGATTGATGAACAGGCTGCTGCTATCGGAATTCGCTCTGAAAAAACCACACGTGTGCTGCCGGAAAAAATGACAACGTATTCCATGATAAAAGGTATGGTTGTTTGTCATCAGTCTTTTATACCCAAGCGAAGCATTGCACCTTTATATGATCTCAAATACCGCTTCAGCGCTGATATTGACTGGGTAATCTCTTGCTTGGAAAAAGCCGTGCAGGTGCATAACTGTAAGATGATTTTATCCAGCTACCTGGTAGGCGGGCTGTCTGTACAAAATCAAAAAACCGGCTGGAAAGAGCGCTGGAAAATCTACGTAGCGCATTATGGTTTTTTATATACTTCTTTAGCGCATGTGTATATTATACTCAGATACCTGTGGGTATTTAAAATTTTAAAAAGAAATCATTAAATAATGCTTTCGGCTGCCGTGGAAATGCAATAAGCTTACTGAATCTTTTTATATTGCATAATTGTTGAATAACATCATTTTAATTTAAAAGAATGAAATCAGTATCATTAAAATCATTGCTCCCGCACGTGCTTGTGCACGTAGTATTTATAGGGATCTTATTTATTTTTTACAGTCCGGTAACAAAAGGTAAAAAACTAGTTCAGAACGACGTTGTACAATCAGGCGCTGCTTTACAGGAAGCGAATGAATATACGAAGAGCGGAAGCGAAGAAATTCTTTGGTCAAACTCAAGTTTCAGCGGTATGCCTGTATGGCGCGGTTATGGTTCAAACTTAGTTACCTCTGTCCATAAAGCAGCACTTGCTATCTTTCCCGTTACCGTATACATGAGCTATCTGGCTTTTTTAGGATTTTATATTCTGGCGCTGGTCCTCGGAGCTAATGTAACCATTGCCATGCTGGTTTCAGCAGCATTTACATTAACCTCCTTTAACATTGTAAGTATCGAAGCGGGCCACGTGAATAAGGTATTGGCCATGGCTACGATGGCACCGGTTATTGCCGGAGTTATACTGGTATATGAAAGAAAATACTGGATCGGTATATTTGTAACGGTATTTTTTCTGGCCTTACATCTGTATTACGGCCATTACCAGATCAGTTATTATCTATTGATTACATTAGGGTTTTATGCTGCCTATAAAATCTATGAGGCTATACGTGATAAATCTTACAAGCATTTTTTAATCGGATCACTTGTATTAATAGGTGCTGCAGTTGTTTCTATCCTTCCGAATATTTCTTCTATTCTGACAAATTATGAGTATTCTAAAAGTACTACACGCGGCGGTTCAGAATTAAGCGCGGCAAAAAAAGAAGGCGGTGGTTTAGATAAAGAATATGCAATGAGCTGGAGCAACGGCATTACAGAAATTTTCACCATGTATATGCCATACTTTAACGGAGGTGCCTCGGGTGAAGAACTGGATCAGAGTTCAGCAACTTACAAAGCACTGGCTTCTAAAGTAGACAGAGCACAGGCCAAACAGTTTATCAAACAGATTCCGTTGTATTGGGGAGATCAGCCATTTACTTCCGGTCCGGTATATTTTGGCGCAATCATTATATTTTTATTTATATTCGGAATGTTTTTAATCAAAGATCCGTCTAAATGGATCTGGCTGGCTATTGCCGTTTTCTCATTCATGATGAGCTGGGGTAAAAACATCGAATGGTTCAGCGATTTATTATTCTATCACGTGCCGCTTTATAACAAGTTCCGTTCCGTAACAATGGCTGTATCCATTGCACAGCTTGTGTTTCCATTGCTGGCATGTATTGCACTGGTTAAAGTTATCCAGCCTGAATTGGAAAGAGATCAGGCACAGAAAGCATTGGTGAAAGCATTTGCGATATGCGGAGGCTTTGCCGTATTGATGCTTCTTACAGGTACCATCTGGTTTAATTTCTCATCTAAAAATGATGCAAACACGCAATTGCCGGAATGGTTGATGGAAGCGATTACCGAAGACCGTATATCTAAATTCAGAGGAGATGCACTTCGTTCGCTGTTTTTTGTAACAGCAGCAGCAGCATTGATTTGGGCAATCATCAAAGAGAAGTTTGAAATAAAATATGCGCTGGCTGCATTAACCGTTTTAGTAATTCTTGATCTGTTTGTAGTGGACAAACGTTATTTGAATGAAAGCGATTTTATAAAAGCAAAAGGATCTATTGTTGAAAAAGCAATTCCTAAAACAGAACAGGATCAGCAGATATTAACAGACAAAGGGTATTACAGAGTGTTAAATCTTACCAAGAGTCCGTTTAATGATGCAACAACATCCTTTTATCACAAGTCTATTGGCGGCTACAGTGCCATTAAATTGTCACGCTATCAGGATTTGATTGAAAACCAGATCAGCAAGAATAACATAGAAGTAATGAACATGCTGAATACACGCTATATTATTTCCGGAGCACGCCAGGAAGGCGGAGAGCCTATGGTACAGCGTAACCCCGGTGCGTATGGCAATGCCTGGTTTGTAAAAGAAACAAAAATTGTTGCAAATGCAGATGAAGAAATAAAAGCATTAGATAGTATCTCACCAAAGACAGAAGCCTTTATTGATCAGCGTTTTGCTAAAGCAGGAAAAGCATACACCTTAGATTCTTCTTCATACATTACATTAACGGAATACCACCCGAACCATTTAACCTATGAAAGCAGTGCTGCATCCGAACAATTTGCCGTATTCTCGGAAGTATACTACCAGCCGGGCTGGAATGCATATGTAGACGGAAAACCAACACCGCATGTACGTGTAAATTATATTCTGCGTGGTATGGAGCTTCCTGCAGGCAAACATAAGATCTTATTCAAATTCGAACCGGAGCATTATATCCGAAGCGAAAAAGTAGCGTACGCCGGATCTCTTTTCTGGATCGCATTATTACTGGGAACATTGGTTATGTCGTTACGCAAAACCAAGTAAGTAAACAAAAAACTTATTCTCATTAAAAAAGGGAATTGCCTGCGCAATTCCCTTTTTTAATGAGAAATTTTTCGTGGCTGAAATAGTTCGATGTATATAGAAATAATTAGAGAAGCTTGATGTTGCCTGAACAAGCAGGGTGTGACTAGCAAGTACAAGTCCTTTGCACAAAGGCTTAAGAGCTTCTGTAGAACGTATGCATTTTATTTTTTTAGGCACGTACGAACGTAATCAAGTGCACCATCCATTAAGCTATTCATTTCAGGAGACATTTTGAAAAGTCGTACGATAAAAATAAAGAGTAAGCCAAATAAAAGAGATTTAATTGGTATGATAAATAATGCATACTGCCAGCTAGAGCAGGTGAATGGAATAATTAAAGGAACAAGCAATATTCCGCAAGCCAGTATGAGTGCCGGTATCATTTCTTTTGAAAAAGGAATCATTCCCATTTTACTGTAAATGAATATGGTTTTAACAATGTTATAAACGAATAAGGTAAGTACTAAAGCGAGGGCTGCACCCATGATTGAATATAATGGAATGAATATCAAATTCATTATGATTGTAACAACACCAAGTAAGATAACGGCTATAAGATTGAAACGGAAGTATTGAGAGAATTGAATCATCTCATTGTTGATACTTGTCGACATATCAAATAGCTTGGAAACACCGATCAACAATATTACATACTTGCCGGATCTGTATACGTCTGAATTTGGTATAAAGAGAAATAGATCGTCTACATTTAACCAGATCAATCCAAAGATAAATACACCACTTAAAAATTGGATGAGCGAATTTTTTTTGTACAAAACATTAATGGCGTCCTGGTCATTCTCTTTGAATGCTTTGGCCAGTAAGGGAAGTGAGATTTGTGTTATGGCTTTTCTAGGTACTTCAATAACCGAGCCTATAAAATAGGCCAGGCTGTAAACAGCTACATTTTCCAGTCCTTCGTTTGCATTTTTTCCGCTGATGGCACCAATCATTAAGGTGTCTATTTTTTGAGCAATGATACCGCCGGCAGCTCCGGGTATAATGTAGAGCAAAAAGCTAATAATCTCTTTTGTTTTTTCGTTTTTAAAGAAGGCAGCATTTGGTGTTAAAAACAATATTTTTTGTTTCCGTATGTATAAAACCATGATTAGTAATAAGGCTCCGTAGGCCAGGCTGTAAAAGAGGATCGTGCTGTTAAAGTTTAATAGTTTTACAGCAAAGCCAATAACAATTACTGTTACGAAAATACGCAGAACAACTTCTTTCAAAAAATTAGAAAAAAAGGTTTGATAATATGCCCGGAGGTATGCTTCAAAAATATCAGCATACATCATGAAAAATGTCAGCGGAACAATAAAAATCATATATCCTGTAAACAGGGCAGATTTTTCTGTGTAAAGTGATTGCCAATACTCCTGAAAAAGAAAGAATCCGGAAAGGAAGATTAAGTATCCCAAAAGCGGATATAGGAGAATGATGAAGAGGAAGCCATTGTGTTGCATTTCATCGTTCCGGTAATAAGAGAAATACCGGTCGATAATGTTGGATGCACCCAATCGTACAAAAAGCGAAAGCAGGAAGGGGATATCTTGTAATAATCTAAGAATTCCGATCTGTTCGGGAGTGAAATATTTTGGATATAACCATAATACATTTACTGTACCGATCGCAATACCTAAATAAGTTATAATAGTACTGCGAATGCTTTGTTTTATTATTATGCCCATTTTGATTCAACTCCAGTTAAAATTAGAAATTTTAAGTTAAATTTGTATAACTTATCAAAGAATACTTGAAAATAAATAATTCTACCATTTATCATATTTTGAATAAAGACAATGAATAGCAGTTCTGATTTTGTAGAGTCATTTCATAACAATGGATTTGCAATTGTAAAAGGCGTTTTTTCAAAAAGTGAAATACAAACTTTACGTAATGAAGTAGCTTCTCAGGTTGAAATAGATAAAGCAAAAGGTCTGATCTATTCCGTTCCAAATTCATCAGCAACCTATGTAAAAGGAGATTTGCTAAGCAAAGAACTTTTGCAGCACGTTATTTTAGATGAACGTGTAATTAATATTGCTAAAAAAATTCTGCAAAACGAACCTGTATATTTTGGAGATGGTTCATATCAGATCGGAACAGGCTTAAGAGGTTATCATCGTGATAACACAGACCGGGTGTTCAATGTAGGAAATGACTGGGCTGCAGATTATTCGATTATACGAATGGGTTTGTATCTTCAGAATCATAAGAAATATAGCGGTGGACTTAAAGTGCGTATTGCTTCTAATAAAAACAAATCAGGAAAATCGGTTTTACTGGATATTGAGGAAGGAGATTTAGTTTTCTGGGATCTGCGTACGCTTCATAGCGGTAATGCAGTACGCTTGAAAATGCTTCCGAATTTCCCTGTTGATTATTTAGAAAAGAATGTTCCTGATTTTCTAAAAATAGATGAAGACAACGTACGGATGGCATTTTTCTTTTCTTTTGGGAAAAAGGATGCACATCTTGAACGCTATTTAAAAAACAGTTTATTGAAATCTGCCAACATGGTAGAGGGATTAAAACAATCTCCCATTTCATCTGCTGTTTTCGCAGATGCAGCAAACAAAGGACTGACTATAGTTAAACCAATTGCAGAGTACGGCAACTAAGCCAAATCGAATATTAAATAAAAGAGTTGAATACATACGAATATGCTTGATCTAAATAATAAATCAATACTAATAACAGGTGGTACAGGTTCATTTGGGAAAAAATTTGTTGAGACCGTATACAAGAGATTTCCAAAGGTTAAAAGGGTTGTTATTTATTCAAGAGATGAATTAAAACAATATGAAATGTCGCTTCATTATCCGCATTCCCACTATCCATCCATCCGTTTTTTTATCGGGGATGTTAGAGATGGAGAGCGTTTAAAGCAGGCATGTGAAGGGATAGATGTGATTGTACACGCAGCGGCATTAAAGCAGGTTCCGGCTGCAGAATACAATCCGATGGAATGCATTAAAACAAATGTGTTTGGTGCGGAAAATGTGATCAATGCGGCTTTAGCAAGCGGTGTACAAAAAGTGGTTGCTTTATCAACGGATAAAGCTGCAGCACCGATTAATTTATACGGTGCTACAAAATTGTGTTCCGATAAATTATTTGTAGCGGCTAATAATATGAAAGGGGCACGTAATATTCAGTTTTCAGTCGTACGTTACGGAAATGTGATTGGTTCAAGAGGTTCAGTTGTTCCGTTTTTCCTTGAAAAACGGAAAAGCGGTATGTTGCCGATCACGCATGAAGGTATGACACGTTTTAATATTTCTCTTGAAGATGGTGTTGAAATGGTTATGTATGCCCTGGAGCATGCATGGGGCGGTGAGTTATTTGTTCCGAAAATCCCTTCTTACAATATTATGGAAATGGCCAAAGCCATTGCTCCGAATGCTACGTACGAAGTAACAGGCATCAGACCGGGTGAAAAGCTGCACGAAGAAATGATTACGGAAACGGATTCATTAAGCACGGTTGAATGCGAAAAATACTATATCATATTGCCGGCAACACCTACCTGGAGTTTTGAAGATTTTAAAAAACATTTTAATGCGAAAGCAGTGGAAATGGGCTTCAAATATAATTCAGGAACCAACACAGAATGGTTATCTGTAGATCAATTGCGTGAACAGATTGTTAAGCATGTTGATGCGGATTTCAGCGCATAAGTAAAACCTGTGAAAATAGATAAAGCAATACCTTACGGAACACAAGACATTACGCAGCAGGATATTGATGCAGTAATAGCTGTACTTCACTCTAAATTTTTAACACAAGGTCCCTTGGTTAAAGAGTTTGAAGAAAAATTTGCTGCTTATGTAGGTTCAAGCTATGCAGTTGCAGTAACCAATGGCACTGCGGCCTTGCACTTATCTGCAATGGCATTAGGTGTAAACGCAGATTCAAAAGTAATAACAACGCCCATTACATTTTCAGCTTCTGCAAACTGCATCCGGTACTGCGGCGGAGAAGTTGTATTTGCAGATATTGATCCGGAAACCGCTTTACTGGATATCAATAACGTACGGGCAATACTGGAAGAACATCCGAAAGGAACATTTTCAGGTATCATACCCGTTGATTTTGCAGGTTATCCGGTAGATATGGCTGCATTCAGAGCCTTGGCCGATGAACATGGATTGTGGATCCTCGAGGATTCCTGCCATGCACCCGGCGCATATTTTACCGACAAAAATAATACGAAACATTTTTGCGGAGATGGATCATTAGCTGATCTGGCTATTTTTTCTTTTCATCCTGTAAAACATATTGCAACCGGAGAAGGTGGTATGATTACGACCAATTCAGAAGCACAGTATAAAAAATTATTGAAATACCGTTCACATGGTATGGTTTATCAGGGAAATTCTGATTTGATCGAAAACCATGGCGGCTGGTATATGGAAATGCAGGAGCTCGGGTATAATTACCGCTTGTCGGATATCAATGCAGCTCTTGGTGTCTCTCAGTTATCACGTGCACAGCTAGGCCTGCAAAGAAGGCATGAAATTGCCAAACGATATGATACTGCATTTGCAGGCACGGCGATTAAAACCATACCTGTTAAAGAAAACGTTTATCACGGACTACATTTATATATTATACAGGTTGAAAACCGTAAAGGATTATACGACTACTTAAGAGCAAATAATATTTTTGCTCAGGTGCACTATGTACCTGTACATCTGATGCCGTATTACCAAAGCCTGGGTTCTAAAAAAGGAGATATGCCTGTAGCGGAAAAATATTACGATCATTGTCTGAGTATACCTATGTACCCGACATTGACGGATGATGAGCAAGTATATGTGATTGAGAAGATACTAAACTTTTACAACTGATTTATTTATGCGGTCTTACTATAGTCATTTAGAAGCTATAAAAACTGTTGGGGAAAATATTTCCCTTTCTCAAAAACCTGTATTCAGATCTTCTGCCATTTTTCCGGTTATTCAGAACAGCGATTATTCAAGCAAGATACTGTTTATGGGGTATTGGCTTGTTAAAAGACACATCACAGAAATCGGATTGCTCTATACGCTGCGTAATGCGAAAGGAAATCTGTTGTCGCGTAAGTATTTGCTGATTGATACAGCAAAAGCATTTAATATAGAAATCGCTGAGTTTTCGGAAGTCATTAAAAAGGCAGGCAGCGAATCGGATTTTACAGGATCGCTGGAGCTTGAAATATTCTCAACAAAAGATCTGGTCTTTCCATATCCGGCATTTGTATTGGTGTACTGTAACGAACACTTCAGTACGGCTGTTCACACGGTAGGGCGCATATATAATGATATTGAAGATCTTAAGGTAAACGAAGAATATAAAGTACGGGAATCAGGTTTTGATATATATGGAGATGATTCTATTGAACCATTTATTGCATTAACAAACGGACCGATTGAAAATAAAAATCCTGTTATTGAATATAAGATAAATAATTCGCACGGGCAGGAGTATACCGGCAGCTTTTCTATACCCGCACTTGCTCCGTTAGAAACTACCTTTATTAAACTCAATGAGTACATAGATCTAAAAAAGCTGTTGCAAAAACAGCCCGGTACAATTAAATTTGCACATAACTTTGAAGGTTTTTTCCCAAGGTTTTTAGTCGGTAACATAGACACCGCATCAAAGGCAATCAGCATCACGCATTCCTATTATGATTCTTCGGAATTAAGTGACGATAAATCGTACTGGAACCGGAAGGATGAAGCGTTTAATGATAGTTCTGTTGCCATTCCCTTGTATCTGAAAGATGATTATTATACGCATCTTGCAATTTATCCCATATTCTCTCCTTCAGATTTTACCTTATCGTTTGAGTTCTTCGATCAGCAGGGAAATCCGAAAGGCAAGCTGAATCAATATAAACCAATAAGAAGTGCAGACAATAAATATGAGACCATTGATTTCGGTGCAATTGTAGAAGCAGAAAAGTTTGATCCGCATAGTATTAAATCTGTCAACATTACATGCAACTGGGAAAACAAAACAAAAATTCCTACAAGAATAAAGTTTGGGTTGAATGTCGGCATTAAAAACAGAGACGTAAAATTTCCATCTAATATTTGTTTTGCGCCTCAGCTTGGCAACCCAAATATATTACAAAAAAAGAGTACGTTCCGGTGGGCGCCATTTATAAATGTTGGAAATTCGGAAATCGTGCTTACAAATTCATCTCCGTTAAAAGCATATAATCAGGATGCACACGTTGTATTAACGTTCTACAGAGAAGCAGACAATGCTACGTTGGAAAAAAGTGCTATCATCAAGGCCAATGCCATTGAAGTAATACATGCACAAAAAGATTCAGATATAAAGGATTTCTTTGCAGGTGGTACCGGCTGGATGACTGTTCATGCAGACAATCCTTTCTTGAATGGCTGGTATTTTGATTTTCATTTAAATGGTGCAGTTGCTGCCGATCATATATTTTAAAAAAAAACATAAAAAACGATAATGATAGAATTACCTGATTTTTCTAAAAGCTTTCAATACGAAAATAATTTTTATCTGTCATCTGATGTAAACAGGATGGCAAAAGTAATGGCGCATTATGATTTATTTAAACACACCATAGATGTGCCGGGTGCTATTGTTGAATGCGGTGTGTTTAAAGGAGCGTCGCTGGTTCGTTTTGCAGCGTTCAGGCAGTTACTAACGAATCCGTTGGCGAAAAGAATTATTGGCTTTGATGCCTTTGGAGAATTTCCTCAAACAGATTTTGAAGGAGATAAAAAATGGAGAGATAAATTTGTTACAGACAGCGGGGAGCAGGGCATAGGTGTTGAACAATTATTAGACGTGCTGAAGCATAAAAAATGTGATGAGAATGTAGATCTCATCAAAGGAGATGTTGTAAAAACAATTCCCGAATATTTGAAAAAACATCCGGAACTGAAAATATCATTTCTAAATATTGATGTAGATGTATACGAGCCTACGAAGGCTGCGTTAGAATATTTCTATCCGTTGGTTAGTAAGGGAGGCGTTATTTTGCTGGATGATTATGCAAATGTTTTCCCGGGTGCGAACAAAGCCGTGGATGATTATTTTAAAGATAAAGATGCTACGATAAAACGTCTTCCGTATTGTGTTACACCGTGCTATATTATAAAAAAAGATTAAGGATTAAGATATGAAAACGAAGCAAGAGCAATTTTGGGGTGGTGAATTCGGAAAAGAATATACAGACCGTAATTCAAGAGAGTCGGCAGAGTGGGATAAATTTTACATCGAGAACTGGGGCATTTCTAAAGTTGAAATGAACGATCGGTTTTTGAATGCATTACCGAAAGATGCTTCCATACTTGAAGTAGGTTGTAATACAGGAATGCAGCTGGCAGGTTTACAGCGTTCAGGTTTTAAACATATATATGGTGTAGAACTTCAGGAATATGCTGTTGAAAAAGCAAAAGCATATACAAAGAATATAAATGTTATTCAGGGTTCAGGTTTTGACATACCTTTTAAAGATAACTTCTTTGATGTTGTTTGTACCAATGGTGTATTGATCCATATCTCTCCGGATAACCTGCCAACCATGATGCGCGAAATGGTACGCTGTTCTAAAAAATACATCTGGGGCTGGGAATATTACGCAGAAGAAACAACAACAATCAATTACAGAGGAAATACAGATTATTTATGGAAAGCCGATTATGCAGATCTTTTTATGAAATACTGTCCAAATCTTAAATTGGTGAAAAAAGAATTATTTCCTTATGTAAGCCAGGCAGAGTCAGGGAATAAAGATTGTATGTATTTATTAGAAAAAATATAACAGCAGATTAATGAATGTTGCAATTATAACGGCGCGTGGCGGAAGCAAACGTATACCTGGGAAAAATATTAAAAATTTTTTAGGGAAACCGATTATTGCATATTCAATACAAGCCGCTCTTGCATCAAAGCTTTTTGATGAAGTAATGGTTTCTACCGACGATGAAAAAATTGCAGAAATAGCACGCTCGTATGGAGCGAGTGTGCCATTTTTAAGAAGCAGTTCTTCTTCGGATGATTTTGCTACAACAGCACAAGTGCTGCAGGAAGTACTGGGTGTATATAAAACATCGGGCAAAGAATACCGGTATGCCTGCTGCATATATCCAACGGCACCGTTTGTTGATGCGCAGATCTTATCCGAGGCACATACATTATTAATGGAAAAAGGATTGGATTCTGTCTTTCCGATACAACGGTTTTCATTTCCGATACAACGCGCATTGGTATTTAAAGAAAATAAGTTAGCCTGGCTACAGCCTGAAAATGCACTCAAGCGTTCTCAGGATCTGGAAGTAACCTACCATGATACCGGTCAGTTTTACTTTTTTAATGTACCCGCATTCCTCGCTTCAGGGGCTTTACTCTCAGCTAATTCAAGCGGCATTGAAATTGATGAAATGGCCGCGCATGATATAGATACAGAAGAAGACTGGAAAGTTGCTGAATTTAAATATACACAATTGAAACGCCAGCAATAATTACGTACATACGTTTGTTCAGTCGGAGTGGTGTGCGCTTAATCGGTAACAGATAAGAGTTGTGTAGAAGAGAAATCATTTTCTCCGGAATTGCGAAGCAACGAGATGAATTTAAAAACACCCATGAATAGAAAAGCAACAATTGTTTTTAGAGCAGATGGTAATTCTGAAATCGGTCTGGGTCATGTCATGCGCTGTGTTGCTTTGTGTGAAATGCTGCAGGATGTATTTTATGTAAAATTTGCGATTCAAAATCCGTCTGCGCCTATTCTTCAGTTATTACATTCAGCAGTATCTGAAGTTATTCCGCTTCCTGAAACAAAAAATCACAGAGAAGATGCAGCACATTTTTTAACGGTACTATCCAAAGAAGATATTGTTGTATTAGATGGATATGCATTTGATGCAGCGTATCAAAAAGCTATTAAACAGCAATGCCGTTCATTGGTGTATATAGACGATTTAGTCAGCGGGCATCAATATGCAGACGTACTTATTAATCACAACGGGCTTGTACAGGCTTCAGATTATGATGCTTCAGCATATACTACTTTTTTATTGGGGACAGGATATGCATTAGTCCGCAAAGTTTTTTTTGATAAAAGAACCGCAAACAAGGATGCAGGCAATAAAATAAAAAAGACTATATTGATTAATCTGGGCGGTGCGGATCCGGATAATATTTCTTTGAAGATTGTTCACGCACTTCTTGCTGTGCAGGAAAACTATAGTATTACGCTGATACTGGGTGCTGCAAATAAAAACGGCGAAAGTTTTAAACCGTTTCAGGCTTCACCAGACGTGATCATCAAAAGAAGCTTGTCTGCAGAAGAAATGATTGATGAGATAAACAGCTGTACAGTAGCTATTGTATCCTGCTCAACAATCGCATATGAAGTGTGTATTTTAAATAAACCATTCATAGGGGTATTAACAGCTGCAAATCAAGCGTCAAATGCTGCGTTCTTTAAAAAGAATAACTTGTCACTGGACGTATTGGATAAAAACGTTGAAGAATCGGTTTTGGTAAAAAGCCTTGAATTCAATGCCGGAAAATGGGATGAAACGCTCAATCAGCAAAAACTGTTTTTTGATGGTAAAACAGCAGAACGGTTTCAACAGGCTTTCAAAAAGATATGAGCGAAGTACAAATAACCTTCAGAAAAGCACGCGAACAGGATTTGATGACCTATTTTAACTGGGCCAATGATGAAGTTACACGGAAAAATTCCTTTGGAACCAATAAAATTGATTTAAAGACACATACGGAATGGTTTTTGAAGAAAATCAGTTCTCCGGATAGCTTGCTGCTGGTGTTCGAAGATGCAGCGAAAATTCCTGTAGGGCAAGTACGTATTGAATGCGGTGAAGAAGAGGCAGTCATTGGAATTTCAATTGATAGCGCATTCAGAGGGAAGTCTTTATCCGCTTTTATGATAGATTCGGCTTGCACCGAATATTTCCGTAATTTTACAAAACCTATAGCGGCGCATATTAAAGCAACAAATACCGCTTCAGTAAAAGCCTTTGAAAAAGCAGGCTTTATATTGAAAGAAGAATATACCGTTGATCAGGAATTAAGATTTATTTTATTGAGACAACATGTTTAAAATCGGAAGTACGATTATATCAGAAAATCACAAGCCATTTGTGATTGCAGAAATGTCTGGAAATCATAATCAATCATTAGACAGGGCATTGGCAATTGTTGATGCAGCAGCAGCAGCAGGTGCGCACGCATTAAAACTGCAGACCTATACAGCAGATACTATTACGTTTAATGGAACATCGGACGAGTTTATCATTAAGGATGAAAACTCTATCTGGAAAAATCAGAATCTGCATCAATTATACCAACAGGCATATACACCCTGGGAATGGCATGCACCGATATTTGAACGTGCCAAATCACACGGTATGATTGCTTTCAGCAGTCCGTTTGATACTACTGCCGTTGATTTTTTAGAAAGTCTGGATGTACCTTGTTATAAAATTGCATCGTTTGAAAACACCGATCATATTTTACTGAAAAAAGTTGCGCAGACAAATAAGCCTGTCATCATGAGTACCGGCGTTTCTACCATTGCAGATATTCAGGAATCAGTAAAAGTGCTAAGAGATAATGGCTGTAAAGAACTGGTATTATTAAAATGTACCAGTACGTATCCGGCAACACCGGAAAGTACAAACATTTATACCATACCGCACATGAGTACTTTGTTTGATGTGCCGGTGGGTTTATCTGATCATACCATGGGCATTGGCGTTGCCATTGCTTCTGTAGCATTGGGCGCACGTATCATAGAAAAACATTTTACGTTGAGCAGAGCTGATGGCGGTGTTGATTCAAGCTTTTCACTGGAACCGGAAGAGTTGAAAAACCTGGTTGTTGAAACAGAACGCGCGTTTCTTTCTTTGGGAAAAGTAAATTATATTCTTTCCGAAAAAGAAAAGAAAAGCCTTCAGTTCAAACGTTCTTTATATGTTGTAAAAGACATTAAAAAAGGAGAAGCGTTTACAGCACTCAATGTACGTTCTATAAGACCGTGTAATGGCCTGCATACACGTTATTATGATTCGGTATTAACAAAACAAGCCAATCAGGATATTAAAGCCGGTACCCCGTTGTCTCTGGATGATTTGCGTTAATCAGGAATACATTTAATCTGAATATTATTAAGCCTCATTCATAAATAATATGATCTTCCTACTGAAAGACTTTGCAGAGAAATTACAACAATATGTGTCGGATTTTTTTTCGTTATTTTCTTCACTTATTAAAGTAGTTGTACTGTCAAGGTTTAATGTAAGCGTACCTAAACCTGAAAACTACGAGGCGATTGTTATCGGCAACGGGCCGTCCTTAAAAAAAGCGCTGGTAGAGACTCCTTCATTTTTTGAGAACAAAGATCTGATTTGCGTAAATAATTTTCCTGCCAGTGCAGAGTTTGAATCTCTCAAACCCAACATCCTGGTATGGCTCGATAATGCTTATTATCCCAAAGATTCAGCAACGTTGCGCGCAGATATAAAAGACATGATTGAAGTGCTTATCGAAAAAACGTCCTGGAAGTTTAATATTCTTGTCCCTCAGATGTCTAAACATTCAACACACATTCAGGAGATAGCAAAAAGAAATTCCAATATCAACATCCATTATTTTAATTATACCATTGTACAAGGCTTTGATTGGTTTAGTTATTTTTTTTATAAGCGTGGCATCGGAATGCCCCTCTGCCAAAACGTAGTAGTCGCTTCCATCTTTTTAGGCGTTAAGATAAACTATAAAAACATCTACCTTACCGGCGTTGAAAATTCTTTTTTTAAAGATGTATGGGTTAGCGACGAAAATGAAGTATACCTGCAGCATACACATTTTTACGATAAAAATAATGATGGCGGAAAAACAAAAGTGCATATCAGACCGGGTTCTTCTGTTAAAGCAGATCTGGCGGCTGTATTGATGATGGCTGTTAAAACGTTTGCCGGATATAAGGCAATTAAAAAATACGCCGATCACGTAGGTGTGCGTGTTTACAATGTAACCGAAGGTTCGTATGTAGATGCATTTGAACGGAAAAAAATAACCGATTTACTATGAGATTTATCAGCAGTATATTGAAAAACCCTTTTACGCTCTGGCTGTACTGGCTTGTACAAAAAACGGTTTTAGAAATAAAATACCGGGGCAGTAACCTGCAGCTTGGTTACCTGACTAATATAAAAGGCAGCACGTTCGGGGAATATAACAGATTATACGATCACGTACGGCTGTGGCATTCAACTGTAGGGTCTTATACGTACATTGCTAAAAACAGTCAGATTTCACGCAGCCATATAGGTAAGTTTTGTGCGATTGGTCCTAATGTACAGATGGGTCTGGGCACACATCCTACAAGTACATTTGTTTCCATTCATCCGGCATTTTATTCTAAGGCAAAACAGGTGGCAATTACTTTTTCCGGCACCGATTCTTTTACTGAACACATGCCTGTTTCTATTGGTAATGATGTATGGATCGGTGCAAACGTTATCATTGCAGATGGCGTAACCATTGGCGATGGTGCTATTATTGCTGCGGGTGCAGTAGTAACAAAAAATGTTACCCCGTATGAAGTTGTTGGCGGCGTACCAGCTAAAAATATTAAGTATCGGTTTACAGATTCCCAGATTGCATTTTTACTGGCATTCAAATGGTGGGAAAAGGATAAAGAATGGTTAGCGCGGAATGCGGAACACATGCTGGATATTGAAAAATTACAACAGACTTTCGATCGCTGATCTCTGAAGCAACAGGTTATATTTTTATAGCAGCAATGAGATTAATATTCAGAAGTGAATATTAATCTCATTGCTGCATAATCCAAGCATATCCGGGTATTATTTATATATGCTGGCTTTATGCAGTATTCTCAACAAAGCCGCATAGTACCTTAACATAAAAAGGAAGAGGTTTAAATTAATTAAACCTCTTCCTTTTCAGATGTAATCAACCAGTTATACGTGAGTAGCATTTAATGCCTGCTCACAAGTACTTTCAGGTTAACATTGTGTTGCTGAATTCTTATTGAACAACAAAAACACTTACATGATCCTGATCTCCGCCTGTTAATTTGAGAAGATAAGTACCTTTAGGTTTGTCAGAGATGTCGAGGTTATATGAATTGTTTACGTCAGTAACAGTTATTTCATCAACAACAACACCAAGAATACTATATACTAAAGCTTTACCATTGTAGTTATTTGTTTTAATTGTAAAGTTTCCGGCATTCGGATTAGGATATAGTACTAATCCTGTATAATTGTCAGATGCGGTGTTGCTTGTTCTTGCCTGGTACGTACAAACAACAGCCGGAGAATACCAGGTAGATTTGGTACAACCTGATGGACTGGTGAAGGTACATAGAACAGATGAATTAAGAGGTCTTACAAATGTATTGGAAGTACCCTGAACCACACCGTTAACAATCCATTGAATTGAACTCGTACCTGCATTGGTAACGGTAAGATTAACACATGTGTTAGAACCGCTTGTTCCTGAACAAGTGACATTGGGAACCGCCGGCACGTCGGTACTGAGGGTAATGGTTTTAGAAACGATTGCTGAACTGCCGCATAGATTTAATCCCTGGCATCTAAGAATAAATTGATTGTTTGTTACAGAATTAGGAATAGTAAGCGTGGTATTTGTAGAGCCGTTGACAGGAAAATTGACACCAACATTAGGTCCATTCTGAATATTCCATGTATAGTCGGCGTTAGAAACAATGGGAGAAACAGTATATCCGTTTCCGCTGGAATTAGGGCATACCGTAGAATTGCCTACAATAGTAAACACAAGTGTACTGTTTACTGTTATTGGGAAATTAGCCACTAACTGGCAACCGCCGCTTGGTACAGTATAGGTAATAACCGCAGGACCGGCGCTTATTCCGCTTACTAATCCAAATGAATTAACGGTTGCAACAGCAGTATTTGAACTGGACCAGGTTCCTCCTGAAGTAGCATTTGAAAGAAGTAATAATTGATTTACGCAAACAGTATTGTTACCCGTGATAGGAGTTGTTAATTGTCCTAATCCAGCCAGCGCTCTGATTTCGCACAATGAAAGTGCTCTTCCGTATATACTTGGTTCATCCATAGAACCAACAAATAAACTTCCTCCACTCTGATCTCTGCCGAATAGAAGCGGAAGGTTTGTTGCCGTACCAACCAAACGCGTAGAGTTATTGAAGGTTTGGGTACTTACACCATTTACATAATAAATCAATGTTCCGGTGGAATTATTAAATGTTATGGCTACGTGTGTCCATGTATTTGTAGGAACAGTTATACTTGACATATTTGCACCGATCGTCCGATCGCCGATAAATCTTAACTGACCATTTACAAGGTCCAGTATAAATCCGGAATTATTGCCTACTAATGTTCTGTCAATCAACCGGGCTGATTGACCTGGACTAGTGATATACACCCATGTTGCAAGGGTAATACCAAGACCAAATCCATTATCCAGAATGGGTTGTGAACTAACCGTTATACTATTCCCATAAGTAAAATCGTATGCATCATTTGTTGTGCCATTATGATCTGCTACCAGCGTTGCACCATTAACCGTTCCATTGAGGACGTTGCCGCTTACATCGTTCGCATTGCCAGAAAAAGGATACCTTGCAATTAAGTTTGCTGTAGGAATTTGTGCAAAAAGCATTGGATTACATGCTATAACAAATAAAAATAAATAAAATAATTTTTTCATAGTGCTGATTTTTAAGGTTTATAATAACAAATAATGTTAAAATTGCCGTGTAAATAATTATGTTTAACAAAATATTTTTATTTTTTTAACATAAGAGAATACAAAATTGGAAGGGGATGTAAACGGTTGTAACATGCCTGAGCGGTTTTTTTCTAAAAAAGTCGATTTCCGGAAAATAATCCAGATAAAGGATAATAATGACCCCGTTTCTTTGTTAGCTGAGAATAATTTAGGCTCTGCTTTAGTTTTTTTGTATTTTAGTAGCCATTTCTAATACCATTATGTTTGATAATTTAAGTCAGAAGCTCGATAAAGCATTTAAAACCCTAAAGGGCCAGGGTAGAATTACAGAAATTAACGTTGCCACAACAGCTAAGGAAATTCGCAAAGCCTTGATTGATGCCGATGTTAACTATAAAGTAGCAAAGTCTGTAACCGATGATATAAAAGAAATTGCCTTAGGCAGAGAAGTACTTATTTCAGTTTCTCCGGGACAATTACTTGTTAAAATCACCCATGAAGAGTTAACAAAGTTAATGGGTGGAGAAAAGCAGGAAATCAGCCTGAAAGGAGATCCTTCTGTTATATTAATTGCAGGTTTACAAGGTTCGGGTAAAACAACGTTTTCCGGGAAGCTTGCTGCTTACATCAAAAAGCAGAACAGAAATGTGTTGCTGGTTGCCTGTGATGTGTACAGGCCGGCTGCCATTGATCAGTTGAAGGTATTGGGTGAGCAGGTAGGTGTGGAAGTATATACAGAACCTGACAATAAGAAGCCTGTTGAAATTTCAAAGAACGCAATTGAATACGCTAAGAAAAATAATAAGAAAGTTGTAATCATAGATACGGCCGGTCGTTTAGCGATAGACGAACAGATGATGAATGAAATTGCAGAAGTGAAGAAGGCAATACAACCTTCAGAAACACTTTTTGTAGTCGATTCCATGACCGGCCAGGATGCGGTGAATACAGCAAAAGCATTCAATGACCGCATTAATTTTGACGGTGTTGTATTAACCAAATTAGATGGGGATACCCGTGGTGGTGCTGCAATTTCTATTCGTGCAGTAGTTGAGAAGCCAATCAAATTCATCAGTACTGGTGAAAAAATGGATGCACTTGATGTGTTCTATCCGGAACGTATGGCAAGCCGTATTCTGGGTATGGGTGACGTTGTATCGCTTGTAGAACGTGCGCAGCAGGTATTTGATGAAGAAGAAACAAAGAAGTTAAATCAGAAATTAAGAAAGAATCAATTCAACTTTGAAGATTTCTTAAATCAGATTCAGCAGATTAAAAAAATGGGTAGCATCAAAGACCTTGTCGGTATGATTCCGGGTATGGGTAAAATGATGAAAGATCTGCCGATTGATGATGATGCATTCAAACCGATTGAAGCAATCATTTTCTCTATGACAAAAGAAGAACGGGAGAACCCGGATCTGTTAAGCGGTAACAGAAGAAACAGAATAGCAAAAGGGTCTGGAACTTCTATTCAGCAAGTAAATAACCTGTTGAAGCAATTTGAAGACATGCGTAAAATGATGAAGAGCATGAACAAAATGCAGGGTAAAGGTATTCCGCCCAACATGAAAAATTTAATGAAACGATAAGTTTTATTCCCCGATAAAAAGAAAGCCTTCCCGTGGATCCCGCGGGAAGGCTTTCTTTTTATCGGGATTGAAATGGATATACTATTCAGGCTGTATTATGTTAAAACGTTTAGCAGGTTAATACCTTTCGAGTGTATATATATCCAGACTTCTGCGTAGAGCTGCTGATAGTTTCCAGAAAGTATTTTTTAATCTGCCCCAATAGTATGTTTCAATGTTTCAGAAACCGGATAGATATTTTCTGCCGGTAATAAACTGTTTGCTTCCTCTGTTTTTTTATCAAGCACCAGCGCATGGATCTTTTTACAAACCGGTGTGATGTCATCGATAGACACGATCCAATCGTTTACATAGTGTTCAACAGCAACTCCGCTAAGCCCTATTTGTATGCTTCTGTAAGCAAGATTTTGTAAGTGAATATCTTTTTCAGGATCCCACTGTAAGCGTACCTGTGTGTGCTCTAATTTGTTTTTCCATGCCTCCAAAGAAGAGAACATTGTACTATCAAAGTGCGACAAACAGCAATTAGCCAGCGCCCATTCAAACCCTTCGCGTTTTAGTTTAATGGCCAGTACATGCTCCTGACCTTCTTTGGCTGCCCAGCCAGACCGATACATCATCCATAAAAAAGATGGTTTGATCCAGGTCATGCGTTCGATTTTAAAAGGCGCTACGAATTTTTGATTTTTTACAGCCGGTATAGCTATTTCATTTTTATACGCTTGATAAACAGTTATAGTCTGTTGATCATATACGGCGCGTATTTGTTTTTCTAACATTATGTGATGATTTTTTTATAAAAAATGTTGCAGCAATCTCTATGAGAAAGATCCTTCACAACAAGAGTGGAAAAGGTAAAAGTTTATGCAGGCAAAGATAGAAATTATATAACAGCATTAAAATCTATTGCTCTTAAAAAAGCATGTGCAAGGTAGGGAAAGTATCAATAATACAAGCAAGCAGTTGTTATTGATACAGATTGATCAGATTTTTAAGATTATCTGTTTGAATAATATCCACACCTTTATGTATGAGATTCAGATGATCATTTTTATTAAATGTACTAAATCCAACTACACGGGCACCTATTTCGTGCATCTGTGCTACTTTTGATTCGTCTATATCGTTTATACTTGCTACCCATCCGTTAAGCTTATACTGTAAAATATTTTTTTTCGCTGTGTTAAAATCTGAATAAGAATAAATAGTAAGGTCGGTTCGTAAAGATAGCATATGTAAAAATTGCGCATTGTTTTGATACATCAGCACAGAATTATCTTCAAGATTAAATTTTGTTATAAGCGTTGAAAGGTTTCTGTTTAATGTATATAAATGCTCCGTGCTGTAGGCATTAGGCTTGATATCGAAATAAAATAATTTATCGATATGGGGTCCGCAGTTTTCTAAAAGGAAATCCAGCCGGATAATATTATACCGCCCCAGTGCAATATTATCATACGCAAGATTACTTATCTCATCCCAGGTACGTTCCTGAACGGCACCTGTACCATTGGTTTGATTGTCTAACAGTTCATCATGCAATAGTACCAATATGCCATCACGGGTCATCTGAACATCAATTTCGACACCATCTGCACCCAACAAGAATGCCTGCATCAATGATTCAAAGGAATTGATCGGATAATCGCCGTATAAGCCCATGCCGCTGTGCCCGATTTTTTGTACCTCAGGTAACGACTCTTTTTTTTTGCAGGCGAATAGTACGCCGCATAAAAGAAGTAAGTATATCTGTTTCATAGATGACCTTTTTTAAATCTATATCCAATTGAAAAACCAGCTCCGTAGCGGATTACATCCATACCATCTGCCATGCCGATATAAAAGAGACTGCATGTAATTCCATTCGGATGTGTATAGCGGTAACCGGCAGACCAGGTTAATGATAGTTGCCTGTGCCTGTCTATATCAATTTTGCGGGCATTAAAAAAAGTATAACTACTATAGATCATTCCTGCTGAAACAATAGGATGGCTGCGTGATTTTCCATACATATATCCCAGGGAAAGCGGCACAAGTATATCCGGATTAAAGTCTGTTGTGAAATCTGTCCATTTTGAAACGCCTAATCCTGCCTGGAGCATGACTGAATGCTTTTCTTTTGAAACCAGAAAATGTTCATAACGGAATGCACGTATAAATTTTACACTTGTGTACCAGCCGGCACCAAAAGCTTCGTAGTGTATAGCGCTTTTACTCATCTTCTGGGCATAGCCCGAATAAATAGATGTAATGTAAAATAGAATAAGAGTGAGTCCGGATTTAGTCACAACAAATGTATTGATTGCTTATTCGATTAATTTGTATACATACACAGATAAATAATGCAAGCAAGGGTGCATGCATTATGTCTGATAAGCATGTGGTTAATGAGGTAGACGATTAAGACGGAAGGATATTGTAAGGTTTTTAAGATTTTTTATGTATAGAAAACCTTAAAATAAATACGGATTTACATAAAAAAACCCGATCGGTTTTGATCAGGTTTTTTTATGTAAAAAAGTAAGGCGGTTAATTACTTAACTTTTTTAGTAAGTTCAGCACCAGCTTTGAATTTAACTACTTTTTTAGCTTTGATTTTAATTACTTTACCAGTTTGTGGGTTTCTACCGTTACGAGCTGCACGTGTAGCTGTTTTAAAAGAACCGAAACCAATTAATACAACTGATTCACCTTTTTTAAGCGCTTTACCAGTAGCGTTAAGAAATGCATCTAAAGCTCTTTTAGAATCTGCTTTAGTTAATTTTGATTCAGCTGCGATAGCATCGATTAATTCTGCCTTGTTCATAGTGTGTAGTTTTTGTTTGTAAAAGTTAAAATTGTTATACGAAATTATAGGAAAACCCTTACTCTGCAAGCCCTTCAGGAATATTTTATCAATTTGTTGATAACTTTATCTTAATTCACATGTTCTGTAGCCTCCGTTAATAGGGGCATAGCGGGTTAAAGTACAATTTGTGTATATCTATTTTTTTATTTATTGCATACAACAATATTTATTGATCCCTTTATTGACGGTGCTTTCATAATAGGTTGCATCTTATATACATTATTTTATTTGATGTGAATATCGTTTTATTTCTATTGCATGCCCGTTTTTATTGGCTTTGCAGGCGTTTTTAAAAAAATGAAGTAAAAGAGCCCTTATAAATACGGGGTTTTAAGGTCATGGTGCCAAAAACAGGTTTATACTTTTTTTGCTTTTTTAACTGTTTGAATAAAATTCATTAAACATGCCGGCTATGTCTGTTTATCCGGAAAAGCTCCTTTGCTGTGCATCATTTAGTTGAATTCTTGTTGGTAAAGGGTCTATTTTTCCACAAAATGGTTTAAAATCTTATAATTGTGGGTTAAAGTGGGTTGATGTGGTTGGATTTTGTTTTTTCTTTTTTAAATTTGATTAACCGATTGTATATCAAGGGTAAAAATATATGGGATTCTTTTCAGGTGAATATGACTGTACAGTAGACGCGAAGGGCCGAATGGTCCTGCCTGCTCGTATTAAGTCCAATTTGCCTGATATCGATGCCGGAAACGTTGTTTTGACACGGGGTTTTGAATCCTGTATTGTGTTGTATTCGCAGACAGAGTTCAAGAAAATCTATTCGAAAGTATCTGGTTTGAATGAGTTCAGTGAAGAATACCGGGTATTTCAACGGAACTTCTTCCGCGGGATCAATGAAGTTGAACTGGATAGCAATGGTCGCTTACTGATCCCGAAAATGCTGATGGCACATGCACAGCTTGAAAAAGATATAACAGTAGTGGGGATGGGTAACAGGGTGGAGATATGGTCGCCAGACTTATATCAGAAGTTCCTGATTCAGGATTCATCTGAATTTGCCCAGCTCGCAGAAAAATATTTAGCACCAACAAAAAAGGAATAACAGGCTTATGTATCACGTTCCGGTCTTATTAAAAGAAAGTGTAGAGGGTTTAAACATTAATCCGGAAGGAATCTACGTCGATGTAACATTTGGCGGAGGTGGTCATAGCCGTGAGATTTTAAAACACTTAAAAGGTGGTAAACTGTACGCCTTTGATCAGGATGCTGATGCCGTTGATAACGCAAAAGATCTCATTGGTCCAAACTTCACCTTGATTCCAGCCAACTTCAGGTACATTAAAAAATATTTACGTCTGAACGGAGTAGATAAAGTAGATGGTTTATTAGGTGATCTGGGTATCTCATCTCATCAGATCGATACGCCTGAACGGGGATTCTCTATCCGTTACGATGCGCCGCTGGATATGCGTATGGACCGTGCCATTGATAAGACGGCAGCCGATATCATTAATAAATATTCAGAACATGGCCTGCACAGTATTCTGGGTATGTATGGCGAAGTGAGAAATGCAAAAACACTTGCACAGGCCTTGGTAAAAGAACGCATTAACAAACCGATTAACCGTACCTCCGAATTGATTGAAGTCTTGTCAGACTACGCACCAAGAGGGAAAGAAAGTAAATATTACGCACAGGTTTTTCAGGCACTTCGAATTGAAGTAAACGAAGAACTTGAAGCATTGAAAGATTTATTGGAACAAAGTCAGCAGGTATTAAAGTCCGGCGGCAGACTTTCAATCATCAGTTATCATTCCCTGGAAGACCGCCTGGTGAAAAACTTTGTGCAGCAAGGAAAATTTCATGGTGATGCAGAGAAAGATTTATACGGTAATACCAATAAGCCTTTCAAATCAGTTGGCAAAGCAATTGATCCGGATGATGAAGAAAAAGAACGAAATAACCGCGCGCGCAGTGCCCGCTTACGAATAGCAGAACGAGAATAAATCTATGGCTAAAAATACAGTAAAAGCTACTCCACAGGTTGAAGAACCATATGCTCCGGAAACAGTCTCTTCCGGCAAAGGAGTATTTTCTATTGTAGATAAGTACATTCCCATTGGAAATGTATTCAATGAAGGCTTACCGGTACAGTATGTACCTAAGGTATTGTTTTTTGCCTTTATTATGATGCTGTATATAGCAAATGCACATTACGGCGATAAGCTTGTGCGTAAGACAAGCCGGTTACAAAATGAAGTAAACGACCTGCGGGCAGATTATACCACGTTACTTGCCGACTTAATGTTTAAGAGTAAACAATCTGAAGTGGCAAAGCAAGTTGAATCATTGGGATTAAAAGAAAGTATAGAACCACCTGTTAAAATAACTGAGAAGCAACGTGAATATTAAAAAATCCATCGTCCTTCGAATACGTCTTGCCTTTTTGGTAATACTGTTATTTTCTTTTGCAATTGGATACAAGATCGTTGTTATCCAATTTGTACAGGGAGATAGATGGGCGAAACTGCATGAAGAAAATCTGCTGGATTTTAAAGATGTAAAACCTACTCGCGGAAATATTTTTTCTGATGATGGAAGTTTACTTGCAACATCTTTGCCTTTCTACCGGGTATGCATTGATCCAAAAGTTGCAGATGACGAAATATATAGAAAAGGAATTGATCAGTTATCCAGAAATCTTGCGAATTATTTTAAAGATAAAACGGCTTCAGAATATAAACGGAAGATCAACGATGCGCGAAAAGGCAATAAGCGGTACATCATTTTAAATCATAAGCTGATCAATTATCAGGCAAAGAAGGAAATGTCTGAATGGCCGATCTTTTCTGAAGGCCGCTCTAAAGGAGGCATTGTATTTGAAAAAGTTGATAAACGGTTCCTGCCGTTTTCATTTCTTGCTCAGCGTACAGTAGGTTTTGTCAATGAAGACAATAATGGTGCAGGTTTAGAATATAGTTTTAACAAAGAACTTGCCGGTCAGAACGGAAAAGCATTGTTTCGAAAAATGTCGGGCGGTAACTGGAAACCGGTGCACGATGAAAATGAGATCATGCCTGTTGACGGTATTGATATTGTTACAACAATTGATGTAAATATTCAGGATGTCGCTGAAGCTTCACTGCGCAATCATTTAACGGCACATGACGCAGACTACGGTTGTGTAGTACTCATGGAGGTAGCAACGGGTGAAATTAAAGCCATCGCGAACCTCGGTAAAATAGGTGAAGGCGCATATGCTGAAAATTATAATTATGCCATGGGTAACCAGGGCTTAACCGAACCGGGTTCAACCTTTAAGCTTGCTTCCATGATTGCATTGTTTGAAGATACGGATATTAACCTTGCAGATACCATTGATACGGGTAACGGTGAATATGAATTCTATGATCGAATCATGCGTGATTCAAAGCCGGGCGGTTATGGTAAAATTACTTTGCAGCACGCGTTTGAAACATCATCCAATATTGCGGTTTCAAAAAAGGTGAATGAATATTTTGGAGCCAAGCCGGATAAGTTCTTAGAATATATTACAAAAATGGGCTTAACTGAGCCGGTTGTATTTCAAATGGATGGTGTAGCCAAACCATATTTTAAAACAACGGCTTCTAAAACATGGAGCGGTACAACCTTACCGTGGATGTCAATCGGATACGAATTGAGCATGTCACCTATTCATACACTTGCTTTCTACAATGCCGTGGCAAACAATGGTAAAATGGTACGCCCGATGATTGTTAAAGAAACGCGTGTGGCTGATCAGGTATTGGACAGATACGAAACAGAAGTAGTAGAAGAGAAGATCTGTTCAGATGAAACCATTCGTAAAGTGAAAATCATGCTGGAAGGTGTTGTCGAAAACGGAACAGCTGCAAATATTAAAAACTCAAATTACAAAATAGGCGGAAAGACAGGTACAGCACAGCGTTTGGTAAAACAAACCTATACAAGAACATATTACACTTCTTTTGTTGGGTATTTTCCGGCAGATCGTCCTAAGTACAGTTGTATTGTTGTGATCGACAATCCGAAAGGATATAATTTGTATGGTTCGGATGTGGCAGCACCGGTGTTTAAAGAAGTTGCAGATAAAATATTTGCGCAGGATCTGGATCTGCATGCACCTATTGCCCCAAATAATGTAACTGCATTCAGCGGCATATTTCCAGCGATCAAAGGTGGATTGTATGAAGATCTTAAATTTCTATGCAACGAATTAAAAATTCCACAGCATACAAGTACAAATGCTAATGATGATTGGGTAAAAGCCAATCTTGAAAATAAAACAGTTGTTTGGTATGACCGCAAAATTGTTGCAGGTATTGTACCGGATGTAAATGGACTGCGTTTAAAAGACGCGTTGTATATATTGGAAAATATCGGACTGCGTGTGCGGTTTGAGGGCAGCGGCAGAGTTGTTTCTCAATCCATCCAATCTGGTACCAGATATAATAAAGGTAATTACATTACTATCGTCTTGAATTAATATGCAGATAAAAGATTTAATATATAAGGTCTCTTTAATATCAGTATCCGGAAGAACGGATGTAGATGTTACTGCTATTTGTTTTGATTCGCGCAAAGTTGAGAAAGGTTCTATGTTTATTGCTGTAAGAGGCGTAAGCAGCGACGGACATTCATTTATTGCAGACGTTATTCAAAAAGGTGCTACTGCTGTTGTATGTGAAGAGCTGCCGGAAATTGAATCTACTGCTGACTGCACGATCATTCAGGTAAAGGATAGTGCGGAAGCTCTGGGTATGATCGCTTCTAATTTTTACGATTCACCTTCGTCTAAATTAAAATTGGTAGGTGTAACAGGTACAAATGGTAAAACGACTACAGTAACCTTACTATACCGCTTGTTCAGAAAGCTGGGTTATAAAACGGGATTGCTTTCAACTGTAGAAAATATTATTGAAGATAAAGTCGTGCAGGCTACACATACCACACCGGACGCTATTTCTTTAAATAAGCTGCTGGCAGATATGGTGAAGGCCGGCTGTACACATTGCTTTATGGAAGTGAGTTCGCATGCTGCTGTACAAAGACGTATTGCCGGTCTGCAATTTGCTGGTGGTTTGTTCAGTAATATCACACATGACCATTTAGATTATCACAAAACATTTGACGAATACATCAAAGCGAAAAAATTATTCTTTGATGGTTTACCGAATGATTCATTCGCGCTGATTAATTCAGACGATAAAAGAGGCCGGGTAATGATTCAGAATACACGTGCTAAAACATATACGTATTCATTACTTGCCTTAGCAGACTTTAAAGGGAAATTAATTTCTACTACCATGCAGGGTTTGGAAATGGATGTAGACGGTATACAGGCCTGGTTCAGGCTGATCGGTAATTTCAATGCATACAATTTATTAGCCGTGTATGCAACAGCCGTATTACTGGGTGAAGACAAGGAAGAAGTGTTGATGCAGCTTTCAACTATTGAAGCTGCAAATGGCAGATTCGAACAGCAGATATCTGCAACACGCATTACCGTGATTGTTGATTATGCACATACACCTGATGCATTAAAAAATGTATTGGAAACAATTACAGAATTAAAAGGAGCAAACAAAATTATAACAGTTGTTGGGTGTGGTGGTAACAGAGATGCTGCAAAGCGCCCTGTGATGGCAGACATCGCATGCCAGTTCAGCGACCATGTTGTATTAACGTCTGATAATCCACGTAACGAAGAACCTCAGGCCATTCTTACTGAAATGGAAAAAGGCGTTCGTATTGTAGACAAGAAAAAAGTTCTGTCTGTACTGGATAGAAAAGAAGCGATAAAAGTTGCCTGTACATTGGCATCAACAGGTGATATTATTTTAGTTGCCGGAAAAGGCCACGAAACATATCAGGAAATCAAAGGGGTTAAATATCCTTTTGATGATCGTTTAATAATAAAAGAGTTATTAGACACTTTAGGGAAGTAAAACTATGATGAGTTCTTTTTTAGAGATCAAACATTTTAACCAGACAACGGTAAAATATTCCGTTGAACGGTTTGTTGTGTTTTTAAATGACAATAATCGTACAGATTTATCTGAGCGTATTGACTTGTTGTATAAAGAAGTTGTGCAGGCATTGTATCATGCTGAAATAGCTAAATCGAATCACGAATTTAGATTGAATATGCTGAATGCATCCAAACAATCTAAAGGATTATTGAATCTTATACGATTCATTAAAATTTATAAAATCATACTTGTGCTGGAAGAGGATTACAAAGATTTTGAAGAACTGGTAAATCAAATAGAGCAGGCAAGAAGAAACATTCATAAAAGTGCACGTGCATTTAAATCTATAGACTAGTCAATGACTTACGAACTACTTAGTAACCGAACTTTTGAATTGTCCAATAGGATCATGGATCTCTACGGTGTTCTGTTAAAGAACAACGAAATGGAGTTGTCGGCAAGACTATTGAAATACGGATTGTCTATACGCAAGCATGCTGAAACTGCGTGGGCTTCAACTACTCATATGGATTTTACAGAAGCAATTTCTACTGCTTCTGAAATGTCTGTTCAAACCAGATATTGGCTGAAATTGATTCAGATGAAGCATCCTTTAAGTACTGAATGCGATACATGTGTTGAATTGTTGAACAATGTCATTAACATGTTGAACTATATTATTAGTCATAACGAGCAATATCATTTTCAACTTCAATATCAGTCGAACTAATGCTATATTATTTATTTGAATATTGGGAAAACAAATATGACTTGCTGGGAGCGGGTGTATTTCAATACATTTCTTTTCGTGCCGGCATGGCCGCATTTGTATCGCTTTTAATAGCGCTGGTGTTTGGCAAAAAGATCATCACCTTTATTCAGAATAAACAGATAGGCGAAAGTATCCGGGATCTGGGTCTTGCTGGCCAGATGGAGAAAAAAGGTACTCCGACAATGGGCGGATTAATGATTATTCTATGCATCATTGTTCCTACGGTATTGTTTGCCAAACTAACCAATGTGTACATCGTGTTGTTATTGATCTCCACGATATGGCTTGGTTTCATTGGCTTTATGGATGATTACATTAAAGTATTTAAAAAGAACAAAGAAGGTTTACAGGGAAAATTCAAGATTATCGGTCAGGTTTCATTGGGCCTTATTGTTGGTTTAACATTATTGTATAATTCAAGTGTTGTTATCCGTGAATATACATTGGCAGATGGAAGCAAATCAACCATTCAAAGTTCTTCCGTTTATACAGATGTTGAATCAAGTTTAACAACTATTCCATTTCTAAAAAACAATGAATTGGATTATGGATCGATTTCGTGTTTAATAACGGATAACTGCACACCAATTCTGTATGTGCTTCTTGTAATAATAGTGATTACAGCTGTTTCAAATGGTGCAAATATTACGGATGGTATTGATGGCCTGGCAGCAGGTACTTCCGCTATCATAGCATTAACATTATCAATTTTTGCCTATGTATCCGGAAATGCGATTTTCGCAAGCTATCTGAATATTATGTATATCCCCAACAGCGGCGAACTGGTTATTTTCGGAGCAGCATTGATGGGTGCATGCATCGGATTCCTTTGGTTTAATTCCTATCCGGCTCAGGTATTCATGGGCGATACCGGCAGTCTTGCCTTGGGTGGTGTAATTGCTGTAATGGCCTTGGCTGTTCGTAAAGAATTATTATTGCCTGCCTTGTGCGGTATATTCTTAATAGAAAATTTGTCTGTGATCATGCAGGTGTCCTATTTTAAATATACGAAGAAAAAATACGGAGAAGGCAGGCGGATTTTCAAAATGTCTCCTTTACATCATCATTATCAGAAGTCAGGTTTCCATGAATCCAAGATCGTTACACGTTTCTGGATTGTAGGAATTTTATTGGCGATTCTGTCATTAGCAACATTAAAATTACGATAATACATGTCTCAGAAAATAGTCATATTAGGTTCAGGAGAAAGTGGTGTAGGCGCTGCTTTGCTGTCAAAAGCAAAGGGCTACGATACGTTTGTCTCTGACTCAAGTATGATTACCGAAGCATTCATTGCTGAATTACAGCAAGCAGGCATTGCATTTGAGCAAGGTGTACATTCAGAAGAAAAAATACTGTCGGCACAGCTGATTGTTAAAAGCCCGGGTATACCTGAAAAAGCCCCGATCATGAAACTGATCCGTTCCAAAGCAATTGAAGTGATTTCAGAGATCGAATTTGCATACAGACATATTCATCCAGGTGCCAAATTTATTGCAATCACAGGAAGTAATGGTAAAACAACTACAACCTTATTAACGCATCACATACTGGCACAACTTGGTTACTCTGTTGGCTTGGGGGGGAATATCGGAACGAGTTTAGCGCGCCAGATTATTCATGAAAAGAAAGATGTATATGTATTGGAATTGAGCAGTTTTCAGCTCGATGATATGTATACGTTTAAAGCAGATGTAGCTGTGTTGTTGAACATAACGCCGGATCACCTGGACCGGTATGAATATAAATTCGAAAATTATACCGCATCAAAGTTCAGAATATTTCAAAATCTGACACCCGCAGATTATTACATAACATATTCAGAAGACAGCGTAATTGAATCGTATAAAAAAGATCATCCGGTTGATGCACGTTATGTGCCTGTTTCATTGAAACAGCTTTATAGTGCAGGTGCGTATTCAGATGAAAAAACCATTCAGATCCATGCACTTGATGATACTGTTGTTACCTGTAATACGGAAGAATTTCCGTTGCAGGGGAAACATAATTATATAAACATTATGGCTGCATTGAATGCAGCAGTATCTATCGGTGCTGATATTCATAAAAGCATTGCGTCAATAAAAAGCTTTAGAAATGCACCACACAGACTTGAGTTTGTTGGTTCTATTTATGGAGTGAAGTTTGTAAATGATTCCAAAGCTACAAATGTAGATTCTGTCTGGTATGCATTGGATAGCATGAAAACGCCGGTTGTGCTGATTGTGGGCGGTGTAGATAAAGGTAATGACTACTCGCAGATTGAAGCATTGGTAAAAGAAAAAGTTCATACGGTTGTTGCCTTAGGTAAAGATAATTCAAAAGTGCTGAGTGGGTTTGCTTCTATGGTTTCTGAAATCAAAGAAGCACATTCCATGGTTGAGGCAATTCGCATCGCGCATGATTCAGCAAAAAAAGGAGATACTGTTTTACTTTCTCCGGCATGTGCGAGTTTTGATTTGTTCAAGAATTATGAAGACCGCGGAACACAATTTAGAAATTTAGTAATTGAATTAGCAGGTTAAGAATATGACATTGAATCGTATAACAGACTGGTTGAAAGAAAATTTGAAAGGAGATCCTTTCATCTGGTCTATTATTTTGATCTTATCCCTCATCAGTTTGGCTGTGGTATACAGTGCATCCAGTTCACTGGCTTTCCAAAAGAAAGATGGGGATACGATGTATTACTTAACCAAACATGGCGGCTTGGTTGTTGTCAGTTTGATTTTAGTTTGGCTGGGACACAAAATAAATTATAAATACTATTCGCGTTTAAGCCGCCTGGCATTGATCATTTCAGTGCCCTTGCTGTTGTTTACATTTTTAATGGGAACCGAGAGTGGTGGTGCAACACGTTGGCTTATGATTCCGATCATCAATCAGTCATTTCAGCCATCAGATTTAGCAAAGCTTGCACTTATTGCAAACCTGGCAAGTATGTTAGCGAAACGCCAGGCAAACATTGAAGATTTTAAAGAATCATTTATTCCGATTGTTTTCTGGGCTGGCGCTATATGTGGTTTGATTGCATTGTCAAACCTTTCTACTGCCATGATCTTATTCTCAACCTGTTTGCTGCTTATGTTTATTGGCAGGGTACCGGTGAAATATTTATTTATGCTGGTAATTGTCGGCGCTATTTGCGGTACGATCGCATTAAAGATCGGCCAGCGTTTGGAAACAGCCATCAGCCGGATTGAACATTTCTTTGATGATAGCGGAGAAGTCCCTTATCAGGCAGAGCAGGCTTTTATTGCAATCTGGAACGGCGGCCTTTTTGGTAAAGGTCCGGGCAACAGTGATCTGAAATATTTTCTGCCGCAATCTTCTTCCGATTTTATCTATGCCATTATCATAGAAGAGTATGGTTTTATCGGCGGCATGTTTGTGCTCTTTTTATATCTCGCGCTGTTATACCGCGGTATGAAAACAGTAGTAAACAGTGAACGGGCATACGGTGGTTTATTATCTGCCGGTGTTGCATTCAGTTTAGTAGGCCAGGCAATGATCAATATGGGTGTTGCAGTTGGTCTTGGTCCGATCACCGGTCAGCCATTGCCTTTGTTAAGTATGGGAGGTACGTCGTTGTTGTTTACAGGTCTTTCCTTAGGAATTATTTTAAGTGTGAGCAGAGGGGATATTAAAGAATCAAATTCAAATCCAGCAGAAGTACAAAATGCCTGAACAAAAACCATATCGTATAATTATTAGCGGCGGAGGCACCGGAGGACATATCTATCCTGCAGTTGCTATTGCGAATGCAATCAAAGCACGGTTCCCCGATTCTGAAATATTATTTGTGGGTGCACAGGGACGTATGGAAATGCAGAAAGTGCCGGCAGCAGGGTATAACATTGAAGGCCTTTGGATAAGCGGTATTCAGCGTAAGCTTTCACTGGATAACTTAGCGTTTCCGTTAAAAGTTATTGCAAGTTATTTTAAAGCAAAAAAAATTGTTTCAACGTTCAAACCCGATATTGCCATTGGGGTAGGTGGCTATGCAAGCTGGCCATTGTTGCAGGCTGCAAATGCTTCGGGTGTAGCAACATTGATTCAGGAACAGAATTCCTATGCAGGTGTTGCCAATAAAGCGCTTTCAAAAAAAGTAAAAGCAATCTGCGTTGCGTATGAACGTATGGAACGTTTTTTCCCGGGAGACAAAATTGTCTATACGGGAAATCCGGTTCGTAAAGATATTGTTGATTATAAAAAATATTCCGAAGGCGCACATACCTTCTTTGGTCTAAAACCAGGTGTTCCAACGTTGTTTGTAATGGGCGGAAGTTTAGGTGCACGAACAATTAATTTATCGATTGAACGGAATCTTGAACAATTAAAAAATGCCGGTATTCAGGTATTGTGGCAGACAGGTAAGTTTTACTACGAAGGATTAAAGCAATACAATTCAGAAACCATTAAGGTAACGGATTTCATAGCAGATATGAACAGGGCATATGCGATGGCAGATGTGATTGTTTCAAGAGCTGGTGCATTGTCTATTTCTGAATTATCAATTGTAGGAAAACCGTGTATTCTGGTGCCGTCACCAAATGTGGCAGAAGATCATCAGACTAAAAATGCGCTGGCACTTTCTGAAAAGCAGGCGGCATGGATGGTAAAAGATATGAATGCTCCTGAAGAGCTGGTTCAAAAGGCATTAGAGTTGATGAAGAATCAGGATGCACAGCATACGTTGAGTAAAAATATCCTGACATTTGCCCGTCCGGATGCAACAGAACGTATCGTTAATAAAGTATTCGAAATAATTAATACAGATAGAAAGTGAATCTGACACATATACATAGCGTTTATTTAATAGGTATCGGCGGGATAGGTATGAGTGCATTGGCCAGATGGTTCAAGCAGAATAACTATAACGTAGGTGGCTATGATAAAACTTCTTCCGATTTAACAAAAGCATTGGAAGCAGAAGGTATGGCTGTGCATTACACGGATTCAATGGCGGAAGTTCCGGAAGCGTTTACAAAGAAAGATTCTGTATTGGTTATTTATACACCGGCTATTCCTGCCGATCACCTGGAGTTGAATTTCTTCAGAGAGAATGGTTATGCGTTGTATAAACGTTCTCAGGTGCTGGGATTCCTTACGAAAGAATTAAAAACAATTGGTATTGCCGGTACACATGGAAAGACAACAACTTCTTCTATGGCCGCGCATATCATGCATGAATCGGGCATGCCATGCAGTGCATTCCTTGGGGGCATTACACAGAATTATAATACAAATATACTGATCGGAAATCATGGCGATGGTGCAGGCTGGGTAGTTGCAGAAGCAGATGAATATGACCGTTCATTCCTTCAATTAAGCCCGGATATAGCGGTTATCAATAACATGGACCCTGATCATTTAGATATTTATTCAGATGTACAATCGTTTTACGATTCGTTCAATGAGTATTTAAAAAAACTAAAACCAGGCGGTATTGTTATCCGTCGGGTCGATGTAGACGTTCAGATTCCTTCCCATGCATCGCTTTCAGTTACCTTTGGTGAATCGGTTGAAGCAGATTACCGCATTCAGAATGTTGTTGTTGAAGATGGTGGCGTTACGTTCAGTATTGATCATGATTTCACACGCTGGAATAATATCCGTATTGAAATGCCAGGCATGCATAATGTAATGAATGCAACCGCTGCTTTCTTAGCGGCACATTTTGCTGGGGTTTCCATTGATTCGATAAAAGCAAGCTTAAGAAGTTTCGGTGGCGTTAAAAGACGCTTTGAATACATCTATAAAAATACTAAATTAGTTTATGTAGATGATTACGCACATCATCCAACAGAATTGGAAGCATTGTTGAAAGCTGTGCGTATGGTCTTTCCCGGAAAAAAAGTTGTAACCGTATTTCAACCCCATTTGTTTAGCCGGACCCGTGATTTCATGCAGGAGTTTGCGCAAAGTCTGGCATTGACAGACGAGTTGCTGCTTATGGAAATTTATCCGGCAAGAGAATTGCCCATTGAAGGTATTACGTCAGATGTGTTGCTGAACTTGATTCCATCAACAAATAAAAAGGTGGTTAGTAAGGAATCCTTATTGACAGAATTAGAAAAATTGAATTTTGATGTTGTGATTACTGCAGGTGCAGGCGATATCGACCGATTTATTCAACCAATAAAATTACTTTGTGAGCAGCGTTATGGCAAAGCAAACGGATAACAGGAAAAAATGGAGCATGAGTCAATCGCTTAAGAACAAACTGGTGTTTGGTTCTATGGGCGTAGTGCTGCTTTTTCTGATCAGCTTTGTAGAGAACGAACATGCAAACAGAACAATCAGGAAAACGCTGGTGCGGATTAATTACGAAGCCGACAACTACTTCGTTGACGAAGCCGACATTTTACGTACCCTTACGATGAATGACGCGGATCAGATTGTGGGTAAAAAATATCGGGATATTGATTTGAAAACTTTAGAATTACGCCTTGAAAGCATTAAATTTGTGGATGATGCACAAATAAGTGCCGATCACAAAGGAACCTTGATGGTTGAAATAAATCAAAGCAAGCCAATTGCCCGAATCGTTAGCCAGAATTCTCCTCATGCATACATAGGAAGTAATGCTACGGCACTATCGACTTCTGAAAAATTTACCTCCCGCGTATTAATTATTGATGGTCCTTTTGCATCCAGACTGATGAAGGAAAATTATATGCTTACCGATTCTACCGGAAGCAAATATTTTCAGCTGATTGAGTTTATTGATCAAAGCCCGTATTGGAAAAAAATGATTTCACAACTAACACTGTTGCAAAATGGTGATGTTGTGATGCAGCCGCAAATAGGCAACTACGAGATCTTCTTTGGAAAGCCTACGGATATTGAAGTGAAGTTTAAAAAAATAGATATGTTTTTCCGCGATATACTTCCGGCTAAAGGCTGGGATTCGTATCAACGGGTTAATGTATCGTTTAATAATCAAATTGTCTGTGAATAATTTTTATGCCCATGTATAAAGAAAATAATCAATCTCACCCAAATCAAAACGACAAAATTGTCGTTGGTTTAGACATTGGAACAACTAAGATTTGTGCCATCGTTGGTAGAAAGAATGAATATGGCAAACTGGAGATACTTGGTATCGGAAAGGCTGTATCTGAAGGGGTAATTCGGGGCATGGTAACGAATATTAATTTAACCGTTACGGCGATTGAAAAAGCAATCAAAGAAGCATCTGACCAGTCAGGCATTGATATCGGCGTAGTAAACGTTGGTATTGCCGGTCAGCACATAAAAAGTTCGGTACATCACCATGGTATTAACAGACCCGGCGGTGACGAAGAAATCTCTGTAGATGACGTAAATCGTTTGACAGCGGATATGTACAGGACTGTAATGCCTTTCGGAAACGAGATCATTCATGTAATGCCTCAGGTATATACGGTTGATTACGAAGAGAACATTAAAGATCCGGTTGGTATGACGGGCGTTCGCCTTGAAGCAGACTTTCATGTGATCACCGCAAATACAAACGCGATTAAAAATATAAACCGCTGCGTGCAGAAAGGTGATCTTGCTATTGACAACTTAATCCTTGAACCGATTGCTTCAAGTATGTCGGTGTTGAGTGAAGAAGAAAAAGAAGCAGGTGTATGTCTGGTAGACATTGGTGGCGGTACAACCGACATCGCTATTTTCTACGATAATATTATCCGTCACACGGCTGTTATTCCTTTCGGGGGGGATATTATTACGTCTGATATTAAGACGGGTTGTAACATCATGCACAAGCAGGCAGATGAATTGAAAATTAAATTTGGTTCTGCGTTAGCAAGTGAAGCACGTGCAAACGATATCATTACAGTAAAAGGATTACGTGACAGACCAGCGAAAGAAATTTCTGCTAAAAATTTAGCAAGCATCATTCAGTGCAGAATGGAAGAAATTCTGGAACTGGTGCACAGCGAAATTATTTGTTCAGGATACGAAGATCGCTTGGCCGGTGGTATTGTTATTACAGGTGGAGGTGCTCAGTTACAAAACTTAAAACAATTGTTTGAGTTAATGACCGGACAGCACACACGTATCGGTTATCCGAATGAACATTTAGGTAAGAGCAAAACAGAATTGGTAAAAAGCCCGATGTATGCAACGGCTGTAGGCCTTGTATTAGCAGGTTTCTGGTCCATCGACGAACGTGCAAATAAGTATTCAGATATATCTGAAAAACCAGCTGTTGAAGCGGTAGATAAAAATAAAAAAGTCCAGGAAAAGAATTACAAAGACGATACTAAATCATTGTTTGGGTTCAATCTTAAAAAAGCCAGTGATAGACTGAAAGGGTTATTGATGGATGATATTGACGATAAACAAGACTATTAATTAAATCATTTTTACTAAACTTCGTGTCCTATGTATAAGTTTGATTTGCCAAGTCATCACAAATCCATCATCAAGGTTATTGGTGTTGGAGGCGGCGGGAGTAACGCCGTAAATCATATGTATAGCCAAGGCATCAAAGATGTTGAGTTCATCGTGTGTAACACAGATGTACAGGCATTAAGTGGCAGCCCCATACCGAACAAATTGCAGATTGGCATTGGCTTGACCGATGGTTTAGGTGCAGGCGCTAACCCGGAAAGAGGGAAGAACGCAGCCATTGAAAGCAAAGAAGAAATCAGAGAGTTGCTGAGTAACAATACAAAGATGGTTTTCATTACTGCCGGAATGGGCGGTGGTACCGGAACCGGTGCAGCTCCGATTATTGCAAAACTTGCAAAGGAACTGGATATTGTTACTGTTGGTATCGTTACGGCTCCGTTTGGTTTTGAAGGCAAAAAGAAAATATTGCAGGCCGAACAGGGAATTGAAGAGCTGAGAATGTACTGCGATACCGTTCTTGTGATTCTAAACGATCGCTTGCGTGACATCTATGGCAACCTTTCCATCCGCGAAGCATTTGCTAAAGCAGATAATATCTTAACAACAGCTGCAAAAAGTATTGCAGAAATCATCACGGTTACCAGCGATGTAAACGTGGATTTTGAAGATGTTAAAACAGTAATGAAAGATTCAGGAGCTGCTGTAATGGGCTCTGGTATTGCAAGCGGAGAGGGCAGAGGAACACGTGCCGTTGAAGAAGCATTATCTTCTCCGTTATTGAACAACACAGATATCACCGGTGCTAAAAAGATCCTGTTATCTATTATGTATGGTCCGGATGCGGAACTCCGTATGGATGAATTATCTGAAATCGCTGATTACATTGAAGCACGCGCAGGCCTTGATCAGGATACAATCTGGGGTCAGGGGGTTGATCCGGAATTGGGTGACAGTATTCGTGTAACCGTTATTGCTACTGGCTTTGAGCCAAACAAAATGACGGCAAATAATAAAGCGGACAAAGAAGTAAAAAAGTTCTATGATCTGGAAACTTCTAAACAGATCACCATATTTGATGCTATTGATGAGAAAAAATCGGTTGATTCGAAAGTAGAGTTGAAAGAAGATTCGTATCCGAAAAATTCAATAGAAAATACTTCAATGGATACTGTATCTACAACAAATCACTCCAGTGATGTGGTTGAACCAACAGAAACATATTCATTTGAATTTACATCGGTTCAGAAAAATCCGGTTGAAGAAACTGTTTCAAATGATTTTACAGACGAAACAGAATTTGTATTTGAAATTAAAGATACAAAGCCGGATTCGGTTTCAGCACAAACGCCTGAAAGCCTGATGGCAGAAGAACAGCGTAAAAAGCTTATTCAGCAATCTCAGGAACGTATCAAGCGTTTAAAAAGCCTGAACAGCAATCCGAACATTCCACACGAACAGTTTAAAGATATGCTGGATAGACCTGCGTTTGAGCGTAAGAATGTAAATCTGAAAGATCATCCGCATTCATCTGATCGTAATATTTCCAGATTCAATCTGAATGATGATAATGAAATTTTAGGAAACAATAAATTCCTGCATGATAACGTAGATTAGTCGTTATCTAAATAAGTAAAAATAAAAAATAGGTACTGATTGATTTAATCAGTACCTATTTTTTTAAAGGCTTCTTAGAAGGCGTAGATCCGGATGTTACATCCTGTTCAGGCTTAACTTCGTCTTTGTATATTATGAGCGGCAAAAACTGACTGTCGCTAAAACTCAACCAGATTTTTTCTACATCAGTTCCGGTAAAGATCTTCTCAAAGCATACCAGCTGCAGATGTGTAGAACCAGGTTCTACGGTATACTTGCATGCATATTCTCCTGTAGTTGCATTCGTCAGGAAATTATAAAACAAGGTGCCATCTTTTAATAAAATATAAATTTTATAATCACTCCATACAATCGGTTCTGCATGTTCATTGTTGACAATCGCAATGCGCATAGCAGAATAGATGCTGCCGTCGTTGCGTTTACTTTGATTGACAGTATTAGGGTAAGCGCCGATGGTAAATTTAATGGTGTTTGCCTGATTGGAAAATACACCTAAGAAATATTCATTTACCTGTGCATGGCATGCCTGACTAAAAATAAAAACCAATAATATGACCGGGAAGAAGCGAAATGTTTTTTTCATGCCTTAAAAGTTTAACAGATCTTTTACCTGGAGTAAAATCAAATCACGTAAAAACGGATCATTGATTTCACCATCTATAAATGTTTTTTCAACCCGTGTGATTCTTGGTTTGGAGGCCAATACATGCATGCCCAGATAATTCAGGATGTCTGTTAAATGGCTTAGAGCAAGGCTGCCGCCCATCACCCCTGATGAAAGGCCAAGCAGCGCACCTTTTTTATTTTTGAAACTTGCCGGATAATCCAGGCCGTCAATAAATGCTTTTAATACACCCGGAAAAGAGCCGTTATACTCCGGAACAACAAATACAAATTTTTCAGAAGCTGCAATCTTGGCTTTCATAGCATTGAAAATCAAATCCTTTCCCTGGTTGTGGTACAATGCACTGAAAAGGTATGATTCAGGTAATTCATTTAAATCAATTAACGTTGCTACGATACCCTGATCTTCGAGTAGTTTAATATAATATCTGGCAATCTTCGATGAGTTTGAATTGGGCCTGTTTGTACACGCAATAACACTAATCATTATTCTTCAGCTTTTCTTTAGATTCAATCTATAATTTGTTCAAGTTAATTAAAAAAAGTAAATTTAGTTGTACACTTGGTTTTTTCAATCTGCCGGCCTATGAAACTTTTATTAATTGAAGACGAAAAGGAATTAAGACAATCCATCATCAGTTACTTATCTCACGAAGGCTATGTGTGCGAAGTTGCGCGTACCTTTGCAGAAGGGCAGGAGAAGATAAACTCCTATGAGTATGATTGTTTTATTGTAGATTTAATGATGCCGGGCGGCAGCGGACTTGATTTGATTCAGGAAATCAAGAGTAAAAATATCAAAGGCGGCATTATTATTATTTCTGCTAAAAATACCCTTGAAGACCGTATTAAAGGGCTCGATCTTGGTTCAGATGATTATCTGACCAAACCCTTCCATCTTTCAGAATTAAATGCCCGGTTAAAATCCATTGTGCGCAGAAGACAATTTGATGGAAATAAAGATATTATTTTTAACGAAATCCGTCTGATTCCGGAAAATCATGAAGTATTTGTAAACGATACACGCGTAACGCTTACCGGAAAAGAATTTGAACTGCTGTTGTTTTTTATTTCGAACAAAGGCCGTGTGTTACCTAAAGATTCTATAGCGGAGCATATCTGGGGCGATCACATGGATCAAAGCAATTCTTTTGACTTTATCTACACGCACATTAAAAACATGCGCAGAAAATTAGTTGATGCAGGCTGTAAAGATTATTTAACCACCGTATACGGCATCGGTTATAAATTTCAGACAGAATGAAATTAACAGCGAAAAGCTCAATTTATTATTTAATTTATACGTTATTTATTTTTACGATAGGTACGGTATTATTTTATTTTTTAATCCGTAATGTTCTTTTCAATGCAATTGATGAGGCCTTGCATCAGGAAAAAGATCAGGTAATTGAAAACCTGAGATATGAAAAAGAATTCAAGGAAATTCAGAACAGTGATTTTATCGAAATTATTCAGGTAGGGAAGGATAGTAAAGTATACGACCGGTTTTATACCATAAGTATATATAATTCTAAACGGAAAGAAAATATTGATTACAGAGAATTGAAAAGTGTCTACAAACACGGTGATAATTTTTATGAGATCACAATCAGGCAACCGCTTTCAGAGGCTGAATCCCTTATCAATTCTATTCTTCCGATTGAAGTGGCTTTGTTTTTCGGTTTAATTGTTGGAGTACTTTTAATTAACCGGTTTATTTCAAATAAAATCTGGCAGCCTTTTTATGATTTGGTTGAACGGTTAAAAAATTATGATCTGGTAAACATTAAAATCATTCCATATTACAAATCGAATGTGGATGAATTTGATGAATTGAGTGAGAGTGTAGAAAAAATGACTACCAGAATATATAAAGATTTTAACAGTCAGAAAGAGTTTAATGAAAATTCTTCACACGAACTGCAAACACCGTTAGCCATTATCCGCAATAAGTTAGAACTACTGATCCAATCTAAAAACCTGAAAGATGAAGACATGGTTCTGATTGAATCTGTTTTCTATACCATCAACCGGCTTACCCAGTTGAATAAGGGCTTGATCTTACTTTCTAAAATTGAAAATAATCAATACAGTGAGCTGACCAGAATTAATATCGGGCAGCTGCTTGAAACACTTTTAATAAGTTTTGAAGAATTAATAAATGAACGCAACATTATCGTTCAGCTCAATATTTTAAAAGTAATCATCATACCGGCGAATCAGATTTTAATTGAGACCTTATTTTTCAACTTAATCTCAAACGCGATTAAGCATAACATTGAAGATGCCGGTACAATAACAATTACGCTTTCAAAAGATATGTTAGAAATCTCAAATACCGGAAACGAATTGCCGGTAGAAGCAGAACGTATGTTTGAACGGTTTTTAAAAAGCTCTACTTCCGAAATGTCTGTGGGTCTTGGCTTATCTATTGTCAAAAAAATATGCGATTTATATAAATTTAAAATATCGTATACCTGTGTGAATAAAATACATACAACCCGTATTGAATTTTCACCACCTGCCTGAAGTATTGTTCAGCCTGAAGCGTAGTTTCTATCTGGAATAAATGTATTTAACGTACTTCCACGTATATTTGCAGGATAACTACATTGAAGTGCTAGCTTCAAATGAATAAAACGAACTTGATTTTACCCCTTTAACAACGTATTTGTATGGATTTTCACGCAGTAATTGACAACTTTACAAGTCCTGCGGTGTTATTCTTTTTCCTTGGTTTGATTGCTGTTGTAATCAAATCGGATCTGGAAGTGCCGCCGGCAATTGCAAAATTTTTTTCTCTTTATTTATTATTCGACATCGGCATTAAAGGTGGCGAAGAATTGTTTCACAGCGGGTTTACTTTGAAGATCGTTTACATCATACTTGCCTGTATGGTAATGGCTGTTGTTGTACCCATCTTTGCTTACAGGGTGTTGAGAATAAAACTGAATGTATATGATGCCGGCGCTATCGCTGCAACATATGGTTCGGTAAGTGCCGTAACCTTTGCAACAGCCCAGGCTTTTCTTACCGGACAGAACGAACCTTTCGGCGGTTACATGACTGCGGGTATGGCCTTGATGGAATCGCCTGCAATCGTTGTAGGTTTATTAATGATCCGGAAAAATACATCCAAAGAAAAACATTCCGTTGATGCCGCGCATGGTTCAAAGATGGGAGAAGTTTTGCGGGAAGCATTTTTTAACGGCTCAATCGTATTGCTTGTCGGTTCAATGATTATTGGATACCTGGGTGGCGAACACGGTGAAGTAGATCTTAAACCTTTTGTAGGTGGTATATTTAAAGGAATGCTTTGCTTATACTTGCTGGATATGGGTATTGTAGCCGGCAGCAGATTATCTGCGTTAAAACAATCCGGTGTATTCTTAGTAGCATTTGGTATTCTTACCCCGATCATCAATGCAACATTAGGTATTATAATTTCTTATTTGCTTGGGTTGAATCACGGAGATGCCTTATTATTTACGATACTATGTGCCAGCGCCTCATACATCGCTGTACCAGCAGCCATGAGAATGGCCGTACCCCAGGCAAATATGAGTTTGCTGCTTCCCATGTCGCTGGGGGTTACATTTACATTTAATATCGTAGTAGGTATTCCGGTCTATTATGGAATTATCACTAGCTTGATTTAATGATGCGGTACTATTTCTGATACAGTGAAAAAATATTACCGATAAACAAACGTTCAGTTCGCATTTTACCTGAACGAAGATTCCGTATATATACGGAATCTTCGTATTTATCCCTTCATATAGTATAAAACTTAAAGACAAACACTTTACCTTTGGTCTAACGTGTACTTCTAGCATGTTTTCATACAAACCCTACTATGAAAAAAATACGTATAGCAATCTTGATTCTTCTATCTGCGTTTACTGCAGTTGCACAACAGGATACTATTATACCGCCTGCTAAAAAAGAAATCAAACCTCAGGTTATAAAGCCATTGAGAATAGCATTGAATGAAGATGGCAGTCATTATGTACAATTTACCGGATTGCTTCAGGCTTGGGTCAGATACAATGAAAATAATCCGGGGAGTACAATTAACGGACAAGCTGCAAATGCTGAAAATACCTTTGACGTAGGTTTGAGACGCGTACGTTTTCAGGCTTTTGCGCAATTAACGGATCGTGCATTTTTCTACACACAGGTTGGGCAAAATAGTTTTGGATTTACTTCTGAACGGAAGTTCGGATTGTTTTTAATGGACGCAACAGGTGATTATGAATGTATTAAAAAACATTTATCTATTGGCGCCGGTTTAGGTTCATGGGTTGGGCCGCTTCGTTATTCATCGCTGGCTGTAGCTTCAATAATGGGCATGGATGGAATGATTTATCAGCAGACAACAAATGATCTGAACGATCAGTTTGTACGTCGGATGATGATATATGCCAAAGGTAAAATAGGTAAACTCGATTATCGTGTCAGTATTGCAAAACCATTTCTTGTAAATACAGCAGCAAATAAAAGCGGAACGGGCCAGGCAGGTATCGGAGAGCTGGGAAACATGCAGAATAACGTTGCAACATTTTCTACCAGAAACCCAAATCCTCAGTTGAATACCTACATGGCGTATCAATTCCTGGATCAGGAAGCAAATAAAAATCCCTACATGGCAGGAACCTATCATGGGACAAAAAAAATATTCAATATCGGCGTCGGACTGCAATACCAGAAAGATGCTATGTGGTATAAAGAAGCGAATGCTTCAGCACCAGGCGGAGCAGATACAATAACACATCAATATGTTACACTTGGTATTGACGTAATGTATGGCGCACCACTGAATAAAGAAACCAATACAGCAATCAGTTTTTATGCGGCATATTTATACAGCGATTACGGAAGAAATTATGTGCGTAATCTGGGTGTGATGAATGCAGCGGATGGCGGACAAGCATACAGCGGAAGACCCGGCACGTACACAAGCGGCGGGGGGAGTGCTTTTGCCATGAATGGTACCGGAAGCACCTTCTCTGCACAGCTTGGTTATAAGATGAAAGATAATTTGCTTGGCGAACACGGTACCCTGATGCCGTATGCAATGACACAGGTTTCAGGATTTCAGTTTTTCAACTACAAACCTATGACGGTATTTAATGTGGGTATAAACTGGCTGATGAAAGGACATAACTCTAAAATATCAGTTGATTATCAGAACAGGCCATTCTTTGCACAGGCAACGCTGGCTGATGCTCCTGAACAGACAACGCGCAAGGGAATGTTTGTATTGCAATATCAATTGATGTTTTAACGGAGAAGCGAAGCAGTAATTTTGTATCGTTTTTTTTGAATTTTTACGTACTTTATTCGTTATTTATCGTAACAAGACCTATAGCAGGTATTGGTTCGTTTGAATACGGGACATCTAAATCAGCGCATTATGGTATATAAATTCTTTAGCAAAAAAGAAGGCGAGGTAAAAAACCATTTGGTAGAATACCTTAGACTCTTAAATGCCGATAAACAGGAACGTCCGGCTGAAGTACAAAAGATCATTGATATCGCAGAAAAAAATGGTATGCGCGGAAATGAAATCCGTTCATTGATGACAGATATAAATGCGGATAAAGTTAAGACCCAACCGCAAACCAATGAAGAACGTTTTGATCAGCTGTTTTATTTATTGAACCTTATTCTGAATGATAATTTATTGGATGAAACAGAATTTGATTTTTGTAATGAGATCGGTTTATTGATCGGCTATACACCATCAAAAGTTCCCTTGATTATTAGAGAAATGTACAACGGCATTAAATATGAATTGACCGAAGAGGAGATAAGAGAAAAGGTAACAAACCTTCTGAAATAAAACCAAACCTATAAGGATTAATCAGCTAAAATTTTAATGACACAGATAAAAAAATCCTTACAGGTTTAATAACCCATTAACGATGGGTATCTTTTTCAAAGATAATGCTGCAGTAACTTTCATAACGCGTAGGCGCTATCTTAAATGCTTCTACATATTCTTTCACCCTGCAGCCCGGTTCATTCGTGTGTTTGCAGTTGTGAAAGCGGCACTGGCCCATCAAACTCCGCATCTCCGGGAAATAGTGGGAAAGCACATCGTTTTCAATTTCAAATAAACCCAATTCTTTTATTCCTGGCGTATCAATAACTTTTGAAGTTTCATTCAGGTCATACATCTCAGCAAATGTAGTTGTATGTTTCCCTTTTTGTGAATGGTCGGAAATAATATCTGTTTTTATATCCAGCTGAGGGAATATTTTATTGATCAAGGTAGATTTACCTACGCCTGAATGGCCGGAGACTACAGATATTTTGTTCTGTAATAAAGGCATTAATTCATCCAGACCGTTTTCTTTTTCCATCGATGTAAGAATACATCTATATCCCAGCGGTTCGTATACATCTTTTAAGTATAAATATTCTTCCATCAGTGCTTCATTATACAGATCAGATTTATTGAATACAATAACTGCCGGAATACGGAACGCTTCACAGGAAATTAAAAAGCGATCGATGAAACCAATCGATGTTTTTGGCTGCTTCAAGGTAACAAGTAAAATACTCTGATCAATGTTACAGGCTATCAGATGGCCGAAAGCAGTTTTGTGCGAAGATCTGCGGATGATGTAATTGGTGCGTGGCTCAATGTTAAATATCATTGCTTCAGTTGGTGTAAGCGGATCAATATTCATATCCACGAAATCGCCTACTGAAAGCGGATTGGTAACTTTCAGGTCAAGGTGTTTGAACTTACCGCGAAGGCGGGCATTATAGTATGTGCCATCTTCTGCTTTTACAAGATACCAGGAGCCGGTAGATTTATAAATAATACCTTTCATATAGAAGCCGGGGGTGAAGCTGCAGATACTGCTTGTTTGTCAGCTAGTACAGATAATGTATGCATAATATGATCTGTGGCACCGCATGCCTGAAGCATGGTGCTCTGCAATCCTTTTTTTATGGAATGTCTTAATTCTTCTGAGGTATAAATCATCTCGAAGTGTTTGGTAAATTCTTCTGTTGTTGAAATACTAAAGCCGTAACCCAATGAAATAAGCCAGTAAGCTTCAGGGAATTTTTTATGGTGTGGCCCGAAGAATACAGCAGGGCCAAACACCGCCGGCTCCAGAATATTATGCAGACCGCTTCCGAAAGCGCCGCCAACGTAGGCATAATCCGCATAGGCATAAATAGAAGACAGCATACCGATGTTGTCAATGATTAATACATCTGCAGCCGTATGCGCCTGCTCTTTCAATTTTGAAAACCGGATGGATTTTTTTTGAACCTTCGCTTCAATTTTTTTTATCTCTGCATCGTGAATTTCATGCGGGGCATAAATAATTTTCAACTCCTTTTCAAATGCATTCATAAACGGAATCAATACATCCATGTCTTTATCCCAGCCGCTGCCGATAACAAGCAAGGGAGACTGGGCTTTGAATGCTTCCACTTCCGGTATCTGTATTGTCTTTGATGCAGTCTGCTGTACACGGTCAAAGCGGGTATCACCTGAAACACTCCAGTTAGTAAAATTGATAGACGTTAATAATTCACCGGAAGCATTATCCTGCAGGAAAAAATGTGTGAACGCTTTTAATCGCTGGCGCATAAAGTGCCCGCCTTTTTTGAAGAATAAAAGATTTTCTCTGAACCTTCCGGAAATTAAAAACAAGGAGATGTTTTTGGCTTCAATAGCATCCAGTAAATTCAGCCAGAATTCATACTTAACAATAAAAACCATATCCGGCGCCAGTTCATGGATGAATGTTTGCGCAGACTTTTTTGTATCGGCCGGAAGATAGATTACAAGGTCCGCTTCGGAATAATTTTTCCGGATCTCATACCCCGATGGGGAAAAGAAACTTACGGCAATTTTATAAGCAGGATAGTTCTTTTTAAATGCTTCGATAACGGGACGCGCCTGTTCAAATTCACCTAATGAAGCACAATGAAAAAGTGCAACGGCATTTGAGGTCGTTTTTTTGAAAGCCGCAATTTTAGAAAAGGTCTCGTTTCTGCCTTTTTGAATCAGCTTCGCTTTTTTATTGCCGGATAGGGCAGCAATCCGGATAAGCCAATTATATACATGTATGGAAATGTCGTATGCAACTTTCATAAGTACTGCAAGGTACGAAATTGTAGATGTTTGATAAGCATCCAAGTCTTTTGTATTTTGCGTGGATTTTTAAGAAAAAATAGTGTATGACAACGTTAGATTTGGATAAACAACAGCAACAGGTTGGTAAAGCAATAACAACAACCGTTTTAGTAGCTGCTTTGGGGTATTTTGTAGATGTATACGACCTGGTTTTGTTTTTAATCATTGGTGTTAAAAGTATCAAAGGTATTGGGGTACAGGAGAACATCATCGATGAATTTCAATCGCTGCTTGATATTCAAATGATCGGCATGCTGTTGGGCGGTGTTTTCTGGGGGATTCTGGGAGATAAAAAAGGCCGTTTATCGGTGCTGTTTGGTTCCATTATTATGTATTCGCTGGCAAACATTGCCAATGGTTTTGTAGATGTATTTCACGACAAGGATCAGGCGTTTTTAGCTTATGGTATTTTAAGGTTCATTGCAGGCTTTGGTTTAGCCGGAGAACTTGGAGCAGGTATAACTCTGGTAAGTGAAGTAATGAGTAAGGAAAAGCGGGGATATGGTACTATGATCGTTGCTTCGGTAGGGGTAACAGGGGCAATAGTTGCGGCGCTTGTAGGGAAGTTTTTATCCTGGCAGATCGCTTATTTTATCGGCGGCGGTTTGGGGCTTTCGTTATTGATGCTTCGTATCGGTGTATTTGAATCCGGTATGTTTGAAAAATCAAAAAAAGAAAATGTGCAGCACGGCAACTTCTTCGATTTGTTTAAACACAAAAAGATTCTGCTTAAATATGTATACTGCATTCTGATCGGTTCTCCGATCTGGTTTGTAATCGGTATTTTAATTGGCCGGGCTCCGGAGTTTGCCGGCGAAATGGGCATCAGCAATAATGGCTTACTGGAAAGGGAATACAGCATTATGTTCTGCTATGCCGGTTTGGTTTTCGGAGATATTGCAAGCGGTGCGTTATCGCAAGTGTTAAAAAGCAGAAAAAAAGCATTCTATATTTTTTATCTGTTCTGTATGGGAATGATTTTGGTATATCTGAATCTGTCAGATGTAAGCACAACCATTTATTACGTAATGATTACGCTGCTGGGTTTTTCTGTAGGCTTCTGGGCCATGTTTGTAACGGTAGCATCCGAGCAGTTTGGTACAAACCTGCGTTCAACCACGGCTACTACAGTGCCTAATTTTGTGCGCGGTTCGCTGGTTGTTATTGCTATGTTGTTTGATTATTTGAGAGCTCCGGGAAAATTAGGTGACCTTACGTATGCTGCATTGGTTGTGTCTGCAATCTTATTTGCTATTTCCTTCTGGGCAATTTCACAGCTCCCTGAAACGTTTGGGAAAGACCTGGATTATGTGGAAGAGTAGTACAAAGTACAGAGTATAAAAAAGAGCAGGCACATTATGAAAAAATAAAGAGGGAAGAACTACTGTTCTTCCCTTTTTTTACTCTGTACTTAGTACTAATTCTTAGCTAAGTAATCAGAAACACCTTCAACCGTAGCTTTCATGGCTTCTTTACCTTCGCCCCAGTTTGCAGGACAAACTTCGCCGAATTTTTCAACGTGCTGTAATGCCTCAACCATACGTAATGTCTCATCAATGTTACGGCCCAATGGGAAATCATTCACCGTTTCATGACGGACAATACCTTCTTTGTCAATCAGGAATGTACCTCTGTATGCGATCGGTGCACCAACAAAGATCATTTGACCATTGTCATCAATGTCAAAGTTACCGCCCAATACACCGTAGTTAGTAGCAATTGTTTTTGCTGTATCAGCTACCAACGGATATTTAACACCTTGAATACCGCCTTTGTTTTTAGGCATTGATAACCATGCGAAGTGAGAGTTTTCCGTATCGGTTGAACAGCCAACTACAACTGTATCTTTTGCTTCAAAAGCAGCTAATTTTTCCTGAAAAGCTAAAATTTCAGTCGGGCATACAAATGTGAAATCCTTTGGGTAAAAATAAAATACGACATATTTTTTTCCTAAGTACTGATCTAATGAAAACGCTTCAACAACTTCATATCCGTTTAATACGGCTGGTGCAACAAATGATGGTGCTTTTTTTCCTACTAATGACATATTCGAATTTATTTTATAGTGAATGATTAGTTACTTAGTTGATATCAACTTCTTTATTCAGATTGATTTTCTCTGCTTTAATGTGCAGCTGAAAATCCTGAATAGAGATATTTGTTAATTGTTTTTTATTTAAATATTCCTGAATCAGATCCAGTAATTCTGAATCATGGTAATCCAGTATCTCATCTGTATTTGTCAGGTAAATATGGTGGTGATGATGCGTGTTAAAATCATACTTGCTTTTCCCCCCTTCTGAAGAAACTTTGGCAATGAGTCTGGCTTCTACAAAACTATCCAGTGTATTATAAACAGTTGCTACTGAAATCGAAGGACTGCTTGGGTGTATCAGCGTGTAGACTTCTTCAGCAGAAGGGTGAATAGGCATCTTTTGCAGCGCATCAAAAACTACGATACGCTGATGTGTTGCTTTAAGACCAAACTGGCTTAACTTACCTTTAATTTCCTCTAAAGAAAGGAGAGTATGCTTGGGTTGCTGAATCAAACTTGTTGATAATTATTATTATTTAATAATTAGTTACAAGTATAAAGAATGGTTTCTTTGATTCAAAATTATAAAAAAACAATTTCATGAAAAGTCTTTTGTTAGCGCGCTTGATGAGGTTTTAGCGGATTATTTATAATTTCAGCAAAATAATTATTACTGATTGTTTTATGTGCAATGGTAACAAGATCATGGAAATTGGGTATTGTGTATGTTTTAGCTAAAAAACTTATAAAAATTATTACGTACAACGTCAAAATCTTAACGGAAAATATACTTGAGTTTTTCATTTATGGGGTCAAACGAGTTAACAAGAGTTAATATTTTAATATTTTTAACGTTATTAATTTAAAAAGGATATACTAAATTTTGAATTGTTGAATTTTATTTCCATAAAAATAAATTAATTTGAGCTTAGAATCAATTCATAGAAATGAATAAAATTAATGTACTGTTTGTTTGCTTAGGCAATATATGCAGATCTCCAATGGCAGAGGGTATTTTCAGAAAAATTGTGGAAAAAAATAATCTGCAGGAACACTTTCAAATAGACTCTTCCGGCACCAGCCGCTACCATATTGGTGAACATCCGGATGTGCGTGCTATTCAAACATGCAAAGAAAAAAACATAGTATTGAATCATTTGGGGCAGGAATTTATTGCAGAAGATTTTATGAACCAGGATTATATTATTGCTATGGATGCAAGTAACCTGTCGAACATAAAAGCATTGATGTCGGCAACAAAAATGCGTGCAGAAATATTTCTGATGCGTGATTTCGATTTGCAGCATGCAGGAGCCAATGTACCCGATCCATATTATGGAGGCCAGGAAGGTTTTTATGAAGTTTTTGATATGCTGGAACGTTCATCCTATGAATTATTACACTATATTCGCAGTAAACATTCTATTTAGTGCCTTTCGCACGAACATGTATCCAAATGAATAAAGAAGCCATTGAGTCCTTATTAATCCACGTTATCGGTACGGATGTAATAGTCAATGAAGTACGTCCCATTGGCGGAGGCAATACCAGCAGAGCGTTTGCTGTAAAATCTTCGCAGGGAAATTTCTTTATAAAGACCAATCGCGCAGGTCTGGTAGATATGTTTGAAAAGGAAGTAAAGAACTTAGAATTGTTACGAAAAGTACTTCCTTCAAATACGCCTGAAGTTGTTGGTTACGGAACGATTGATCACGTAAGCTATTTTATTTTAAAATTAATTGAACCGGGGAGAAGAGTAGCTGATTTCTGGTCAGATTTTGGACGCACACTTTCTGAATTGCATAGAGTCACAGGCAATACCTTTGGTCTGGAATACGATAACTATATAGGTTCATTGCCTCAATCAAACAAACAGAACAGTAACTGGGTTGATTTTTTTGTTAATGAACGCATCTGGCCGCAAGCTAAAAAAGCGGAGAAGGTATTGGGAACGGAGATTGTTGGCATGATCAGCAAGCTTTCAGACCGCTTGCCGGACTTGCTTACACAGTCACGGCCAACGTTGCTGCATGGAGATCTGTGGAGCGGCAATTTCACCTTAAACCAGGCCGGAACAGTTTGTCTGGTTGATCCGGCAACCTATTATGGAAACAGGGAAATTGAAATTGCTTTCACTAAACTCTTCGGTGGTTTTGAAGATGAGTTTTATGCAGCTTACAGCGAAGTACTGCCGTTAGATAAAGGTTTTTTTGACACACGTGCAGATATTTATAATCTGTATCCGTTGCTTGTGCATGTGAATTTATTCGGAGGCTGGTATGTTGCCTCTGTGCGCGAAACGTTAAAGCGTTTCGTCTGAGTTCTGAGAATATTTTCTTCTGAAATGCATCTTTTGGATTAAGCGTTCAACCACCAGTTCGCAAAGTTTTTCTGCAACATCTGCGCTATCCGGTACGCCGGAAAAAATTTCCTTGACTCTATTTTCTGATACATCAATCCGGTACAGGCCATTCCATAAGGTGGAAGGATCTTTTTCCAATAAAAAATGAATCTGTTTTTTCAGGTTGGCCTTAAAAAGAGAAACATCCGGAGTATTTGCTTCCGGATGTTCTGGTATTTTAATATCAAATATTTCGATGGAATTATTCACCTTTTGCTTTCGCAGTTTTTTTAGCAGCTGCTTTTTTAGCTGCAGGCTTTTCAGTTGCTTCTTCTGAAACTTCTTTCACTTTTTTAGCAGCAGCCTTCTTCGCAGCAGGCGCAGGAGCTTCAGCTTTTTCTTCTTTAACAGCTTTAACTTTCTCTTCTTTCGCTTCAGCAGGTTTTGCTTCTGTTTTAGGAGCCGCTTCTTTTTTAGCAACTAACAGTTCAGGGAAATTTGCCTGTAAAATTGCATACCAGTTTGCTAATTTTTTAATGTCAGAATGGTACACTTTTTCACGGTCGTATTCCGGAAGGATTGAGCTTAAGAAATTACCTAATTCATCATTGGAAGACTTACCAGTAATTTTAGTATCTGCGCCATACTTAGCATGTATTTTATGCAATACGGATTCTAATGGAACTGAACCATCTTTATCTGTTGTGTAGATAGAGATCTCATTTAAAATAGAAACTCTTTCATTTGCGCCAGCTACAAAACGTTTTTTAGATGGATCGATCGCTTCTAAAATGACACCATTTTTAGTTGGTTTAAGTATTTTAAATAAACCACCTCTACCTGATACTGCTGCTACTTCTCTTAATTCCATTGTATTAAATATTCGAAAATGAATGTTGACTTAAATTATTTATAATTTGAAATATACGGGTATGCTGGTTTGAGATTTAAAACCCGGTGCACGGAATTTCAATAACTTTACTACACGTGCCGCTTCTTCACCGCAACCGCCGCCAATGTTTTTTACAACTGTTACATTGGTCATTGTACCGTCAGCTTCTAATACACCGCCAATGATGCATTCTCCCTGAATTCTGTTTCTTTTTGCTACGGCCGGATACAAAACATGTGAATTAATAAATTCATACATAGCTGTTTGGCCTCCTTCATAATATTGAGCTGCCGGAACAACTTTAGTAGGAGCTGTTTGTGCCTGAATTTCTTTATAAGAAATAAAAGCAACCAGGCTGATAGCTAGAACAAATAGGAACTGTTTCATACTCTATAATCGATTACGGTTTAGTTTACAATGATATGAAAAAACGTTGTAATTATTGTGTTTAATTTGCAATCTGTTTGTTGATTTCGTCTATGTAGGTTAACAGTTCTTCTGTACCTTTCCCGGATTCAGAAGAAGTTAAAAACATTTTAGGTAATTCTTCCCAATTTTCACTTAAAACTTTTGTCCAGCTTGCCAGAATCTTATTGGTTTGGGTAAGAGACTGTTTATCAATTTTAGTAAAGATTAAACTGAACGGGATACCATTGCTCGCCAGCCAGGTAATCTGCTCCAGATCAGATTTCATTGGCTCATGCCGCGAATCTACCAATAAGAATACGGTGGTAAGGTTCGTACGGTTTTTCAGATAATCATGTACCATGCGGCCCCATTTGATTCTGCTGGATTGGCTCGCTTTGGCAAATCCATACCCCGGTAAATCGGCCAGAATCCACGTTTCCTCAATGGTAAACAGGTTGATCAATTGTGTTTTACCAGGTTTGGAAGAGGTCATAGCCAGATTCTTAACTCCTGTCAACGAATTGATTAACGATGATTTACCCACATTTGAGCGCCCAATAAATGCATATTCAGGTTTCGTTATTTCAGGACATTTTTGATAATCATCATAACTACTGATGAATTTTGCATTCATTTTCATGGTATTGTTTTACTATTTGGGCATACAATTTACTAAAATTATGCCATACCTTTCATTTATTGAATTTTTATTCATTTTAAGAATTGCATCTGCTAAATAAACTTTTTTCTAAAAATTGTATTAATCAAACGTAACGTTTACATTTAAGTTTGTGTTATAGTAGAAATGTAGATTATTTCTAGAAATTTTAAATCGTATGAAGTCAGTTAACTATAGATTATTATTTTCTAAAAGTATTTTTTTAGGTATATTTTTTCTAAACATCGTTTTTGCACAGGCTCAAAATGAAAAAAAATATATAAAGGAAGGCGATGCTGCGGCTGCAAGCGGAGATAGTAAAACTGCGTTAAACCAATATTTACAGGCATATAAGTTAAATCAGACAAATGCGAGTCTGAATTATAAAATCGGTGTACAATACCTCAAATCCGAATATCCGCACAAATGCCTTTCTTACTTCGAAAGTGCTTATAAATTAGATCCTAAAGTTGATAAAGATATTTTGTTTAACCTGGGTGTTGCCTATCAGGAAAATCACCGGTTTGATGAAGCCGCAGATTATTTCACGAAATACCGCGCAACATTAGATCCTTCCAATCCTTTTTTAAAGAAAATAGACCGCAGGCTGTACGAATGCGCCAACGGGAAAGAATTTATGGAAAAGCCGGTAGATGTCAAAATCCAATCGGTTAGCAGCGTTGTTAATTCACCTTACTCTGATTTTGCTCCGGTTATTTCTGCCGATGAAAAAGTAATGATCTTTACATCCAGAAGACCAGGAAGTACAGGTGGTTCCTTTGATGAAAACGGACAGTACTATGAAGACATTTATATTTCCAAGAAAATAGCCGGACAATGGGGTGCGCCACAGAATATAGGCAGCAACATTAACACAGAATTTCACGATGCCAGTATTGCATTGTCTGCAGATGGTTCTGAACTTTTTATTTATAAGGATGACAATGCCGGAGATATTTATTATTGCAAGCAGCGTGCAGACGGTTCCTGGTCAAAACCATTACCCATCGAAGGTTCTGTAAACAGCCGTACCTACAGAGAAAATGCTGCTGCTGTTTCTCCTGATGGAAATACATTGTTTTTTGCCAGTAACCGCGAAGGGGGATATGGCAAACTCGATTTGTATATGGTTAAAATGAATGATAAAGGTTTCTGGGGAAAACCGATCAATCTTGGCCCGACAATTAATACTGAAGTGGATGATGAAAGTCCTTTTATGGATTTTGATGGTATGACGTTATACTTTTCTTCCAGAGCGCATAAGGGTATGGGAGGTCTTGATATATTTAAGACGTATTATGATTCAACCAAAGGAGATTGGACAGAGCCGATAAACATGGGATATCCGATTAACTCAGCAGATGATGATATTAACTTTGTATTGTCAGGTGATGGGGGACACGGATATTACGCGTCAGCGAAAGATGATGGGGTAGGTGAAAAAGATATTTATATGATCAGCATGCCTCCGAGAGAAGACCGGACGAAGTTGATTGAAAAAATGAAAGCCATGCATTTAGATGCACCGATCGCTGATGTAGTGCCGGCTCCAACTGTTGCCGCCGTACTTCTTCCGATAACAATCAAAGGTGTGGTAAAAGATGCTGAAACCGGTAAGCCTATGCAAACGGTTGTTCAGTTAACGGATGAAAACGGCAAATTGATTGCAGAAAAAAATGTTGGTCCGGATGGCTTATATTCATTTACAGTAAAGAATGAAGCAGCTACAAGTTATACCCTCTCAACAGAGAAAGAAGAATTTGGCTTTATCAATAAAACATTTTCTGTACCCGGAGAAAAAACAAGCAGCCAGGAGATTACGCAAAACCTGGCACTGAAAAAACTAGCTGTTGGTAATGTGTATGTATTGCGAAATATTTACTTTGATTTTGATAAGGCAACGTTAAAGTCTGCATCAAATAAAGAACTAAATAATTTATTGCAGTTACTAAAACAAAATCCGGAAATGGAAATTGAAATTTCCGGGCACACAGACAGCAAAGGTTCTGACGAATATAACAGGGTATTGTCGAGAAAGCGTGCACAGGCTGTAGTGAACTGGCTTGTTTCAAAAGGGATTTCAAAAAACCGATTGAAATTTGAAGGATATGGTGAATCAAGACCTTTGGCTTCTAATGACGATGAGCTGGAAGGACGTGAATTGAACAGAAGAACTGAATTTAAGATATTAAAAAAATAATTAAACCTGAATATGAACACGTATAAGAAGATTTTTTATTTCAGTACGATTTTGTTTTTTTATTCAGGTTTTAGTTACGCACAAAACATCAATCTGTTGCTCCGCAAAGGCAACACCTGTTACAGAAAAGGACAGTATAAAAATGCTGCTCCTTATTATGATCAGGTACTGAAAACGGACCCTGAAAATATACAGGCACTTTATAAAAGCGGTGTTTGTAATTTATTCCGCTATTCAAAAGAACAGGCATTAATCAATTTCGAAAAGGTTTTACAAAAAGATTCTTCCTACGATAAATATCTTTATTATTGGCTGGGCAGGGCAAATCAATTGAATTTCAATTTTGATCAGGCAGATTTTTTTTATACTGCTTTTCAGCAGAAAACATCAAAAAACAAAATTCAATACAAGGAAGCTGATCGATATAAATATCAACTGAAATGCGCGCGCAATTTTGTAGCCAATCCTGCAAATTACAAGATCCAGAATTTAGGTGCTGCGGTTAATTCAAGCTTTTCAGATCACAGTCCTGTTGTTTCATATACGGATACCCTATTATTCTTTACTTCCCGCAGGGTAACAAATACAGAAGCAAAAGAAGAACACGATGGTGAACCGTTCGAGGATATTTTTTATTCCTATAGAAATTCAACAGGCGAATGGAGCAAACCTGAACTGTTCCATTTGAACACAAGCGGACACGATGCTACCATTCAGCTGTTTGATAATGATACTAAAATTTTTATCTACAGTTATTTACACGATGGAGATATTTTACTGGCTCATAAAAATGCCGGAACATGGAGTACGCCTGTGCCTGTAAAGGAAATTAATTCGGCAGATTTTGAATCCGATGCTTTTATGACCGCAGATGGGAAAACACTCTACTACGCTACCAATCATTTTAAAAAGAATGGTGATCTGGATATTTGTTTCATTACGAAAAAGGACGATAACACCTGGAGCAAACCGCAGACCTTGTCTTCACTAATCAATACAGATGAAGATGAAGACGCCCCGTATATTTCTGCAGATGGTAAAACCATGTACTTCAGTTCAAGAGGACATACATCTATGGGCGGGTATGATATTTTTAAATCAGAACTGGATTCAGTAACAGGTCAGTGGCAAAAACCTGTAAACCTTGGTTATCCTGTCAATACACCCGATGAAGATTTATACTTCTGCTTGTCTGCTAAAACAAAGCGTGCATTTATGTCATCTTACAGAACCGGCGGTTTTGGAGAAAAAGATATTTACGAAATAATACCGGTTAAAAATATTCAGCTGCTTGGCTCCGTAATGAAAGGCGATACCAGCACGCCGTTTCCAAATGTTACCATGCAGTACATACCCATGGCAGGCGCCATGAAGGGAGCTCAAAAAACTCAGGTAAATACACTGGCCGATGGAACATATACAACAGAATTATTATCCGATAATGCTTATCTGGTTTACATCAGTCAAGGCAAGGATACGTTGTTGAAAGATACATTGGTTTTACCGCTCAATGAGTTTGATCATTATGTGTATAAACAACTCTACATACTGAATATCCACGACACGGCAGCGGTTAAAGATTCTGTCATTCATAAAGTAACAGATACAATTAAAACGATTGCTGCAGCAGAAATTGCCAAGACCGTTTATTTTGAAAGCAACCGTGCAGATCTTAATGCTGAAGCAAAAACAGAATTGAATCAGCTGGGGATTTATCTGGATACACATAAAGAAGCAAACGTATATATCTCAGGCCACGCAGATGCATTAGGTTCAGCGGCAATCAATAACGCACTTTCTCAGAAAAGAGCACAGGCAGCGGCTGTTTATTTAAAAGCGAAAGGTATTTCTGCCGCACGTATCAAAGTGGAATCGTTTGGCTCTGAAAAACCTGTTGAAACGAATGCTACAGTTGAGGGACGCGCTAAAAATAGACGGGTACAGATTGTAGTGAAATAACCATCCGTCAGACCGTTTTTTTGGCGGTCCGACGGATGGTTGGTAAGAATGAATGATAATATTACATCGATCGAATTGTTTTTGCTGTTCTGAGTAAGGGAAAGGATATAATTTTAAATATTAATGAATTGACTAAAGAGTAGCCGTCAAACGGGCTTTACATCAGCAGCGAGGGACAGCCGTTAGTAAAGTAATCATGAATATTTTTATAAATAAATTTTTAATGTATCGCTATGATTTTTTTACCGGGTGAATTTTATCACGTGTACAATCGTGGAAATAATAAACAACTGATTTTTCTTGAAAATGATAATTACATTTATTTTTTACAGAAAATGAAAAAGGAAATTGCCGCTATAGCAGATATCGCAGCATATTGCCTGATGCCTAATCATTATCATATTATTCTTTATGTAAGAGAAGATACCGATGAAAATAAAAGCAAGATCTTATCACGGAAATTAGGAACACTCCAAAGTTCTTATGCACAAGGTATGAATAAGAGATATGGTACAGTGGATCTTTATTTCAACAAAAAATGAAAAGCAAATTATTAAATAAAAGCATCGGGCAAGCAGTTACCTGTTTTCATTACATTCATCAGAATCCGTTAAAGCAAGATTAGTAGATCATATGCAAGATTGGGAGTATTCTTCATTTAAGGAATATTTGAGTAGAACATTTCCAGACTTGATTAATAATAAAATATCGTATGATCTGTTGGCAATACCGGAAACAAAAGAATTGTTTTTGAAAGAATCTTTGGGAGTCATTAATTTTGATGAAGGATATTGATTAGCGAACACTATCGGTCAGACCGATAGTGTTCATCTCAGTCCATCCGTCTGACCGCCCAAAAAGCGGTCGGACGGATGGACGTTAGCGATCAGACGGCTTTTTTGCCGTCCGATCGCTAACGTAAAAGCAGGAACAGTAGTAATGCTTTTTTGCCGCCATACCTCCGTCTAATATTAGAAACTACTACATTTCTTTGTACATTTGCACATATGTCAGCAACAGTTAAGCCCTATCAGGAAATGGAAAGTGGTAAACGTGAGCAGGTAGAGCTTATGTTTAACAACATTTCCCCCAAATATGATTTATTAAACCGTGTATTGAGTTTAGGTATCGATAAGATCTGGCGCAAACAAGCCTTAAACTTATTAAAACAAGACAAACCTGCACATATACTGGATGTTGCTACAGGCACGGCAGACCTGGCTATAGAGGCTGCAACACGTTTAAAACCAACATCTGTTGTAGGGATTGACATTGCAGAAGATATGCTGCAGATAGGCAGAGGTAAAATTGCTAAAAAAAATCTGGACAAAATTATCCGTCTGGAAAAAGGGGATTCAGAAAAAATCAACTTCCCGGACAATACTTTTGATGCTGTAATCGTTTCTTTTGGAGTACGCAATTTTGAACACTTAGAAATCGGTTTAGCAGAAATACACAGAGTGTTAAAACCAGCTGGAAGTATCATGGTTCTGGAGTTCTCAAAACCACAAAATGCACCGTTCAAACAGGTATATCAATTCTATTTTAAGAACATCCTTCCAACGGTGGGTAAACTTATTTCTAAAGATTCAGCCGCGTACACCTATTTACCCGATTCGGTAAATGCCTTTCCCGATGGAAAAGCATTTTGCAGCATTCTGGAAAAAACAGGTTTTACCATCAAGCATTACAAACCCTATACATTTGGTGTTTGTACAGCATATGTTGGAAAAAAATAATCAATAGCATTTGTAAACGTATTCATGAAATCGGTATCTCTTTTCATTTTATCTCTATGTATTGTGCTGAAAGTACAGGCGCAAGACCCAAGGTGGACAAACCTGCCCTTTTATGATGATAAAGCATTGCACTATGGTTTTACATTAGGTATAAACGGTTCCGGCTTTCAGAATAAAGTTTCTAAAAGTTATTTTAGTGATACGGTAACAAGTGTTTCCCCTGTCTACACACCAGGTTTTTCCTTAGGCTTTATTGTAAATATGCGCCTGCACGATCATTTCGATTTGAGACTGCTTCCTACGGTGGGTTTTTACAGCAGAAGCATTCAATATGATTTCATAAAGACTTCTGAAATACAGACCATTGAATCTACTTTTGTAGAGTTTCCCTTGCTGTTAAAATACAAATCGCAGCGAAGAAATAATTCAAGGCTTTATGTAACCGGTGGTTTTAAAGCGTCTATTGAAGCCGGCGCAAAGAAAAAACAACGGAAGTCAACAGATCTGCGGACAAATGGGTTTGATTTGTGCCTGGATATGGGAGTAGGGATGGATATTTATTGCCCGTTATTTAAGTTCTCTCCTGAAATACGCTATTCACATGGCTTATTAAATCTCTTAAATAATGACCCAAATGTCTATAGTTCAAGTTTATCACGCCTGTCTTCTAATACGATTTCATTATTTTTCAACTTTGAATAAAAAATGTGGAATATTATTGATAGAAAAGTGGATTATAGACAGAAAATTTTTATATTTGAAATAGGATTGACAACAATTAAATAAACAAATAAATTCAAACTAGTATGAAAAAAGTTTTACTTTCTTTATCAATGCTTGCAGCTGTAATGACTGCTAGCGCACAAAATCAAATTGTACTTTGGAATTCAACTACTGGTACTTCTGCTATTACTGGTGTACCGTACAATTTTGGTGTTCCTGATTCTGATCCGAACGATCCGAACGTAGCTAATCCTCCAGCTATAAACGGTGGATTGTTTGTTGATACAGTTACTGTTGGCGGTGTTCAAACAATCACAGCAACAGGTTCTCGTTCAGCACAAGTTGCTGGTGTTGGTGGATATTATGTTGGTGGTTTTGGTGGTGGTTCATACAGCGAACCAGAAGTTGGTCAGCCATGGGGAACAAACGTTACTGGTTCAGGCGGATCTTTAGCTAATTATTTCTTCAATATTAAAATTAAAAGTGCTAGCCCTGGTCCAATCATTAAAGTTCAATTAGAATCTAAAGATTCAGCTAACGTTCAGGGTTATATTATTAACCGTGCAACAGGAACTCCAGGTGGAAACTATGAAACAATCAGCATTCCATTGTCTGCTTTCAGCAACACAATTGGTGCTTATGGAGATCCAATCAACAAAGCAGGTCACTATATGACTGCAGCTTTTGCTGATTCTCTTTTCAAAATTGGATTCTCAGTAAATAACGCTGGGTTAAACAACGGTGCTGGATCAGTAACTTTCTCTATAACTGATATATGGATTAGCAAAGACAAAACTGGTATTGTTACTTCTACAACTTCTGCAGCGGCTAACATTGAATCTACAAAAGTATTCCCTAACCCGGCTACTGAAGCTTTCACAGCTGAAGTTTCTTTGAAAAACAATTCAAACGTAACAATCATCTTATCTGACATGATGGGTAAGCAAATTGCTACTAAATCTGCTGCTAACGGTTCTGCTGCATTCGAAACAGCTTCTTTAGCTAAAGGTATGTATACTGTTACGTACGTTTTAGATGGTACGCCTGCTAAAACTGAATTAGTAGTTGTTAAGTAATTAACCGCTCTATAATAGTATTAAAACCCTGATCTAACGGTCAGGGTTTTTTTTTGATTATTTTTTATTGTTGAAGAATCCTTTTTACAGAATGTGTGTGTGATCCATGTATTCAGATACATTTCAATCTTACAGGCAAAACGATTAAATTTTTAAAACGTACAATATAAAACTTTCTATCTTTAAGTATGCAACAAATCCTTATTCTCGGTGTTGGCCGCTCCACCTATTATCTGTTAAAATATCTGCACGATGTGTTGATTCCGGCAGGTATTCGGGTAAAAGCAATTGATCTTCAGCAAGCACTGATTGATAACCGCCAGCAGGAATTTCCAGCCATACATTTTATGCAGTCTGAAATCAATCCGCAATCTATTGCAACATGTATCCGGGACACTGATCTGGTTGTATCTATGCTGCCGCCTGCTTTTCACTTGATGGTTGCAGAGTTGTGTATACAGCAGAACAAACATTTTTTTACGGCATCGTATGTAAGCCCGGAAATAAAAGCATTACATGAAGAGGCTAAAAAGCGCGACCTGCTTTTTTTAATGGAATGCGGCCTTGATCCGGGCATTGATCACATGTCTGCGCTTTCACTTATTGATACACTTAAATCAGGAGGTGCAGCTATTACATCGTTTGAGTCTTTTACAGGAGGCCTTGTACATCCGTCTTATACAAATCCGCCCTGGAACTATAAAGTGTCCTGGAACCCTCGTAATGTGGTCCTGGCCGGACAGGGAAATCCTGCACAATATCTGAAAGATGGAACGATCCAGTCTGTTCCATACAACAAGTTATTTATGCAACCCTCTTCCTGGAAACTTTCCGGAGAGCAAATATATGAAGGCTATCCGAACCGTGATTCGCTGAACTACCGCAGTTTATATGCGTTAGAGCAGGCCGGAACGTTTGTGCGCGGTACATTACGGTATCCCGGTTATTGTTTTGGCTGGAATTGCCTTATTCAGCTGGGCCTTACAGACGATACCAACATGCTGCCGGAAGATCCTGCACGCACGGGAAGATCTTTTCTTAAAAACATGTTGTCTGTTGACGATGCCGTATTAGAGAAAGAGTTACCGGGCCGGTGTGCAAACAATGCAGATGCGCTGAAATACATTCAGGCACTTGGGCTATTTAACGAAACCCCTATCTATACGGGCGCTGGTACAGCTGCACAGATTCTTCAAACCATTATTGAACAGAAATGGAAGATGCTGCCCGCAGATAAAGACCGGATTGTCATGATTCACCGGATCAAATACAACGCAGACGGAAAAAAACATGTCATACAAAGCAGTCTGGTTGTTGATGGGGAAGATGCAGAACGCACAGCTATGGCAAAGACAGTGGGTTTACCGCTTGCCATTGCGATCGACTTATTTCTGCACAATCGTATTTCATTGCGCGGAGTTGTAATACCTGTTACAAAAGAATTATACGGTCCTATCTTACAAAAGCTTACAGCCTTTGGAGTTGTATTTAACGAGCGCAATGAATAATCCTGAAATTGTACAGACACTTCTGAATACATAAAAAACGAATTACACGTACACTTTTAACTCTGCACTTTTCTTACCTTCGTACCATGATTACTCTTTATACAGATGGTTCATCGCGCGGCAATCCTGGTCCGGGAGGTTTTGGTGTAGTATTATTATATAAGCAGCACCGCAAAGAAATCAGCGGAGGCTTTCGTATGACCACAAATAACCGTATGGAGCTTCTGGCTGTAATTACCGGGCTGGAAGCATTAAAAGATCCGGGGCATGACGTGCTGATCTACTCAGACTCTAAATATGTGATTGATTCGGTAGAAAAAGGCTGGCTGATGGGTTGGGTAAAAAAGAATTTTAAAGATAAAAAAAACGAAGACTTATGGAGACGTTATTTATATGTTTCAAGTAAACATAAAATACGGTTTCAATGGGTACGGGGTCATGCGGGTAATATAGAAAATGAACGCTGCGATGTACTTGCCACGCAGGCTGCAGATGGCCCCAACAAGCAGATTGATTTTGGTTATGAAACAGAAAATGGTATGTTGAATAAAAATCATTTGTCTTAGTCCGGCATGTCAAATTCCTGGTTTCAATTCAAACAGTTTACAGTACAGCAGGATAAGACCGCTATGAAAGTCTGTACCGATTCCTGTGTATTTGGTGCTACGGTTCCGGTAACTACTTCAACATATACTATTTTAGATATTGGTACAGGCACCGGATTGTTGGCGCTGATGCTGGCGCAACGCAGCAATGCGGATATTGATGCGGTAGAATTGAACAAAGATGCGGCACAGCAGGCAACAGATAATTTTTTTAACAGTCCGTGGAATGAGCGATTACATGTACATACGTGTTCTATTCAGGATTATTTTAAATTCACTACTAAACAATACGATCTGATTGTCTGTAATCCGCCATTTTTTTCGGCATCACTAAAGACAGGCAATACGTCAAAAGACATGGCTTTACATCAGTCACATTTACTGATTGATGAATTAATACAGGTTGTCAGCTTTATGTTAAAGCAGTCTGGCGATGCGTATTTACTGATCAGTATCTACGAAGAAGTTAATTTTTTTCAGGCTGCCAATCGGGTAGGTTTGAACGTGAAACGTTTTCAGGAAATGTATGATAACGAAACAAAATTAATTCGCTACGTGCTGCATCTGAGGAAAGATACGGAACACATGGATCATGAAACACAAAATTTTATTATAAGGAGTGCCGACAAACAGTACACCGCGCAGTTTGTCGAAGTGTTAAGAGCTTTTTATCTTAACCTATAAGGTTTTTAAAAACTTTATAGGTTAAATAATTAAATAACCAGCAGCAGCTTTTTAAAATCTTCATCCGTATGTGCCGGGAAATTTGCAAGCCGTATGGTGTTTTCTTTCCAGACACCATAACCGCTACCAATAATAATATCCTGTGCCTTTAATGATTTTTTTACTTGCTTGATATATTCTTCATCACCTTTTAATGTCAATACCGTAGCGGATTGTACGCTTTTTTCAATTATGAGCGGCTGTAACGATGGATGAGAAGAAAAATGATTGTATAAATAATTCATGCGTTCATTACGGTTGAAAAATTCAGTGACATCGATTTCTTTTAGCCGTTGAGCTAATAAATAAATACCCAAAATATTAGGTGTATGTGTTGTTTGAAAAGACGCGCCGTTTTCAACAATACGTTTCAGCGAATTGTAGTGAATATCTTTGCTCCTGAATTCAACCGTGTGTTGTGCGGTAGGGGACAGAATTAATATGCCCAAGCCGGAAGGTAATCCAAAACATTTTTGTACAGATGCAAACCAAATGTCTGCATGTTCCCAGGTAACGGAAAGGCCTGCCAATGCTGAGGTTGCATCAACAGCGATCAATGCGTCTGAAAATGTTTCACGCACGGCTGCCTGAATATCTTTTGATAAAAATGTTCCGTTAGAAGTTTCTACTAACGTAGTACAAACAATTTCTGCAGCAGTATCGGGATTGATTTCTGTTACCGGAAGTTCTCCATGAATGTCAAAAACAACAGACGTATGTTCAACTTCCAGTTGTTTGGAAACTTCCATCCATTTTTTGCCAAACGAACCGTTGTACAAATGCAGGAAAGAACGGTTCGGAAATGATTGTGCAAGAATTGTCCAGCATTCCGTTGCAGCGGATGTGAAATAGACTTTATAATCTTTGGGCAGATCATAAAACTGTTCAAAATTTTCCTGGACCTGTTGATACAACTGCATAAAATCCATACTTCTGTGATTCATGCTCAGTATGCCGGATGTTATTGCTTGCTGCAGGTGCAGGTCAATATTTGCGTGCAGTTTGGAAGGACCGGGATAAAAATTTAACATGTTTATAACGTTGAAAAGTGATGTACAGCTAACGCATAGCTTTTCATTCCAAAGCCGGTAATAATACCCATACAATTTTTAGCCATCAGGCTTTTATGGCGGTATTCTTCGCGTGCATATACATTGGAAATATGAACTTCGATCACAGGTGTTTTAATACCTGCTACAGCGTCGGCAATAGCAATAGATGTATGTGTGTAGGCACCTGCATTAAAAACAATACCGTCGTAATCAAAACCAACTTCGTGTAATTTATTTACCAGTTCACCTTCAACATTGGATTGGAAATACGAAAATGAAATAGCCGGATAGGCTTTTTTCAGATCGTTGTAAATATCTTCTGCTGATGCAGCACCGTATATACCCGGCTCTCTTTTACCAAGCAGATTTAAATTCGGGCCGTTGAGTATAAGTATTTTCATGGTACAAATATAAGCCATTAAAAGTGTATAGTGCAAAGTGTATAGTGTAAAGTCATAGGGCAGACCACATAATCAACCTCGGGGATGGTTAAGCATAACAGTTAAACGTTACACTCTAAACGTTACACTTAAGTTGTTAGCGAAATTAATATCCCTTACAATTACACTTTGTTAGCTGCCTGCATTAACTTTACACCATGAATTGGAAAATCCTGATCCGTCAGTTTAGAGATTATTTAAAACTTGAGCGTTCATTATCCGGTAATTCGGTTGAGGCGTATGAACATGATGTGATAAAATTCATGCAGTTTCTTGAACTGACAGAGCCATCTGTCGGTCCCTTACAGGTAAAGGGTAAGCATATTCAGCTTTTTCTGGAATACATTACAGAGCTTGGTATGTCGGCGTATTCACAGGCACGCATCTTATCCGGTATCAAATCTTTTTTCAGATTTTTGTTAATGGAAGAAATCAGGGATGAAGATCCTTCTTCTTTGATTGACAGTCCCAAGCTTGGGCGAAAGCTTCCGGATACGTTATCTTTTCCGGAGATAGAACAGATTCTGCTGGCAATAGATCTTTCAACACCAGAAGGCATGCGCAACAGGGCCATGCTTGAAACGTTATACAGCTGCGGACTTCGAGTATCGGAACTGACAGACCTGAAAATTTCAAACCTGTTTTTTGACGATGGTTTTGTGAAAGTTTTGGGAAAAGGAAATAAGGAACGCCTTGTGCCTATTGGTCGTGATGCGCGTAAATACATTGGAATGTATCGTAACGAAGTGCGGTGCCATCTGGACATTGTAAAAGGTGCAGAAAACTATGTGTTTTTAAATCGCAGGGGAAATAAGCTTAGCCGGGTAATGGTATTTACCATCATCAAAAATTTAGCAGTCAAAATCGGACTGAAAAAAACAGTAAGTCCCCATACATTCAGACATTCTTTTGCCACCCATTTAATTGAAGGTGGGGCAGATTTGCGTGCCGTGCAGGAAATGTTGGGCCACGAATCGATTACGACCACAGAAATTTATACCCATCTGGACCGGGATTATCTGCAACAGATCATCAAAGATTTCCACCCCCGTTCGTAGGGGCGAATTGCATTCGCCCCCGTCAACAGGTATTGCATTCGCCCCCTTCCACAGGTAATACATTCGCCCCCCTTCAACAGGTAATGCATTGCCCCCTTCAACAGGTAATACATTCGCCCCCGTCAACAGGTAATGCATTCGCCGCTGTCAACGAATTGCATTCGCCCCCTGTACAACAGAATTGCATTGCCCCCGTCAACGGAATTACATTCGTCCCCGTCAACGAATTGCATTCGCACCGGCAGCCTTTAGGGCTGTCCAACCGGGCGAATGCGATTCGCCCCTACAGTTTTCCACAATTCTTTCCTTCTCAATGTGTCTTTCCGTATTTTTACGAACGCATTTAAACGATACGATCTTGTATAAACTTCTTATAAAACCCATTCTGTTCTGTTTTACACCTGAACGCGCGCATCACATTACCTTTACGGGATTAAAAATCTTATTCAAAATTCCGGGCGTAAGCAGCATTTTCCGTTCAATATATGCCGTACAAGATAAACGATTAGAGCGTACCGTATTTGGTATCACATTTCCCAATCCGGTTGGTTTAGCAGCAGGCTTTGATAAAGATGCTAAAATTGTAGATGAGTTTTCATCGCTTGGCTTTGGGTTTATTGAGATCGGTACAGTAACACCGGTACCGCAGGCAGGAAATGATAAGCCACGTCTGTTCCGTTTGCCGGAAGATAAAGCGATCATCAACCGCATGGGATTCAACAATGGCGGTATGAAAGAAGTAGCTGCGCGCCTGCGTAAGCGCAAATCCAGGGTGTTGATTGGAGGTAATATTGGTAAAAATAAAGTGACACCAAATGAAGAAGCGTTAAATGATTATATCAAAGCGTTTAATGAATTGTTTGATTGTGTAGATTACTTTGTTGTAAATGTAAGTTCGCCCAATACACCCGGTTTACGTGCCTTGCAGGAAAAAGGACCGTTAACGGAATTGTTAAACCGGTTACAGGAAGTTAATAATCAGAAAAGCGTTCCGAAACCAATTCTGTTGAAAATAGCACCCGACTTGACGAACGAACAATTAGATGACATCGTTGAAATAATTACCGAAACAAAACTTAGCGGTATCATTGCAACCAATACAACCATTTCCAGAGATGGTTTAACAACGGAAAAAGAAAAGGTAGAAAAAATCGGAATGGGTGGTTTAAGCGGCAAACCATTAACGGTAAGGTCTACAGAAGTAATCCGGTATCTTGTAAAAAAATCAAACGGTAGTATTCCGGTGATTGGTGTTGGTGGAATTCATTCACCGAAAGATGCACTGGAAAAACTGGAAGCAGGCGCTTCGCTGATTCAGTTATATTCCGGTTTTATTTACGAAGGCCCGGCATTAGTGGGAGCGATCAATAAGGAAATTTTAAGAAATATAAAGTACTGAGTACAAAGTACAAAAAATGGTAATTAAACTGTTTTTTGTGATAGAATGAAATGGTAAAGAAGTTAGATTTTGCTAAAGAAAATTATTTGTACTTTGTACTCAGTACTTTATACTTGATTTTAGTAATAAAAAGTTTACTTGTCCGGCCTGGTAACGCGTACCTGATAACTAGCAACTAACATATTATTTAGTTAACTTTAAGGGTTATAACGCAAATATGGCTGAGAATACCTATAAGGCTGATAATACGCCTCTTCCGAAGAAAAATAATAGAACAAATACAGCATCTGCATCAAAGAAAGCTGCCAAAGCCGATCCTCAGCCTGAGGAAACGGAAAAAGGTCCTTCTGCAATTATAACATTCTTTAAAGACCGCCGCTTTCATCTGGTATCGGGAATGTTTATCATGCTTTTTTCCTTTGCCTTACTGATTGCATTTACATCGTTTTTATTCAGCGGACGCAATGATCAAAGTATCGTAGAAGCGTTATGGAATACCAGCGTGCAGGAATCGGGAAAAGAAGTTGATAATTTACTGGGCATTGTAGGTGCTGCGTTATCCTATATATTTATTTACAAATGGTTTGGTATGGCATCGTACCTGTTCCTGCCTATCTTCTTTTTTGCAGGCTACAAAATCGTATACCAATCGTCTCCGATTAATATTTCCACGTTAATCAAAAGCACATTCTTTTTCCTGTTGTGGATCAGTTCCACGCTGGGGTTTGTAGTACTGACATTTAAAAACGATACCTATTTGTCTTTTCTAAGCGGTGGTATCGGTTACGACATGGCAGAATATCTGGATAATATCATCGGATGGGGTACACCTTTCCTGTTATTGTTTTTTATGCTGGCATTCATGATCTATTTTTTCAACATAACAAAAATGCCGTTGTTCGGTGCACAGAATATTGATGAAGTAGAAGAAGTCAATGGACTTGCGGTTAATGAAACAGAGGAAGAGGAAGAAGAGGAATTGGCCGAAGAAGGGGAAGAAGAAATAGAAGAACTTGAAGAAGAAGAAATAGAGGAGCTGGAAGAAGAGGAGCTGGAAGAAGAAGAAACGGAAGAAGAGGAAGAAGAATGGGTAATCGAGCGCAAAGAACCTGTTGCTGTTAAAGGTCCTTCTGAACTTCAGATTGAAACACCAATTATTGAACCGATGGTGGAGCCGGTAGTTGCAGCAAGTACCGGAACAGATGATGAACTGGCGCTGGTTGTTGAAAAAGGCGGTGATCAGGAAGCAGAAGATCTTCCTGAAAATTTAGAAAGCTTTAATTATGATCCAACGCTTGATTTATCTTCTTATAAATACCCTACATTCGATTTGCTGAATGAATATGATGCAAGCAAAGTTGTTCAGGTTTCAAAAGAAGAATTAAGTGCCAATAAAGATAAGATCGTAGAAACACTTTCGCATTACAACATTGGTATTGCAAGTATCAAAGCAACGATCGGGCCTACTGTAACGTTGTATGAAATTGTTCCTGAAGTTGGTATTCGTATCTCGAAGATTAAAAACCTGGAAGATGATATTGCATTAAGTTTATCTGCTTTAGGTATTCGTATTATCGCACCAATACCAGGTAAAGGAACCATTGGTATTGAAGTGCCGAATAAAAATAAAGAAATGGTTTCCATGCGTTCTGTATTATCTACAGAGAAGTTCATGAAATCAGATAAGGAATTGCCCGTTGTATTTGGTAAGACTGTTTCGAATGAAGTATTCGTAGTAGACTTAGCGGAACTGCCGCATTTGCTTATTGCCGGTGCAACGGGCCAGGGTAAATCTGTCGGCTTAAACGTATTGCTGGCGTCGTTACTTTATAAGAAACACCCGTCGCAGTTGAAGCTGGTATTGGTTGATCCGAAAAAAGTAGAATTAACCCTTTTCAATAAAATTGAACGCCATTTCTTAGCAAAACTTCCCGATGGCGGCGATGCTATTATTACCGATACAAAAAAAGTAATTCATACACTGAATTCTTTATGTGTTGAAATGGATCTGCGTTATGACTTATTAAAAGATGCACAGGTACGGAATATCCGCGAATACAATAAGAAGTTTGTAGAACGTAAACTGAATCCGAATAACGGCCATCGTTTCTTACCGTACATCGTTCTTGTTATTGATGAGCTTGCTGACTTAATGATGACGGCAGGTAAGGAAGTGGAGACGCCCATTGCCCGTCTGGCTCAGCTGGCCCGTGCCATTGGTATACACTTGGTTGTTGCAACACAACGGCCTTCTGTAAACGTTATTACAGGTATTATTAAAGCCAACTTCCCGGCACGTTTGTCCTTTAAAGTATCTTCTAAAATTGATTCACGTACCATTCTGGATGCAGGTGGTGCAGACCAGTTGATCGGTAAAGGAGATATGTTATTTGCCCACGGAGACATGGTACGTCTGCAATGTGCGTTTTTAGATACTGCTGAGGTAGAGCGCATTTGTGAATTTATTGGTTCTCAGCGTGGTTATGAAATGGCATACAAATTGCCTGAGTTCTCCGACGATGAAACCGGGCAGGATAAAAGTGACTTCAATTTCTCCGAAAAGGACCCGTTATTTGAAGAAGCCGCTAAAATACTTGTCATGCATCAGCAGGGAAGTACTTCTTTGCTGCAGCGCAAATTAAAGCTTGGTTATAACCGTGCCGGCCGACTCATCGATCAGCTGGAAGCTGCGGGAATTGTTGGCCAGTTTGAAGGAAGTAAGGCACGGGAAGTATTAATAAAAGATGAATACTCGCTGGAATTTCATTTGAAGAGCCTGGATCAACGTTAAAAAATAATTTATAATAACACGAATACTAAATACCATGAAAAAAATAATTCTGATTTTATTGCCTGTATTTTTTATTGTGATTGCGGCCTTCGGACAATATGATCCTAAAGCCCTGACCATATTAGATGAAATGAGTAATAAATTTAAAACGTATTCTTCATTCAAAGCAACTTTTACCTATACATTGAAGAATGCATCTGCAAGCATAAATGAGGTTGCCAATGGTGAACTGATGGTACGTGGCGGCAAGTATAAGATCAAGCTTCCTAAAATGGAAATCATCAATAATGGAACAACGGTATGGAACTACATGCAGGAGGCAAACGAAGTAAATATCTCTACATACGATCCTGCCGATGATGATATTTCGCCAACAAAGATTTATACCATGTACAAGAAGGGATACAAGTATACGTATATTGGTGATCGCGTTGAAGCAGGCAAAACATACCAGATGATTGAACTGGTACCGGAAGACAGAAAAAACAGATTTTTCAAGATTAAACTGGAGATCAATAAACTTGACAAATCAATCAAGAACTGGAAGTTATTTGAGAAGAACGGAAACATCTACGATTATACTATTAAAACATTTACCCCCAACACCATTTCAGACGATACACCTTTCACGTTTGATAAATCAAAATATCCGGGAGTAGAAGTAATAGATCTGCGCTAATTAAAAAATAATCATGAACAAAGCAGATTTAGTAACAAGCATTAAGCATAAGAAGTCCTACCTGTGTGTGGGTCTGGATACAGATACTACAAAAATACCTGCGCATCTATTAAAAGCTAAAGATCCGATCTTTGAATTCAATAAATACATTATTGATGCAACCATTGATTATGCGGTTGCCTATAAACCAAACCTGGCATTTTATGAATCGCTTGGCAAGGCAGGATGGGAGTCGTTAGAGAAAACACTGGAATGGATGCCGAAAGATGTATTTACCATTGCAGATGCAAAAAGAGGTGATATCGGTAATACTGCTACCATGTATGCAAAAGCATTCTTTGAACAGTTACCGTTTGATTCTGTAACGGTAGCACCGTATATGGGAGAAGATTCGGTTACTCCTTTTCTGGCGTTTAAAGATAAATGGGCTATTGTATTGGCTCTGACGTCGAATGCAGGCAGCAAAGATTTTCAGCAGCTTTCATTAAGCGATACAAATCAACCGCTTTATAAAGAAGTGCTTAAGAAATGCGCGGCTTGGGGAAGTGATGAAAACCTGATGTTTGTAGTAGGAGCAACAAAAGCTTCGTATTTCAAAGAAATCCGTACGATTGTTCCGGATCATTTTTTATTGGTTCCCGGTGTTGGTGCGCAGGGAGGGAACTTACAGGAGGTTTCTCAGTTTGGATTGAACAGTTCATGCGGCTTACTGGTAAACGCGTCAAGAAGTATTCTATATGCTGCAAACGATGAAACGTTTGCAGCAGCTGCAAAAGCAGAAGCAAAGCAGATGCAGCAGGAAATGAAAACATATTTAGAAGATTACCTTAGCTGGTAATCTTCTTTTTAAATAATTTCATTTTTATTTTTTTAAACGTTTTAGTGAAGAAACTCTCTTCTTCACTTTCATCATCACTCAGCAGAATACTTAGCGGTTTCAGCGCTTCAATATGATCACAGAAGATTTTGAAAATGCCTAACAGCGGGATGAATAAAACCATACCTGCAACTCCCCAGATCATACCGCCAATAATAACAATGAAAATAGTTGCAAGCGAATTGAGGCGCACATAACCACCAACTACATTTGGTGTAGTAATATTGTTATCAATAAACTGGTTGAACATAAAAATGGCCAATACACCGACCGGATACCAAAGCGAATCTTTATAGATCAATGCCATGATCATCGGTAAGCCTGCACCAACAAAAGAACCGATGTAAGGAATGATATTTAAAAAACCTGCCAGTAAGCCTAAGAAAATACCATGTTCAATACCTAAAAGTGTTAAACCAACCGCATTCATCACACCAATAATTGATAAGGCAATACACAGGCCGGTTATATAATGCATAACCAGTGATTGTACTTTGTTCAGTATCGATAATGCTTTTTCATGTTGTTGTTCATCAATCAGCGATAAAATAAACAATTTGATCTTTCCTCTGTAAAGCTGCAGGAAGAAGGTATAGATCATTACAAGTGTAAGGCCGAATACAAAGTTACCTACTCCAACCAAAAGGGTTGTGCCTTTCTGGAAACCCGATTTTAATAACTGTTCAGACTCTTTATCAAACCAGGCTTCCTGTTCCTTTTCATCCATGCCTGTATACTCATTCACTGTTGCCTGCAAGGCATGTGCTTTTGTTTTTATCTTGCTTTCAATCATATCATAATCTGAAATGATGTTAGAAACCTGTGTGGAGATAAAATAACTGACGCTGCAGATTATAATCAGAAAAAGCACCAGCGATAAAATGATGGAGCATACCTCATTCGGAATGAATTTCTGAATTTTTTTTGATACAGGCAGCAGTAGTAAAGATAGCAGGCCTGCAAAAAATACAGGCACAAGAAATGCTTTCGCATAAATCATTCCCACGACCAATAAAAAGACAAATACCAATAGAAGGGTTATACGGAATAATACGGTTTGTTTCATAGCTTTTTAAAAAGTTCTTTACTGAATATACAAAATTAATGTAATATTGTACGGGGATTTTTTATTTAAACTTTTTATATAGCTATGGTTAATGAAGAACTTTTATGGGTGCTTTGGCAGCACCTGTTATTTTCAGTTGAGTCGTTACACACAACAACAGGTGAGCCAATCATTATTAAACATACCGGAACATTGAATGTGCATGCCGGTCCGGATTTCAGTCTGGCAAAATTATGTATTGATGGTATTGAGTGGGCCGGCGATGTGGAGATACATACGAAGGCTTCTGATTGGTACAAACACAAACATCAGCACAATCCTGCCTATGAATCGGTTATTCTGCATGTGGTGTATGAGGCAGACATTGATATTACCCGTGCAGACGGGTCATGTATACCGGTACTTGAGCTAAAGGACCGCATTCATACAATGCATCTGGAAACTTATGGATATCTGATGGAAGAAAAAAAAACTGTTCCCTGCGCGCATGCTATTCATGAAATACCAGCCATTGTTATGGAACAAATGAAACAACGTGTGCTGATTGAGCGGCTTGAGCGTAAAACAGATGGACTGTTTCAATTATTAACGGATCAGCCGAACTGGAAAATGATTGCCGGAAGATTAATTTTCAAATCATTTGGTACCGGTTTGAACGATTATTTATTTGAACGTATGGCGCAGCAGATGGATTTTAATAAACTGGATCGTTTATCTTATGCACCCAAATCGATAGAAGCATTATTTTTTGGTTGTTCAGGTATGCTTGAAAAAGACTGGGCAGATGATTTCCCTGCTGCACTGAAAAAGGAATATACGTATCTGCAACGTACGCAAACAGTAACGTGTACGATTGATAGTTCTGAGTGGAAGTTTCTCCGTACCCGTCCGGTGAATTTCCCAACCATACGCCTGGCACAGCTTGCAGCTCTTTTCTCAAATACAGACTGGTATGCATCTTTCAGTTCGATAACGTCTGTTAAATATGCAGAAGATTTTCTGAATGTTTCCTTATCAGATTACTGGCTGAATCATTACCGGTTTGATGTGCTCTCTAAACCAGCACCAAAGCACATCGGCAAAACGTTTGCAAATACGTTTCTGCTTAATGCTTATATCCCATTTCTGGTATTGCATGCACGGTATTATAAAAATGAAACGACCTGGGAACAGGTATTTGAAATGCTGGATACCATTCAGGCAGAAGATAATGCAATCACCCGGGTATGGAAAGAACTGGGCATCCGAATGGATACAGGTTTTGATAGTCAAAGCGGACTGGAATTATACAAGATGTATTGTACTCATAAAAAATGTTTATCTTGTAGTATTGGATTTTCTATCTTACGTAATGCATCTGTTTCTGCTGTTGTTAAGTAGTTTTTTATTGGGTCTGATTTGTTTTGTATCATACAGGCAGATTGCTGTTGATATGCGCAAGAGCTTTTTATTTCTGATAAGTTACCGGTTTGTTTTTTTTTGTATTCAATCGATATTGTTTTATACCGTTTATCAAAATCAATTAGATGCGGTATTTTATCATACAGCACTGGTTGAGTTGTTTCAGGATTTTAAAACGCATCCGTCTGATCTGCTTATATTCCTGCAAGGCAATTATTCTGATCTGCATGTAAGCAGCTGGCTGCAGGCATATCTGTCAGAAGAGGTACGGGTAGCTTTTTTCCTGAAAATATTAAGTCCGTTCTTTTTACTTTCTGCAGCTGATTATTATTTATTGGGAGCCTGGCTTACACTTTTTGGTACGCTTTGTTTTATGCCGTTTCTCCGGCTGGTCAGAAATGAAAAAACGTTTACTATATGGCTACTTGTTTTGTGTGTGCCTTCCTTTACAATCTGGACAGTTGGTGTATTAAAAGAAGCCTTTGTAATTCCGGTATTGTTCTTCCTGTATTATTTACTGCATCACATCATTCAATCAAAAGGAAAAAATGTATTGTACATTGTTTTTTTTATCGGATTCATTTTACTGGTCTGGTATATTAAATATTATCTGGTAGCAGTATTTTTACTTGTATGCTTTATTTATTGTGCCGGTACGTTTATAAAAATAAACAGCACATCCATATTGATCACTGCAATAGTATTTGTACTTCTTGTGATAGGCCTGGGCCATCTGCATCCTGCTTTACAATGGAATGTTTTACCGGAAGTTATTTATATCAGTTACACACTTACCTGTACAAAATTTGTAGATGCATACGCGTGCATACCGTTTGATCTGGATATGAGCTGGAATTCAATTATACTGAATTATCCAAAGGCTATGCTGTATGCTTTTTTTAGTCCCTTTCCGTGGCAAATACATAATGTTACCTCATTGGTAGCTGCTCTTGAAAGTTATCTGTTCGTGGGCTTGTTTTGTATGCTGCTGTATAATGTTGCTGCAAAAAAAATAACGATATCAAAGATTGAAATACTGACGTTGGTATTTGTCTTATTTGCCGGCGCTTTATTAATTCTTGCATCACCGAATATCGGGAGCTTTAGCCGTTACCGGATTTTCTATTTACCGTTTTATGTATATATACTGTTAAAATATTCAGGTATTGGTTATACAATACTGTATTTACGTTTTAAAAACCGGATCGAAAAATAACTACCAAGTCCCGCCCAGATAAATACCACTGGCAGGAGTGGAGCAAGAAACCTGCCATCCCAATCGGCATAGGTAAGCATAACCAGCATAGAATTTATACCGCCATAAAGCAGCGTAGCCAGTGCCAGTTCCGCAAATGCATTTTTATATTGAATGAACCCGATGATTGCCATTACATAGGCCGGCAATAGATACAAAACTATATACACATTATGCGGTAAGCTGTAATAACTCCGCACATCCATCCATAAAGCGGCAAAGCGGCCCGTAAAAAGCTCCATACTTTTTGCCGGGTTAGAAAAGACCAGATGCACTATTTTAGCAATACTTCCGCTTGACGGATCATCTGCGATGCACATTCCAGCAGATGTGGTCCACTGATCATAGCCGCAAATAATTTCTCCTTTATTAAAGGAATCAAGCAGGAACTGATAAAAAGTATCAGTAAAGCTGTTTAACAGAAACAATATGATTGCCGCGCCTGTTATAAAAAACAACCATAATTTTTTAGCCTGACGGAAAAATTGCATGCCATACATACAACAGCAGGTAAGTAATACAATTCCCCCATTAGGGCGTGTAAGCGCTGCCAATGCAGCAAGTGAAAAAAGCATAAACCATTTATGAGATGTTTTTTCAAGTGAAAATGCCCAGACAAATAAGAGGATCACACTAATGAAAACGGATTCGGTGAGCAGACACGTATTCCATTGCTGAATGGGTACATACATTATTACGAGGAGCGTTGCAATAAAGGCTGCCTCTTTATTTTTTAATAATGTAGCAAGGCCCCGATAAAAGAATACCGTTGCGGTAAGGGAAAATACGTATTGAAAAACGATCGTTGGATAAATGGAATGAAAGACGAGTTTTGATAACGACAGAAATACCGTGTATCCGGAATACCACAGCAAGTAACTGGCTTCAATGTTTCCGTTTAGCCACGCATCTGCTTCGGCCTCAAAGCGTGTGGTGTCAATAGCGTATTTGATTCCTAAGAAATAGAATACTATTCCATTTATCAAAAGCCAGCAGCTGATTACAATGTACATATGTCTGTCGGGATGCATCAATTAAATATATAGCTTATAAAATAGTTTTTATCTTATATCCTGTATGCAGATATGAAACAAGGGATAGTTTTAATAAATTGCAGGTAAATTTGTGAAAAGAATAGATATGGAAAAGAAAGATGCAGTAATTATTTTCGGCGCTTCTTCCTTAGGAAAAGCTGCCTTGGAAATATTTGAAAGCAATGGGATGGTAGCGTATGGCTTCCTGGACGATACAAAGGCATTACACGGAACTGAAATAAATAATGTAACGGTATTGGGTTCAACAGATGATGATACCTATCTGAAATTAATCGGTGCGAGCTGTGATGCATTTATTGCAAGCGACGAACCAAAGCTGCGCGAAGGTTTGACTAAGATGCTGCATGAACGCAGGCAGACACAGGCTGTGAACGCGATCCATTCTACTGCATCAATCGCGCACTCCGCTTCTATCGGCCATGGTAATTTTATTAACGGCGCTGCGGTGATCAGTTCCAATGCAGAAGTAGGCAGTCACTGCCTGATTCACACCGGAGCCATCATTGACTTTGAAGCCGTAGTAGAAGATTTTGTACAGATCGGTGCCGGCGCCATTATTAATGCCGGTGCTAAGATTGAGAAAGGTGCGTTTATCGGTACCGGCGCAGTTATCATTGGCGGAATTACGATCGGTAAAAATGCTCGTGTAGGTGCTGGATCTGTAGTGATTGCACCGGTGAAGGATAAAGAAACGGTGTTCGGAAATCCGGCACAGGCAATGAAAGCCTAAAGGCAAATAACAAATTACAAAAGACAAATTACAAATGAGCTGGCCCCAGTCTTAGCGTAGCAGTGACTGGGGCCTATTATTTAGTAGTCTTTGACTACATTTTTCATTGATTCCCATCATTTTTTCATTTTTCATAATTTTCTTATCTTTGTATCAACACTTAGATTGAAACTAAGCTACGTTATACAATGAAAGATTATCAGATTCTCCTTTATTACTGCTATACCCATATAGCAGATCCGGATGCTTATCGGGAAGAACACCACCTTAAATGTCTTGAACTTGGTTTGCTTGGCCGTATCATTATTGCGAGCGAAGGTCTTAACGGTACTGTTTCCGGTACGGAAGAAGGCTGCCGTCAGTACATGGAATATGTAAAAGCCGATCCGCGTTTTGAAGCGCTGGAGTTTAAGATTGAAGCACACGAAGGGCATGCATTTCAGAAATTGTATGTGCGTGTAAAACCTGAGATTGTACACTCATCCCTGAAGCATGTAGACCCGACAAAACGTACGGGAAAGCATCTGGAGCCTGCTGAGTTTAAGGCGATGAAAGACCGCGACGATGTGGTTGTATTGGATGTACGTTCCAATTACGAACATCAGGTAGGTCGGTTTAAAAATGCCGTTACCATTGATATGGAAAACTTCCGGGATTTTCCGGAGAAGATAAAAGAACTCGATCACCTGAAAGGGAAGAAGGTGCTGACGTATTGTACAGGCGGAATCAAATGTGAGAAGGCAAGCGCGTTCTTACTGGAACAGGGCTTTGAAGATGTGTACCAGCTGCATGGCGGTATCATTAAATATGGTATCGAACAGGGCGGCGAAGACTTTGAAGGGAAATGCTATGTATTCGACGGGCGTGTAATCGCGGACGTGAACAAAGTAAACCCAAGCATCATTTCTACCTGTTATGTATGCGGTACCTTAAGCGACCGCATGGTAAACTGCTCGAACCCGGTGTGTAACCGGCATGAGCCGATGTGTGAAGCATGCGGTGAAAAAATGCAAGGTGCGTGCTCGGAGGAATGTAAATGTCATCCGGAGAAACGTCCGTATGATGGCACCGGTGCGTATCCGAAAGAGTTGAACGGATACGATCCGTATCTGCACGTAAAGCGGTAAATTCTTTTCGCGAGAAAATTCCATTCGCCGCGGCGAAAACAAAAAACAAATTTCAAACGGAGTAAATATTTTAAAGAGTGGTACTAATTAGTACCACTCTTTTTTGTTTTATTGAGCCTATCTTGAAGTCGCAAATTGTGACTTCAAGATAGGCTCAATAATCATTTCTTAAAAACAACTTTCTTTGTATATCACTATTTTTTAGAAGTTTTTACCGATATTTGAAAGATTATTATTCAATCAAATAACCGTTTGTTGATATAAATTCATTCGCATGAGTGCTATCCGTTTAACGGGAATGATCATCTGGTCTATTCTCTGTATCACGTCTTCTATTGTTGTCCGTATTCTTACGTTTTCTACGCACTTAGGTGTAGCGATGGCGCGTACCGTATGGGCGCCGGTAATATTGTGGATGGCCGGAATAAAATTAACGGTGAAAGGACTTGAACACATTCCTGCAGAAAAGAAACCCTATATTGTTGTATCCAATCACCAGTCGGTGATCGATATTCCGATCCTGTTTTATGTGCTGCCGTTCAATGTATATTTTGTTGCGAAAAAAGAAATTGCGAAAGTGCCTTTTATCGGCTGGTACATGTACATGATGGGTATGATTTTCATTGACCGTGGCAGCCGCGATAAAGCGCTGCAGAGTATGATCAATGCCGGTACGCTGATCCGTGAAGGTAAAAGTGTGATGACGTTTCCGGAAGGCACGCGTTCGCTCAATGAGAAGATCGGTGTGTTTAAGGCGGGTACGTTTGTAATGGCTGAAAAAGCGGGCGTTGAAATACTTCCTGTAAAGATTTCCGGCGCAGGCAAGATCTGGCCAAGCGGCGGTTTTACAATCAAACGCGGACCGGTTACTGTTTCAATCGGCGCACCAATCTCTACAGCTGGCCTGAACGATCAAACGAGAGCGAAGTTTATCGAAGAGGTTAAGGGGAGAGTAGAAGGGCTGTAATTGCTTAAGGCTTAAAGCTTAAAGCCTAAGGCGGAATGGTGTGGAAAATTTATACTTAGAGTTAGTATTATGAAATCAAGCTTAGATGCATCAGATATTCAAAAGAAGCTTAAACAACATACGAAATAAGGAAATCCTTCGAGCGTTGGAGGACCGCTTGCCGTATCCGGATTACTGCTAACTAATGAGAGTCGTCGGTTGTTGGTGGCCACGCGTTGTCTCCGGTTCATTATACAGATATTAGTACTTGCGCGACACCAACAACAGCGAGCATTATTCCTATCATAAACAAACAAAAGCCCGCGATCACTCACGGGCTTTGCTATTAGCATTAAACGCTCAATCTCTATGAGTTGTTGGTGACGCCTGAGTTTGATTTGTTCCTAACGATATATGCAGGCAGGCTAAACACCAACAACGGCTGGCGAATCTCTATCCGTTTGTTTTCGCCGCGGCGAATGGAATTTAAACGTTATCCAATCATACTGCCCGCATTCACCACCGCCGCCGGTTGGACAAATTTCAACGAACCATCTGCATCTTCAGCCATTAAGATCATACCCTGAGATACGATGCCTTTAATCTCACGTGGCGCAAGGTTGGCAAGTAAGGATACCTGCTGACCGATGATCGCTTCCGGTTCGAAGTGTTCGGCAATGCCGCTTACTACCGTGCGTTCGTCGATACCAGTTTTTAGCGTAAGCTTTAATAATTTTTTTGTCTTCGCTACTTTCTCTGCTGCAATGATCGTTGCTACACGAATATCCATTTTGGCAAAGTCATCAAAAGAAACATTTTCTTTCAATGGTTTTACTTCCGCGTTCGCAAGCAAGTTTGCCTGTTTGGTATCTTCCAGTTTTTTTACCTGTGCTTCAATGGTTGCATCTTCAATTTTATCAAACAACAACTCTGCTGTGCCTAACTGATCACCTGCTTTTAACAAGTCGATTGTGCCCGCATTGTTCCAGGTGTTTGCTTTCAGGTTTAGCATCGTAAATAATTTTGCCGATGTAAACGGAATGAAGGGTTCAGAAACGATTGCTAAGTTCGCTGCGATCTGTAAGCCGATGTGTAAAATCGTTTTTACGCGTTCGGGATTTTCTTTGTAGATCTTCCACGGTTCGGTATCGGCTAAATATTTATTTCCCAAACGTGCCAGGTCCATCATGAAACCAAGTGCTTCACGGAAACGGTACTGCTCGATCGATGCAGCGATCTTCGCCGGAAATTCTTTCAGCATCATGATTACACCTTCGTCCGAAGCTTCAAGCTTTCCTAAAGCAGGAATTACGCTGTCATAATATTTATGTGTCAATACCAACGCACGGTTTACAAAGTTTCCGTAGATCGCAACCAGTTCATTGTTGTTGCGCGCCTGGAAATCCCGCCAGGTAAAATCGTTGTCTTTTGTTTCCGGAGCATTCGCACATAAGGCATAACGCAATACGTCCTGTTTGCCTTTGAATTCTTCCAGATATTCATGCAGCCAAACGGCCCAGTTACGTGAAGTAGAAATTTTATCGCCTTCTAAATTCATGAACTCATTTGCAGGCACGTTGTCCGGAAGTATGTAACTTCCTTCTGCCTTTAACATAGCAGGGAAGATGATGCAATGGAACACGATGTTGTCTTTACCGATAAAGTGTACCAGCTTGGTATCGTCTTTCTTCCAGAAATCTTCCCAGGTATTATTCTTATGAACGGCTTTAATTTCAGAATTTTTGAAATAATCTTTTGCTGCAGAGATGTAACCGATCGGTGCATCAAACCATACATACAATACTTTGCCTTCGGCACCGGCAACAGGTACAGGTACACCCCAGTCTAAATCGCGTGTAACGGCACGGGGCTGCAGGCCCTGATCCAGCCAGGATTTGCATTGACCGTATACATTGGTCTTCCAGTTTTTATGATCTTCTAAGATCCATTGTTTCAACCAAGGTTCGTATTGATCCAATGGCAGGAACCAGTGTTTGGTTGATTTCATTACGGGCTTCTCACCGCTAAGTGTAGAGCGCGGATTGATCAGTTCAGACGGACTTAAGGTTGAACCGCATTTCTCGCACTGATCGCCGTATGCGTTTTCGTTGCCGCACTTCGGACAGGTGCCGATGATGTATCTGTCTGCCAGGAATTGTTCTGCTTTCGGATCGTAGTATTGTTCGCTGGTCTGTTCAATGAACTTTCCATCTTCATATAATTTTTTGAAGTATTCGGAAGACGTTTCCGCATGGATCTTTGAAGAGGTTCTGGAATAGATATCAAACGAGATTCCCAGTTCTTCAAACGATTGTTTGATCTGTACGTGGTATTTGTCTACCACCTGCTGCGGTGTAACGCCTTCTTTTTTTGCACGGATGGTAATGGGTACACCATGTTCGTCTGAACCGCCGATAAACAATACATTTTCTCCTTTTGAACGTAAAAAACGCGCATAAATATCCGCGGGTACATACACACCCGCCAAATGGCCGATGTGGACCGGACCGTTGGCATACGGGAGGGCAGAGGTAATGGTATATCTGGATGGTTTGTTGGTCATAATCGTAATCTAATGAACTGCAAATATAGAAAATAAGGCTTAAAGCGGAAGGTATTTTAGCCCAAAGCTTAAAGCCTAAGGCCTAAAGCCCGAAACATTAAGTTAGACATGAGAAGACGGTTAGAACACTTTTCAGGCTGAAAGCCTGACATATTTTAACTTGGGGCATCGCCCCAAGTTGTGAAAGGGAAGAAGGCTAACTCTTGGGGCGATGCCCCAAGTTTTGCTATTACAGCCTTTCAGGCTGAGTCCTTTAATAGTTCACTTGATGTACTGGTTAGAGTGCTTTTCAGCCTGAAAGGCTGACATAGTTCAACTTGGGGCATCGCCCCAAGAAATTGAGGCAGGCTTTTACGTTTTTAGGTTCGCATTCTACTTTATCTTACCTGAAGCATATTACTTTTTCATTAATTTTAAGGGATTTAAAAACCTTGTTTTCAGCTTAAAAATAGCATTTTCAGCCTTAGGCTTTCGGCTTTAGGCCTCAGGGAAGATGTATTTTAGCTTCTTTTTCAAAGCTTTAAGCATTAAGCTTTTCGCATTAAGCTTTTTTTCCGTACTTTTGCACCTTATAAAATTCAATTTATGCAGAGTATCAGGAATATTGCGATCATCGCACACGTCGATCACGGTAAAACAACATTGGTTGATAAAATCATTCACGCGTCTAAAATCTTCAGAGAGAACCAAGTATTCGAAGACTTGATCTTGGATAACAACGATCAGGAACGTGAACGAGGCATTACAATTCTAGCTAAAAACGTTTCTATTCGTTATAAAGAACATAAAATTAACATTATCGATACACCAGGTCACGCCGATTTCGGTGGTGAAGTGGAGCGTGTATTGAAAATGGCTGATGGTGTAGTGCTATTGGTAGATGCATTTGAAGGCGCTATGCCTCAAACGCGTTTCGTATTGAGCAAGGCATTGGGCTTGGGCTTAAAACCGATCCTGATCGTAAACAAAGTAGATAAAGAAAACTGCCGTCCGGACGAAGTACACGAAGAAGTATTCGACTTAATGTTCAACTTAGGTGCAAACGAGCATCAGCTTGATTTCGTTACACTTTACGGTTCTGGCCGTGGTGGCTGGATGAGCACAGACTGGAAAAAGAAAACAGAAGATATCATTCCTTTGCTGGATGCAATCGTGGATCACATTCCACCTGCACCGGTGCATGAAGGTATTCCTCAAATGCAGATCACTTCATTGGATTACTCTACATTCACAGGCCGTATCGCAATCGGTCGTGTATTCAGAGGCGAATTAAAAGAAGGCGGACAGTATTCATTAACTAAAATGGATGGTTCGATCAAAAAAGTAAAAATCAAAGAACTTCACTCGTTCGAAGGTTTAGGCAGAGTACGTGTTGAAAGCGTTTTAGCTGGTGATATCTGTGCCGTAGTTGGTATTGAAGATTTCGAAATCGGTGATACAATCACAGATCTTGAAAAACCGGAAGCGTTACCACGTATCGCTGTTGATGAGCCTACCATGAGTATGCTTTTCACAATCAACAACTCTCCGTTCTTCGGTAAAGAAGGTAAGTTTGTAACTTCCCGTCACCTGAGAGATCGTTTGATGAAAGAGTTAGAGAAAAACCTTGCTTTACGTATTCAACCAGGTGAGTCTGAAGATAAATTCTTAGTATTCGGCCGTGGTATTCTTCACTTGTCTGTATTGATCGAGACAATGAGAAGAGAAGGATATGAATTACAAGTGGGTCAGCCGCAAGTATTGTATAAAGAAATTGATGGCAAACGTTGCGAACCGGTAGAAGTACTGGTAGTGGATGTACCTCAGGAAACTTCCGGTAAAGTAATTGAATTGGCTACGCAGCGTAAAGGTGAGTTGCTGATCATGGAACCAAAAGGTGACTTACAACACTTAGAATTTAAAATACCTTCCCGTGGTATCATCGGTTTACGTACAAACGTGTTGACGGCAACATTCGGTGAAGCAATTATGACACACCGTTTCGACGGATACGAGCCTTATAAAGGTGCTATCCCTGAACGTGTGAGTGGTTCTATCATCTCTATGGATAGCGGTGATGTTACTGCATACGCATTGGATAAATTACAGGACAGAGGTAAGTTCTTCATCGAACCGGGTGATGTTATTTACCAGGGTATGGTTATCGGTGAGCACAACCGTCAGAACGATATCACGGTAAACGTACAGCGCGAAAAGAAATTGACCAACATGCGTGCATCCGGTACAGATGATAACGCTAAGATCGCTCCGAAGATTAACTTCTCATTAGAAGAGATGATGGAATACATCCAGAAGGATGAATACATCGAGGTTACGCCTAAGTCTTTACGTATGCGTAAGATCCTTCTTGACGAGAACGAGCGTTTGAGAAACACGAAAAAAGAAGCTGTTTAGTCTCTTCACTAACATACATTCAGAGCCTTCCTGTATTCTACGGGAAGGCTTTTTTGTTTGTGTGTATAAGGCACTCATATGGCTATTGACGGATATTTACGAACTGGATTCAACCGTTTATTGTTGGTGTCCGGAGATGATACGCGATGAAATACAATTCAATTTCAACAGGAAAACATCTGGACGATAAAGCCGGTGAATCTATTTATTCTCTTTCTCTTTTCAACTATTTGAATAACCGATATAATTAAATATATTAACATAAGAATAGTATTTTCCCCTGAATATTATTTCATTTACTTAGAAATCTTTGTACTTACATGATAAGAGTTGTATGTCTTGCCGCAGCGTTATTTTTTTCATTTACCTATTCATTTGCCTGCATGCAAGGTATGCGCATGCTGAGCGACGGCACAGTCATTGCCAGGGAAAATCAAAGCCTGACGATTCCCGGAGGCAGTGTTCTGGTTCATCAGAATGAAAAAGTATTGCTGCGGTTAGATAGCTTATGGAAAGCCAAAAAGGATATAACGTATTTAACGGATTATGCATTGGTTCTTGTTGTAAATGGTAAATATGAGGAAGCTAAAAACAGTTACCTGGAGCTCGAAAAAGCAAAACCCGATCAGTATACCACGGCATCAAACCTGGGCACGGTATACGAACTGCTTGGCGATAATAAGAATGCCCTCACATGGATTCAGAAAGCTGTGCAGTTGAATCCTGCATCACATGATAGTTCTGAATGGCTGCATATACGGATACTTGAAGCAAAGATCGGTGGTAATAAATTCATGAATACAAATTTCTTATTGCATACGGATTTTGGCAGAGATTCCATGCCTGCTTCGGAATTGTCAAAAACAGAATTACAGCACTTGCGTAAAGCCTTATTTTATCAGCTGAATGAGCGGCTGACATTTATTCATTCAGAAGATAAAATTGTTGCCCAGCTTTTATTTGATCTTGCAGATCTTTCTTTACTTACCGGTATGAATATCTATCAGGTGAATGATCTTTACAGCATGGCAAAAAAGTATGGTTATGCAGGTCCGCTTTGGGAAAGACGTTATACCAACGCAAAGCAGTTGAGTCAGAAAATTAACCGCGGACAGGCTGCCGAAATACCGCTGCACGGGGCAGAAGCGCATACACCTGAAGTGAATTTTCCCTGGGCCATTATTTTAAGTATCTGCTTTTTGATATTTCCTGTATTGGCATTTCTATATCTGAAAGGACGGTTGAACAGTCATAAAGAGGATTAAATAACGAGGAGCATTTGAATAATTCTTTTTTGTTCTGATCTGTTCTCTCAGCAGCCTTTGTGTGTTTTTCCTGGTGTACTCCGGTGATCCTCTATTTTCCAGCAAACAGGATATGTAACCGGGAAAAGATATAAGGAGAATTATACACCTGTTAAAGTAAGAGGTATGTTTGATTCAACAAGGTTGTGTGATGTGATTATAAATACAGGAGTTTTACAGAGAAGAAAACGTGTTTATTTATTCGCCAACGTAATAAAAAATCAGATGAACGCATCCGTGCTATCAAAAAAAGTAGTCCGGGCTGTCACGATTTGTAAACCATTTTTAGAAGCTTGTTTATTCATTGGACGTTCCAATGATATTATACAGGCCCAGGTAAAATTTAACGCAGAACATCCTGTCTATGCAGGATGTTCTGCGTTAAAACCAATATTTAATTTGAAAATTCACCGATAAAAGGCAGTTCGTCTAAAATCTCAAATTTGATTGCCGTCTGAATATAATCGTCTAACTGTAAAAAATGTGCAGCTGTTTTAGAACCCAATTCTTTTTTCATTTTAGCATAATATTTTCCGCGTAATGCATCTTCTTTTTTGTCCAATGCAAGCCATTTTTTCATGAAGATGTCTGCATCGGTATTGGTCATTGTCTGATACTTTTCAACATACATTTTTAGCAGGTCAATACGCTCTGCACCTAATGTTGTACGGTCTGTTTCAAATGATCCGTAAACATTCCAGAATTTATCGAACTCGTCTGCTTTCAGATGCATGTTGTCAGAAAAATAAGCTCTTTTTTCCTGTTTGAAAACCGTGTTAAACATTTCATCATGTGTTTGCGCCTGTGCTAAAAAAGAAATGGATGAGAATAAAATAAAAGATAAAATGGTAGTTATTTTTTTCATGGGTGTAAGTGTTAAGTTTTACTAAATGTAGTTTTTTTTTACAGACAAATAGTAGCAGACTATCAAATACTTTTTCAAAAAACAATTTGATGAAAACCTGTTTTTTATTGTGCTATTTGAGTATATTCTGTACTGATTATGCATGCTGCCGGCCTTTTGATAAAAGTTATTCCGTTCAATCTTTTTTACAGGTATATTTAGCCTATGAATGAATTAATGCAGGAGTATGGATCAAATTGTTTTGCTGTACGCGGAGCCATCGTATACCTTACCGGCGATCCCTTTCTTGAAACAGCAGAAACCTGTTTGCAGTATATAGAAGATGGTTTACTGATTATTGATGCAGGCAAAATTCTGTCATGCGGAACTGCACAAAAATTACTTCGTTCGTTACCCGCCGCAGTTCCTGTGCAAACCTATCCGCATGGAATTATTTTACCCGGTTTTATTGATACGCATATTCATTATGTGCAAACGGATATGATCGGTTCATACGGCGAACAATTATTGGATTGGTTGAATACATATACCTTTCCGGAAGAATTGAAATTCAGTGATCCGTTTCATTGTAAAAATGTTGCAAAACGATTTATGGATCAGCTGCTGAAAAGCGGCACAACTACTGCTATGGTTTTTTGCGCCGTGTATCCCGAATCGGTTAATGCATTGTTTGAAGAAGCGCAAAAAATAAACATGCGGCTTATTGCGGGCAAAGTACTGATGGACCGTAATGCACCGGAAGGATTACTGGATACAGTACAGAGCGGCTATGCCGATTCTAAACGGCTTATTGAAAGATGGCATGGTACGGGCAGGTTGTCGTACGCTATCACACCGAGATTTGCACCTACAAGCTCCCCTGAACAGTTAGAGGCTGCGGGGCAATTATGGAAAGAACATCCAACAACGTATATTCAATCCCATATATCTGAAAATAAAAAGGAGGTAGCATGGGCTGCGTCTTTATTCCCTGAACGGAAAAATTATCTGGATATATACCACCACTACGGACTTACAGGAAAGCAGGCCCTGTATGCGCACGGCGTACATTTACTGGAAGAAGAATTTCAATGCTGTTACGATACAGGTACTTCATTGGCACATTGTCCTACATCCAATATGTTTTTAGGCAGCGGCTTGTTTGATGTATCGGCAGCGAAAAATAAAAAACGTCCGGTAGAAGTTGGCTTAGGTACGGATGTTGGAGCAGGGACAAGCTTTTCAATGTTGGTTACGTTAAATGAAGCCTATAAAACCGGTCAGCTGAGGAATGTTCCCCTGGATGCAGTAAAGCTGCTGTATCTGGCAACGTTAGGAGGCGCAAGGGCATTGTCGCTCGAAGATAAGATCGGTACACTGGAGGCAGGGAAAGAGGCTGATTTTATCGTATTGAATACACACGCTACTTCCTTAATGAAAGAGCGTATGGAACGCGTAACATCTATTCAGGAAGCATTGTTTTTGTTAACGGTGCTGGGAACAGAAGAAACCGTTGAAGCAACTTATGTAGCCGGGAAATTGGTTTATAAAAAACAATTTTAATAAGAGTATGTTGTTGAACATGTGATGTATTACATCAATCTGTTTTTTTATTATAATAAAACGAATTTGTTGTATCGGGTATGTTAATTTTTCAATAATTCATCCTGTTAAGCTTGAATTCTTTGGTAAAAATAGCGATATTCAAATACCGTAATTTTTAATTGCGGCTACAATATAATTCATGTATAAGCGTCTTATATGAAAGGATTATTTGAAGCCTTAGGTATTAACAATAAAAATTGAAGCTATGAATTTTGAAAAACTGACAGACGAATTAAATAACAAAGCTGTTGTTACACGCTTGAAGAAAGGAAGTTTATCTTATCTTAAATACGGAGAAGTATTTGTAGGTAGATTGGTTGGGCGTACAAAAAATTCTACGGATAAGATAGGTACAACGATTGCATCATTAACCGTATTAGCGGGAAATTATATTGCGTATCAAATTCCTACGCAGGATATTATTGAGATTACTGAAAAGTTAATGAAAAGATAGTTGAGCGTATTAACGCTCAGCTATCTTTTTAATTTATAGACATAAAAACTGCCCACAGAATCAATGCGTTGTTCCAGGTAGGGAGCAAGTTCTGTTTTTTCGGGCACCAGTATTGTATCCTTGGTTGAAATATAAAGATATGTTGCTCCGCGGTCTATATAATTTTTGATCCGCGGTTCTGTCATCAGTGTATCTGCTTTCAATAACTGGTCCCACGTATCGTATCCAAATCCTTTTTTGTGCAGGAAATAAAAATAGATGCAATGCGAATCGTCTTCTCCTACAATACATAAGGCATCTTTCGGAACCGCATTTGAAAGCTGAGCCCGGGTATCTTCGTTATACAATTCCATTGCAACATATTTATCCGGATTCATCCAGCGCGCAGGCAAGATCCGTAGTGCGGCTACAATCGGGTTGGCTGCTATCAAAAGCAGTACAACAGCTGCAAACCCGTGTCTCCACAATTTGTTAGCACCATAAGCAACAATACATGCTAAAAACGGGTAATAGGGCATCATATAATAGCTGTGATATTTCATTTGCTTCAATTCAACCATATGGTATAAAACAATACCAATGAATAAGAACAATGCCGGTATGAAATATGCTTTTTTATATCCTTTTCGTTTGAAAAAGTAATAACAGGCTGCAAGCACAAAACCTGTATTGGCAAAATTTAAAATTAATTCCGGTAAATCAGAGGTAATGTTCTGGGTAAGAATGTGGATGATGGTTCCGATGTTTGTTTCGGAACGGATCTCTAATCCGAAATCTGCCAGTCCGGATTTTTTTATCAGTTCAATCGCATACAGATACCATGCAATCGGGATACCAACCGATACCAGTCCGAATATGAACAGGTAGATAAGCACCTGTAGTGAAAGTAGCTGTTTGTAATCCTGTATGAGCATTCCAACGATGGCAAAACCAATCAGTAAAAAATAAAGTTTAACAAGTCCCGCTAACGACAACAGGAGCATACTGGCTATAAAAAAAACGATATTGTTTTCGGTTGTTTTTACGGTATCAAACCAGCGCACAAAGTAATAGAAGCCCCAAATCATTAACGTCAAAGCGAGAATGTCGGGCAAGGCATTGAATTGAAAATAAAACAGGTCGGGGAAAAATAATAAGGCAATGGCCCCGGAATTTGCTATGACATAATTATTGAAAAGGTAGTATAAGAGGCTAAATAATCCGGCTATACCGATAAAGAAGATAACGGTTGTATATACCCGGTGTACCCAGTTCTGTTCCCCGGTTATCTGGTAAATAGCTGCCAGGCCCCATTCATAGGCAGGAAAATTTGCTCCTGTAATACCCGATTGATCAAACCGGTTATCAACGCGTGGTTCAAGTATATTCATTCCTTCCTCATGGAAATTGCGTGCAATAGCAAGTGTATTGCATTGTCTCCAGATGTGTGCACTTTCAGGTGGCCTGTTAACAAAAGGAAGGTGAATCAAGGCATTGATAAGTAATGCCAGCAACAAGGGTTTGTTGCTTTTTGAAAATGCATGCTTAAAAAACGCAATCATTAGTCTTTTTTTGAGGTAGTGGTTTTTTCCCGAACAATATATAAGGGACGTTTTCTTACATTGGAACTGATGCGGCTGATGTATTCACCAATAATACCAATAGCGATTAATTGTATGCCGCCGATGAACATGACACTTAAGATCAGGGATGTCCAGCCGGGTACGTAATCCTGAAGGATAAATCTGGAATATAAGGCGTACAGCATAATGATAAATGCGATAAACGAAACCACAAATCCCGATATGGTTGCAAACCGGATCGGCAAATCGGAAAAAGAGGTAATACCGTCTAACGCAAACCGGATCATTTTTTTGTAGGTGTAGCCTGTAACTCCGGCTAAGCGTTCATCACGGTCATATTCAACAAATGTCTGGTTGAATCCGATCCAGGAAATCTGGCCACGTAAAAATTTGTGCTGCTCAGGCATGTTTTTTAGCACATCTACAATTTTACGGTCAATCATCCGGAAGTCTCCTGTATCAACAGGAATAGAAATAGAGGTAATGCTGGCAAGTGTTCTGTAAAAAACCTGTGCGGTATATTTTTTTAAAAAGCTTTCGCCTTTTCTGCTTCTGCGTTTGGCGTAGACTACTTCATAGCCTTCCTGCATTTTCGCATACATGTCGCCGATCAGCTCAGGCGGGTCTTGCAGATCGGCATCAATGATCACGATCTTATCGCCTGTACAGCCATCCAATCCGGCTGTTACAGCAATCTGATGCCCGAAATTTCTACTGAAGTCGATATACTTAACGGCAGGATCAATGGACGCCAGCTGTTTGATCAGCGTAATGGAATTGTCTTTACTGCCATCGTTTACAAACACAAATTCATAGGTTAACTCTAACGATGAAACAACATTTTTTAACCGCGCATATAAAGCCGGAATATTATGTTCTTCATTATATATAGGGATAATTATGGAGAGTGTTTCCATTTTTAATTCAATTTAACCGTAAATGTATCAATTTTATGTGGATTCATTTCCAGATAAAATGAATTATTGTCTGTAATCTGTTCCTGTAACAAGCTGGTTCATCTGCTTATAAAACACAAAAGACGCTGTGCAGCGTCTTTTGTGTTTTATATATTCAATCAATGAATATTCAATTACTTCTGGTACATAACTGTTTTAACAGCATCAATAGTACGTTTTACATTTGGAAGGATTTCCTGGATTAATGTTGGCGCATATGGAAGCGGTAAGTCACGGCTTGTTACACGAAGTATAGGAGAGTCCAGGTGGTCGAAGGCATAACGTTGTACATGGTAAGAGATTTCAGATGAAATACTCGCCAATGGCCATGTTTCTTCAACAATAACAAGTCTGTTTGTTTTCTTAACTGAATGAACGATTGCTTCAAAATCAATCGGACGAACAGTACGTAAGTCAATTACTTCAGCAGAGACACCTTCTTTTGCAAGGTCTTCAGCAGCTTGTAACGCTACTTTTAATATTTTACCGTAAGATACCAGCGTAACATCTGTACCTTCACGTTTTACATCTGCAACACCGATAGGCAATAAATATTCACCTTCAGGAACGGGTCCTTTATCGCCGTACATAACTTCAGATTCCATGAAGATTACAGGATCATTGTCACGGATAGCCGATTTTAATAAACCTTTTGCGTCATATGGATTTGCAGGAACAACAACTTTTAAACCCGGCGTGTTTGCAAACCAGTTTTCAAAGTTCTGAGAGTGTTGTGAACTCAATTGTCCGGCGTTACCTGTAGGCCCTCTAAATACAATAGGAGCTGTATATTGACCGCCTGACATAGACATGATTTTCGCTGCACCATTGATAATCTGGTCAATAGCAACAAGTGAAAAGTTGAATGTCATAAATTCGATAATCGGACGGAGGCCGTTCATCGCAGCACCAACGCCAATACCTGCAAAACCTAATTCAGAAATAGGGGTATCAATGATTCGTTTTGCACCGAATTCATCCAACATGCCCTGGCTTACTTTATATGCACCATTATATTCAGCAACTTCTTCACCCAATAACAATACATTTGGGTCTCTTCTCATTTCTTCGTTCATCGCTTCACGAAGCGCTTCACGGAATTGTATTTCTCTCATAACGTACTTTCAATAAATATCAAGCTGACAAAAATAAATATATTGCCCGCAATTACAAAGATAAATCGTTGAATATAGTGCGATAACTCTTAATATAAGGCAAAAAAAAACCTCTGCATTTCTGCAGAGGTTTTTTCGAAATATCAATAAGCTTATTTTAAAGCATTTTTGAAGTTATCAGAATTCCAGTAATCGTAGAACTCCATATCAGAAACAGCTCTTTCGCCAAATTTAGGGCTTAATTGTTTCGCCTTTTTAAGGTTAGTAGTTAATGTAGCTTCATCTTTAAGACGGGCAGCAGTAACTGCAGCTAAATAGAAACCAGCAGCGTCGTTTGGAGCAGCAGCTGTATAGTTAGCAAAACCAGCTTTTGCAGTATTGAAATCTTTTTTCAATAAGCTCGCTAAAGCAGTGTTGAATTTAACCTGAATTGAATCGTTAGATTTAGAGAAATCCTGTAATGCTAATTCATACTTACCGTCTTTGATGTCAACAGTACCTAAGATACCGTTAGCACCTTTTTTAACAGCGTCAGATGCATTAGATGCTACTGCTTTGTTTGCTTCATCACGTGCAGATGTTTTAACACCTGATAAGATGTAAGCAGAAGCTAAGTTAACATGAGCCTCACCGTTATCTTGTTTTTTGATAGACATTTCTAACGTGTTGATAGCCTTATTTACTAACTCAGTTTTTTTGTTTTGATCCACTTCAACTTTAGCCATTTCAACATAAACAGCACCTAAGTTGTTATAAGCAACCCAGTTGTCAGTCTTTTTAGCTAATGCTTCGTAGATTGCAGCTTTTTCAGAAAGAATAGGAGTTAATGTACCTGCATAGCCTAATTCTTCAACTGAAAGTGTATCCACTGAAACTTTACCTGAAGTGATCTGACCAGCTAATAAAGAAATCTGAGCATCCGTTTTCTTAGGTTTTACTGTCCAGATTTCAGTTCTTGCTGTACGTAATGAAGGATATAATTGCGCTAATACTGATTTGTTGTAGTATGGCAATTTTTCGATCTGCTGTTGTTTTGAAGTAAAATCTCCGCTACCAGCAATGATGTTCAATAATTCTGATTTTTGCTCAGGAGTCAATTTTGTACTCTTAGCAATTTCAGCTTTCATTGGTTCAAAATCCTTGATATCACCTTTTGTAACAAATTGAATTGTATTTACCAGAGAATCCTGTTTGAAATGTTTCATTCTGGCTTTAACATACTTCTCAATAACAACTGAACGCTCATTTGCAAGGTTCGTGTTTTTAGTTTCAGTACCTTCCGGAGAGTGCTGACCAATTACACTGATTGTACGTGTAACGTGTTTCGCAGTAATGAAGGCATCCAAAAATTTAGCATTCTGGCCTTTCATTTCAGAACTTCTCAAAACAGATTTACCTTGTTCGAAGTAGAAATTAACGGTAGATGCAATTAATTCTTCTTTGTTGTTGTAACCGTGATCAGCATAAGCAACATAAGAATAATCTTTTACTAAACGGGATGTTGTAATAAGACCTTTTGCAATCGGGAATTCTTCTGTAGACTTCGTTTTAGTTTTGTCTAAGTTAGAAGCAGTACCAACAGCAAGTAAATCGCCATTACCAATTTCCGGTTTGTAAGCGAAGGCCTGGTGTTTTTTAATTTGCGGAGCAGTTGTTTTTGCATCAGGGTAATCTGTTGACACAAAATCAAATGAACCCAATTCTACTTTGTTATCACCACTCTTATAGAATGTGCTAACAGAATATATTTTGTTCTTTTTCAACATTTTAACAGGGAGTGTTGCTGATATGTCAAAAGCTACACTATCACCATGAACTTCTAAAGGAGATGGTGTTACTGTTAATTCTTGGTCTTTAGCCATTTTAACCATTTGCTTTAATGAGCAAGAGTTAAATGCTAACAAACCAGCTGTCATTAATGCTACTGTTTGTCTATTTAATATCATAATTGTATCAACAAATTAGGTTTCCTTGAGTGCGAAAATAAGTCTATCAAACATCTAAAACAACCTATTTACACTTTTATTTTATGGAAATTGTGAAATTTTATCTATATTTAACTTGATAGAAAAGCGATTAATCAGAAATACAATGAATAAGCTAAGTTCTTTTTTCGAGTCAAGAGCATTTGGAGTATGTACCTATTGGGGAGAACGATTTGGTATCGCTTCTGCCAGCATTCGTTTATTTTTTATTTATTTATCTTTCTTCACATTTGGCTCACCCATTATTATTTACATGGGTATGGGGTTCTTAATGAACATGCACAAGCATTTAAGAAACAACCGTAAGCCTGTTTGGGATATTTAAAATCTGGTTTTATCGTTATCCTTGCTTTAAAGACAAAACCTGACCCGTTCATGCGGCAATTCGTTAGAGCAAGTAAACAAAGAGAAGTACTATATGTATTACATATAGTGTTGTTTCTGGTGTTGCATCCGTACTGCATATTTGCCCAGGCAAACACCAATATTATTCCCAATGGTTCTTTCGAATCCGGAAATACGGGATTTGAAAGTTCATTCCAGCATTCTTCTGCAAACGTTCCTCCAGGGTATTATACCATAACCGATCAGGCTTCCTACCATAATAAAGATTTTAAAGATCCTGTCGGCGGCGATCATACGGAAGGGGGATATGGTTTATATATGATTATCAATTCAGACGGTACACCGGGTAAAAAAGCCTGGTGCGGAATGGTAGATGTGATTCCCAATTCAGAATATAATTTCTCTCTCTTCTTTTGTAACCTGTATCGCCTGCTTCCGCCCAAAACAAACTTTGCATTTGAAAGCGGTGATGTGAAAGGGAATGATCCAAATATAAAAGTCACGATCGGTTCAGAAGAGATCCTGATCGAACGGGATTATTTTCACATGTTTAAATGGCTGAACGCTTCTACGATCTGGTATTCAGGGGAACACAAAGGACCGGTGCGTGTGTGTATTGAAAATTTAAACAGCAATGCAACGGGAAATGATCTGGCATTAGATGATATTTCCATGGTATATATCCGTACCATGCCTTTTGGATACAAACATCCGGAACGGATTTCTTCTATCATGCATCAGGATTATACCAAACCTGTTGTGCCACAACGTAAGGTAGCACTGTCTGAATACGGTATTGTGATGGATAAAAAAGATACGCTTAATAATGGTGTTTATGCCATTCAATATAAAAAACCTGTAGTGATTGAAATCGTTGCCGATACCGCTCCGGCATATATTAAAGTAGATCGGGTTGTATTGAAGAATTTACTTTTTTCACAAAGTAAATCGGAATTACTTCCTCAGGCAGCAAAAGAACTCGATATGATAGCAGAATGGATGAATCGGGAAACAGATGTGCGGGTGCGTTTTATTGGTCACACAGACAACCAGGGAGATGCTAAACTGAATGTGCTGCTTTCTGAACAGCGGGTATCTAAAGTGAAAGCCTATCTGGTTTCCAAAGGAATTGCTGCAGACAGAATAGAAACGGTAGGGTATGGCGGTGCATTCCCAATTACAGATAATGCATTTGAAGAAACCCGCAAGCTCAACAGAAGGGTAGAAATGGAAATTTTAAAATAATTGATTGAATACTTTTTTACCGCGGATGTAATACGCCCAGATCAGAGATTTTGATAGAATGACTGGAACATCGGTGTAGTAGAAAGGCAGCTGCTTAAGACGTTTGCGTTTGCCCTTGTTTTTAGCACTGAAATAAAACGACATGTGTGCATTAAACACCGCCAGGCATTGTCTCCATTGACCTTTGCTTAAGTAATGTAATCCTGCCAGTCCGTCTAAACACATTCTTAAAAAAATAACAGGAAATAATTTATTGGACGGCAAATGTTTTTGCAGCATCCATAAAGAATTTCTGAAATTCAGAAATGTTTTTTTAGGATTGTCTTTTTTTAAAGTAGCCGCGCCAACATGGTACACCAGACTTTCCGGAATATACTGAATGGAATAACCCATTCTGTGTATGGTCCAGCAAAGATCTATTTCTTCCATGTGTGCAAAAAAATCCGCATCAAATCCGCCGATGCGTTTAAAGATATCGTTGCGTACGGCTATGCATGCACCGCTTGCCCAGAATATTTCAGCCGCTTGATTGTATTGATTGGTATCTTCTTCCAGCTCATGAAAAACACGTCCTTTACAAAAAGGAATACCGTATTGGTCAATATATCCTCCGGCTGCACCGGCATATTCAAATACCTTTTTTTCTCTGTAACTACGTATTTTAGGCTGGCAGGCAGCAACAGCAGGATTGGTTTCGAATGTTTGAACCAATGGCTGGAGCCAGTCTTCCGTAACTTCTACATCTGAATTTAACAGTACCAGATAATCTGCGTCAACAGATTTCAGTGCCTGGTTATAGCCTCCCGCATAGCCATAGTTTTGATTGAGGGTAATAATGCGTACCGATGGATAGTTTTGTTGTATCCATTCAACAGAAATATCTGTTGATGCATTATCGGCAACAATGATTTCAGCGTTTGGCGTATGTGTAATGACAGATGGTAAAAACGTGCGCAGCTGATCTACACCATTCCAATTCAGTATTACTACAGCAGTAGTGTGCGGCATTACATTCCAAACATATTGCCCAGATCCATGCCGGGTATATTCGGCAACAGACCTTCTGTTTTTTTCTTGAATTCTGCCTGTGCTTTTTCTTCGGCGTTTTGAAGCGCTTTGTTTACCGCAGCAACAATCAGATCCTGAAGAATAATTTGGTCTGTTTCTTTTAGTAAAGAAGGATCAATATTGATGCGGACTACCTGCTTTGCTCCATTTGCTGTAGCTGTAACCAGTCCTGCGCCTGATTCGCCGTCAGCAGTAATATGTACCAATCCGTCTTTTACTTCTTTCATGCGGGCCTGCATTTCTTTAACCTTGCCCATCATGCCCATCATATCAAACATGCTCATAATTATCGTGCTAATGTTAGTGTTCCTGTGTGGATAAATTCGTTGTTGTGAATATCTGTGCCGATTATTTTATAGGTGTAAGCACCGTCTTGTGCATACTCTGTATTATTCATACCATTCCAACCGGCGTTAATGTCTGAACTTACATACACCACTTCGCCCCAGCGGGTATAAATAGTAATGTTATACGTGCTTACATATTTAGATTTAACAATAAAATGATCGTTTACGCCATCACCGTTTGGTGTGAAAATATCGGGAACAAAAACCTGTGCTTCAAATTTAAACAAGCTGTTATTGGAAAAACCTGTCGTAAACGCAGGGTTTGCGGTCGTTACCTTGATTCTATAATTTAAATAGGGCTCAGTAAGAGTTACTGTTTCTGTATACGTAGTACCTGTAGCAGGGATTTCTGTAAGCACATTCCCGGCTTCATCAATTTTTTGTACCGTATAGGATACTGCACCTGAGTTGTATCCGCTATAAGGGGTCCAGCTGAGTATGATATTGGAACCTGTTTGTACACCCTGTAATGTAACGGGACAGGTTAAATTGGATGGAAGGGATGTATTGTTGCAGTTGTCGCTGTATGTTAATTGGAAACAATATCTATCTGACGTGTTCGGAACTGAATAGGAATAAGGGCTGCTGCCTGGTTTTGCTGCTAACGAATAAGCACCGCCGTTTTGTGAAACATACAGATTGTAGCTTGAAATGCCAACAGCATTTGTCCACGATATGGTAGCTGTATTGCCGTTCATCGTTGAATTTACATCTGTAAGCGTTGGAGGAATTACGGTAGATGTTGCGATAATGGTTGTATCGATTGAATAGGATTTATGCGGAACACCTGATAATGTAGTAGTAGTGTATGTTGCTGTTGTCTGATACGTGTAAGAAAAACCGCAAATGACGGCATTGTCTGGATAACCTGTGCTTGCTCCGGGTAAATGAACAAGCACTACTCCGTTACGGTATACATCAAAGGAATTAACCGGCCCGTCGTTGTTCCAGAATATGTTATTTACCATATTAGCAGGTGTAGCGTCAATACCTACAGAATAAATTATGTCAGAAGGTATTTCTGTTCCGCAATCATTAAATGCTACAATGCGGTATTGATAATCATTTGCCTGCGTATTGAGGTTGATGTCTGTATACGTTTGTATTCCCGAAGCACCTGCCGTAAATGTTGATACAGGGAGGAACGTTCCTCCGGTTACACATTGTTCAATGCGATAGTTTTGCCCTTGCAAGGCATTAAAATTTAATCTGATGGAGCCTGCACTGGTGTGTTGCTTCAGCATCCTTAAATCAATGATGTCTGGCTTAACAACTGCGGTAAGAGCATAAACGGTAGAAGTCTTACTGCCGCAGGTAGTGGTATTGGGATTGAATGAACCGGTTACCGTAACCGATTTCATTCCTTCGGAACCATACATATAACTGGTAGTTGAACCGGGCGCTGCTGTTTGTTTTGCTGAACCATCGTTAAAATCAATCAGATATTGATCATACACGGCATCAACGGTAACGTCAACTATGTTTCCTGCACACGATTTCAATGTAATGACAGGAGTGGGGGAAGCAACCACGACTATGTCGACATCGTATGAATTTGCAGGAATATCAGTAGTGATGAACTGGTGGATGCGGTATGTGCCTGGCGTAGTGTAGGTATGTACTTTAGATGTGGTAAAGCCGCCCTGCGTACCACCCAGGTAATCGTAATTATAAAACGGTGTTGCAGACGTTGAACCGGATAAATCTGTAATGTTTACCGTAAAAGGAATACAACCTTTAGTCGCATCAACAGAAAACTCAGCATGAATTTGAGCATGCAGTTCCAGTACAGAAATGCATGCGGCTAATGCCAGAAAAAAAGTTGTTATTCGTTTCAAAAGATTATATAAGTTTATGGACAACTTCGTCAAACGTTACTTTAAACTGTTCTCCGCTAATTAAATTTTTCAGGGAATATAAACCCTGATTCATTTCATCTTCACCGATCAATAAAGCAAACGGAATTTTTTTATCGTCTGCGTAACTTAATTGTTTTTTGATCTTAACCGGATCGGGGTACAGCTCTGTATTAATACCTTGTGCACGTAGTTTTGTAACCATTGGCAAGGCATGCATGAACGTGTTTTCATCAAAGGCGCAGATCAATAAACGGGTAGAATTGGATTCCTGTGAAGGAAACAGATTCAATTCATTCATTACATCGTAAATACGGTCTATACCAAAAGAAATACCGACACCGGATACATTCGGCAGACCGAATACGCCTGTTAAGTTGTCGTAACGACCGCCGCCGCAAACGCTACCCATCTGCACATTCAGGATTTTTACTTCAAAGATCGCTCCTGTATAATAAGAAAGTCCGCGGGCTAAGGTAAGATCTGTTTCAATGGAAGCATTGCCCAGTCCTGATTTTTCGATCAGGGTAAATACTTTTTCTAATTCATCGATCCCTTTTAATCCAACGCTGCTTTGTGCCAAAATAGTACGAAGCAATGGGAAAATCTCTGCATTATTGCCTTTCAGGTCAAAAACAGGAAGAAGTCTGGTTAATTGACTATCTGTAAAACCTTTTGTTTTTAATTCTTCTAAAACGGCTTCTTTACCGATTTTATCCAGTTTGTCAATGGCTACACACAATTCAGCTTCACTGCCTTCTTTTCCGATAGCATCTGCAATACCGGAAAGGATTTTACGGTTATTTATTTTAACAACAAAATCTGTAATACCTAAGGCTGCAAAAGCTTCGTGGATCATCAGCACAATTTCGGCTTCACATAACAGCGAATCGGTACCAACTACGTCTGCATCACATTGCATGAATTCGCAGTAACGGCCCTTCTGCGGACGGTCTGCTCGCCATACGGGCTGAATCTGGTAGCGTTTAAACGGGAAGGTGATATCGTTGCGGTTCATGACAACGTGCCGGGCAAATGGCACTGTTAAATCGTACCGAAGCGCCTTTTTTGATATTTTCGGAATTAATTTTTTATATCCTTCCTGCAGATGATTTTGCTCAACGCCCTGAATAAAATCGCCGGAATTCAATATTTTATAAATTAACTGATCGCCTTCATCGCCATATTTACCTGTTAACACACTTAAATTTTCCATGGCAGGCGTTTCAATAGGTAAAAAGCCATATTTGGTAAATATTTCGCGTATTGTTTGCAGTAAATACTGCCTCTTTAACATTTGAGCAGGGCCAAAATCCCTTGTTCCTTTCGGTAATGAAGGTTTTTCCATTAGTTTGTATTCAAAATAGACCCGAAATTACAAAAAGGACTCCGGAATGCCTATTTGATAATAAACAGAAACTATTTTTATTATTGTAATAATATGCTATCTTTGCATTCCTTCAGAATAAAAACATTACCGACATGGGCGTTACTAGACTTAAAAGAAAAGACAGAAGAAACAAAGCGGTTGCGAATAATAGACAGGCAGTTATCAAACAAATGACTAGTGTTCCTGTAATTCGTCGCGTGGATGTAGAAGAATTGAAAAAACAAGCTTAATTCATTCGAATTCATTCATATCTTATTTAAAAGACGTTTACGGAGTAAACGTCTTTTTTATTTCCCCCTCAAGCCGAGTTCAATAACCTGCATATTGATCACTTTTCCGGCAACAAGTTCAAAGCGGAGCAGGGTACGCATTTTATGAAAACCTTCTTTACCTGCCGCACCCGGATTCAGGTACAGCATACCGCCATACATGGGGTCACTCACCACACGTAAGATGTGACTGTGGCCGCAGATAAAAATAGTTGGTTTGTGTGCAGCGATTACTTTTTTAACACGGGGTGAATATTTGCCTGGACTGCCGCCGATATGCGTCATATAGATGGTTGCACCTTCACGTTCAAAGATCAGATCTTCTTTTAATACGATCCGCACATCCTGCCCATCGATGTTGCCATACACACCTAATGTAGGTTTAAACGCATTCAGCTTATCGTACACACCAATGTTGCCGAAATCTCCCGCATGCCAGATCTCATCACACTCTTTAAAGTAATTCAATATTGTATCGTCTATATACGAATGTGTATCTGAAAGCAAACCGATTTTCATGATGGGATAACGTGAAGGGGCATAGTAAGAAGCTGCTGAATAGAAGTATCCTCAGGGGATAACTATACTATTTAATTTCAGCAAGCCTGAAAACAATTTTATATAATTTTTGCTTTGACTCTGCCCAGATACAAATACCGTTTTGATATTTATAGGAAGTGCTTTTTCCATCGGGGAAGGAAACAATATAATAATCGCCTGATTTTGTAACCGGGCAAAAGGCCATGTATTTTTCAGAAAACAATTGAGATATGCCTACCGGTTCTTTATAATATAAGTTGCCAATGGATTGTGTAATTTTTGTGCTGCCAATGTCGCTGTAACTTTTACCATCCCAACCAATATATTTTGCGCCGGTCCAATTGATATTTGAGAATGACTGCGTATCGCCATTTACTTTTGTGAAATAATTTGCTTTCAGCAATTCGCCTTTTTGATACGAAGATTCGGAACGGAATTGAATATCGTAATTGGTAATAACATTGACGTTTACTTTGGAGTCAATATTATAATTTATCAATCCCTGGTCAGGTGCTGTTGTTTTTGTGGAAGTCATCCAGCCAACTGTTTTATCCTGAATTTCTACATCGTATTTCAGGTAACTGAACTGAACAGCGCACGGAGACTTCGTATTGAAGCTGGAAGAAACAATGGTTGCAAAAAAAATAATCCCTATTAAACTACCTAAGGCAGATTTTGTATAGTTCATTGCATGAGTATTTACAGGTATCTTATAAATAGTTATATATATCCCACAAAAGAATGTTTACTCAATATATTATTATTATTTTTATAAAGCAACGGTAATTGAGGCATCAAGCAGATTTAAACCTCATCATTCCAATAACATATGTTTTTAAAATATTTAAAAAGAATTGGTTTAGTTTTAGCCGCTCTGGTAGCCTTATATTTTATAGCGATAGCAACAATATCTGTTTATTATAAAAAAGAAATTGAACAGGGTGTTGTTTCTGCGATTAATAACAGGATCAAAAAACCGATTACGATACGAAAAGTATCCATTTCTCCCTTTACGAATTTTCCTTTTATCGCATTCCGTTTACATGGTGTATCACTTCCTAAATCAACGGAAAGCACGGTTCCGTTTGTTGAAATCGGGGAATTTGAAGTGCTGTTTTCACCGCATAATATTTTGATGAAACGATATAAAGTGGAACAGATAACACTGGAAGATGGAAAAATCGATGCCCGTGTGGATTCATTGGGTGTACGCGATTTTGATATCTTTTATAAAGACGATTCTACCAGAAAGAAACCGAATGATATAGCTGATTTCAGTATTGAAACAGTAAAATTCAATAATATAGAAGTGTTTTATAAAAATATGTATAAAACCAAACAGGTTCATTTAACTTTTAAAGGAACAGAAACCCAGCTAACACTCACATCAAATGTGTTGAATGGTGATTTTGTGGGTGAGATTTATTCCAATGAAGTAACGTTAAGACCCGGTACGCTGTTTAAAGATTCTGAGCTGCATGCTGATTTTCATTTTAGCTATGATATCGATGCAAAATTATTTTCGTTTGAAAACAGCGTGCTTAGATCCAAAGAAAATAGTTTTCTGGCAAAAGGGAATATTGACTTCAAGAATAAATCCTTAATGCACTTAAATATTGTAACACAGGAAGCAGATATTAAAGAGGTATTCCGATTGATTCCTGTACGCTGGACGCAAAAGCTGGAACCTCTGAAACTGGCTGGAAACATAAATGCCGAAGCAGATATTCATATTCGTTTATTAGCAGGCTATCAACCGGAGTTTGATATTGATTTTTCTACCAATAATTTTTCCATCAATAATGAAAACATTCATACGACTATTGATCATATGAAATTTTCAGGAAACTTAACTTCAACAGATAGCATTAAGATTGAAAATTATAAAATCACATTCAAGGATTTTGTTGCATTGATCGGCAATACAGATACGGTGCGTACGAGTAATCTGTCTGTTGAAAATTTCATAAATCCGATTTTAAAAACAGACCTTAAAATGAAATTGAAAAGTAAAACCCTTTTCGATCTTGTCAAGTTTGATAAATATACAACGGTAGACGGCAGCATCGGTGTGGCGTTGCATTATGACGGACCGTTAAATTACATTTTCAGAAAATCCGATGTGACACCAATTATGATCGGAGACATACAATTGAATCATGTTAATTTAAAACTGAATAAGGTACATTTTCCCTTTAATGATATGAATGGCAAAATTGCTTTCCGCAATGATTCCATACGCATTGAGTCGTTAAGCGTAAAATCAGGTAAAACGGATATGCTCCTGAATGGCACGGCCAATAAGCTCTTCAATTCTATTTTTAAAGATACAACAGGCTTAATATTGAATGTGAATTTTACATCAAATGAATTTCATTTCAGTGATTTCAATTCTGCAGGACAATACAAGCAAGCTGATAACAATAAAAGCAAACCGAAAAGAAAAATTCATGTTGTTGAAAACAGCCGGTTTATATTGCCTTATGACATGAAGGGGAGCTTTAAAGGTAAAGTAAAAACATTCACTGCAAGAAATTATCACGGCAATAATATTGAACTGGATATTAAGATCAACAACAAGATTGTTAAGATTGTTGAATCCATGAATTCTTTTGGCGGCATTATGAATTTTACCAGCAGTTTCACGCCTGTTAAAAATGAAATTCATTGTAAGAGTAATATCAGTATGCAGAAGTTTAAGATTGATGAGGTATTCAGAGCCTTTAATAATTTCAAACAAAAAATGCTGAACTCAGACAACATTCATGGTATTGTGAGCGGAAATATTTATTCCTTTTTCAAATTAAGTTCGGGTCTTGAAATGGATACCAGCTCTATTTACATCAACGGAAATTATTCGATTAATAAACTTGAACTGACCAATGTTGAACCACTGCTGAAACTTACTAAGGTGGGCTTTGATGAAAAAGATCTGCGGCACGTTACGTTTGAAAACATAACCTCATCGATTAATATCAAGCACCATGTTATACATATTCCGCGTACGTTGTATGTTACCAATATTCTATATTTCTATTTAGATGTACAGATAAAACCAGATGGTGAATCGGAATTCTATGTATTGCTTCCGATTAAAAACCTTAAGAAAAAACCTAAGACGGATGGCTTAACCAATGATTCAAAAGCAGGTCTTTCCATTCCATTAAAAATTACCGGCAAGGCAGGTAAACTCACGGTTTTATAAACCATGTACTTTATATTAATACACTAAAAAATCCCACGAGTTAACTCGTGGGATTTTTTAGTGTATCTATTTTTTCCAGTCTCCCGGATTCTTTCTCCATTCACCCAGCGTTTGCAGTTGGTCCTGCTTTACGTAATTATTCGCAACGGCTTCCTTAATCAGCTCATCGTAATTGCTCAACGTGTGCAAGGTAATACCTGCGTTTTTGAAATTGTCTTCCGCTATTTGAAAACCATAGGTGAAAATCCCGATCATACCTAAGATCTCAAAGCCTCCTTCCTGTAAGGCTTCTACGGCTTTTAAGGAACTGCCGCCAGTTGAGATCAGATCTTCAACAACAACAATTTTCTGCCCTTTCGTAATTTTACCTTCAATCAGGTTTTGCATGCCATGATCTTTTGGCTTGGGGCGTACATAAATCATCGGCAAGTTCATACTGTCTGCAATGATGGCACCCTGCGGAATGCCTGCTGTTGCTACACCGGCAATGCATTCGCACGCAGGATAATGCGTACGGATCAGATCAACCAATCCATCACGAATCAGATTTCTGGATTCAGGGAAAGACAATGTTAAGCGATTGTCGCAATATATCGGCGAATTCCAGCCAGAAGCCCATTTGAATGGTTCTTCTGGACGTAAGCGCACCGCTTCAATCTTTAAAAGAGAAAGCGCTACTTCTTTTGTATAGTTCATGGAAGGATGCATTTGTTTGTAATCATCAAATTTAATACATTTTAAGTATTTAATCCCTAATTGCCCGCTTCTGTTAATAATTCCTTTGGGCTATCCTTTTTAATTCCCCATTACTTTGATAATTTGCCCGTGATTAGCCCAACACAGATGAAACTCTTTATAAACGATAAGCCGTTAAAAGTTATTCAATTTATTCCAACACTTCCTGTGTTTGAGTATGATACGATTATAGGCTCTGCGGAAGAGATTCTATCCATCAGATTAGTAGGTAAGGTGTTGATTCAGCAGGCTACAGCACGCCAGTTAGAGCGCCTCATTCGTATTATGGAATTGAAACGTTTGAAAAAACTGTTGTCCATTACGTTTGCGGTAGATGATTATGAGTTCATGGTTGAATTTATAAAAGATCAGTTTAAAGTAATCAAAGCCAGTGGTGGCGTGGTACGCAAGCAGGACAAAATTTTATTGATTTTCAGATTAGGTAAATGGGATTTGCCTAAAGGTAAATTAAAGAAGAAAGAAGAATCACTGAAGGCTGCTAAACGTGAAGTAGAAGAGGAGTGCAGCGTTAAGGTAGACGTAAAGGATAAAATCTGTTCTACCTGGCATACGTACGTGCGTAAGAATAAACGCATTTTAAAACGTACTGATTGGTATGAAATGAATTGCCTGGATGATTCAAACATGCAGCCGCAATTAGCTGAGTTTATTGAAGACCTGAAGTGGATGAACTACAAAGAGGTAATGAAGTCGGTAAAAGACTCGTATGCATCTATTCAGGAAGTAGCAAGCGAATATTACCGGTTACACTCAGATCTTATAAGGTAAAAAACCACTTACATCTCCATCGTATTTATGAATGTCGCGGATAAGGCTTGAGCTGATATAAGCCAGGTGGGGACTCGTAATCATAAATACGGTTTCCAGATCTTTCCAGAGATATTTATTGGCTTGCGAGATGCTGTTCTCGTATTCAAAATCGGTGGTGTTACGCAAACCTCTGATTAAAAATTGTGCGCCGCTTTCTTTGGCAAATTCTGCCGTTAATCCTTTAAAAACTTTTACTTCAACGTTATCTGTTTTCTCAAAACAGCTTTCGATTTTTGGAATAATGTAATCGATCTCAAAATATCTGTTTTTTTGTGCGTTGTTACCAATCGCAATAATCACCTTGTCAAACAGCGGCAGGCTTCTGCGTACAATGTCTTCATGGCCTTTGGTAAAAGGGTCGAATGAACCGGGAAAGATTGCAATTTTACTCATAAAAGGTATGGTTTAACCCTGGCACAGATGCATGTTGTACAAATCAAAATAACGGTGATCAAACACTTCATCAAATTGGTATCCAAAGCGAACAAATTCAGGTTTGGAACCAAAGGTCAGGTGCCTGATGTATTTGTATAATTTACTGAACGATTCTGAATCGTGCGTTATTTCACCGAATACGACAACAGGGCATTTTTCAGGATTTAATTCCAGCTGATCAAAGACAAATAAAATAAAGTAAACAAAATCTTCGCTGGTATTAAAAGTGAAACTGTTGCAGAAAATTAATTTTTTCCCTTGCTTGACAATGATCGTTAAAAAATATTGCTCTACCTGAATGAATACACTTTTTTCAGCAGCGTTTTTATCTTTCTGAAGCATGATGCCTTCAATCATAGAAGCCGTGTGGTGCACGTAACGGACCTGCTTTAACGGATAGGTTTTATTAAACCAGCTGGTAAGTCTTTGGTTGGTCGCAAATACATTTACCGCTTCTGTTTGTCTTTGTTTGTAGAAGTGATATTCTTCATCCGGCTCTCTATCCAGCGTTGTATTCAACGTCAGATATTCCTTCAGATAATCTTTTTCGAATAACGCTTCCGGAATAAGTGAAAACTGTGTGTTTTTAAAACCAACGGTAATACTTTTCCAAAAGCCTGCCTTAATCAGAATGTGATCTTCAAACAATATATCCAGCTGTTCCAGCAGATCATTCGTTGTGTAGATATCTGCCAGCGTGTAATCTTCTAAAAACAGACATCTGTTGGAATCACCATCGACAATACAAATCCTGAATAACTCAAAGTTGACCTGAAAAGACAAATGGTATTTAGCCAGATGTTCCGTTTCAAAACGGCTATCCTTAATTGAATTATTTAATTTATATCGTACAGTAATATCTGAAAGCATTTTATAAACTAGTATTGTTAATAAGTACTATTCCGGAAATTGTATTCTTAACTTTAAAATAATAGATAATTCCTTAAAATTAACCGATTTATTGTATTATAGCAATAATGTTGATAAGTATGTTGGTAAAATTGAAACCTTTTTTAAGTATTGGTATGCTTTATTGAAAATAGGTTTAATAATTAAAATAACCGGATAAATGCAGCACATCTGCAGATGCCTGTATGTTATGTAAAATTCCATGTATAGAATTTTTCGGGAGCAATTGAAGCGCATCAATAGAAAGCCATTCAACGTCTGTTATAATCTGCTGGTTTGCCTGCAGCTCAGGATCTGTACCTAGTTTGAGTGTACCTGTAGTTTTTACAAGGAAAAATAATTCAATGGCATGCAGCGGCAGACTTAAATATTCATTGACACACAAAAACTTTTCGATGGAGACAGATAGTCCGGTTTCTTCTAAAAATTCTCTTTTTAATGCTTCTTCAGCTGTTTCGCCGAAAGAGATGCCTCCGCCTGGTGGAGCCCATAAAATTCCGCTTTCCCCCAGCGAATGATGTTTCACCAATAAAATTTTATTATCGTCCATGCAGATGCCGCATACTCTGATACGTAGCTTGTTACCAAAACTGTGGATGATTCCGTTTTTTATTTCTTCCATACTTTTGCAATTTAGTAAACCTAAACAAACTTTGCTTGTCACTAACGCCATTCATTCTTTCTGCACTTCCGGCAGCACCTACAGCCAGTCAGACAAAAGCCATTGATCTGATCGAACAATTGGTAGAGAACAGAGGTGCTACCAACGCAACGCTGCTGTTGAAAGGCTATGCGGGAACAGGTAAGACTACGTTGTTAAGTGCATTGGTACGGGCAATTCCTAAAAATAAATTTCAAACGGTCTTGCTTGCGCCAACGGGTAGAGCTGCAAAGGTGATGGCATCGTATTCCGGACAGGGCGCGGCTACTATTCACCGGCATATTTACCGCAAAGAAACGGGTGTATCCGGTAGTATGCATTTTTCAAGAAAGAGAAATATGTTTGCCAACACCATTTTTATTGTGGATGAAGCTTCGATGCTGAGTGATGACAGTGAGTTTGGAAACAATGGGTTGCTGGGAGATCTTATTTCCTATGTGTTTGAGCAAAAAAATAACCGGCTTATTCTGTGTGGTGATACGGCACAGCTGCCGCCGGTAGGGAAGACTATAAGTCCGGCGCTTGATAAACGTTACCTCGAATCGCATTTCAGCCTGGATCTACTCGAAGTAGAACTGACCGATGTTGTACGGCAGGCACAGGCTTCAGGTATTTTATATAATGCTACCAAACTGCGGAATGATATCCGCAGCAAAGCAACGACCATACACTTTACAACCGGTTTCAAGGATTTTTATAAAATGACTTCTGACCGGCTGGAAGATGGTTTACGTTACGCATACGATAATTTCGGAAGAGAAGAAACCATTGTGGTTTGTAGAAGCAATAAGTCTGCAACCGGCTACAACAGGTACATCCGGCAGGCAATATTTTTTACTGAAAATGAATTGGATGCCGGCGATCTGTTGATGTCGGTACGAAATAATTATACGATTTTACCTTCAAACATTTCTTCCGGTTTTATTGCGAACGGAGATTTTCTGGAAATCCGTAAAGTGCTGCGGTATCAGGATCAGTATGGATTCAGGTTTGCAGATATTGAAGCTGTTTTCAGAGATTTTCCCGAGTTTGGAAACTTTCAGCTGAAGATTATGCTGGATACCTTGTATTCAAATACGCCCAATCTGGAACAGGATAAAATGAAGGAGCTGTATGCGGAAATTGAAAAAGAATATGCCGATATTGCAACCAAGCAGGAAAGAATGGAAGCGATCCGGAAAGATCCGTTTTTGAATGCTTTGCAGGTTAAGTTTGCGTATGCGCTTACCTGTCACAAGGCACAAGGCGGACAGTGGCATACCGTCTTTATTGAGCAGGGATATCTTACAGATGATAAAATAGATATTGAATTCCTTCGTTGGTTGTATACAGCCATAACACGGGGTAAAAACCAGGTGTTTTTAGTGAATTTCCATCCGAAGTTCTTTGAAGGGATTGTAGGAGTACAGAGTACAGAGTAATAAGTACAAAGTACAGAATTGCTTAACTAAGCGGTGTTCAAAATATTAATTATACATTGAAAATGAATTTTGTTAATTAAAAATTTATTTAAAGATAGAATTATATAATTACGTACTAACTTTAGTCGTCTTCGTACTAATACGCTGTACATAGTACTTCCTGGCTCAGTTATTGTAAACCCATTAATATATTAAATTCAGAATCATGAAAAAGTTTATTTTGGTTGCTCTCAGTATTGTTTTTTCAACCTTGTTGATTGCAAAAATTGTAGTTAATGGTCCGGTAATGACATTCGAAAAAAAATCACATGATTTCGGTGATGTGAAACAGGGCGGCAAAGTCACACATGTCTTTAAATATAAAAATACAGGTAATGATACATTAAGAATTGATAATGTAATTAGCTCTTGCGGCTGCACGGTTCCAAATAATTATGAGAAAGTAGTTGCACCCGGTGCAAGTGGTTCAATTGCTGTATCGTTTAATTCAGAAGGAAAAATGGGTGTAGTAAATAAAACGCTTACGATCTTATCAAATGCTGTGACAGGCGCAGAAGAGCCGGCAGAATATCTTACGATACGGGTAAACGTAATTCCTTAATAGTTCCCAGCTACCAGGTTCCATCCGCCGCGGCGGAACAAAACGATATACTAAAAATCCCTTCAAGATAATTCCTGAAGGGATTTTTATTCCATCTATACCATTAATAGGTAAGCTTTACAATTAATTTTCATTAGATGTATAACATTTCATATTGTCTGGCTCCGCGGCGGCGGATAGAAGCTGGTAACTAGTAACTAGTTTACTTACAAAAGCTCATGGATACCAAAACCCAGCCCGCGATCATACATACGCCACCTATTGGTGTAACAGCGCCCCATTTGGGTGTTTCTGTTAAACAAAGGATATATAATGAACCGGAGAAGATCAGGATGCCGGCAATAAAACTGTAACCGGCATAATTCAAATACTTTGCATTGAATTGCGCCTGCATAAGTAAGATACCAACGATCAATAAAGCGAAACTGTGGTAAAACTGATACATAACAGCTTTTTCAAATGTTTCTGTTCTACCGGTTTGAAGTAAGAAGTCTTTTAATTTATGTGCACCAAAGGCACCGATCGCAACGCCTAACCCGGCGAAAATGCTACCTGCAAGTAAGAATGTTTTGTGTAACATATTTTTTTAAATTATGAATTATGAATTATGATCCTCCGCGGCTGAATGAATGAATTATTTATAATTAAAGAAATTTATTGAGCAGTATTTATACTTATTTTAATCGTTGGCTAAAGCCAACGGCAATGAAACGCGGTAGTTATTCAAATTAAGATAGGCCGCGTTTCATTGCCGGCACATGTATGTGGCGGATAGTTAAAGCCTGAAAGCTGGCGTTGGCAGCGAATTGTAAATTAGCACTCTGTACTGCCTACTGCCTACTGACTACCTGTTTCCAAAGATCGCACTTCCGATCCGAACCATGGTACTGCCTTCTTCAACGGCAAGTCTGTAATCAGAGGTCATGCCCATAGAAATTTCTTTCCAGGCAACATTCTTTTTTTCGATGGTTTCAGCAAGCGATTTAAACAAATTTTTCAGATACCGGAATTCCTTTCTGACTTGCTCCTGATCATTGGTATTGGTAGCCATTCCCATCAATCCCTGTATTTGAATGTTTTCCAGTTGTTCCAGTTCCGGGTGCAGCAGCAGGTTGGTCAGTTCCTGTGTATCTAGGCCAAACTTTGTATCTTCATTTGCGATATATACCTGCAGCAGGCAGGCAATGACGCGCTTGTTTTTTTTCGCTTCTTTATTGATTTCCTGCAGCAGTTTAAAACTGTCAACGGAGTGGATCATATAAATGAAGGGCGCAATGTATTTTACCTTATTGCTTTGCAGGTGCCCGATCAGATGCCATTGTATGTCTTTAGGCAGTACTTCTGCTTTAGAAATGAGTTCCTGGACTTTATTTTCTCCAAATATCCGTAGTCCGCTGCTATATGCTTGCTGCAGTACTTCAACCGGATGTGTTTTTGTAACCGCTATCAACGTCGTGTTATAGGGCGTCAGAAATGTACGGATATCATGTAGTGCAGATTTGTTCATGTTGCGTTAACAGTTAAGTGATGTGAAAATATTAAATTTCATGAATTAACACGCTATCGTTATGGATCTGCTGGGGAAATTATTTTCAAGAGCATTAAAATTAAGCACATTACCAACTAAAAAAAAACGTGACGCATTCAGTCAGCAACGGAAAGTATTAAAAAAATTATTAAAAAAGAGTGCAAACACACAGTTTGGATTGCGGTTTAATTTTTATGAAATCCTGGTCCAGTTTTCTTCCGGTAATAAAAAAGTATTTTATGATTTTTATAAGCGCCGTGTTCCGGTGTATACGTACAATACGCTTTACAATGAATGGTGGTACCGGTTAAAAGAAGGAGAGGCTGATGTTACCTGGCCGGGCAAGGTACAATACTTTGCACTGAGTTCCGGCACTTCCGACGCATCAACAAAATACATACCGATCACCGAACAGTTTTTAAAAGCGAATAAAAAAATCGGTATCCGGCAATTACTTTCGCTGGCACATTATAAATTACCCAAAGACCTACTGGGGAAAGGTATACTGATGCTTGGCGGCAGTACACATCTTCACAAAACAGAAACATATTATGAAGGAGATCTGAGCGGAATACAGGCCAGTAAAATTCCGTTTTGGTTTCAGTATTTTTATAAACCGGGATCAAGAATTGCACGCAACCGGGACTGGGAAAGTAAACTGAACGATATTGTTGAATCTGCACCCGATTGGGATATAGGCTTTATTGTTGGCGTGCCGGCCTGGCTGCAGATCTTACTGGAACGCATTATCGCCCGCTATCAGCTTAAAACAATACATGATATATGGCCCAACCTGACCGTGTTTGTACATGGCGGCGTTGCCTTTGATCCATATCGCAAAGGCTTTGAAAAATTATTGGCGAAACCAATCATTTACATTGAAACCTATCTGGCTTCAGAAGGTTTTATAGCCTATCAGGCAGGGCCGGGAAGAAAAGGAATGAAGCTTATACTCGACAACGGAATATTTTTTGAATTTGTTCCGTTTAACGAACAGAATATAAATGCATCGGGAGATATTGTTGTAAATCCTAAAACCCTTATGATACATGAAGTAGAAGAAGGAGTGGATTATGTTCTTTTAGTATCTACCTGCGCAGGTACCTGGCGATATATGATTGGTGATGTGATCCGGTTTGTAGATAAAGCACAGGCAGAAATAATTATTACCGGACGTACCAAACATTTTATCAGTCTGTGCGGAGAACATTTATCGGTCGATAATATGAATCAGGCGATCAAACTGGTTGCAGAAGAATTAAATATAATCATTAAAGAATTTACGGTTTCCGGCATTGCGCACGATACCTTGTTCGCGCACCAATGGTATATCGGTACGGATCATGTTATTGATCCGGTTGTTGTTTCGGATCTGCTGGATGAAAAACTGAAACTGTTAAATGATGATTACCGCGTGGAGCGGACATCGGCATTAAAAGAAATTTTTGTAACCATTCTTCCAAGCCAAAGCTTTTACGACTGGATGCGCTACCGCGGAAAAGAGGGCGGACAAAATAAATTTCCACGGGTATTAAACAAAAAACTGCATGAAGATTGGAAAGCTTTCCTTAATCAATGATGCAGTTTTGTATGGAATGAAAAAATAAGGAACAATAGAATTAATATTCCATTGTTCCTGAAATCTGATTTAAGCTTACTTCAGCCACCTTTGCATTGTATTGAGCGGTGCTGTAACGTACCGTTGCATTGATATAATTTAATTGTGCCGCTCTGAATTCTACGGTTGTAATGCTTCCCAGACGGAATTTTTCGATTGTGATGTCTAAATTCTCTTTTGCGATCCGTTGATTCCGTTCTTCCAATGTAACAAGTACCAAGCTTGTCTTATAGGTTTGGTAGGCGCTTGTAAGGTTTGATATAATTGTTTGATTCAGTTGTTCATACCTAAGGTCTGCACTATTTATGAGTATTTTATAATTATGTTCAGCAATGTTCTGTGTAAAACCATTGAAAATAGGAACTGTAGCTGTAAGCCCGTATGTAAGGCCTTTACCGGAAGTCTGGGTTGCGAAGCCGAGCGCAGATGTTGAATTGGTAAAATTGTAACCGGTATTTACATTCAGAATGGGGTATCGGTAGGATTTTATAATTCTCAGATCTAATTGCGCTACACGTTTATTTATGATGGCTGCCTGCAACGCCGGGTTGTGTTTAGATGCCTGTTCGGTAAGTGTGCCAATCAATAAACTTTTATCTACCGGAATTTCATTCACTACTGTAAAGCGTATGCCGGGATCCCTGGCCATTAATTGATTTAATGAAGTCTGTGTATTGTTATACAATTCATTTTGACGAACCAGATTGGTGGTGTCGGTATTCATATCTACTTCTGCATTGAGTACTTCGAGTTTTGATGCTTTACCGACCTGATATCTGTTCTGTGCAAATTGTACCCGTTGCTGTGAAATAAAAACAGCCGTATCATATGCATTCAGCTGCTGCTGCTGCTGAACTAAATAGTAATATGTTTTTGTTACCTCGGCTACATTTTCCATAACTGCTACCTGCAGATTTTCTTCGCCTAAACGTTCAAGCTCTTTTAACTGATCGTATCGGGCAAACATTCCGAAGCCATCGAAAATGGTCCAGTTTAATCCTATACCATAATTCAAACCGGTGTTTCTGGCACCGGCTCTTTCCGTTACTGTTCCGTTGGCCTGCACCTGTCTGCTGTCGAGTACACTGTTGGTATTTGTAAGTGTACCCCCTACATAAGGCAATGCTCCGGCTACCCCGGGATTGACATTGTTTCTGCTGATTTCAAGATTATTGGCAATGAGCTTGATGTTATAATTGTTTTCTAACGTAATACGAATCGCTTCATCAAGTGTAAGAATATTCTGCGCTGCTGCCTGATTAAGCAGTGCCAAAAATAAAAGGCTACATGTAAATACAAGATATTTTTTCATGGTGAAATGTATTAGATGCTTTTTTCAGCTTTGTGCGCTTCTTCTAAAGCGGTGTTATGTTTGTGTTCTTTTGACCACATGGCGTAGAATGCAGGGATAACAAATAAGGTTAATACTAAGGCAAACAATGTTCCCCCTACAATTACAACACCCATTCCTATGCGGCTTTTGGCTGCAGCTCCTAAGGCTAGTGCAATAGGTAACGCGCCTAATGCAATGGCAAGGCTGGTCATTAAAATTGGCCGTAAACGTGCTTCAGAGGCTTCAAGTATGGCTTCCGCTTTTGATTTGCCTTGCTCTTTTAACTGATTTGCAAATTCAACAATGAGTATGCCATTTTTGGTAACCAGACCGATAAGCATGATGGTGCCGATCTGGCTGAAAATATTCCAGGTCTGGCCAAACAGCCAAAGCGAGAACAAGGCGCCCCCAACCGCCATGGGTACGGTAAGGATGATGATGAACGGATCAAGAAAACTTTCAAATTGTGCGGAAAGAATTAAATAGATCAATAAGATGGCTAAGCTGAATGCAAACAGCGTGTTTGAGCTGCTTTCAACAAAGTCGCGTGATTCACCTGTAAGTGATGTAGAGAAACTTTCATCAAGTACTTCTTCAGCGATGCGGTCCATCGCTTCAATACCATCTCCGATACTTTTTCCCGGTGCAAGACCCGCCGATACGGTCGCAGATAAATACCGGTCGGTGTGGTATAGCTGTGGCGGGCTGCTGCGTTCGTTGATTGTGATCACATTGTCCAGCTGAATCAATTGCCCGGAATTATTTTTTACAAAAATAGATGTTAAATCAATGGGTGCATCGCGGTCTGTTTTATCAAACTGAGCAATTACCTGATATTGTTTTCCATTCATGTAGAAATAAGAGAAGCGCTGCCCGCTTAAAGAAAGCTGTAACGTTTGTGCCACGTCAAGTACGGATACACCAAGGCTTTGTGCTTTATCGCGGTCAATGGTTACATTCAATTCCGGTTTGTTGAATTTTAAGTTCACATCTGTAGTAGAGAATGTAGGGTCGTTTGCCGCAGCATTCATAAATTCCGGTACTTTTTCTTTCAGTTTATCAAAATTCAATGCTTTAATGTTATACTGAACCGGCAGGCCGCCTTTTTTATTTACCGCAATAGTCGGCTGTTCTGTAACCATCGCGCGTGCCTCTGAATATTTTTTTGTCAGTTGCGTAAGCTTATTTGCAATTTGTTTTTGAGAACGATGCCGCTCATTGGGTTGAATCAGAGACATGATCATACGGCCGCTGTTAACGGAAGAAGAGCCAAAGCCCGGAGAGGTAATGACAAGGTTTATATATTTTTCAGGAATGGAATCGTTCACCAGTTTTGTCATTTCCTGCATAAACCGGTTCGTGTAATCATAGCTGGCACCTTCGGGTGTGTTGATCTGTACACGCAGGTAACTGCGGTCATCGTAAGGCGCTGTTTCTTTTTTCAACAAGGAATAAAACAAAACAATCAAACCGATGCATCCAAAGATGATCGGGTAGCTGATCCATTTACGTTTCATGAATACACCAAGTGCATCTGCATACATGGCATTCATTTTTACAAAAAATGGTTCTGTCCATTCATAGAATCTTGATTTTTTATGTACGCCGCCTTTCATCAGGTATGCATTTAGCATAGGGGTTAAGGTTAAGGATACAAATGCAGAGATCAATACTGCAGAAGCGATTACAATACCAAATTCACGGAAAAGCTGCCCCACAAAGCCCTGTAAAAATATCACCGGAAGAAACACGGCAGCTAATGTAATCGAAATGGAGATAACAGGAATTAATATTTCATTCGATCCTTTAATTGCGGCCTCTATAGGGGACATTCCTTCTTCAACTTTTTTGTAAATGTTTTCCGTAACAACAATACCATCATCTACCACTAAACCTGTTGCCAGTACAATAGCAAGCAGGGTTAATACATTCACAGAAAAGCCGCACAGGTACATGATGAAGAATGTTGCAATAAGCGACACAGGAATATCAATAAGCGGTCTGAAGGCAACGCCCCAATCTCTGAAGAATAAGTAAATGATAATGATTACTAAGACCAGCGAGATTAAAATTGTTTCGGCAACTTCTGTAACGGATTGTTTAATGAATAATGTATTATCTACCGCAACGTTCAGTTCAAGATCGGAAGGTAATTCCTGTTTTATTTTTGCAAGCTGTTCATAAAAGCTGTTTGCAATTTCAATGTAATTAGTTCCGGGTTGAGGAGTAATAGCAAGGCCAACCATAGGTGTGCCTGATTCGGTCATTTGTGTTTCCAGGTTTTCCGGCCCAAGCTGCACTTTCCCGATATCGCTGAAACGTATGATTTTATTACCTTGTGTACGGATGATCAGATTCTGAAACTGCTCTTCTGTAGCAAGGTTTCCAAGCGTGTTCACACTTAGTTCTGTATTTGCACCGGTGATTTTTCCGGACGGAAGCTGAACGTTTTCTTTGTTTAAAGCCGTCTTTACTTCAGCTACGGTAAGGCCGTAGGAAGAAAGTTTCATCGGATCAATCCATAAACGCATGGCATATTTTTTTTGCCCGTATATTTGCACACTACTTACGCCTGGTATGGTTTGTAACCGTTGTGCAATGGAATTTTCCGCGTAATCGCTTAATTGCAGTACATCACGTGAATTGCTTCGTACCGTAAGGATTACAATGGGCTCTGAATCAGCATCGGCTTTTGATACTACAGGCGGTGCATCAATATCCAGCGGCAGGCTTCGTGTTGCCTGAGAAACCTTATCCCGCACATCGTTGGCGGCTTCCTCTAAATTTTTATCCAGGTTAAATTCAATCGTAATGTTACTGCTTCCCTGATTACTGGTAGAGTTTATACTTTTGATACCGTCAATGGCATTGATGGCTTTCTCCAGCGGTTCTGTAATCTGCGATTCAATGATATCGGCATTGGCGCCGGAATAGTTGGTACGCACAGAAATAGTTGCAGGGTCAATGGATGGATATTCCCGGATACCTAAAAACGTATAACCAATGATTCCAAAAACAATCAGCAACAGATTGATTACGATTGTAAATACAGGGCGCTTAATACTTAGACTTGAGATGCTCATGATTATTTGGTATCAGCGTTTGTAAGTTTTACCTGAACGGACATTCCGGCTTTCATTGACATTACTCCGGTAGTAAGAACGGTATCGCCCGCTTTTAGCCCGGACAAAACCAGCAGGTCTTTATCTGTTCTGGAAGATGTTTCAATTTTAACTTCTTTTGCTTGCCCGTTTTCAACTATGAAAACTTTTTTACCATCCTGAATCGGAATAACAGATTCAGTAGGTACAAGAAGTGCATCCGGTATGATTGTTAACGGTAGTTTAACGTTGGCAAAGGACCCAGGGAGCAATGCTCCGTCTTCGTTAGAAGCGCGGGCACGAAGCTGAAGCGTACGTGTGGCCGCGTCAATCTGTGGTTCGATCGCATATACGGTAGCAGCATATGTTTTAGAAGAGCCGGCAAAAGTGAATTCAACTTTTGTATTGATTTTCATATTGGAAGAATATTTTTCCGGAACGGCAAAGGTAATTTTCACCGGATTGGTATTTACCAGATTGGCTATGATCAGGCTGGTTGAAAGGAATTCGCCTATAGAAACATTCCGTAAGCCAATGGTACCGTTGAAAGGCGCTTTAATAATGGTTTTTGAAATTTGTGTCCGGATAATATTTTCCTGTGCCTGTAAAGACTTCAGCGCAGATAAACTGATGTCGTATTCTTCTTTACTGATACCTTCTTTCTGCAATAATAACTTTGCACGCTTTTCATTTTCTGCTGCCAGATCTTCGCGGGTTAACAATTCTGAAAGCTGCGCCTGCAGCTCTGCATCATCTATCTTTACCAGCGCTTGTCCCTTAGAAACTTTGTTGCCTTCCTGAAAATAGATGTGTGTAATTACACCTGTAACCTGACTTCTTATCTGTACCTGTTCATTTGCTTCAATAGAACCTGAAACCATGAGGTTATCAGAAAAAGATTGTGGTTTTAAAATGATTCCATCAACCTGGACGGTTTTGTTTTTTGAAGCATCCGGTTTATTCGCTGATTCAGATTCTTTGTTTTGTCTGATGCGGTAAAATATCAGTGAACCAATAGAGAGTATAACAAGTGTATAAACGATAAATTTTATTTTCATAGAAGTAATGTTGTTACAGATTCATTAGCCGGGCAGCACCCGGCTAATGAATCATCATAGAATAAATTTAATCATTCAAACCCAATTTGTTGATACAAATAGACAAACTAACTTATTTTGGGGAAGAATTCTGTGGAAACATAGACGTTATGGATGAACATGAAAAGAAAATCAATAATACCTTGAATAAAGTACTGTAAAGCTTTATACAGTCAGATTCTTTTTAAATTTTTGCCAGTATTTTTTACCGTAGCTGCAGAAAATCTCTTCTCCCGATTTGATCTTTTTGAGTGCAACCAGACAAACGCGTTCCTCATCGTCCAGATGAATTTCAGCATTATATGAAAAGGACGTTTTTTTAAGTCCCTGCGAATCGTTTGCATACCGGGCAAAACAAAAAACGTTTTTGGAATCTAAGATAGAACCATCCAGCATGTTGATGAAATAACCATCTTCATGGGCTTTCGCACGGCGTGCAGCTTCTTTATCGGTTAACACTTCGCCTTTAAAAATTGAAATTACTTCATCCTTAAAAATATCGATAGAAGTATACAAGCCTTTTCCCGCATCGGGCAGCTGAGATTCCTTTGTGTACAGGTAATCGGATTCTTTTGCATCAATCGCGTCAGGCATAGGAACTAATCTTCTAAAAAATTATTTAAAAAGGAAATACGGGTAAGTGTCCATAATAAAAAGAAAATCACCGCCCAGGTAATGTAAATAGAATAAAAATCTTTGATGTCGGTAAATTGCAATTGAACAATTTTACCTTTCTCTAACTGATCAATATTGGCAATAACATCATCCAGACTTTTTTTATCATAAGCCCTGTAAAATTTCCCCTTTGTTGTAGCGGAAATATTTTTTAATGTGTTTTCATCCAGTTTGCTTTCAACGTACTGAATGGTCCCGTTATCATCTTTAAACTGATGCGTTCCGTCTTTACCCAGCCCAATGCAATATATTTTAATATTGTATTCCAGACACAGATCTGCTGCAGTTATCGGGTCCATCAATCCGGAAGTGTTTTCGCCATCACTGATCAGCACAATGATGCGCTCTTTGGTTTCAGCATTTTTCAGCCGGTTGATTGCAGTTCCTAATGCAGTGCCGATAGCTGTTCCTGATTGCAGATCCTTATTTTGTTTTAAATCATTTAATTGATTTTTCAGCAACACATAATCATTGGTCAGCGGAGATAACGTAACGGCTTCACCTGAAAAAATTACAATGCCAATGCGGTCATTCGAACGTTTATTTATAATATCTGTACAAATCTGTTTTGCTGCATCAAATCTGCTGGGATGTATATCGGTAATTTTCATAGACTCAGAAACGTCTATGGCAAAGATCATATTAATACCTTCTGTATACTGCGTATTGGTTTCGTTGCTCTTCTGGGGGCGTGCTAAACCTATTAAGATAAAAGAGAGTGAAAGCAGCAGTAACGTGAGCGGTATAAAACGCAGGATCTGAATCAGATTCAGTGATTTTGTATCCCTTTTATTTAACGCAACTTTATATTTTTTTCTGAACCGGTAATAAAATCCCCAGCGAAGCACGAGCAATAGAGGAGTAGCGGCGATGCCATACAAATAGGATGGATTTTCCCAGATATAACTTTTCAGTACCGCTGGCTGGAGCCAATAGTTTAACAAATACCACTGCGAAATATCGTATTGAAAATTATCCACCTGTTATATCGCGTCTTCGAAGTTGAAATCTTCTGTTCGTAAATCGTTTAATGGTTTGCAATGCATCCTTTGTATCTTTGGAAACAAGACCGCCGTATACATTGCGGTCTAATGACTGCAACGTAGATTCTAATTCTTCCTGATCATATAAAAGAATCAATTCTGTTGTTGTGTAGGTATTGATGGGTTTGTTTTCTAAACGTGTCAGATAGTTTTTCCAGATAGCAAGTGTTTGTTCAATGATCCGCAGGTCAGTGCTCTGTTCAAATTGTGCAGCTAACAGATCATACTCTTTGATGAAGCGGTTATGTGTTCTTTTTAAAATAAATAAGCGGTAGCGTATTAATATAAACCGGCCAAAGAGTTTGTATAAAAAAAATACAATCAATAAGGCAGAAGCCCATACGGCTATTATGTATGGATAGTTGAATGCTTCAGGCGTATCCTGTAACCGTGCATCTGCAATCACATCTTTTTCAGAATTGATCTTTACCAGACGCTGCAGAAAGATGCTGTCTATTGATGTAAACTGCTGTACCGTATCTGTCTCAACAATAAATTTTACCGGCACAAGTAAATATTGTGTCGGAATAACTTCATAACTGGCTAAAATATATACAATACTGTCGTAAGCAAATAAAGAATCGGTGCGGGTTGGAATGTATTTTTTATTGATGTATTCAAACGGATAATAATTGAACCCTGAATCCGGCACAAGCGCAATCTGGTCTTTCGGGTATTTTACAGAAAGCATGTATTGAATATGTTCCCCAATCTGAAAACTATCTTTTTCAAACACGGCAGAAATCTTACTGCCGGTATCAGGCTGTGCAACGGTAACAGCTGCGCATAAAAGAAATACTATGAGTAAGAAGTTACGCACTTTTCTTATGGAAATTTCGTACTCTGAAAAGTTCTACCAACTTGATAATATAATCTTCATGTGTCTTTATACACGTATAATTAGACTCATGAGATTTACTGAAGTTTTCCAGTTTTTCCTGAATGTTCCGCTGGCGTTTTTCCATGTTTACACGAAACGATTTAGAAGATGAATTTACCCAGATTGTTTTTTTTGTTTCTGTATCAATCAACGGAATAATTCCCATAGATGGTAAAAACATTTCTCTGGTATCCTGAATCTGAATTAAAACAAGATCGTGTTTTTTACTTAAACTGATCAGGTTTTTATCGTACTGGTCATCAATAAAATCAGATAATACAATAACAATGCTCTTACGTTTCAGGATGGATAAGGTGTATTGTGTTGCCTTATTCAGATCTGTGAGACTGGATTCGGCATCGAGACTGAAAAGTTTATTGATCAGATAATAGGCATGTTTGATTCCTTTGTCGGGAGCTACATACAATTCTTTTTTATCTGAATAACACACCAAGCCTATTTCAGAGCCTTCTTTTACAGCCGAAAGCATCAAAACCCCGGTTATTTCTTTAATGATATCCAGTTTTGTCTGATCGTTTTTTCCAATATGCAGGGAAGCGCTTACATCTACCAGAAAAATGATGTGCTGCTCTTTATCTTCTTGAAAAAGACGTACATAAGGACCGTGTCCTTTTGCCGTTACATTCCAGTCAATTGTCCGGATATCGTCTCCGTACTGATATTCACGCAGATCTGAAAATTCAATGCCCGAACCCTTAAAAATAGAATGATAGTTACCGTGCATATGAGAATGAACCGCTTTTCGGATTCGTACCTCATATTTGCGTAACTTACGGATGATATCTTTTAAAGATTGTTTCATAGGAACAATTTTAAAAATACAATAAAAAAACTAATTTTCGAGAAATAATCTATCGCTTTGAACTACTTTAAACTAATAACACTTGCTTGTATCTGTGCACTGTTTTCCTGCGGGCAGAAATCTTCTTTGGATGAAAAACCTGCGGATTTGCTAACGGAAGAACAAATGACCACTATTCTGGTTGATATACATATTACAGAATCGGCGTTGTCTTTAAAAAACTATAATCGTGATTCATCTTTAACCTTGTATGCAGGTTATAAAAAAGAGATTTTTAAAGAACACCAGATTACGGAAGAACAATTTAAATCAAGCTATGATTACTACAGCAAACATGCGGCATTATTCAATCACATTTATGAAGTGGTGATCGACAGCATTGCGGCTAAAGAAGCTAAGGGGCAGCTGTAGCCAGACGTTACCGGGGTTAGTAAATAATGACTTGCTGCATTGAAACGTGCAGGCAGTTGAATGTATCAATGCATCCATCCTTCTATCTTAAAATTCTTATTGAATATTTTTCTTTCATTTTCTCCTGAAGAAGGCCTCAGCCATACTTCAAATCTTGCGGCATAATATTTTCCCCAATCACCTTCATAAATAGTAAATATATTCGGAGAACTATAATGCACAATACTGTCAGATGGATTATTTACCCGGGTCAATGTATTTTCTTCTAAATATTCTGTTGAAAGTTCTTCATCCTGAGTAATTTCGAATGCCTTTAAATAAATAGTACCGCTTTCAATCTTAGCTGTGCGGAAAATATATTGATACATACCTGGCTGTCCGGAATTGTAAAGAATAAGATCTGTTTGCGCTTTTTTACCAGTTAAAATACTATCTGAACCGGAATATACATTAATAGGATTTTCAATCTGGATGTCTGACGGAATTATCAGATCATCGGCCCAATGATCACCATCAACCATTGATGTCATCATAGAAATAATACCTGCAGATAACAAAACCAAAAATGTATATATACCTTTCCAGAATTGTCTTTTATATAATTGATAACAGATCGATATGAATATGACAATAACAGAAACGTTAGAAAGGTAAAGTAATGGTTTTTTAATAAATCGGATATTTAATTCACTGTTAAGGATCAAAAGTCCTGCAATCAAAATGAAAAATAACAACGGCCGCCACCATTTATCAAAACAATATATAAATATGTTTTTCATAAGATTGATGCTGCTATGTTTTCTAATCGTTGCTGGTTCGTTATTCCCCAACATACGTAAAAGGAAAATACACAGTAACTGTTGAAGGAACTGTTTGTCCATGTTTTACACAAGGTTTCCATTCAGGCATGTTACCGATTACACGTTTTATTTCCGTACTGATCGCCGGATTGGGGCTGTGATAGATGGTTATGTTTCCGATTTTTCCTGATTTTTCAATCAGAAGATCTACTTCAATTTTTCCTGTGTAAGGTGATTCCACTGCATTGTACGGATACTTGATATTTTTCAGTAAGAAATTTTTTAAGGCATCGTCTCCGCCCGGGAAAGCAGCCAATGCGTTTTCATTCGTGATGACTGTATTTTCTACGGCAGTATTTGCCTGTTGGCTGGTATTTGTCTGCTGTTCGGTTGTTGCTGAAATGTTACTTTGAGAACGGGTTGCAGCTCCAGCCGGCGTTATTACTGACGTTGGTTTAGCGGGTTTAACAGAATCTGTTTGCTGTACAGGAGAATTTGATTTTATACTATCTTTCTGTTCGATCACTTTTTCAGCTGCTTCATCCTGTTCTGTTGTTTCAAACAGAATGATCAGGCCAACAGCAATAATAACCGCAACGGCACTTAATACTTTTGCATTTTTATAGATCGGTTTTGTCGCCTGCTTGTAATCAAGCATCGCCGCCTTTTTAACTACCTTGTCGAAGTTTTTGTATTTATTGATCTCTTCGTCGCTTGGTAATTCTTTGTTCTTATGTATATCGTATTTACTCATTACTTTTTCCTTTCATTTCAAGCATCCATTTCCTGATTTTTTCCAGAATGCGGTACGTTTTTACTTTAGCATTGTTTTCGGTCATATTCATAATTTCACCGACCTCTTTAAATGCTTTGTTTTCAAAGAAACGCCATTGTACTAATATTACTTCATCGGGTTTGAGCCTTTCCAGGCATAAGGGCAGAAAGGTGAGATAGATATTTTCCTCATTTGACTCCTGCAGATCTTCGTTCAGCAGATGAATGCTGGTATCGTCGATGCAGATCATTTCTCTTTTATTGTGTTTCCTGAAATACATGTTTGCTTCATTGGCTGCTATTCGGTAGAGCCAGGCTGAATACGGCACGCCTTTATATTCGTAGGATTGGATAGCGGATAAGGCTTTGGAAAATACGTCTGAGCAGAGATCTCCTGCAACATCCATATCATTCACTTTTCTGAACAGGTACAGGAATATTGTTTTATAATATTTCTCATACAGGACAGCAAAGTGCTGAGGATTTTGCTTGGCTTTTTCAATCCAAAGCTGTTCTTCCTCAATTTCTTCAGGTTTTTTATGGTATTTAGATTCCAAGGTCAATAGTATAATGCAAAAACAATGAAAAGATACAAAAAATATCGGTTTTCAAGCTATGAATGGTGGGTTCGAGCAGACTTTATTGTAATTTTGTATTCCTTTCAAAAGACCGTAGCCCCTGCCTGGAAACAGCTAATGCAACCGTTCTGGTTTTGAAAGAAATGTTACGTGATCATTATTAAGTAGAACTGAATGATATATCCATCTGATCTGGAAAGTAAAATAGGATTTGACCAAATCCGTGAATTGCTTAAAACAACATGCAAAGGATTGGCCGCGATGAATATGCTGGAAGAGTTAACACCTTCGTATGATATTGCAACAATCGAAAAAGAATTACAGGAGACAGACGAGTTTAAAAAAATTATTGAATCGGGAATGTTATTTCCCGATCGTGATTTTGTTGATATAACGCTGCTGGCTAATAAAATTCAGGTGCAGGGAAATTACCTGGAGATTGAAGAATTATTACAATGCAAATTGTTTTTAACAACATTGATTGCCTGCCAGTCTTTTTTCAAACGTACAGAAACAGATATTTATGTACGTTTGCAGGAACGTGCCAATGCCGTTAAAATTGATTCGTCGTTATTCAAAGCCATCAACCGCGTGATCGATGATCATGGTGTAATCCGTGATACGGCTTCCGATGAATTACGCATGATCCGCGAGGAATACCGGGAAGAACAAATTAAGCTGCGCAAAGAGGTAGACCGATTGCTGCGTGTGTTTAAAAAAGAAGGCTATACCGTTGAAGATACCGAAGCAACAATCCGTTCAGGCCGTTTGGTATTACCTGTACTGGCAGAATATAAACGTAAAGTACAGGGGATCATTCACGATGAGTCTGGTACGGGACAAACGGTTTTTATGGAACCTATATCTTTATTGCCGTACAACAACAGCGTACGCGAACTGGAGATCCGTGAACGTAAAGAGATCGTGCGCATACTCATGCAGCTTACGGATTATATCCGTCCGTTTGCAGAGGTGATGCTTGAAGCAAATCAATTGGTCGGCTGGTTTGATTTTATCCGTGCAAAAGCAACGTTTGCGTGTTCAGTAAACGGCGTGATGCCTGGTCTGCAGAAACGGCCGCTCATTAAATGGCGCAATGCACGCCACCCGTTATTGTGGCTCAAAAATAAAAAGATAAAAAAAGAAGTTATGCCGTTGTCTATTCAGGTAGACGAACAAAACCGCATCTTACTTCTTTCAGGTCCGAATGCAGGTGGTAAGTCTGTTTGTATGAAAACACTGGGCTTGCTGCAGTACATGCTGCAATGCGGCCTGCTCATTCCCGTAGAGGAGGGCAGTGTATCCGGCGTGTTTGAAAATTTCTTTATTGATATCGGTGATTCACAATCGCTGGATAATGATCTGAGTACCTATAGTTCGCACATTAAGAACCTGACGTTTTTCTTAGAACATGCAGATGCTAAAACTTTATTACTGATCGATGAATTCGGCAGCGGTACAGATCCGATGTATGGTTCTGCGATTGCTGAAGCTGCACTTGAGAAACTGAACGAGCGCAAGTCGATGGGTATCATTACCACGCACTATGCAGGCTTAAAAGCATTGGCATCTAAAACAGAAGGGTTGATAAATGGTTCCATGCGTTTTGATACAGACAAATTAATTCCGTTATACATACTGGATATCGGCGTACCGGGGAGCTCCTTCACACTGGAGATTGCAGAGAAATCCGGTTTGGCCAAATCACTTATTGAACAGGCACGTACAAAACTGGATCAGGAACAGGTTGATCTTTCAACCTTATTAAGAGACATTGAACGTGAGCGTACAACGCTTCAACAAGAGATTTTATCAGGCAGGGAACTGAAAGTAAAACATGAAAAACTTTCAAAGGAGTTTGAAGAAAAGCTAGCGGAGTTACAGGATAAGCGCAGACGTCTGTTGCTTGAAGCGAAGGAAGAAGCATATCGCATTGTTCAGAAAGCAGACGGAAAAGCAGAAGAGCTGATCCGTTCCATTTCAAATGCAAAAGATAAACACGGTGCACAAAAGCATCGTCAGGAAATACGTGAAGTAGGAAAGGCATTGGAAAAAGAACTGGAACCTGAAATAAACATTGCTGATAATGAATCGATCCGATACGATTGGAAAACAGGTGATATTGTGCGTATACGCAGCAATGGCGCGGTAGGTAAAATAGAAGCCGTGAAAGGTAAGCTGGCAGAATTATTTATCGGTGATCTGAAAGCTACGGTTCATTTTTCAGAACTAAGCAGTGCTTCTGCAAAAGAGTTGAAAGCTAAAACAGATGAACGCAGACCAAAAGCGGGTGGTGTTGATCTGGTACAGAAGCATCAGATATTTTCAATGCAGCTGGATTTGCGCGGCAAGCGGACCGAAGAAGCCATTGCATTTACAGACCGCTGGATTAACGATGCATTTATTCTGGGTATTGAAGAAGCACGGATTCTGCACGGAAAAGGAGATGGTATACTACGCAAAATGCTGCGCGAACATTTAAAACAATATAAGCAGATCGTTGCAATGAACGATGAACACATTGATAGCGGCGGCGCAGGCATAACGGTGCTGAGTATGCGGTATTAAAGCTTTAGGCTGAATGCTAAAAGCCTAAAGCTAAAAGCGCATTACGTAGAAATAATTTCTATGTAATGCGCTTTTAGCTTTACTAGCAATACTTTACTATTTATTTAGCTTTAAGCCTTCCGCCTTAAGCTTTTCGCCTTCGGCTTACAGTTCTCCCATTGCTTTTTTATAATTCACCTGTGCGATCAGCACATTATAAATGCTGGTTAAATAATTGTTCTGTGCATTCTGTAACGAGTATTCGGTATTTTTTAACGCAGCCGCGGTTAGTGTCCCTTCTTTATAGCGGTCCTGATCAACTTTCATAATGGTTTGTGCCAGTGCATAATTTTCTTTTGATGTTTGGTATTGGCTGTAAGCTGTATTCAACAGATTACGTGTGTTTATGGCTTCTGTTTGAATTTCGTAAGAAAGCTTTTCCAGATTGTTTTTATTTTGAATCGAGCGTAAACGATACCCAGCAATGTTTCTGCTTTTTTCCATACCGTCAAAGATTGGAATATCCGCATGAATACCTACATATACATAGGGGTACCAGGTATCGGTGTTAAATAATGTTACTTTTGAATTCTGATTCTGTAACGAAGCATTTCCATATAAATAGGCAGAAGGTAAATACGAACGGTTGTATCTTTTTGCCTGAATATCGTTTAATCGCATCATGCTTGATTCTATTCTGTACTCGTAGCGCTGTTCAATAGTTACATTGTTGTTTGCCAGTTGGTCTGAATTGGTAATCAAACCTTCCAGGTTGTCTGTTAACTGAACGGGTGTTTCTATCGGTAAGATCAGTTGTGTCTTAAGTAACAAGAGGCTGTTTTCATAATTGGTTGTTGCTGTCTGCAATTGATTTTTTGCATTAGATAAGTCCAGTTGATAACGGGAAAGATCTGTTTTCAACAACGTACCGTTTGAATATTCGCTTTCACCTTTTTTAACAATCGTTTCTGCATTGGCTACGTTTTCTGTAGTAAGTTTAATCTGTTCCTGATTCAACAGTACCTGATAGTATGCTTGTGTGATAGCAGATTTGGCATCTGTTTTATATTTTTCAAGACTTACCTGATCGTATTCTTTTTGTGCATCGTTTACAAGTTTATCGCCGGATACGCCTGCATTAAACAGGTTTTGTGTGGCGGTAATAGACGTAAGCGTATTGTAAGGCGTGCCAAATTTGATCGGGGTATATTCAGTGCTGTTGTTGATAGCACCCGGCGGCAGCAGGCTTGTCGCCAATACGGCATTGTATCTGAAATCAATACTCGCGTTCACCTGCGGAAGGTTTTTACTTTGTGTTTTTAGCCGGTTGCTTTCACTGATCTGAATGGCCAGCTCCTGATTTTTAATATCGAAACGTTGATTCAAGCCAATCTCTATCGCTTTCTTTAAGCTAAGCTGCATGCTTGAATCTGTCTGTGCGGCAGCTGAAAGCTGCAACGCTGCGCATAAACATATAAATAAATAGCGTACTGTATTTTTCATAACGGTTACCCTCTGAATACTTGTGCAGGTTCTAATTTTGTAATGCGTCTGATGGCAAATAGGCTGCCTCCAAGTGCAATGAATAATGTAATACCAAGGAAAGTTGCTTTAAGCCAGAACGGATAATCAAAGATGGTACCTGCATTGGCAATGCCATTTTTAAATGCAGTTACCAAACCGTAACCGATAATGAAACCGATTACCGCAATGATTGCTGCCTGTGTCATAATCAGCCTTCTGATGTAACCATTTGTAGCACCAATGGCTTTTAACGTTCCGTAATCTTTGATCCGGTCAATGGCGGAAGAATACAGCGTAAGGCCAATGATTACAAATCCCGTGATCAATGCAAAGATGATGAGCGTGCCGAAGGAAAGCGCAATCCCGCTTGATTTTAAAACGGTAAGAATGGTTTGATTGGCAAAGTTTTCGCTGTCCCAGGCTTTGATGCCACGCACATTACGTTCAATGTTGCGGATCACAAAATCCTTTGTAACGTTGTCGTCCCACTCAACCAGGAAAGCGCTTACTTTTGTTTTGGAAAATTTTGTAAGAGCACGTGCACGCTCAATGGTTGTGAACGAATAGGCCGGTCCGCCAAATCCACGGACGCCTTTTGTTTGTCCGGCGATGTATACTTTGTTTCCGTTGATCTCAAAATAATCACCAAGGTTTGCCTCTCCCAATGCTTTTTTGTCAAAGTAGTCAACAATGATTGCACCATCCTGCAGCATTATCTCGTTGCTTCCTTTGTATAGGTTCCATGGGCCACCTTTAAAATAAGGTGCTTCAGAACCGATCAACGTAATGCCGCTGGATTGTCCGTTTTCAAATTTTGCAGAGCCTCCGGCAATAACAATCGGAGATACTTTTTTTACACCAGGTACACTTGCTATTTCTTTTCCGATCCGGATGTCAATGGCAGACAATGCATTTACATTGGTTGTTTTAGCATCTGTTACCCAGATGTAGGCACTGTTGTTTTTAACCAGGCTTGACATGGCATTGGTAAGGAAAATAAATATCCCGCACTGCTGCCCGATTAAGAACACCGAGATAATTACACCGGCCAATGCACCAATAGACTTGGGTTTGTCGAACCAGATAAATTTTAATGCTGTAAAAAACATGGTTGTTATTTTAATTCAATGATACATTCCACACGGCTGCCGATCAGCAATGTTTCTGTGCTGTCAAGCTGTACACGTACTTCGCGCACACGTCTGTCTTCCAGGTTATCGGCTTTATCCGAGAACAAGGATTTTTTTCTTAAGTAAGGAGCCGCTAGAATTACTTTTCCCCTGGCAAGGACAATAGAGTCGCCTTGTGCTCTGACATACGCCGGTTGGCCCACTTTGATTTTATCTGCAAACAGTTCATCAATTTCTGTGATCGCCATAACAGGGCCGTCCGGAGCAAAATCAGATAATGCTGTAGAGGTTGCTACATTGGAACCTAGCTTTGTATCTACAGAAAGGATGGTGCCGTTTAACGGCGCTTTAATAGTTTTTTTACTTAAAATTGTCTGGTAATATTCTACATCAGATTTTAATTCAGCCAGACGTTTTTGTGCCTGCTGCAGGTCAGCCTGTGCAGATGCAGCCTGTAAGTTCTTTGTTTCAAAATTCAGCTGTTCATCTTCCCATTGCTTTTTCGTAATGGCGTTTGATTCGAATAAATTTTTAGAACGGCTGATATTTGTTTTAGCATTGCTCAGATTTGTTTCAGCTGTTTTTAATGCGGCTTTATTTTTTTCGATTACAGAGAGTTGTGTTGCCAGTTTCGATTCTGACTGATGTAACTGAGCCAGTTCCGTTTCATTATCCAGCACAAAAAGGATGTCGCCTTTCTGTACTTTTTGATTGATCTCAATGTTGATTTTTTTTATGATCCCGTTTGTTTCAGGCGTAAGGGTAAGAATACGTTGAAGCGGTTCAACATTGGCAATACCTGTTACTTCTTTGATTGTAATTGAATCGATTTTATTTAATTGTGCAGCTTCTTTTTTATCTGCTCCGCAGGCAAATACTGTTAACGCCAATCCGACAACTGTAATTTTATGTATCATAAGTTTTGATTTAAATCTGTTAGTTCTGTAACCGTTCCATTTTTTACTTCAACAATCCGGTGTGCATATTCTTTTAAACGCGGGTCGTGTGTAACAACCACAACAGCTTTCCCGTTTTCTGCCAGCGACTTTAATTCATTCATTACTACACTTACCGAATCTTTATCCAGCGATGCTGTGGGTTCATCACATAAAATAATTTTAGGATTTGTTACAAGCGCACGTGCAATGGCGATGCGTTGTTGCTGCCCCCCGGATAGCTGTTTGGGTAAATTCTTTTTACGATCCAGCATACCTACTTTTTCCAGTGCTTTCTCTGTGCGTTCTTTGGCCTCACCTGAAGCTACTCCCTGCAATTGCAAGGGAAGGATCACATTGTCAAATGCATTTAACGGAGCTATAAGGTTGAAATTCTGGAATACAAAACCAATTGTGTTCAGTCTAAGCCTGGCCATCTGGCTTTGGCTCATACCATTCACATGTTCATTATCTACGGTAAGTTCACCTTTACTTGGGTAGATAACACAACCGATCAGGGATAGCAGGGTTGTTTTGCCTGAGCCGGAAGGCCCGATGATCAGGAGAAGTTCTCCATCGTTTACTTTGAAATTTGTTGATTGGAGCGCCGTAATGGTCTGGTCTCCCATCTGATATTCTTTCGAAGCATTTTTTAATTCTGCAATTACCATGGATCAAATTTAAGTGATGTAGTTTGATAAACAACAAAAACATTATAAATTATTTAAAAATGTAACAAAAACATAGTAATTTTGTACTATGTCAGATAAAGTAGTTGAATTGGTTAATCTGTGGCATGCTTTTGAGAAGGAGAATCCCAAAGCTGAGATACAGGATTTCTGTAAGAATTATTTATTGGGTCAAGAGGTTACAGAACAGCCAAAGCCATTGTTTACCGAAACACATCCAAAGGGAAGGGTGCTGGGCGGTGCTTTAAACAGGCTGTATAAGATGTCAATCTTTTATTCTAAAAAGAATTTAGTGGAACTGGAATTCAAGACACTCGAAGATTTTGTATATCTGAATAATCTCAAAGAATTGGGAATTGTAACAAAAAAGCAATTGATTGATAAGCACGTTACAGAATATACAACCGGCATAGAGATCATAAAACGATTAATTAATCTTGGACTGGTAAAAGAAAAGCATTATCCGGATGATAAGCGTTCTACAGCTATTGAAATTACAGCGAAGGGTAAAAAAATGCTTCAAAAGTGTTATCCCTACATGCACCAGATAAGTGATGTGCTTTTTGATGCATTAACAGAAAAGGAAACATATCAGCTTGCAGCGTTGCTTACAAAGCTGGATAACTTTCACCTGAATTTGTATCACAATCACCGCGAAGACTCGCTTGATGAATTGCATGAAATAGTAAAGGCTATCCGATCATAACCGGATAGCCTTTTTATGTAATGCTTTGAACAGATTATTTAGATTGTGATCCGAAAACTTTTTTTAACAAGTCGCTTGTACGTGCACTGGCATCGTTACGGATTTTACCTTCTTCTTCTGCAACCTTTACAAATAAACCTTTTAACGCTCTGCCTGTTGTGAAGCCAACGATGTCGGTGTTCACTTTTGTTTTAGTAGTAGGCAGTTTGTTGTATCTCGTTGTAAGGTTTGCCCATTGCGAGGCTACCAGATTGTTGTCCAATGCTTTTTTTATGTGCGGTGTAAATACACGGTATAACGAGTCATACGTTGATTTTCTTAAATAACTTGTTGCTGCTGTATCCGAACCCTGTAGGATTGACTTGGCATCAGCGAAAGACATTTTCGTAATGGCATTTGTGAAAATAGGAGCGGATTCAATCGCAGCATTTTCTGCAGAACGGTTCATGGATAAAATAAATTTATCAATTTCTCCGCCTAGCCCGATGCTGCGTAATGAACTTTCCATCTTAGCCAATTCTGGCGGGAAAGGAATTTTTAACAACGGATTTTTATAATACCCATCTGTTTTATTCAGAGAATCTGCAGCCATCTTAGCCCCTTTTGTTAATGCTTCTTTCAAGGCATTTGCAATGTCTGTTTCTGATAAGCCAGCTGATTCAGTTGCTTTTTTAATGGATGAAGGAATTTTGATCTTTCCTACCTGCGCACAAGAGATAAAGGATGCGCTCATAAAAATGCTTGTGATAATAAGTATTTTCTTCATATTCGTTTACGGTTATTTATTTTCATTGAAAGTGTCTTTATTACGAACGAATAAGGACAGGATAGTAGAAGAGAATGCAGAGATCATTAATACCTGAATACCATTGCCCAATGCATATACATAGGGTTCTTTTACGTTGGCAATGAACTGATCAATTTCAGCCTGCGATTTCTTTTCTTTTATTAATTCCGGTATCCGTAGATTTATTGCATCTTCGATCAGATCGGGGATAAGTATGCCTGCCACTTCACACAATGCCAGCAGAATTAATACCAACAACGCAGCGAAAACAGAAATAGTGATTCCTGCATAAAATGCCTGGGCAAAATTGATCTCATTGCTGTATGCATGTTTTCGAATGGATAACAATCCGATGTATAGCGGAATACCGATGAGCAGGCTGTTAAATACCAATGGAATATTAAACCCCGTCTGGATTTTGGATAAATCAATGCTGATAATAACAAAAAGCCATAAGATGTATAATATGGCGATGATGGATGCGAATAGAGCTGCTTTTTTAATCATTGAATAAATCTTTTCCGTTAATTTTTCCCTGACAGTGCGGACAGGTATGAATAGTATTTTTTATGCGTTGTTTTTTTATCTGTTCTGTAAAGCCCGAGGAAAGCAGCGCGGCTGGCAAAGCAAACATGGCAATACCCAACATAGCTATGCAGGCTGAAAGTAATTTGCCAAAAGATGTTATCGGCACTATGTCTCCATAACCTACGGTTGTTAATGTTGAAACACTCCACCACATGGTTGCAGGTATACTGGAGAATAACTCAGGTTGCGATGTGCGTTCAATATAATACATTAAAGAAGCAGAAACTATCAGCAGGCCCAGTATGGTTACAAAAGTTATAACCAGTTCTTCTTTTTTATCTACAATAACTTTCCATAAGGTGTTTAGCGCCTGCGAATATCTTCTTAGTTTGAAGATCCGCAATAACCGGAAGAACCTCAGAATGGTTATGAATCTGAAATCAATCGGAAATAACAGGTTTAAATAAAACGGAAGTATTGCCAACAGATCAACGATCGCGATCGGGGTTAATGTGTATTTAAACCGTCCCCAGACAACGTGGCTGAATCTTTTATGCAGGTTTGAAATCCAGACACGAAGCAGGTATTCGATTGTAAAAAAGACAACAGACACGGTTTCTAATAACGAAAAAAAAGTATCGTATTTTGTTGCGATACTTTTTTCTGTTTGTATGATAACGGCAAAGATGTTTGAGAATACTAACGCAACGATTGAAAAGTTGACAATCATTGCTATCCAACCAAACTCTGAGGTTTTAGGATCTTTTTCAAGGATGGAAAAAACCGTTTTTTTAATGTCAGCCATTCCCGAAATTAAGGATATTATTTGGAATTTTCCAATGCCTGTCTGATTTCTGCGATTATATCATCCGAATGTTCAAGCCCAACAGAGATACGGATCGTGCCGGGGAAGATTCCTACAGACTCTCTGTCTGCATCCGATAATTTTGAATGTGTCGTAGATGCCGGGTGTGTAACAATAGTGCGTGTATCACCCAGGTTTGCAGAATGAGAAGCCATTTCTGTTGCATTCAGAAATTTACGCCCTCTGTCAACACCGCCTTTAATAATGAATGTAACAATACCGCCGCCTGCACGCATTTGTTTTTTGGCTAATTGATATTGCGGATGGCTTGGTAAAAACGGATATTTCACAAGCTCTACATCCGGATGCTGTTCTAAAAATGTTGCAAGCTTCAATGCATTTTCACAATGTCTGTCCATACGTACAGCAAGTGTTTCAAGGCTTTTAGAAAAAATCCAGGAATTAAAGGGAGACAGAGCCGGTCCGGTATGTCTGCAAAAGAAACGTACCTGTTTGATCAGTTCTTTGGATGCTAAGATGATACCACCGATGGCACGTCCCTGGCCGTCAATAAACTTAGTAGCAGAATGTGTAACAATATCAGCACCTAACTTAATTGGATTCTGCAAATATGGTGTTGCAAAACAATTGTCAACATTTAGTAAGATCTTGTGTTTTTTACACAAAGAAGAAAGCCATTCAAGATCAATTAAATCAAGCGCGGGATTTGAAGGTGTTTCGATCATAACCATTTTTGTATTTGGTTTGATCAGGCTTTCCCATGTTTCAGGTTTGTCAATCGGAGCAAAGGTATATTCAATACCCCATTTTGGAAATATCTGTGTTACGATCTGCAAGCTTGATCCGAATACAGATTTGCATAATAAAATATGATCGCCCGAGTTGAGAAACGGTGCCATACTTGAAAATACGGCAGACATGCCTGAAGCAGTAGCAAAGCCATCTTCAGCGCCTTCCATCAGGCACATTTTTTCAATGAATTCCGAATTGTTCGGGTTTGAAAAACGGGTATATAAATTTCCACCTACTTCATCAGCAAACATGGCTCTTGCCTGTTCTGCGTCTTCAAATACAAAACTGGAGGTCATGTAAATCGGAGCACTATGCTCTCTGTTTTGACTTCTTTCTGTTTGTGTACGGATGGCCAGTGTTTCGAAATTTGTATATTCCATGATGAATGATGTTCTGCTAAATGATGTATTTAATTTTTTATTTCCAGATTGGAAAATAAAAAATTAATTGACAGTTATTTTATAGGTTATGTTCGCTGATTTTTCAAGCGTTTTTGCTACGGAACAATATTTATCCATTGACAATTTAACCGCACGTTCTGCTTTAACCGGATCGATGTCGCCTTTGAAGATAAATTCAACAATAATGTCTGTGAACAAAGAAGGGATTGCATCTTTTTCACGATCTGCATGTAATTTGATCTGAAAAGCTTCCGGTTCAATTTTCTGTTTGCGCAGAATGCTTAATACATCAATTCCGCTGCATCCGCCAAGGCCCATGATCAATAATTCCATCGGGCGCGGCCCGTTGTTCTCACCTCCGATAGCCGGAGATGCATCTATGGATATAGCATTGCCCTGTTCATTTTTTGCTTCAAAATGATAGGCTTTATTTAAAAGATTTAATTCGATTTCCATAATGAAGGATCGTATGAAATGTGATATAGATTGAATCGCTTTTCGGTTTTAAATTAAACAAGATAAACGTGTCTAATTCCCAATTTTATTTCAGTTATTCTGTATTATGCCGAATATAGTTTTAACATGAGGGAAAGATCATATTCGATTATTTGCTATTTGTAAATAAAACGGAATTAAATTTGTTTTAATGGGTTTAACTACCACAAAATTAAAATAAAATTTTGATAATATCTATTTTTGTAAAATATTTATTAAATTTGAACTATTCATCTGTTACTTTCCTTTTCAGGAGTACAATACAGGCCCAAAATCAAGAAATTTCAATACATTATGAGTAATAACACACAGGAAACGGCAGGTTTTAATTTTGCTCCTCAAGTGTCTGCGGCAGCGCAAGCAGATATTGTTGAATTGAGTACGAAAATTAAAGGGTTTCGTGATAATACGATTGATTCAGAAAAGTTTCGTTCTTTCCGTTTAACGCGTGGTGTTTATGGCCAGCGTCAGGAAGGTGTTCAAATGATTCGTATTAAATTACCATACGGAAAAGTTACAACAGATCAGATCATTCGTATTGCTGATATTTCTGATAAATATGGTTCAAGCAATCTGCATTTAACAACGCGCCAGGATATACAGCTTCACTATGTGAAGCTTGAAAATGCCCCATTGGTTTGGAATGAACTGGAAGAAGTTGGTGTAACGCTTCGCGAAGCCTGCGGTAACGCGGTTCGGAATATTACGGCATCGTATACTGCCGGTGTTGATCCAAACGAACCGTTTGATGTTTCGCCGTATGCACACAGCATGTTCGAATATTTTTTACGTAACCCGATCTGTCAGGATATGGGCCGTAAATTTAAAATATCATTTTCAACCTCAGAAGCGGATACTGCGTTCGGTTTCATTCACGATCTTGGTTTTATTCCGCGTGTGAAAACGGTAAACGGTAAAGAAGTAAGAGGTTTTAAAGTTTTATTGGCAGGCGGTTTGGGTGCACAGCCATTTGTTGCGCATAACGTACACGAATTCCTGGAAGAAGATCAGCTGATTCCTTTCTCTACAGCTGTCATCCGTGTGTTTGACCGCTTTGGCGAACGTTCAAAACGTCATAAAGCGCGTTTGAAATATTTAGTAAATGGTATCGGCGTTGAAGCGTTCATGGAGCACGTTGCGAAAGAACGTATCGCGATTAAAGATAAATCGGTTGTTATCGACCGCAATCGTGTAGATGAAATCATTCTTCCTGCGGTAACTTCATTCACGGAAGCAACGCCGGTAGATGCTGTTAAGTTTGAACGTTTTGTTAAAGCAAATGTATTTGAACAAAAACAAAAAGGGTATTTTGGTGTTCAGTTAAAACAACACCTGGGTGATTTGAAAAGTGACAAGGCACGCGTGTTTGCTGCTATTGTAAAAAAATATGCATCGGATGATGTCCGCATCACAGTTAACCAGGGCTGGTTATTAAAGTTTGTAAAGAAAGAAGCACTTCCAGCATTGTTTAATGAATTAAACGAAATCGGATTGGCTGAACCGGGCTTTGACAGTATGGCCGATATTACAGCTTGCCCGGGTACAGATACCTGTAACCTTGGTATTTCAAGCAGCACAGGACTTTCTGTTGAAATTGAAAAAATGCTGCTGGAAGAATTTCCGGATACCGTATTCAACAAAAATATTAAAATAAAAATCAGTGGCTGTATGAATGCGTGCGGCCAGCATACAATCGGAAACATTGGTTTCCATGGTATGTCGATCAAAAATGGTACGAATGTATTGCCGGCGATGCAGGTAATGTTGGGCGGCGGTCTGGAGCCGGACGGCACAGGTACGATTGCAGATAAAATTCTTAAACTTCCTACAAGACGTTGTGTAGAGGCTGTTCGTGAAATCTTAACAGACTACGATACGAATGCAACGGAAGGGGAATATTTCAACGATTATTACAGAAGACAGGTTGCAGCGGAAAAAATGTATTTCTACAAATTATTAAAACCGTTGTCTGATCTGGAAACGTTGACAGAACTGGACTACATCGATTTAGGTCACGATGAAAAATATGTAACAGAAGTTGGTGTCGGTGAATGTGCCGGTGTAATGATTGATCTGGTAGGTACATTGATTCTTGATACGGAAGAAAAATTAAAATGGTCTAAGCGTTTACAGCAAAATGCGACACCTGCAGATGCAATCTATGCTGCGTATGCAACGTATGTATGCGGCGCCAAAGCAATCTTAACAGGCGAAGGTGTTGCATGTAATACACAGATTGCTATGATCAATGATTTTGACAAACATTTAGTAAGTACAAATAAATTCTCAATTGCAGGCGGTTCATTTGCAAGCCAGGTATTGTGCATGAGTGAGCATGAACCGACAAAAGAGTTCGCTGATAAATACATTGCTGATACAGAACAATTCGTTCAACAGATAAAAACGTACAGAGCGGCTGCGCTTGTAACCGTTTAAATATGCATGAACCACGGGTAACATTGGTAGGTGCCGGTCCCGGCGATCCGGAATTGATTACCTTAAAAGGCATGCGTGCATTATCGTCTGCTGATGTAGTTTTGTACGATGCGTTAATACACAAAGAGATTCTGAGCTTTGCACCGATCACAGCCATACAGGTTTTTGTCGGGAAGAAAAAAGGTGTATGTCAGTTTCCGCAGGATGAAATCAATGCGTTGTTGGTAGAGTATGCGTTGAAGCATGGGCATGTCGTGCGTTTAAAAGGAGGGGATCCGTTTATCTTCGGAAGAGGCCACGAAGAGCTGCTGTATGTAGAATCATTTAACATTCCAACAGAAGTAATTCCCGGAATTTCCAGCAGCATTGCTGTGCCGGAGCTACAGCGCATCCCGCTTACACGCAGAGGCGTGAATGATAGTTTTTGGGTATTGACCGGTACTACCCGCGATCACCAGCTTTCCGCAGATATACAGATTGCAGCTAAATCCAATGCCACTGTTGTTGTGTTGATGGGCATGACCAAACTTGCCGATATTATTCAACTCTTTATTGCTGAAGGAAAATCAAAACTTCCCGTTGCAATCATTCATAACGGTACCATGCCAGACGAAACGTATGTGCTGGGTACGGTTGAAACAATTGTTGATATTGTTGCACGATCGGGTATTTCATCACCGGCAGTCATTGTAATTGGTGAAGTAGTTCGTCTGCATCCAGAGTATGTGCTGGATGAAGTACAGAAGATTGTAGGGCCGGAAAAAGAAAGCTGACCGGTATAAAATATTAATTGTTTATTCGCATGGAAACAAACTCAATGGAACAAACAGAAATGAACGGGAAAGGGAACGAACTCTTTCCTGTTTTTTTTAGGCTGGATAAATTACGGATCGTTGTAATCGGAGGCGGTGCTGTTGGAACAGAAAAGGTAGGTGCAATATTAAAGAGCAGTCCTGCTGCGGCCATACATGTTGTCGCTCCTGAGATCAGTGCAGAAATTATTGCCTGGTCAAAACAATATCCGGCAGTAAAAGTATTTCATAAAGCATATGATCCGCACGATCTAACAGGTGCCGATCTGGTGATCGCCGCTACCTGTATTCATGTGTTAAATATGCAGGTACAGATAGATGCCAAACAAAAAAATATTTTAATAAATGTTGCCGACACACCGGAACTTTGTGATTTCTATTTAAGTTCTGTCGTGCAGAAAGGTGATCTGAAAATTGCTATTTCAACCAACGGAAAATCACCGACGTTTGCCAAACGCATGCGCGAAGTTTTGGAAGAAGCGTTGCCGGATAGTATTGATGCTATTTTACAGCAGTTGAATCAGATCCGGAATAAATTAAAAGGGGATTTTGAATACAAGGTTCAAAAAATGAATGAAATAACGAAAGCCATGAAGGATGAAAAGCCCGAATAAATTTCACTTAAAAATAATAATACTTCATTCAGAATACATAAAACAAATTGGTAACTTAGTCCAATAAATTAATACGACTCATATGAAAGAAATAAGTGTTAGCGAACTGAAAGCATTGATTGATTCAAAAGCAGATATACAATTGATTGATGTACGTGAGCCTGCTGAATTTGAATCCGCTCAAATAGGAGGCGAATTAATTCCTTTGGGTACAATTCCTCAAAACGTTGATAAAATTTCAAAAGATAAACAAGTGATCATTCACTGCCGCAGCGGTAAACGCAGTGCAAATGCAATCATGTTCCTTGAAAGTAATCATGGGTATACAAATTTATATAATCTGGAAGGCGGAATTTTAGCCTGGAGAGATGAAATAGATGAAGACCTGGATGTTATGTAATTTTAAAAAAGACTTGTTTGTAACAGGTCTTTTTTAATTTATTATTTGATGAAATTTATGTTGACGGGTAGAATATCTTTTAATTTTTAATACATACATATCGTGCTGGAGCCAATTGCTGAGTTGCCATTTTTTGTTGTTCTGTTATTATTATTAGCATTAGCCCGCGTAATGGGGGAATTAATGGAACGTATGGGCCAGCCTTCCATGATGGGAGAGATTCTGGCCGGAGTGATATTAGGACCTTCGCTGCTAAACCTTATTCATGTAAATTCTGAGCTGGAAGTTTTTTCTCAATTGGGTGTTTTTATGCTTGTAATCATTGCAGGTATGGAAATCAGTGTAGAAAGTATCATTGAAGGCTTGCGCGGAAAAAACATTTTCATTTCACTGGCAGGCTTTTTTATCCCGCTCTGTATGGGCTTGTCGCTCGGTGCTGTTTTTCAGCTCGATGTGGTGGAAACAATTTTCATAAGCTTATGTATTTCCATTACGGCACTGCCGATCAGTGTACGCATCTTAATGGATCTTGGAAAGTTGAATACAGATATCGGGAGTAAAATAATTTCAGTAGCCATATTTAACGATGTTGTTGCATTGTCAATTTTGGGTATTGTAATGGACAGCTTGAAATCGTCTCCGGGAAATATTCATGACATACCATTAGGTGCGATAGGTCTGTCTGTTGGCTATACATTGCTTAAAGTGATTGTATTTATGGCAGCAGTATATGTTGCATTCAGGCTTTTGGATAAACTCACCAAACACCGCAATTATACGAAGACACGGATCGACAGAATTGTGGGCAAACTGAAAAGTAAAGAATCGTTGTTTGCCATTATTTTTGTTTTCATTCTTGCTTTTGCAAGTTTATCTGAAGTGGTAGGCCTGCATTTTGTTATCGGAGCATTTTTCGGCGCCATGCTGTTAAGCCATGAATTATTAGGAAAAGAGAATTTTCATATCGTTGAAAAAAGTACCTCAACAATTGCTATGGGTTTTTTAGCCCCGATTTTTTTCGCAACCATTGGATTGGAATTTCAAATCTCTGCCCTGAATAATTTAACCTTATTAGCAGCAGTATTAATTGTGTCGTTTGTTAGTAAAATATTTGGCGGGTATATAGGAGGGAAGCTTGCAGGTTTCAAAGATAGAAGCGCGTTAACCATTGGTATTGGTTTGAATGGGAGAGGGATTATGGAACTGGTGATTGCAAACATTGCGTTGAGCGGCGGCTACATATCTTCTGCAACATTCTCCATCCTGGTATTAATGGGAATTCTAACGACTTTCTCAACACCTTTTTTACTGAAGAAAGCTTTTGCAGTACAAAGTACCAAGTATTGAGTACAGAGTATTGAACATCGTTTATTTAGGAATATGAATCACATGTACGGAGTAAAAAAAATAGTCACGCTACATGTAGCGTGACTATTTTTTTTACTCCGTACTATATACTCCGTACTCTAATTTTACACTCTGAACCGGAACATACAAATTCCGGCAGAATATAACGGGCTTTTGCCTTTCATATCAATCAGACTCACAATATCTCTTGTAGCCATGCTAAATTCCCAGCCGCCGTTTTCACCTGCAATCAAGGTGAAGCCTAATGGTACACAAACGTGCGTAGAATACCCATCAAGGGAGTTTGCATAGTTGCCGCCGATAGATGCACCGGAAGAAAATTTGATCCATCTTTTCAGGTAGAAATCACCGCCTACAGCAAAGCTCGCTTTGTTAATATTACCTGCGGCTTTATTTAACGGAACAATAATGTCACCGCCTACTTCAAGTCTTTTTTCAAATAACGCTATGCTGCCACCAAAACGTAAGGTTGTAGGAAGCTTAGCCGTAAATGATTTCCCTTCTGTCCAGAAAACAGTTTCATTAAATGCATCTGCTGTAAAAGAATCGTATTTCAATTCATACACCGTTGTATCTTTAACTTCATACGTATTGTTTGTGTATTTAATACCACCCACATTTACCAAAGAGATACCAACTTTAACTTTTTCATAAATCTCTGCTGTACCGCCAATATCAAAACCAAAACCATTACCCTGCGGACTTAAAAAGTTCCAGCCATTGTCCTGGTTGGGAACATTGAAGTTCTCAGAAAGTCCTGATAAAATCGGATTATCCGCTACATTACCTTTTAACAGGCCGTCTTTGGATTGAATATCCATGTAGTAGTAACCCATCACGTATTTTAAGCCTACCCCGGCACTTACATTGAATACATCGTTTCTGAAAATTTCTCTGCCATAAGCAGCATTAAATGTTCTGTAATAATGCGCTTTTACATCTGTTCCCTGAAATACACGCCCAAGAGACACCCCTTGTGAAGAAAGACCTGCATCAATGCCTACAGCTTGATAGGAGCCATATTGATTTGGATCATTGGGAACAATTGCTCCGTTTTTTAAACGCAACTGATCAAAGTATTGAGTAGCCAAAGCACCGGAGAACGTAAAATCCGTAAAATTCTGCGATAAGTTACCGTTGCCGCGCATAACATCGTTTACACTGAATGCAAGACCTCCCAGTTTGTCATATTGAAAAGCAATACCCAGCAGCATAATATCTACATTGGAAGAGATGTTGTTGTTAGCAAAAAGATTTGCAGCGTAGGATTGTATGTTTGGAGTCTGTTGACCGCCATCGAAAACCAAATCTTTCATTTGCTTTGAGGTAACCCCTTTTGCAAAAAAAGCAGCGTTCGTTTCCAGGAAACCAAAAGTAACGTGTTTGGTTTCATATTTAGAACGAAGGCCCAGGTTAGCCGGGTTAATACCGATACTTTGATAATCCGTAACAAATGTAGTTGCAACACCTGCCCGCGCAGTTGCCGAAACAACACTACCTTCAGATTGCCCGAAAACAGTATAGGTACTTGCTATGAGAAGAGAGAAGAGAAATAAAAGTTTTTTCATAGTGAAGTATAAGTTAATATATGGTGTTCAAATTTAGTGAATATGGATTAATAACTATGCATCCAGCGCTTTATCCTTTTCTTTCATGACCAGGTAATACAATATTCCGAATAGTGCCAGTGATACAATAAACAGTCCGATTTTCTGATATCTATATATCGGATCGGCTTCCATATTAACAATAGAGCTTATTTGTGTTCCGGTATAAACAGCTACAGCCAGACGTGCACTAATGCCTACAATACTCATTCCTATATAATTTTTTAGTGGTATGGATAAATAAGAACACAGCACATTTGTTACCGTGAAAGGCAGTACAGGAGTAACACGCATTACAAAAACCATAAAATTCATGCGTTTTTTCAACTTTTCAATGAAATTATAAACCACTTCATTAGCTCCGATCCAGCTCATAATTGTTTGTTGATCAAACACATTTCCCAGAAAATAACCGATCAGCGAACTGACTGTAAACATGGTTAACAAGACAGGAAAAGCAATCCAGCCGAATAAATAACCACAGGCTACGGATAACAGGGTTGTGGATATAATGGAAAAGGTAGAGGTGAAAAATATTAAGATGCCCCAGTAAATAAGCGTGATATAATCCAGTTGTTGTATGTAATCAATATAGGTTACCAATAAGGTTGCAAGGAGGATATTTGAAATAATCGGTAGTACGTACATCGCAAGCAAAAAAATCATTGACAGCTTAGCTTTTAATGTACTGTTAATCCAGAACGTTTTTAATTTTGTAATTTCATCCATTAAATTAATATTCGAGTTACTCATAAAGTATGGTTATAAAGATCAAATATAAGTAATCCATGTGCTCTGTAAATAAAAAAGTCTGAATAGTTTCCTATTCAGACTTTAAAATTAGATTATTGAATTATTTTTTAGAATAAATTCCCGATACCGCCGAGTAAATCTCCGCCTTTATCTTTACCGCCCAACAGGTTTCCAAGTGTACCTGAAATATCGCCGAAACCTAATTTATCTGCTAAGTCATTTGGAGAAGCAGCAGATCCGCTTTCAGAGCCTGCAAATTTTTCCATGATAAATGGTATTACAAGCGCCGAGATTTTTGTTGCCATAGATTGATCAAAACCAAGTTTTGAAATCAACGAAGAAACAAATCCATTGGATAACGAAGAAACGATAGAACTCGATTGGCCCGTCCCGCCTTGTCCATTGAACATGCTGAAGATAGAATCCAGTCCGCCGCCTGCAACTTCTGATTTTAAACCATCCGTAACAGATTCCTGTGCAACATTAAATACGCTGCCCAGCTGATCCTGTTTAACGCCGATTTTTTCTAATTGCGGGGCCAATTGTTCTTTTGCTGTCTGAATAAGTTGATCTAACATATGTTTAATAATTATGAATGATAAATTATGAATGAACGTTATTCGGCAGAACACTTTTTGTGTTCGCTGCGGCGAACGACGAATTGTAACGTATGAATTTATTTAGTTGTTTCCAGTAGTTTATATAATTCATTCAGATTAGGCGTAAGAATAATTTCTGTACGTCTGTTCTGACTTCTGGCTTCAGCTGTTTTAGCTGTTGCAACCGGAATAAATTCGCCGTGACCTGCAGGTACCACATGGATGGGATCAACGCCTGCTCCCGTTAAAATACGCGTGATAGAAGTAGCACGTAATACACTTAAATCCCAGTTATCTTTAATACCATTTGTACCTTTAGAAACCGGTACATCATCTGTATGGCCTTCAACCATGATTGTAATATCCTGCTGTTCTTTTAATACAGCAGCTAATTTTTTTAATGCTTCAACACCTTTAGGATCCACATCTGTAGAACCTGATTTGAATAATAACTGCTCTGCTAAGGATACATAAACTTTACCGTCTTTTACCTGTATTGTAAGGTCTTTATCTTTATAATTCAACAAGGCTGAAGTTACTTTATTGCGCAGCTCATTTACAGCACGTTCTTTGTCTGCAATAATTTTTTCCAGTTCATTTACTCTGCGTTCACGCTCGCTGAGATCAGCCTGTAGTTTACCAACTTCCAGCTCACGTTTTGCTAAGCTTTTATTTAATTTTTCTAATTCAGAAGCGTTGTAATTAATAATTTTATTATGTGTAGATAATAACCGTTCGTACGTATTATTTAAGGCTTCATAATTTGCCTGTGTTTTACGAAGTGCGGCGTTTAAATCAGTAGTATCCTGCAACAATTGATTGCTTATGGCTAACAGACTATCGTAGCGTTTTTTTAATGCGGTATGTTCAAGCACTAAATTTTTAAAATTCTCTTCACAGGCTGCTTTATCTGCTTCTAACGCGGATGTCCTTTTGTTTAACGCTTCATATTTCTTTTTTGAAACAATACATGAATGCATGGATAATACTGCTGCGACCATGAATACCCCGATTGCTATACGTAATAAACCTGTTTTTTTCATTTGCACGGATATAGTAAATTAGTTGTTGAACAAAATAATGTAGAAAGAGTATGTATATATATTTACAGTACGGTATATTGTAAAAATACATATTTATTATTTCGACCACATGTTTTTTAGACATTAACTTTTATAAAGTATGGAATTAAATTTATTCAAACCTATGCTTCAGGCAGAAGCATTTAAAAATAAAGTTGTCGTTGTTACGGGCGGCGGAACAGGCCTGGGAAAAAGCATGGCACAAATGCTGTTGCAGCTGGGTGCAAATGTTGTTATTACGAGCAGAAAATTAGAGGTATTGGAAGCAGCAGCGAAAGAACTCGAAACCTTAACCGGCGGCAGTGTATTGGCAGTTGCCTGTGATGTACGGGACTACAGGCAGGTAGAAGAATTGCTGCAAAAGTCTGTTGCCCGTTTTGGCCGTGTAGATGCCTTGCTGAACAACGCTGCGGGAAATTTTGTAAGCCCGACAGAAAATCTTTCACCAAAAGCATTTGATGTTGTTGTTGATATTGTTTTAAAAGGAACATACAATTGTGTGCTTACGTTTGGAAAATACTGGATAGATAATCAGATTCCGGCAACGGTATTAAGCATTGTTACTACGTATGCCACTACGGGCTCTGGATATGTGGTACCTTCAGCATGCGCAAAAGCTGGGGTAATTGCATTAACCAGGTCACTGGCGGTGGAATGGGCGAAATACAGCATCCGCTTTAATGCCATTGCACCCGGACCGTTTCCTACAGAAGGAGCCTGGAGCCGTTTGTTCCCCGGACAGATTGCAGAATTATTTGAGCCTGGCAACCGTATTCCCTTAAAACGTTTTGGTAAACACGAAGAACTCGCCAATCTATCGTCCTATTTACTTTCTGAATATTCGGCTTATATGACTGGAGAAGTTGTAACGATTGATGGGGGAGAATGGCTGAAAGGTGCAGGGGAGTTTAACGGCCTGGATGTGGTGAGTAAGGAAGAATGGGCCGAAATTGAACGCAGTATCCGTGGAAAATAAAATTTAGGTTTATCTGTAACGTTTCCGTTTCTATTTTCATAGTCGTCGGACCACTTTTTACAGTGTTCCGACGACTTATTTGTATAAAGCACCTTAATTTTATCGGTAGGCCGCTTCGCTAACTCTGCGGGATAAACTCTTTGGATAGAGAAAATCATTTATGTAAAGCACTTCATCTTTATGGGCATTACTCCGTTAGGAGTAACATACTGCAGAAAACTCACCGTAAAATCTCCATGCACGGAGCTCTGTTAAGGTACGACGGATAATTATATAAATATGTCGTCCCGATGGGACTCGTACCAATTTTCTATTTGTTATTTTAGCTTTTCTAGAGATGTTTGATCCCTATTGGATTTAAATTCTTGAAACGGACATATTCTATCGGTAGAGCGCTTTAGCTAACTCTACGCATAGAGAAAAAAGTTAACACATTCGTTTTAACCTGAAACTTCCTTATTATAAGGATCTTGAGTAAAATGTGTACATCTTTTTATGGAATTTTAAATAAAAACTAAAAAAAGATGGGTCAGGGTTTTGCTAAAAATGAGTTTTCCCTTATATTTGCACTCCGAAATGACAAATAAACACGTTATTTGTCATTCAGATTGTCCGATGGTGTAACTGGCAACACGTCTGATTTTGGTTCAGAAGAGTCCAGGTTCGAAACCTGGTCGGACAACAACATAAAAGACGATTTAATCCTAATGAATGGGGTTAAATCGTTTTAGTTTTATACCAAACCCTAAAAGGTATGTCATCCCTTAAATTATTTTCTGGAACTAACTCCCACTACCTGGCAGAGAAAATTGCTGCAGCGTATGGAGAGCCACTAGGCCATAGAACAATAAAACGTTTCAGCGACGGTGAGATCTATGTTAGTTTTGATGAATCTGTTCGTGGAAAAGATGTGTATATTATCCAGTCTACTTTCCCGAATGCAGATAATTTAATGGAATTGATGTTAATGGTTGATGCGGCACGCAGAGCATCTGCAGCAGAAGTAGCAGCCATTATTCCGTATTTCGGTTATGCGCGCCAGGATCGCAAAGACAAGCCAAGAGTACCGATTGCAGCTAAATTAGTTGCGAATCTGCTTTCAGCTGCTGGTGTTGACCGTTTAATGACATGCGATTTACACGCAGGCCAGATCCAGGGCTTTTTCGATTTTCCGGTAGATCACCTGGACGGCGCGGCAATCTTTATTCCTTACTTAAGAAGCATTCAATCCGATAAATTAATCATCGCTTCACCGGATGTTGGTGGTGTGAAACGTGCGCGTGAATTTGCAAAGCATTTAAAAGCTGAATTCGTAGTGTGTGACAAACACCGTGAACGTGCCAATGAAATTGCTTCGATGCAATTGATTGGTAATGTTGAAGGTGCCGATGTGATTTTAGTTGATGATTTGATTGATACAGGCGGTACCATTACACGTGCTGCTGAAGTAATCATGAATAAAGGTGCGAAGAGTGTACGTGCAATCTGTACGCACCCGATCTTATCTGGTTCAGCATACGAAAACATTGAAAATTCCGTGTTAACAGAAATGTTGGTTACAGATACAATCCCGCTTCGCAAAGAAACATCAAAAATTAAAGTTCTTACCGTTGCTGATTTATTTGCTAAAGCAATTTATCAGATCCAGCAGAACGAATCCGTTAGTTCATTATTTCTTTAATACATATAAAACAAAACAATTATGAAACAAGTAGAGATTATAGGGTATAGCAGAGCAAATCTCGGTAAAAAAGGATCAAAAGACCTTCGTCTTGATTCAAACGTACCATGTGTGCTTTATGGTGGCGAATCACAATTACATTTCCACGTACCAATGTTTTTGTTCCGCGATATTATTTACACAGGCGTAGCTTGTACCGTATTGTTGAATTTAGAAGGTAAACAATATAAATGTGTTGTTCAGGAAGTTCAATTCCACCCGATCAATGAAATGTTGCTTCACGTAGATTTCTTATTACTTGATGATAAGAAACAAGTGAAAATGAATATCCCGGTTAAATTTGAAGGAACTTCTCCAGGTGTTATCAAAGGGGGGAAACTGGTTCAGAAAGTAGCTACGTTACAAGTAAAAGCGTTCCCTAAAGATCTTCCGGATGTTATCCTTGCTGATATTTCTCAGTTAGAATTAGCTAAATCTGTAAAAGTTGGTGATATCAAAACAAACAACTACACAATTTTAAATGCTAAGTCTATTCCTGTTTGCACGGTTACGATTCCAAGATCGTTGAAACAAGAAGAAGCAGCAGCTGCTAAAAAGTAATAATTAGTTTCCCTGTTCATATTGAAGAAGGCCATGCTGAAAAGTGTGGTCTTCTTTTTTTTGATTAGGATTGATTAGATTTAAAGGATTGTTGGATTTTTCGTTTGTTTGAATCATTATAATTTAGCGATGTTGCTTCAGACATCTTTTAGCTTTAGGCATTAAGCTTTTAGCCTTCCGCGATTCTTAAAACCTAAAACATAATACTTAAAACATTCTTTCTTACCTTTACAGCGAATACTACTAGTTACATATGAAATACCTGATTATCGGATTGGGAAATATCGGATCGGAATATCATGAAACCCGCCACAACATTGGGTTTATGGTGCTGGATGATCTTGCACAGGAAAAAGGCGTTACGTTTGACTTGAAACGCCATGCACACATTGCCGAGGTAAAAGTAAAAGGCCGCACGTTGATTTTAGTAAAACCTACAACGTATATGAACCTGAGCGGGAAAGCCGTTCAGTACTGGATGCAGGAAGAAAAAATCGCGCTCGAAAATATTCTGGTTATCACAGATGATCTGGCGTTGCCGTTTGGTACACTTCGTATGCGGATGAAAGGATCGAGCGGCGGCCATAATGGTTTGTCGCACATTGAACAGACACTTGCTTCTGCAAACTATACGCGTTTGCGTATGGGCGTAGGCAGCGATTTTGCTAAAGGACAGCAGGTGGATTATGTACTTGCTCCTTTTTCTGCAGAGGAACAAAAAGAAATGCCGGACGTTCTTAAAAGAGCAAAAGATGCGGTAACAGGTTTTGCTACCATAGGCGTGGAGCGCGCCATGAATGCTGTAAACACAAAGAAATGACAGACGCACAAAGACCCATCGGTATATTTGACAGCGGCATTGGCGGCTTAACTGTTGCGTATGCCGTGAATCAATTATTACCCAATGAAAGTATTATATATTTTGGTGATACCGCGCATTTTCCATACGGTGATAAATCAACCGCTGCGATCCAATCGTATGCGGTAAAAATTACCGATATGCTGCTGCAGCAGCATTGTAAAGTGATTCTGATCGCCTGTAACTCCGCGTCATCGGCGGCGTATCAGCTGGTGAAAGAATATGCAGGCAGCAGAGCAAAAGTAATTAATGTTATTGATCCGATTGTGCGGTATGTAGGTGCCAAATATCCGAAAGGAAAAGTAGGATTGATCGGTACGAAAAAAACAGTAAGCTCAAATGTGTATCAGCGTAAAATTGATAAGCTGAATAAAGAGATTACACTCAAAGCACTCGCAACGCCGTTGCTGGCACCCATGATCGAAGAAGGTTATTTTAACAACGCCATTTCCGAAAGCATCATTTTAAATTACCTGCAGGATAAGTCTCTGGACGGAATTGAGTCACTGATCCTAGGTTGTACGCATTATCCGTTGATCAAAGAGCAGATCAATAATCTGTACAAAGGCAGTGTAGACGTGATCGACAGCTCGGATATTGTGGCCGCAGCGGTGAAGGATTATTTAGCGGATACTAATTTATTGAATACCGATGCAGACGTGCAGCATAAATTTTATGTGTCGGATTATACACAATCATTTGCAGAATCGACGCGCTTATTCTTCCGGCAGGAAGTGCATCTGGAGCGTTATCCGCTGTGGGAGTAGTCGTTGGTTTTAATTATAGAAATAAAATGGCTTTTAAAAAATTAATACGTACAATATTTTTTCTAACAAAAAAAATATTTGTAAAAATAGGCGTTGGAATTAGATACGTATTTTATGATGATATGGATAAAATTTTTTAGTTGTTCTTCCTAATCTATTATTTGGCATTTTAGGGGCTACTATTGTTGTTTTTAATTTCAAAAATTTAAAAGAAGATACAACTAACCTAACTAATTATGGCTTTGCCATTTTTATAGGTATAGCATCTGTTTGTTTTTCATGGGCAAGAAATCTTGATAAAGAAAAAGAATCTATAATGTTAGAAAAAATTTCAAATTGTGGTGAAGGGTTTTTGCACAGTGCGATTATTTTTTTATTGGCTTCGGCAATGAAATATTCAATTATTCATCTCAATATCTTAATACCAAAGACTTGGGAAATAGCCTATAATATTACTTATATGATTCTTACATTTATATATATGATGAGCTTTACTTTGGTTTTTTATAAAGTTGAGAAAGGCATATGCGGTATTAATAATTTATTGTATAAAAGGTTGTATAAAAATGAAAGGAATTAACTGAGTTTTATTCAAAATATATAATTAGGTTATCCAATAGTCAAAATTATTTAATGCTCCTTCGGAGCTCCTTGTGTAATTTTCATATCGGTGTTTTTTACTACCGATATGTTATCCTTCAGGGATAATCCGATCTCTAACCATCATCTCATCTTGACCTTGCCATCTCAATTACATAAGATACAGTTGTCTATGAAAAGACAACTCAGACTGAAAGTCTGCAATATTACAACTTTGGGCATTGCCCAAAGAATGATAGAGCTAAGGGTTTACTTCTTCTTTGAATCTTGTCTATTATTAAATAGATTCAGTATACGAACATGATCATCGTATACTTTATAAAAAATAGTTACTTGTTTTACGATTACAAATCCTCGGATTTGCTTATCGCTATGTTGAAGTGTTCCAAGTTCAGGGAAGTCTTTAAGGTTATCTAAAAAATTATGGACCTTGATTGCAAATGCTTTGGTTGGAATTTCTCCGAAATCTTCTTCTAAATATTCAAGTATTTTATCAAAATTGGCTAAAGCTCTTTTAGTCCAAAAAATTTTCAGAGCCATTTTTTATGTGATTTTTTAACGTCGTCGTTAGAGATTAAATTGTTTGTATCGTTGCTTTCTTCCAGACTTAGCAATACTTCCTGTTGTTGCTGAGAAGTTAATTTATTCCATAAATCGCCCTCTTTAGAAGAACTTTTTTTATATATAAGTTCATACACCTGAGTCAGTAAAGATTCGTTATCTATAGTGTCAATCAATGTATGAAGTTTTTGTTTTATTGAAGTTGCCATAAATAAAGATACTAAATTTTGTTGTGATTTGCTTTTGTTCTATACGTAAAAAATAGTATTGAAGATTCTCAATTAGGTACTTATTGCTATTACTAAAATTAAAATATCAAAAAAACCTCATTTGGAGCGGTGCATCTGATATTATATACTTGATTTATGCTATATCCGCCGCCGCGGCATGTTATAACTCCCGGGATAATCCGCTCTCTAACCATCACCTCATCTTAACCTCAACATTCCAATTCATAAGGTACAGTTGTATATGAAAAAACAATCAGACTGAAAGTCTGACATAGTATAACTTGGGGCATCGCCCCAAGAAGATGAAAGTATGAAAGAGGTATCGCCCCAAGAAACGTGAAACGAGCGTTTAGCCTTAATCTCTTCGCATTAGGCTTAAACAACATTCTGCCTTCCACCCAAAACCTAAAATAAAATTTCAACTTTAACACCCATTTCAATACAAACAATACCTTAATTTTGGTAGCGCATTCTTTGTGTCTGAAATGCAGTATTTAACCCGCTTTTTGCTTGGAATTTGTTTTTTGTGATTTGGGATTTTCCCCTAGGGTTTCCCCGCTTTTGTTCTTAAATTCGTAGCATGTTTGTAGTGCTATTTGTATTGACGCTGATTCTTCTATATGCCGTATTTGTGGTTTGGGCAGAACGGAAAGTTGCGGCATTTATTCAGGATCGTCTGGGCCCGATGGAAGTTGGTCCGTATGGCATGTTACAAACAATTGCCGATCTGATAAAACTGCTTCAGAAAGAAGACATCATCGCAACAGGCGCAAACCGTTTTTTATTCCGTTTAGCTCCTGTATTAATTTTCACCGCCATCTTTGCCGGTTTCGCAACACTTCCATTTGCACCCGATCTGATCGGTTCAAAAGCAGACGTTGGCGTATTTTTCATGATCACCATTGTTTCCTTAGACGTTGTAGGAATATTCTTAGCCGGTTGGGCATCAAACAATAAGTTCTCCATCCTTGGCGCGTTCCGTGCCATTGCCCAGGTAATCTCTTACGAAATTCCATTAACCTTAAGTATTCTTGCCGTTGTATTGATTTGCCAGACGCTGGACTTACAGGAAATCAGTTTTCAGCAGGGTATTTATTTTGTAAACAAACAGGAATTGAATACTTCCTTATTTGGAATAACATCCCTGGGAATTGATGTAAACAAGATCGGCGGTTTTGTAAGCTGGAATGCATTTAAGTATCCGTTCCTGTTATTGGCCTATGTCGTTTTCTTTATTGCATCATTAGCAGAATGCAACCGTGCACCCTTTGACATACCGGAAGGAGAATCAGAATTGGTATCCGGTTTTCATACGGAGTATACCGGTTTCCGTTTTGCCATTTTATTCTTAGCAGAATATGCCATGATGTTACTCGTAGCATTCTTAGGTGTGGTATTATTCTTTGGTAGCTGGAACACCGCCTTGCCAAATATAGGCAGTTTACATTTCGCTGATTGGACAAGCGGGACACCGGGCACTATAGCAGGTTACGCCTGGGGATTGTTCTGGCTGATCTCAAAAGGAATTACGGTTGTATTCCTGCAGTTGGTGATGCGCTGGACGTATCCGCGTCTGCGGGTAGATCAGTTAATGAATTTATGCTGGAAAATATTATTGCCGCTGTCGCTGTTCTTAGTAATCGTAAGCGGCGTGTGGGTAGTATGGATGAAAATATAAATGGCTAGACGTATTTCAAATATTCGCTTATTTATTGTATCGGTTCAATCGATGGCAATCGGATTGCGTCTGACGCTGAAACACTTTTTTGTTTCCATAGGCGTGAAGCGTAAGCCGCAGGTTGGCGTTATGGATGCGGATTATTTCACACACAAAGATGGTATTGTAACAAATCTGTATCCGCACGAATCCATTCCCGTGCCGGATAACGGACGGTACCGTTTGCATAACGAAGTAGACGACTGTATTGTATGCGATCTGTGCGCAAAAGTTTGTCCGGTGAACTGCATAGAAATAGAGCCTATAAAATCTCCGGTTGAAATCGGTAAAACATCCGACGGCAGTACGAAGCGGATCTATGCAGCTACGTTTGACATCGACATGGCGAAGTGCTGCTTCTGTGGGTTATGCACAACGGTTTGTCCGACCGAATGTTTAACCATGACCAAGACATACGACTTCAGTGAATACGATGTGCGTAACATGGTCTATCACTTTGCAGAATTAAGTCCTGCGGAAGGTGTGTTGAAGAAAGAAGAAATGGAAGTATTGGTTGCAGAAGAAAAAGCGAAAAAAGCAGCGGCTGCAAAACCGGTGCCTGAAGCAGGCGAAGCAACCACAGATACAGCAACAGCTGCACCGAAACCGGCATTCAAACCAAAGGTAGCGATACCGGCGGTAAAGAAAGCAGCAGTTGATGCAGCGGCAGAAAACACAACACCTGCAAAGGCGGAAGAAGCATCAGCATCTTCAGATACAGCAGCTGAAAAACCGGCAGTACCGAAGCCCGTGTTTAAGCCAAAGGTTGTAATACCAGCGAAGAAATCTATTACGGAAACTTCATCAGAAGAAACTTCAGAAACTAAACCAGCAGATGAGCCAGCAGCTTCTACCGAAGCAGGTACACCGAAGCCACAGGTAAAACCGGTCATGAAGCCTGTGATACCAAAGGCCCCTGTAGCGGAATCTGAAGAACAGGCAGTAAATCCGGCAACTGACGTTCCTGCTTCTGAGCAGACGGCAGCACCGGCGCAACACCTACAACCAGCGGCTAAGCCAAAGCCAATAATGAAACCGGTCATGAAGCCCTTGATACCAAAGGAACCTGCACCGGAATCTACACAGCAAACGGCAAGTCCGGCAATGGATCTTCCAGCTTCAGATCAATCAGACGCTCCGGCAGAAGAAGCTAAGCCTGCAGCCATGCCTAAACCAATCATGAAGCCCGTCATGAAACCCATTATTCCTAAAAAAACTGAGGAAGGAGGAGAAACAAACGCATGACAATGATCGAAATCGTTTTCTTTTTCTTCGCTATACAATTACTCAGTTCCGCTTTGGTAATACTTTTTACACGTAATGTAGTGTATGCAGCCATTGCATTGATGTCTAGCTTGCTGGGCGTTGCTGCTCTGTTTGTGATTGCGGGTTCTGATCTGTTAGCTGTTGTACAATTAGTAGTATATGTGGGTGGTGTCTTGATCTTATTATTGTTTGGTGTTTTATACACCTACCGCGACCCGGAATCGTATTTTGAAAAGAAACATATACTGCTTTCCATTGTAACAGTAGTTGTACTTGCTGTGGGCTTGCTGTTCTTATTATCCGACCTTTCCTTCAAGTATCCGCAGCTGCACACATCTCCGTATGATGAAAAAGGCATTACCAAATATACCGGTTATTTATGGATCACAGAGCATATTGTTGTCTTTGAAGTTGTCGCAATCTTCCTGTTAGTTGTGTTGGTTGGGGCAGGCTGGGTAGCGAGCAATGTATTGGAAAAAACTAAATCAGAAACGAAATGATACCGATTGATTATTATATCGCTGTTTCCATTTTATTGTTCAGCATCGGCTCGGCTATCGTATTCACACGCCGCAATATTTTATATGTGCTGATGGGTATTGAGTTAATCTTTAATGCAGCAAACATAAATCTGGTTGCCTTTGGACAACTTGATCCGAATCTGAACGGACAATTGTTCAGTATGCTGATTATAACGGTAGCAGCAGCAGAGTCTGTCGTAGCACTGGCTATTATTATCGTACTGTTTAAGAAATTAAATACAGTCGATTTATCAGAAATTAAAAATCTTAAAGAAAAATAGATTGAACGGCTCAGTTCCACATATTGAAGTGCCTTTATTTGCTGCTGATGGTATCAGTCAATTAGCGTTGACAATATTCTTTCTGCCGGTAATTACGTTTGTGGTATTATTTTTTGCAGGAAAGCATATTCCTGCTTCAATCCGCTCCTGGCTGGCTACAACCGTAATGGGTGTGATGTTTGTTTTATCCTTGTATTTGCATACACAGATTGAAGGCGAACATCTGTCGCGCTGGATCTGGTTTGAAATCGGCAGCATTCAATTTACAACGAGTCTGTTATTGACTAATTACAGCAGCACTATGATGCTGATCGCTACGTTTGTATCGTTTATGGTGCATCTGTATTCGGTACAATACATGAAAGAGCGCCGCAACCATTCTAAATATTTTCCTTATTTAGCATTGTTCGTTTCTTCCATGTTAGGTATTATTTTAAGTGATAACTTATTAATCACATTTATTTTCTGGGAGCTTGTTGGTCTGGCTTCATTCTTATTGATTGGTTTCTGGTATGAGAAAGACAGCTCAGCAGCAGCAGCTAAAAAAGCATTCCTGTATAACAAATTTGCCGATCTGGCTTTTGTTATTGCCATCATGATCTTATCGGCTGTGTATGGCACCACAGAAATTTCCGTTATAAAAGAACATGTGCATATTTCAGCAGCGTTGCAAACATCGCTGGTTGGTTTACCGGTACTGGCAGGTTTAGCCATCTGGTTTGCTACCGTAGGAAAGTCTGCACAATTCCCGTTATACGTCTGGTTACCCGATGCCATGGCTGGTCCAACGCCAGTATCGGCGTTATTACATGCGGCAACCATGGTGGCAGCCGGTGTGTTTTTATTATTAAAAACATCATTCTTATTAGGTGGCTGGGTAGCACACTTCATTGTGATTATCGGATGCATTACGGCATTGTTAGCAGCGCTGCAGGCTATCCGCACGTTTGATGCGAAGAAAGTACTGGCCTATTCAACGGTGTCACAACTGGGTTATATGATGATGGCTGTCGGAGCAGGCGCAACAGATGCTGCTTTCTTTCATTTAGCTACACATGCGTTCTTTAAAGCCTGTCTGTTTTTAAGTGTAGGTGCTGTGATTCATGCCATGCATCACATGCAGAGCCATCAGTTCGATCACGGACAATACAAAGAACTGGACACGCTGGATATGCGCCTGATGGGCAGCTTCAGAAAAAAGATGCCGATCACATTTGTCTCTTACACCGTTGCTTATGCCGCGTTAATTGGCTTGCCGTTCTTCTCCGGCTTTCTTTCAAAAGATGCCATTCTGGGTGGATTATACGATTGGGCACATGCAACAGGTGGCTGGTCCTGGCTGATCGTTGCTGCTGCGTTTGCAACAGTGGGACTGACTGCTTTTTATATGACACGCCAATTCATCTTAATCTTCTTCGGCGATTTCCGTCTGATCAAAATAGATGACTCCTATAAAAAATTCTTTGAGCACATTAAAGAGTCTGAATGGCTGATCAATATTCCCATGATGATACTGGCAGCATTAAGTATGTGGTTTTTCTTTTCACTCAATCCGCTGCATGCCCAGACGGGCTGGTGGATGAAAGAATCTTTTGTAACCGGACATGCACACGACTTTCATCTGTTCATTCCTGTTGTAGCCATCGCTATTACTACAGTAGCCTTATGGATCGCTTTTACAAAATACAAAGCGGTTGATGCTTTTGTTGATACACGGATCACACTTACACATTTGTTTGCGCATAACTACTACATAGAAAAAGGTATTGACGCGATGTTCATTCAACCGGTTTTTGCTTTATCTAAAGCCTGTTATTCGATCGATAAATGTATTGACGGAGCCATTCATATTAAGGTATATTTCTTTGTTGTGCTGGCACAGATTGCAGATGTCTTTGACCGTTGGGTGATTGATGGCTCAGTACATATTGTCGTTGGTATCAATCGCTTTGTAGGTTCGTATTTCCGCTCTTATCTAAAAGGAACCATTCAGGGATATTTCTATTTCACATTAATAGCTTTTGCACTTTTACTGCTCTGGTTGGGCTGGTATCTGTAAAAGTATTCGTACATATATTATGGCATCACATATTTTATCCATACTGATCTTTTTACCGCTGCTGGGACTATTGGGTCTGTTGTTTATTAAAGGCGAAGATCACCGCAACTACCGCTGGATCTCTGTTGCAGTTACGGCTTTGCAATTATGCCTGAGCATCTATTTGTTTGTCGCATTCAAACCGGAATATTTTCAGTTTCATAGTTACGATTCGCTGGTATATATGGAAAAGGCTAATTGGTTTCAATTGCGATTAGGTAACCTGGGCGTTCTATCGGTCAATTATTTTCTGGGAATAGATGGCTTAAGTTTATCCATGATACTTTTAAGTGGTATTGTATTGCTTACAGGCGCTTGTGCTTCCTGGAACATTACAAAGCAGGCAAAAGGATATCATGCGCTCTATCTGTTGTTATGTATTTCTATTCCCGGTTGTTTCTTAGCGCTTGATCTATTCCTGTTCTTTTTATTCTTTGAATTCATGCTGCTTCCGATGTTCTTCCTGATTGGTATATGGGGAGGCGTACGCAGGGAATATGCTTCAATAAAATTCTTCTTATATACCTTATTGGGTTCAATATTAATTTTAATTGTATTCATTGTATTGTTAATCAGTACGTACCATCCTGCTGAAATGATTGAACATCTTGCAGACAATTCCGGTTACACCATTCAGCATATTCATGAGGGGATACATTCAGGGGAGTTGACCAATAACTTTCCGGTCGTACATTCCTTAGATCTTATTCAGCTGAGTAATCCGGTAAATTATTTTCCAAATGGGTTATTAGGCGTGCACAATACATTAACAATATGTGGTTATTCCATACGTGCCTGGTGTTTTGCAGCATTGCTGGTTGGCTTCTTAATTAAATTACCTGCATTTCCTTTTCATACCTGGCTGCCCGACGCCCACGTAGAAGCGCCAACAGCCGTATCGGTAGTACTTGCTGGTATCTTATTGAAAATCGGCGGATATGGATTGATGCGTATAGCCTGGCCCTTGTTTCCGCAGGAAGCCGCAGATGCATCCTGGTGGGTTGGCTTGATCGGTGTCATTACCATTCTTTATGCTGCACTGGTTGCACTGGCACAAACGGATCTTAAAAAGATGATCGCTTACTCATCTGTTTCGCATATGGGTTTTGTATTACTGGGTTTAGCGGCTGCTACAACAGAAGGTATTACTGGTGCCGTGTATCAGATGTTCAGTCACGGCATTATTTCAGCCTTACTGTTCTTACTGGTAGGTGTATTATACGACCGTACACACGATCGTATGATCCCGAACTACAGAGGACTGATCTCGAAGATGCCGGCATATTCCGTAGTTGTTACCATTGCGTTCTTCGCATCGTTGGGCTTACCGGGTATGTCTGGTTTCATCGCAGAAATACTGATTTTCATCGGAGCCTTTCAGGCAAAAAGCATTACGGCAACCATTCCTCAGTGGATGCCTCTGGTTGCAACTCTTGGGCTATTATTGTCTGCAGCGTATTACTTATGGACGTTACAGCGCATGTTCTTCGGGAAGTTTTCTACCCATATGAATATAGACCGAAATACATTAACAGATATTACCGTGTATGAAAAAGCCCTGCTGTATACGTTGTGCGGTTTGATCATTTTATTCGGTTTATTTCCTGCGGTATTACTTGATAAAATCGGTGCGTCTATGGCAGCATGGACTGCTTTTTTTATAAATATGAAATAATACATAAAAGTATAAACGTAGTAAGACCTCTGAATCATTGTGCATATACCTATTGAAGAAATACGTCAAAGTTTAACCTACCTGATACCGGAAGCCTGGCTATTATTGGGCTTGCTGATCGTATTGTGCTTAGACATGTTTGCCGGTACACGGAAAAATATTTATTTTACCACAATTACCCTGGTCGTTTTGGGTGTTAGTACCTGTTACCTGCTGGGTGCCTTGATCGACCGGGACTCCTTGCCTCCACGGACATTTATGAATGAGATGCTGGAACAGAACACAGCAATATTATTCAGTAAAATACTGCTTGGTATAAGTGGAATGATTGGAGTTGTTTTTATACAGATCTCACCATCCTCGCAATGGCTGCGGGAGCGGGGAGAGACCTATATACTGTTGCTGGCAATTTTAATGGGGAGTTATTTTTTAGTCGCGTCCATCAATTTATTCATGGTGTTTCTTTCTCTTGAACTGATTTCTATTCCTTCTTATTTATTGGTAGCATCGCGTTTTGATAAAAAAAGTACAGAGGCCGGAATAAAATATTTGCTCTACGGCGCTTTTGCAACGGGCGTAATGCTGTTCGGTATTTCATTATTATATGGCTTAACGGCTGGCATGGATCTGTTTTCTGATCGCTGGATCCGTGTATTTGCCGAAGTACCTGTGTTCTCAAAATGGATTGTGCTGGGGCTGGTATTAGCCGCATTATTCTTTAAAACTTCGTTATTCCCTTTCCATCCCTGGACACCCGATACGTATGAAGGATCCGGCTGGGGAGTGTTGAATATTCTTTCTACCGTACCTAAAATTGCTGCTTTTGTCTTTTTATTGAAGCTTTCGGCCTTATTTCAAGGTTTTCAAACCTATACCCTTTTGCTGGCCGTTGTTGTTACCTTAAGCCTGGTTGTCGGCAATTTATCGGCACTCATGCAGGACAATACCCGGCGCTTAATGGCTTATTCCTCGATTGCACAAAGTGGCTTTATCGGCATGGCAATCATAGGAGGAGGCGATTTGAGCCAGCAATCCACGTTTTTTTACTTAGTTGTCTATCTATTCAGTGTGCCGGCGGCTTTGGCAATTTTGGATTATTTTGAGAACCTGACCGCCGGAGATGCTGTGAATAACTTTAATGGATTAGGCAAGCAGGAACCTGTAATGAGTATTATCTTTGTTATAGTGATGGCAACGCTCATTGGCTTACCTCCAACAGGTGGTTTCTTTGCAAAATTATTTGTCTTTACGACAGTTTGGGAGCAATATGAAACCATTCAGTCCCCAATACTGTTAGGGGTGGTAGGTGCAGCAGTTGTCGGTACCATAGCTTCTGTATTTTATTATATGAAGGTTCCTTACGCTTTGTTTTTCAAGGGGTTTGAAAACACGATAATACTTACATCCAAACACAAAAGTTCTCTTCTTTTCGTAAGTTTAATTATGCTTCCTGTGCTTGGGTTATTCTTCGCACCGAGTTGGTTGATGGATTTACTAAAATTAATTGTTGGCAACATTTAAAAACGATTATCTATGAGCGATGCGATTAAGCACGAATGTGGTATAGCACTCATCAGGTTGCGTAAACCATTTTCACATTACGTGGAAAAGTACGGTACTCCTTATTATGGTATAAATAAGCTGTACACCCTGATGGAAAAGCAATATAACAGAGGCCAGGATGGCGCAGGTATTGCAGTAATTAAATTAGATGTTCCCCAAGGTACGCGCTACATCAGCCGCTACCGCTCCGTAGATCAGCAACCCATCGCTGAAATTTTTGAGAAAGTAAATAAGAAATTCAGAAAAGCAATCCGTGATCATAAAGATAAAATCAACGACGCGCAGTGGCTGTTGGAAAATGTAGCCTTTACAGGTGAAGTTCTGATGGGGCACTTACGTTACGGAACGCACGGTAATAACGACATAGAAAACTGTCACCCGTTCTTACGTCAGAATAACTGGAGAAGCCGCAGCATGGTTGTTGCCGGTAACTTCAACATGACAAACGTTGATGAATTGTTCAATAAACTTATTGAACTTGGTCAGCATCCAAAAGAAAAAGTAGATACTGTTACGGTATTGGAAAAGATCGGTCACTTCTTAGATGAAGAAAACCAATTCTTATTCGAAAAACATAAAGATAAATTTTCAAATTCTCAGGTCTCAACCATCATTGAAAATGACCTGGATCTGCAGCGCGTATTAATGCGTTCATGTAAAGATTTTGATGGCGGATATGCCATGATGGGTATTGCAGGCCACGGTGCAGCTTTTGTTGCGCGTGATCCGGCAGGTATCCGTCCCGCATTTTACTATGCAGATGATGAGATTGTAATTGTAGCATCTGAAAGACAAGCCATCAAAAGTGCGATGGAAAAAATCAGCTACGAAGATATTAAAGAAGTGCAGCCGGGCTTTGCATTGATCATTGACCGTGAAGGAAATTACGAAGAAAAACAATTCATCGATCAGCTTCCTAAAAAATCATGCAGCTTCGAACGTATTTATTTTTCAAGAGGCTCTGATCCTCAGATCTACCAGGAGCGTAAGCAGCTTGGTAAAATTCTTACCCCGCAGATTCTTGAATCCATTGATTACGATATAGAAAATACCGTATTCTCATACGTACCAAACACAGCTGAAACCAGCTTCTTAGGTATGGTAGAAGGAATGGAAGAGTATCTGGCACGTTACCGGAAGAAAGTTATTTCAGAAGGTATCTCGGGCGAAGAACTTGAAAAAGTATTGTCATTACGTCCGCGTATTGAAAAGATGGTTATTAAAGACGCCAAGCTGCGTTCTTTTATTACCTCAGACGATGTACGCCAGTCATTTGTTGCTAACCTGTACGATACTACACATGGTGTAGTGCGCAGAGGTATTGATAATCTTGTGATTATTGATGATTCCATTGTTCGTGGTACAACGTTAGAGAATGGTATCCTTAAGATGCTGGATAAATTAGGACCGAAGAAAATCATCATCGTTTCTTCTGCACCGCAGATACGTTTCCCTGATTGTTATGGTATTGATATGTCGAAGGTTAAAGACTTCGTTGCGTTCCGTGCCATGCTTGCGTTATTGAAAGAAACCAAGCAGGAAAATCTTCTGGAAGATGTAAATGAAAAATGTAAATCTGCTATTGCCAACTTAAGCGGTAACATGGTAAACCATGTGAAGGAATTATATTTACAGTTCCCGTATGAGCAGGTAAGTAAAAAGATTGCAGAGATCATTACACCGAAAGGGTGTAACGCCGAGATCGAAGTAATCTTCCAGACTATTGAAGGTTTACACAGAGCTTGTCCGAACCACATTGGTGACTGGTATTTCACAGGTGATTACCCGACAACAGGGGGGAACCGCGTAGTGAATAAAGCATTCATGTACTACATGGAAGGTAAGACAGTAAGAGCCTATTAGAATTTTAGATGTATAGTATAAATAAGAGTCTTGGAGTAATTCAAGGCTCTTTTTTTGTTCTATCAGAAACGTTATTTTTTAGTATATTGATTCACCTCTTAACAACGTTTCTTTTCTATGTTTAGATATTTTTACATTGGCTTTGCGATCTTGCTTATCTGGGTGGTTATTTTAGTAAATAAATTAATCCCCGTTCCCTTATTTCAAGAGCCTGACGAAATTGTAAATCCTGTTTGGGAAAAAGCATCTCAATTTAATACCGAAGATTCGTTGTCTTTTCAGTTGGTGTATGCAAATCTGGAAAAACATTTTGCAAAGCCTGCCTATCAGGATGTATTGGGCGGGTTGTATTTTAGGGATGATAAAACACCGGAAGAATTTTACCGGAAGATTGCGGTCCGTTCTTCTGAAGAAGTGCGGAAATATGGCAGATTCGGATTGGCACTGATTTATAAGAACTGGCAGAATTATGATCTTGTTCTGGAAGAGTTAAATGAGATCACCGAAAAAGATGCAGGCTATTATACCTGTGAACTTGGCTGTGCGCTCTTAAAAAAAGGACACTATCAGGATGCTGTACATGCATTTAAAAAAGAACTGACGTTTAAAGACGGCAACCGTAAATCTGCCAATGAAGGGCTGGCACAGGCATATCATATGCTGGATGATTATGCAGCGATACATGCCCATATGGCCGATCCCGTTTTTGCACAGAACTGCCCGGATTATATATTAGAAAAAGAATACTATCTGCATGGTCCGTTAATCAAGTATTTATCGCTTGTATTAGCGGTGCAGGCATCCTGGGATCTGGTTGTAGCAGCAGCGCTGATTGCACTTTTGTGGGCTTTTTATTATTCCCGTTTCAAAATATTTGCCGCAAAGGATTATGTTTTATATACCTTCGTTTTTGTTGTTTCCTGTATTGTAACATTATCCTGCACGGTTTTATACGATACGTTTCATTATGTATTTAAATTTACACAGGGCCAGACGTTGCTGAGTGGATTAAGGTATATGATCTTTGGTGTCGGTGTTATTGAAGAGTTTGTAAAAAGTATTCCGGTTTTTATATGCCTGCTGATTTTTAAAAACAGAATAAAAGAACCTGTTGATTTTTTATTGCTGGCAACCATGAGTGCGATCGGTTTCGCCTTTATGGAAAATATTATTTATTTCGACCGTTACTTTGGAGCTGATTCTTATTCCATCATTCACAAAAGAACGGTGTTGGCGGTGATTATGCACGTCTTCTGTTCAGCAGTTATCTGGTACGGCTATATACAAACAAAACTCATTGGTAAATTCTATTATGTGCTGATCGGCACATTGGTTTCGATCTCAACACATGGATTTTATGATTTCTTTTTAGAACTTCCTTCCTCCGAAGGGTTTTATATTTTTTCCTTTGTAATGGTTGTCCTTTCCTTTTTTGCACTAAAAGCATTTTATAACAGTGCACTGAATCACTCTCCGTTTTTTCGGTTTGATATAAATTTTCCTACTGAAACAACTTCTTTTGCTGTAGTTGCAGGTTTGTGTTTTGTTATCCTGTTTGAATTTATTTTAAATGCAATCAGCTTTGGTGCGCCGCATGCCAATGATTCGTTGCTAAGCAGCTTGCTTGCTTATGTAACACTGGTAGTAATTTATTCCAGTAATATTTCACGCATTATTTTAAGCCGCAATCATTGGATAAAGATGAGCAGTATCTTTGCTTCCAGCTATTCCGCATACCGCACACACGGAAACGAAGTAGTGTTGCTGCCAGCAAAGAAGAGCCATCACGGAGGTATCTATCCGTTATATGGAAAAATAATCGGACAGGAAAATTATGCAGCACGTTCCGATAATTATATCATTCACTTATCTACGCCCATTCAGCACAATAATTTTCCTGTATATAATATATTGGCATCTTTTGTAAGCAATACAAATCAACCGCACCGGATCTATACAAAACTATATTATGAATCAAACAGATTTGTGCCGGATTCAAGAGGTATTGTTGAAACGAACATGGTGTTGCTGGACTATTGCATCATGGAAACAGCAATGGAAAAACCTTCCTGGTTATATCAGATTTCCTGGAACTGGAAATCTCTATCGGCAGCTGTAGCCGTTTTTTTAATATTGCTTTTCAGCTTTGTTGGTTTTATGAACTATTCTACCTCTATTGATTATTACAGAGGTGCCGAACGAAGCCTTTCCACACTGGATGTATTTAATGCCAGTGAATATTGTAAAGGCGCGTTGCATTTTAATAAAAAAAATTATGAGGCACGTATGCTTTTTGCAAAGATACGGATGGATGGAAATTTTCCTGAAGAAGCCTTAGATGACCTGCACGAAGTAACATCTGTACCAACCTATATCGGCGCCGATTATTACGCAGTAGAAGGACTTGCATATTATCAATTAGCTGCCTATGATCTTGCACTGCAATCGTTCTTAAAATGTCACGAATACAACAATCAGTTTGATAGTTTGTATTGGTATGAAAGTAATACGTACGGACATCTTAATAATTCCGTTGAAGCGCTTAATACCATACGTTTGTTTCTGGCAGATAAAAAACATGCAGGTAAGGATGCATATAAAAGAGCAGGAGATCTGTATATGTCTTTAAAAAAATACGACGAAGCCTATTTCTATTTTGATGCATTGGTTAAAAATAAAGAATATTATACACATGCCTTATTGCAGCGTGGAATCTGCAAGTATTATATGAATAAAAAAGAAGAGGCATGTATTGATATAGAAACCGCTCATTCGTACGACAATCCTGCTGCCATTGATTATTTAAATCAATGGTGCAGACAAGAAATAGAGGCTCAGGAACAGGTTCTTATGATGATTGAATAGTTCGCAGATTGATTTTTTGTACCGGTTGTGTATCTTTTATAAAAGACTCCATTATGTCTGTAACGTTTCACAAAAACTGTATAGCCATGAAAAAGACTTTTGTAATACTCACCACGCTTTGTTTGTCTAATATGCTGTTTGCACAAGAAAGCTATAATCCTTTATCTGTGCGGCCCGTGCATCCGTCTGATATAATGTATCAGAAAACAGTTACGCGCGCTATGGACCTGCGTGAGAAGCAAAATGAACCATTGTTTTCCCGTAACAGAGAAATAACAGCTTTACTGATGGATGGTGTTATAAATGGTATTATTAAAGCGTATGAAAATGATTCATTAAAAACACACGTATCGGTTTCGGATTTTTTGAAAAAACTAACCGGGCCCAATACTATTTCAACGGAAGATACGGTTGACCTGTTTTTGGAATATGGTTCGGATTGGAAGCAGATCATAGCAGCGATGCCTGTTGATCAATATGCGGCGCGTGATTTATATCAACTGGAGATCAAAGAATGTATACTGTTTGATAAACAACGTTCCGCCTTGTATTATGATATTCAAACCATCACGGTATTTATTCCTGCCGATCACCCGATGAATACAAGAGGCATACAGATACCGGTTGCTTCTTTCAGTTACAAAGAAGTGGCGGAAAAATTATTTCAGGATAATCCAAAAGCGATTTGGTATAACACGCAAAATGATCGGGAGAATAAAAATCTGGCAGATGCGTTCGATCTGCGTTTATTCAGTTCATATATCATAAAAGTATCCAACCCGAAGGATGCGTATTTAACAGACATTTATTCCGATCAGCAAAAAGCAATCATGGCTTCCAGCTGGGCCGCTTCAACGCTGATGGAATACGAACATAATCTGTGGGAATTTTAAACGGGCAGGAGCGTTGGAAGCACACGAGGTACACAGGTTTAACCTGCTGTATCTTGTGTTATTTTTTAGCTGGCATGGATGTTTCGTATATGTGAATCCAGTCCTTAACAGAAATTTTTCCGGCTAACTCCCCAATAAGTGTATACGGAATCGTATGAAGATTTTTAAAACGCATGCAGCTTTTTCCCATATCAGGTTTTGTTTTGTATAAGGCATAATATTCTTTTGTGAACCATTCTAATAATTCTTTGTGTGAATATATACCCATATGATAAACAGCGATATGGTTTTTTTGCGAAGCAATAGTTATAAAAGGCAGCGGCAAAGCCGGATCAGCATGATAGCCTTTGGGGTATAAACTATGCGGTACAACATACCCGATCATTCCATACGTAATGGTTTCTGCAAAACCCTTGGGAAGACTTGCTAATAGTACAGCGCGTAATTGTTCAACAGGTTTCTTTCTATCTTCCGGCAACTGTGTGATGTAATCGTTTACTGAAGTAATATCCATATACGTACAGGTATTTTATTGTTTTGAATACAGAACTGAAAAATAAATCAGGTGATCCAAGTAATACATAAATACGATATTTTTCAATATCTAGAGCTATATACGCAAACAGATTCAATTTTATGAATATATAAAATCGTTATGCCAAAACTTTTTTTATGGTATTCGTATACAGCAGTAGTACGGTATTACACATCGTTTAAAATTTAAACATTCAGTTACTTTATGGGAAAGTTTGTAATCACAAAAAGAGCTAACGGCGAATTTCAATTTAGTTTAAAGGCTGGTAATGGTCAGGAAATATTGGGAAGTGAAGGGTATAAAACAAAGGATGCCTGTGAAAACGGCATTAATTCCGTAAAGAAAAATTCTCAGGATGATTCAAAATTCGAATCAAAAAAATCTAAAAACGATAAGTTTTATTTTAACCTGAAAGCAACAAACGGACAGATTATCGGTACAAGTGAAATGTATGAAACAGAAGCTTCCTGTAAAAATGGGATTGCATCGGTTAAAAGCAACGCGCCTGCAGCAGAGATAGAAGATAAAGCGTAAGAAAATAAAAATATAGAAAGCCGTTGCTCAATTACTATTGAGCAACGGCTTTTAGTTAATATTCCTTTGAATATTCTTTATCCATTTTTATATACAAGGCATCAATTTGCTTTTGCATCTTTTCAATTTTTTTAGCCTGTTTTGGATGCAATCCCGAATATCTGTTGGTATTATTATCAATTACCAGTTCATCAGAATATAACTGATATGTAATCGCAGTTGTATCAGCAGGAACGATAACAACCGTATCATAGCCAGTCTCTTCATCATAACTATCCACTATATCATTGTAATCAGAAACGTCATTTAAATATTGATCGACTTTCGATATTTGTATACGTTCTCCGTATACCCATCTGTTATTAATGAATGCGGCCCCGTCAATTGAAATTTTATAATAGCTGGCTTTGTGTTTTACTAAAATAATACCATCAAGAACATTGAATGTTGTATTACTGCTATTGGAAATCTTATAAAACGTTTGAATGTAATTTAATTGAGAACTATCAATGGTGTCTTTTTTTATCCACGCTTCAATATTATCATAATTTTTATTCAGTGCCTGAACCATTTTTATTGTAATGCTGGAATCATGTATTTTTTCCTGATAGTTTTTTTTCATTTCCTCAGAAACATAGGGGTTGCTAAGCAGTTGTGTCGTTATCCATGAAATATCCTGTTTGCTCATAGAATATTTGTTTAGATAAACCGTTCTCGATTTTTTCTTTATCGTTTCAATAAATTCTTTTCCGAAAGCTTCCGGATCAGGCACCGGGTTGGAAATAAAGGAGCTAATGCCAATAAAAATCAGGCTTGAAAGCAATAGCAAAGAAATCTTGTTTTTCATAAAGAAATAAATAACGTTCTGAATATGGTAGGTATGTAGCAAACATGTATCGCAACATGCAGGAGCTAAATCCAAGATAAATAAATTTCACCTGCCATATACATTTCAATCCTTTTTTATATTCAATACAGGTAAAAAAATAAAGCCATGGTTTGTACCATGGCTTTAGATATAAATTGTTTATTACACTTTTATTTACTGATCAAAAATTCAGTACGTCTGTTAATGCTTCGTCCTATTTCATTTTCAGAACCATCCGGGTTGATATTTGACGCAATCGGTTTTGTTTCTCCGTAACCTTTCGCCTGGATCTGTTTTGCGCTGATCCCTTTCTGTATCAGGTATTGCATCACTTTTAATGCACGCTGATCGGATAGGTTTTCATTGTATTTATGACTTCCTACATCATCCGTATGTGAACTGATAATAATTTTATCCGTGGGATGTTCTTTTAAGAACGGGATCAAGATATTGTCGATAGCGGCTTTAGCTTCATCATTCAGATCTGTCTGATTTGTTTCATATTGAATGTCTTTTAATACAAATGCTTTTCCTTCAACCGGTGTTTCAATAACCGGCTCTGAATTTTTCATACTTACACTAACCGGAACAAGTGTAAGGGATTTTGTAATGGTTGGTGTTGCACACATATCGCGTGTTTCAAAGGATAAGGTATCTGTTACGTAGCCGGGTTTATTGATAAAGAAGGTGTACTTCACATGCTGTGCAAGTGAAACCGTATACTTGCAGCTGGATAAACGAACAGTATCTTTTTCAGCAGCTTTTGTTTTTAAATTAACCTGATTGATGTTAAGCAATTCTCCATCGCAGTTATTTTTTGCGGCAACATCCAGCACGCTCAGATCAAGCGTACACACAAATGGGGGAGGGGGAATTACTTCGAATGAAAAGATGTCATCGCAGCAGGTCTCATGGAAGAATGGTGTTCCGCCGGGTCTGTTAGATACAAAGAATCCTGTTTTTGCATTATCTGCCAGTACAAAGCTTAGTTCATCCTGTGGTGAGTTAACCGGGAAAGAAAGGTTTTCCGGACGGCCAAACCGGCGGCCATCTTTTTCCAGTTTATAAATATCCAACCCTCCGGCATTAACCAATCCGTTTGAACTGAAATATAAGGTTTGTGTAGGAACGTGGTAGAAAGGCGTACATTCTGTTTCTGGTGTATTTGCTACGGCCAGGTTTGTTGGTTCATTCCACGTTTTTTTACTTGCATTATACGAGGTGTACCAGATGTCAAGTCCGCCTTTGCCTTTAGGCCTGTCGGAAACAAAATACAGGTATTCAATTGTATTCACTACAGGTTTTGGTACAGGCTTGTTACCGCCGGTTTTACGCGGCGGCATATTTTTAGGCGTAGTAGTTGCAGCACTGCTTGATGTTGTATCAATTACAATGGTAGGCTGTGTTGCTGTATAACCTTCAATATTGATCGGGTCAGGAAGCTTAGAGGGGTGCGACCATTTACCGGATACTCTTTCTGAATAATAAATGGCACAACTTACTTTTCCGTGATGGTTTTTGGTGCATTTTGTAAAATAATACCGGTCTGTAGTAGGGGAGTAAACAAAATTCCCCATGTCCATTGCTGGGTCATTGATGGCTTCCAGTAAACCCTTTTCAACCCATTGCCCTTTTACTTTTTTTGCTTCATAAAGTTGTCTCACAGGCTGCTTTTCGTAATGCTCGCCGCGTGTATCATAATAGATTACAGAGTCAATTCTAAGAGAACCAAAGGCAAGTGTTGTACTGTCCAGAATCACAGGTGAAAACTCCGTATGCGGAAAGTTTACAGATTTGCCGGCATTTTTGATTTGCGTATTTTGAGGGAAATCTCTGTACGTTATTCCGCTGTCGCATCCGGAAATATCTCGTGCAAGTGTAGCCTTGAATGTTTTATCTGCAAGGGCAGCAGAATTTTTTCTGAATTCTGAAAATGTTTGTTTGGCATCTTCGTATCTGCCAGTCATTTTTTGCATCAATCCCTGATAGTACTGGGCTAACGGATAGTCTGCTGCCGCTATTTCATGAATTTTTCCGTAGGTAACTTCAGCTGCTTTATAATTTCTGGTGAAGCGCTGCATTTCTGCAACCTGGTAAAGTGCTTTCAGATCGGATGAATCGTTGCGTACAACTTCTTCATAATAAAAAAGTGCTGTATAAATATCACCTGTTTCTTCAGCAATGCGGGCCCTTGTCTTCATTTTAGATAAACTCAGACTTTTATCAATTCCATCTAAATTCTGAGCGGTAACGCGGGTAAATGCTGTTAGAATAAAAACAATACTAAAAGCTAGATATTTCATGGTATGTATTAAAGGATAATGCGGCAGTGTACATGAGGTACTAGTAACGGTCGCAGGGGATTGTTAATTTATTGGATGCTCTGGATGGTGTGGTATAAGAAATGGATATTTCCCACGCCGTTTTATTTCTGGCATCTTTGCTAAGGGATGAAACATTGAAGTCGCCACTTAGGCCAAATGCAATTCTGTTATATGTAAAACCTAATACACCGATTGCAGCGTCGCTGTTTGTAGTACTGCCGCGGTACCCTGCACCGAATAATATACCCAGGTTTTCTGTAAGCTTTCTATTTGCATTTACACCTAACATGAAGTCTGTTGCAGAAGCTGAATTCATATAAAATAAATGCGGGGTCACTGTCATTTTTGTTGAAAGGTAATACACAGCGTTTGCATTAAATACATGCCTGAATGGAATAGATTTATTGGCATTGCCATATCCTTCCGTTGGGCGTGTTGCATTAAACAGGGCATAACCGGCAGATAATTTTACTTTTCCGAAAAGATGTGCCCAGCCAACTCCTGCATTTACATTGATATAATTCCAGCTGTTTTTTACAGATCCTTCATTTGAATTAGCTGTAGGATCATAAGCACCAAGCTGGTAATCCCACTGGCTAGGAAATGTCTGGTCATTGGTATTGATATTTCTCATTACAATTCCGGATTGCACACCAAAACGCAATAAATGGCCCTTGTAATTTTTCTGATAACTTCCGGAAATGTATATTTTATTCGTGTGTAAAAAATAAGAACTTACCTGATCATTGATCAGGATCAATCCTAAGCCAAATTCATCGGGGCGTTTTAAAAATTTCTTCTCTACTGAAATCATATTCGTTTTCATGGAGGGAGAAATTTGTGACCACTGACTTCTGGAATTGGCAACTACTTTCAGATCTCCGTCAAAGTTCCCTGTATATGCAGGGTTTAATGAAAGATTGGATGTGTAGTATTGTGTAAGATGAATATCTTGTGCTATGGATATTGTATGAATAAAAACCAATACACAAAAAGTGCTTATAAATTTCATTTGTATAGTATAAAATAATCTAACTGATATATTTACCACGTACCAACGTGTGATAAGTAATATGTTGCCATTGAGTTATATTGGTCGTAGGTGAAGCTGGCGCAGCCACAGGGGTAATACGACATAATATTTGATACATCGGGTGAATAGGTGTCACCGTTTGCATCTCGCTTCAAGCTATTGAATTCACAGCCTATCATGTAGTCTGATGTTTCTTCTCCCATTACATAAGGGTCAGCTGGTGTATCGCAGATTTTATCGCCGGCTGTAGCACAGTTGCTGCCATTGGCTAATTCAGGAACTGTATTGTCAAACGTATGTGCCAGGCCAAAATAATGGCCAAGCTCGTGTGCTACTACACCAGCAGAAAAGCAGCCTTTTTTAAATACAATCTGGCCTGCCCGTACACTTGAACTGATTCCTCCGCCCTCGGCATAAGCACAAACCGTGTGTTCAATAACGTCTACTTCATTTACAAAGTAAAAGTTGATCCGGTTTGTTAAACCATATACAGGTTTTAACTCATTCTTTTTTTTGCTTATACTTTCCTGGTAGATCAGTTCATTGTACTGTACGTTATCTATCGTTCTGTATTCGCACACAGTGAATGTTACACCGATAGGTTTGAAGTACACACTGGCCTGAGTCAGCGCAGATTCTATCTCTTGCGCAGTAATACCGCCGCCCACCGTATGCACAACAATTAAAAAATTTTTATTAATTTGGGGCAATGGTTTGATAGAGTCTCCAGTAACCGATGCCTCTACCCATGAGGTGTGAGCGAATAGCATTGTTAGAGTTACTGCAATATTGAAAAGAAGTAATTTTTTCAAAATATAATTTTTTGTTGATTGTAAAATCTGTTTAATTTATTACGTTTGTAAAATATCGTTGCAATGTAATATTAGTTTTTCAAAAAATGATAAAAAATTTAAAGATTATATTTCTCTTCGGAATAATTTTTTCGAGAGGGGTATACGCACAGACAGCTGATGTTGTACAAGGCTGTGTCCCTTTAAAAGTCAACTTTACAAGCCCCTCTGCAAGTACCTCATACTTCTGGGATTTTAAAGATGGCGTTACATCCAATCTTCCAAATCCGGCCAATATTTTTACCAAACCGGGTATTTATCAGGTTACTTTTCAGGAAACGGTTGGCGGTCCGGTTTTAAAAACAATACCTATAGAAGTATTTCCGCAGCCTGTAATCAGCATCAATGTGGCTTCAGGCTGCTCCCCCCTGAACGGACAATTTGTAAGTACATCAGTGGTAAATCCAAAAATTTCCATAAATAATTATACATGGGTGTTTGGTGACGGCGTAATTTCACAAGGTGCAACGATGTCCAGTACCACGCACCAATACAATGCAAAGGGCGATTATAATGTTTCATTAGGTATTGAAACCCAATACCCGAGCTGTAACATGACAGCTGTTTTCAATAACGCTGTACACGTATATGACCCGCCTGCGGCATCATTTACAACCAATCCGGTAAGTACGGTATCCTGTAATAATACATTGCCTGTAACATTTACAAATACTTCTACGGGCTCGCAGCCCTTGTCGTATCTATGGAATCTTGGTAACGGACAAACATCAACCGCAGCGAATCCTCCTGCCCAAACGTATAACAAAGGATCTTATTCAGCTTCCTTAACAGTAAAATTTGCTTCAAATCTTGCCGGCTGCCAGGCGGTTGCCACAAAATCAATCGGTGTAGGGCGCCCCACACCTGCTATCGTAAAACAAAAAGATACAATCTGTATTGCAGATACAGCCAGACTTAGCTCTACTACTGCAGGTATTAAGTTGTGGACTGGAGATGCCAATACGATCATTATAGGTTCCGCTACGATGGATAATGTAATCATGCGATTTACATCAGGTGGTTTTCACACAATTAAATTGAAAGTTACCACTCCCGACGGACAATGTTTTGATGAGTCTACCACAAATATTTATGCAGATGATGTGCAGGCAACGATTCTGCATAACCCGCAATATTCCTGCTCAAGCCCCATGACGGTTGATTACAGTGTTGATGCAAATCAATCCAATCTGAACTATGACTGGAAGTTTCGTGACGCATCTACCAGCAAAGCGGCTACAGTAAGTAAAACATATACAAGTGCTACAAAGAATGAATATTATGGATTGAATACATTTGAAGCAATGAATACCTTACTGACAGTAACTTCTAAAAAAACCGGCTGCTGGGTTACTGCTACTTCGATAGATACTATGTGGCTTCCGAATGCCCGTATGATTCCCAATCTTTCGAGGGGGTGTGCACCGCTTAGTGTAATCTTCAGTGATTCCAGTAAGTCGAATGATCCGATCGTAAAATGGAAGTGGCTTTTTGGTGATGGAACAGATGTTGCAAATAACAGTGATGCTGCGGAAACTCATGTATTTACCCAACCTGGCATCTATGCAAATAAAGTAGTTGTTACTACAAAAAGAGGATGCATCGATACATCGTATGCGATTAACATTGAAGTTGGTTCAACCATTTCAAACATTGATTTTACTGCATCAACAAATGAAGTTTGTCCGGGACAAAATGTTGTGTTTACCCCTGTGTTACCATCCGGAGCAGCAGCACTTATTGATGCATACCATTTTTCAACAGAAGGCAGCAGATCATTTCATTGTTCTAACCAGCAGTCTTTGACCTGGTCGTATAAAAATTTACAGGGGCCTCAGAGCGTAGCACTGACGGTTGATTACAATGGTTGCTTTACAACGGTAACAAAACCCGGATTTGTAAATGTAAAAGGAGCGATTGCTAAAATTGATTACAGCGCACATTGTTCTGATCCGTTTAAATATACGTTTTCAAACACGAATTCAAATCCTGCTACAACAAGCACATGGGATTTTGGAGACAAAACAACTGGCAGTACTTCATATGAAGCACACCTGTACACCGTAACAGGCAATTATAAAATTGTGCTTACAGCAGAAGACAAAAGCAGCGGCTGTGCGGCAACGACTGATACGCTGACAGTAAAGCCAAGAGGATTAAAAGCGGTTATGGATATTGATACATTGATTTGCCTAAACATACCTTACCGGTTTGATGCAACACAATCTGTTGATGTTCAAAAAAGATGTTACCAGGGATATAACTGGAAAATGGTTGGTACAGACTTGCCTCAGCGTACAACAAGCGCTACCACTACCTATTACACGTTTACTAAACCGGGTATTTTCACGGCACAGTTAATTGTGACTGATGATAACGGATGTAAGGACACCGCTACTCAAAAAATAAAAGTCTTTGATATTCTGCCGGCCTTTACTCCGGATGATCTTATGATTTGTAATCCGGGTACGGTTAATTTTGCGGATAAGTCAACAGGCGATACTACATTAGTAGCCTGGTCCTGGAATTTCGGAGACCTTACCGGAAGTACCCAACAGAATCCGTCGCATCAATATCTGAACAAACCAAGTTCTTCTACAGGTTATAAAGTAGTCTTGCTTGTTACAGATAAAATTGGTTGTAAGGATTCCGCTAATGTGTACATTCAACAATATGATCCTACAAGCTCTATTACTGCTTCCAAGCCTGGCTTGTGTCTTGGAGAACCTGTTACATATACCGCTTCAGACTTTACTTCTCAGGGTTCCAGCTTAAAGTATAACTGGAATTTCGGAAATTCAGAAACATCTACACAGCAATCAAAAGTGGTACAATACACCACGGATCAGGTGTATGTGGTTTCATTGGATTTTGAAGAAATTGCAACAGGTTGTAAAGGGAATACAACTATTAATATGAGTGTTCAGACATACCCGACAGCAAGCTTTACAACAAATGTGGATACGGTAGCTATCTTATGTGCACCAAAGGTTGTTACCTTTACGGATCAGTCTACATCAAAATACACACCCATTTCACATACCTGGAATTTTGGAAATGGACAAACAACTACGCAGCCTAATTACACGCTTGTATTTGAAAAAGGAACATTTGATGTGAAGCATATTGTTTCGACAACAAATGGCTGCCGCGATACAATAACCAGAACCTTTAAGGTATACAAACCGGAAGGCGATTTTGTAACAGATAAAAATGCAATCTGTAAAAGTGAAATCATTCATTTCGAAGTTAAAGACCTGGTTGATGTTGTGCATTATGCATGGGCGTTTGGAGATGGTATTGTTGTTGAAGATGAACCAGCAGTAGATCATCAATACAATTTTCACCCGCCAAGCGGTTCAACGGTTGCAAAACTTAGTTTAGTAGGGTCTGAAGGATGTAATGCCCAGATTCAACGACCGATTACCATTTATCAGGTTATTGCAGATTTTGATCGTCTTGAAGGTGGCCTGGATACAGCAACGTGTTTTAACGATGGTCCATATAAATTAACAAACATATCTACAGGAGCAAGTTCGTATCATTGGGATTTTGGAGATGGACAAACCTCTACCGCTGAAAATGTAAATACACATACCTATGCAACGCCTGGTACTTATTCCGTTAAACTGGATGTAATGAGTGAGAATTTAGGCTGTAAGGATACCATTACAAAGGAAATTATTATTTATCCGAACCCGGATGTTGTTGCAACAGGCGATACCGTTTGTCAGGTGGTAGGTGCGGTGAATTTGAATGTTGTTTCACCAAACCCTACAAGTACGTATCTTTGGACTCCGTCTACAGGACTGGCAAGCAATACAGCAACCAGTACCGTTGCAACGATTCAGCACACCGTTCATTATAATGTAGTTGAAACAGATATTAATGGCTGTACGGATAATGCCATTGCTCCGGCTGTAATTATTGAACGCATTAAGCTCCGGGATTTGGATACCAGTATTGTTATCGGCGATATTATTGCGTTGCCGGTATGGGGTGAGAGTTACTACAGCTTTAGCTGGGATCCAAGCAAAGGCTTAAGCTGCTTAACATGTAACTATCCGCAGGTACAGCCGCTGGATGATATTTTATACACGTTAACCGTTAACGATGCAAGAAACTGCTATCCGAATGATCAGTATACATACAAGATTTCGATCAAACCGGAAACGTTTGTGAAAATGCCTAGCATGTTTACACCAAACGGAGATGGTAACAATGATGTTGTGAAAGTAAATGGATGGGGGATTAAAGAACTCCGCGAGTTTCAGATCTTCAACCGTTGGGGGCAATTAATCTATTCATCGAATGATATTAACGAAGGCTGGGACGGCACATTTAACGGGCTTCTTCAAGGCAGTGATATTTATGTGTACAAAGTAAAGGCGTTAACCTGGCGTGAATTTGAAATTAAAGAAGAAGGATATATAAACCTCGTTCGATAAGTAATCATTCTTATAAATGAAAAAAGGTGTCAGGAATAATTTTCCTGACACCTTTTTTCATTTACGGAATTACTGTACACTTTTGAAAACAGCAACCGGGAAAGTCTTACATGCAGCCGCGACAGTAATACTTTTCAGTATTGGGTATGTTTCTGCTGTAAATACATTCATCCATTTATCCGGTAATCCGTCCGGCAACTGTGCGATCATATCCTTCCAGGAACGTTGAGAATATGTTTCGCCGGCTACCTCGAACCCTACAGGTATAATTACAAGCACATGTTTGTTTTGATAACTGCGTACATAGGCTATGACCTTTTTACCTGTCTCCGATGTAACAGAAACAGGTGTATACGTACCGAATAGAAAGACATCCTGGAGATCATTTCTTAGTTCTAATAACTGCCAGGTTGCAAATAATTTTTCTGCTCCGATAAAACGATTCTGACTGATAAAGTTAAGAAGCTTAGTACGGTCGTTTTCCATTGATTGTATTTTGGCTAACAGATCCTTTCTAAAAGAATAATCTACAGGTCTTCTGTTATCCGGATCTACGTAGCTGATGTCCCACAGCTCGCTGCCCTGGTAAATGTCTGGAATACCAGGTGCTGTAATTTTTATAATGGTTTGCGCAAGGGAATAAGCAGCACCATATTTTATCGCCTTTTCTACAAACGGAACAAACGTTTTTAAAAATGCATGTCCGGAATCTAATACAGAACTTATGAATTCCGTGCAGGCATGCTCATATGTATCGTTTGCTTGGGTATAATTTGTGTGCACTTTTGCTTCTTTAAGTGCTTTTACTACAAAGTTTTTTGTTCGGGTAATAAACTCATCTGTAACAAGCATGTTTTCAGGAAAAGCTCCGATCAAGGATTGATAAATAAAATATTCATCATTTAAAGAAGGCGCAGGCTGATCATTGATATGTTGAATGAAGCCATTGTTTTCCTGATGCCATTGATGTAATAAAACTTTCCACTCGGTCTGTAAATGAGATAATACATTGATACGCATACGCGCGTCTTCACCTCGTTTGGTATCATGTGTAGAAGTTGCATTCAGTGAGTATGGGTTATTGGCAAGTCTGCTCAGCATTTTATCATGAAAGGAGTCAATGCTGATCCCTAATTCACAAGGTGCATCTCCAACTTCATTATGCGAAATTAATGGGTTGTATATATAAAAGGTTGTATCTTCAACGCCCTTTGCTGCTAAGGGGCCAGTAAACTGCATAAGCTTTCTGATGAACGTTAGTTTCTGATCACACTGCTCTTCATCATATTCAAACAGATTCTTAATTATATGCAGTGTTGCTTTAAGTGTAGGTTCGTGCTGTATAGCAATATTGTATGCCGTTTCAACAATTTTAAATGCCTCCGGAATTAAAGGCAGGCGATCCGGGTAGATACGGTAAATAGGGAAGGCAGCCATAAAAACAGCTAAGCTTTTTCTGAAAACTTTTTGATCTGTACCTGCAGGCAACACATGCAATTGATTGATCAAGGTCATTAAATTATCCAGCTCTCCCTGCATATGATCATATAAAAACGTATGTTTCTTTTCATACACCATATCATCATAATGTTCATGCCGTTGAATAAAATCAAAATATTCAGAACGTATTTCTTCAGCCCCTTGCTGATCTGTCAGTACACGATTGGTAAAAGATAGAAATTCATAGCCGCTGGTACCTTCTATATTCCAGTCTTTAGCGAAGTCTTCATTATATTCCAGTATTTTTTCAGCAATAATATAACAGTGTTCGCCCAATAAATTGCGTAGCCTTTGCAGATATTGCTTGGGGTCATACAATCCATCAATGTGATCTACACGCACACCCTGAATAATATTTTCTTTATATAAATACGCTGTTAAAGAATGATATTCATTGAAAACAGATTCCTCTTCCATCCGAAGGCAAATTAAATTATTGATGGTAAAGAACCGACGGTAATTCATTTTTGAATCGGATGTTTTCCAATGTACCAGTGAATAATATTGCTGAAGGACAAGTGCTTTTAAAATGTGTTTGTCTTTATTACATTTTTTTGTAAGCCATTCTGCTTCTAGACTGTAATTGTCATCGTTTTTTATTTTTTCTGAAAATTCCGTTTTGAATTTTTTAAATGCTTCAAAAGAAGCAGTAGCAGCCTGATCCAGATAAGTTTTAATTTCACGCACAAAATCTTCATGTATGTGTTTATTCTCCAATAAGGAAATTAAAACAGGATAGGCCGTTATGGATATCGGATACCCGGTTTCAAAATACATCAGTGAAAAGCCGGTATCTGTAAAAGCAACGTGTATGTCGCCTGATTCAATAGCAGCATCTATATCAGTACCTAAGGTTGGAATGATAAGCTTTCCGAGTGAATCCGGATGTTCCCAGTTGATATCAAAAAAACGGTAATAAGAAGAATGATTTCCTCTTTCCAGCACATCCATTAACCGGATATTTTCAGTTGAAAAACACATATGATTCGGAACAATATCCTGTACCCAGCTCATGTTATGTTGTTTCAAAACGGCGGATAATTCTTTTAACTGTTCCAATGTTCCGATCTGCGGATTGATCGCTGTAAAATCTGTTACATCATACCCGTGCGCACTGTCTTTACTGGATGTTGTGATCGGTGCTGCGTAGATCGTTGAGATGCCCAGCTGGCTTAAATACGGAATCTGTGCCTGCAGATCTTTAAACGTAAACGTATGATTTAGCTGAACCCGATACGTTGATGCAGGGAAATAAACCGGGCTTACCGAACCGATGTTTAAAAATGAGTCCGGGGAAATTGTTGTTGCAAATGTATTCATAGCTGATGCATGTTTAATGTTATGTTCACTGGAAAGAGAGACCTTTTAATGAATTTTTATCATACCAGAACGGTGTAAAATCTGTATCGAGTGATGCGCATTCCACATGCATATTTGTACTGGAAGCATTTCCAAAGATGCTGGCCACGGCAGCATCTGCAGCATCACGTCCTGTAGCTATTTTTACAAGTCCGTTAAGTGGTACCAATCGTGTAGCATCAAAGATGATCCAGTTGCCTCCGATATAGGCTTCAAAGCATGCATGAAAGTCAGGTGGATTTAATTTAAAGGCATAACCAGTAAAGTAACGTGCAGGAATAGATAAGGCTCTGCATAAAGCAATCCCTAAATGTGCAAAATCGCGGCACACGCCTGCACGTTCTGTTATGGTGTCAAAGGCCGACGTTTGTGAATTTGTACTGCCGCTGATGTATTCAACATTGTTATAGATCCAGTCTGTAATCGCAAGTACTTTTGAATAGACATTTTCGATTTTGCCGAATTCTTTGTACGCCAGTTTTTGAAGCTTGTCTGATTGACAATAACGGCTTGGAAAGAGAAATGGAATAATATCTCCGTCAAGATCTACCACGGGAACAGTTTCCAGTTCCTGTCTTTGATCAATAACCTTGTATTGTGTATCAACCGTGGCAGTATAAGACATACTGAATGTCGTATTTTCAGTTGCCTTTAATCGCACAAACCGGCTTGTGCCTGAATTATACGAAAACTCTTCTATTTCTATTGGTGGCGTAACGATCAATGATTCGTCCAGTATGTGCTGGCTTTCCGTGCGTAAAGCATGAACGTTAAAAATGAATGTTGTTGGCGACATAACCTGATAGGTAATGTCACTGTGTATTTTAAATTTCATATAGAAGTATGTTAATCGTTTTCTGTAATATTAATTGGAAGGTGCAGGAGGATTGTCGAGTTTCTCTTCAAGTTTGTCAAAGGTCTTATCGATCCAGTCTTCCGGAATTTCGTCCAGTGCATTTTTTAGTTTTGCTGCCCACAGATCAGAGATAGCAGCCAGGTCTTTTTGTTCATACCGTTTTTCAAACATCTGAAAAGAGTCTTTTTTGTAGAGCACAACATCAATAGGGAAATCTACATTGTTTGAACTTACACGTGTAGAATCAAAAGAAAGAAAACCGGCTTTTAATGCCTGTTTCATGCGTGTATTCGGATTAAGAATTCTGTTTAATATGGCTTTGCCCTGCCCGGAATTTCCTATAATCACGTAGGGAGATCCTTCATCCAGTTCAACCCAGTTTCCTTCTGAATAAATAAGAAATAATTTATGCTCATCGTCATCTTTTAATTGCCCGCCAATAATGGTGTTCAAATTAAATTTTAAACCGGCATTTAATAAAAAATTTTTATCTTCCACTGCAACGCGTTTGATCTGCTCTCCAAAGGCATTAACAGCTTTATATAATTTATTATATGTTTTATTTATCTCTGTTAATTCCTGAAAATAATTAATGGCTTTATCACGCACCGAACGCAGGCCGCTTGTCATGATAAACATAGAATGTTTATCATATTGCTCTACATGTACTTTCTTTTTGATGGAAATACTTGAACCTGCTGTAATGCAGGTGTCTGAAATCGCCACCAGGCCGTCCTTAACTTTAATTGCAAGGCAATACGTCATATTTCTGGTACGTCAAAATGTAAAAACTCTTTTGAATGCAATATTGCGTACAACAAGGTATTATGCATTACATAAAAATTAAATTATGTTGCATATATAACATAAAAATGAAAAATGGGAAGAGAAACAGAGAAGGTAGTAAACAGTATTAAGACCTTATAACAAATTAAAAAGCCATCTGTTCAATAATTAAAAACAGATGGCCTGAGTGTATGGGATATTATTTTCATTTGAATTTTCCTACCGATGCAAAATGCGCAATAACATCTCTGTTTTGCATGCCAGCATTATTTAAGCAGCTCATAATTTCTTCTTCTGAAATATGAAAATCATAGAGGTCAAGCACACGCATGAAGTGTTTGCAAAAAATCAGTTTGGATTGTGCAACGGATTCTGAACCTATAGCCCAGGCCAACTGACCAACGGTTGCATCCAGAAAAGGCGGAATGTCTTCAAATGGATTTACATCATGTGCAGGGCTATCCAAAACCCCAAAGTAAACTTTAGTCAGCCAACGGATTTTTTTTTCAGGTGATAGTATTTCATCATTCATAATCTACTTTATTTTAAACAATTTATGATCTAAAATATATTAATAAAAGGCATGGAAATTCTTTCACACCTGCTTATATAAGTTAAGCAGAATAATCAGTAAAAACGAAAAAATACCGTTAAGAAATTATTGCCCCGGCTTATAGGTTTGTGCTGCAATGGTGATGTTACCTGTATTGAGATTGTATACGGCAACCAGATAGTCCGGGTTTAGATACCACATGTTTGTCTGGGCATAATGGTTGTCTTCTTCAATATTCACCAGCTGGTAAGAGCCCAGCTGGTCGCTGTAATAGTTTAATATTTTTTCATACAATGCATATCCTTTTGTATCATTGGACTCATTGAAAACAATGCTGTACCTGACTAACGTATCATTTTTAAAATTGAATTCAAGCTTGCCTTTATATTTTAAAAAAGATATATCCTGTAACGATTCCTGAAGTCCTTTTTTACCGAGCTGTTCATTAAAATCTTCGGCATGTAACGGTTTTACAGCCGGAAGTTTGTCCTTTAACTGATCATAGCTGATACCTAACGAAAATTTTTCAAACAGCAAAAGATGTGTTGCATCTTCTGCTGTATACTGCAGGGTAGATACTTTCTTTTGAATAGGGGTAGTGTCAATCGCAACCGGTGCAATGGTATCGATTTTAACCACCGGAATACTGTCTATTTGCTGTGTACCATCTGTTTCAGATTCTGTACAGGAAGTAATGCCGGTAATTAATATAAGTACGATAATGAATATCTTTTTCATTGCTGTTAATTTTGATCTGTATCTATAATGATCCTGCCTTTAGAACCAATGTGTAAAGTATGTTCATTCTGAACAATAGAGGCGATTTTATTTTTTATAGATTGCAACCCTTTAATGTCTTTTTCTAATTTAATGAAAAGTTCGATATGATAATAATTTCTTAATTTTTCAATCGACGCCACTTGCGGACCTAAAATCCGTTTGCTGCCAATAGCATCTTTAAGTTTAGCCGTTAAGCCATGTGCTGTTTTTAACGCTTCTTTTTTATCCAGATGCAGTACAGAAATATGTGTTACACGGGTGAATGGGGGATAATGATACATTTCCCGCTCATAAAGCTCCCGTGTAAAGAAACCATCGTAATCATTATTCTTTATAAACGCAAAGACAGGGTGCTCGGGTTGTGCTGTCTGGATAATAACTTTCCCCTCGCCGCTTTTTCTTCCTGCCCGTCCGCTTACCTGAACAATCATCTGATAGGTACGTTCAATGGCTCTGAAGTCAGGAAAATACAGCATGCGGTCCGCATCGTACACACCCACAAGTTCAACGTTGGCAAAATCCAATCCTTTTGTCACCATTTGGGTACCTATCAATATATCAATTTCGTGCTGACTGAAAGCTGTGATCAATTCGGCAAAGCTGTTTTTTTTGCGCGTTGTATCAAGATCCATGCGGCGGATCCGGGCTTCTGGCAGAAGTATCTGTAATTCATCTTCAATACGTTCAGTACCTGATCCTACAGTTTTTAAACGATGCGAACTGCAGCTGTCGCACTTTTGAGGCACCTTGCGGGTAAAGCCGCAATAATGGCAACGCAGTTCATGGCTGAACTGGTGATAGGTTAAACTAACTGAGCAGCTGGTACACATCGGAATGTTGCCGCAATCTTCGCATTCCAGCATCGGGGCATATCCGCGGCGGTTCTGAAAAATAATAACCTGTTTTTTATTTGCTATGGTTTCGCGTATCGCTGAAAGAAGTGTTAACGAAAAACCTTGCTGAACAGTTTTATTTTTGCGTTCAACACGCATATCTGCCAGCCTGATCTCGGGCAATGATACATTGCCATATCTGTTCAGCAGAGGCACATAACCCCACCGGTTTTTTAAGGCTGCGTCTCTGCTTTCTATGCTTGGTGTGGCAGAACCCAATACGGTTTTGGCATTGTGAATGCGTGCAAGCATCAGCGCTGCATCCCGGCCATTGTAGCGCGGAGCAGGGTCCTGTTGTTTGTATGAAGCCTCATGTTCTTCATCAATAATAATCAGGCCTAAATGTGTGAAAGGAAGGAAAACAGAAGAACGTACACCAACAATAAAATCGTAGCGGCCTTCCTGCAATCCTCTCCAGACTTCTACACGTTCGTTGTCTGAAAATTTAGAATGATATACGCCCATGCGGTCGCCGAAATATTCTTCAAGCCGCTGTACAATCTGTGTGGTTAAGGCAATTTCAGGGAGCAGCAGCAATGCTTGTGAACCATTATCAATGCTGCGTTTGATCAGGTCAATATAAATCTCTGTTTTACCGCTTCCGGTTACGCCGTGCAGCAGCACACTATCTTTAGTGTCTAACTGAAGCAGGATAGATTCTTTCGCAGCTTCCTGCTGTTCGGATAATTCTACGACAGATTTTTTTTCGTCTGCACGGTAACTTAATCTGGAAATAACTTCTTCGAACGCTTCAAACACTTTATTTTTAATAAGTGTCTGCAACGAAGAAGTAGAAAGTCCGGAAGCAGTAAAAAAAGTTTTTTCAATACCTGGTATGTTAGCGCCGGGAGTCTGAATGACCGGTACTTCCTGCAGATAACGCATCAGTACTTCCTGCTGTCTGGGCTTTTTATCCAGCTCCTGCATCAAATTCGCCAGTGCATGCGGAGTTGTATACTGATCGGCCAAACGTATTTTGGATATTATCTTCGGACTGTATTTTTCTTTTACTTCTTCAAATAACAGGATTGCTTGTTTTTGGATCAGTAATTTTATGATTGGCTGAACGCTTGACTGGTCAATGAGTTTTGAAATGTCTTTATAGCTTAATGTATTGGAACGCAACTCCTGAATGATCCTGCGTTCTTTTTCTGTTAAGTCCACAGACGCTTCCTGAAACAGTGGGTTCAATTGAATCATGGATTCACTGCTCAATTTAAATCCGCTGGGTAAGGCCGCCTGAAGTACTTCGCCGGGTGCACATAGGTAATATTCCGCCATCCAATCCATGAATTTAAATTGATATGCATTCATCGTTGGCGTAACATCCAATACATCAATTAATTCTTTGGTCTGATAACTGGCAGGTGCATGCTGATGAATGGAACGTACCACACCGGTCACAAACTTACGCTGGCCAAAGGGCACAATAATTCTGCAGCCTGCAGAAACGGTATCTACCAGCTGATCGGGTATTTTATATGTAAATAATTGTGGAAGAGGTAAGGGTAATACCACATCACAAAAAAAACCTTCCGCACGAATTTCCTTACTGCTCATTTATATTGTTCAATCGGATTATTTAAGGATTGTAACCGTTGGTAATAATTTTTTTGCTTCTTCAAATGTTGAAGCGGGCCACTCCGGGTGGTCTCTCAGATCCAGCACTTTCAAATTTTGCATGTTGGCTAAGACACTTGGCAGTTTGCCAATATACCGGGTTCCTGCTAAATTCAGGTATTCGATTTTTGTTAATGTTGCAAAGGATGGAGGAAGTGTAGGAATGCGGTTGAATGAAAGATCGAGGCAAACCAGATTTGGAAACTGCATAATTTCTTCCGGAAAAACGGTTAATTTTTGCATTGATAAATCAAGCTTTTGTACGTTCAACGGATCTTTCAGTGCTTCTGCGATTGAATAATATGTTTTATACGATTGGCAAAGTGAATCATAGGAAACCTGTGCCGAAGCATATATGCTTGTTGATAGAATACCAGTAATGGCAAGTGCTGCAATAAAAAGTATTTTTTTCATGTTAGTTTATACGGTTTAATTGATCAAATAATTCAGAAACGGAAGCCGTTGGTAACTGGCATGTTTTATCAAAACACAGATAGATAAGTGTTTTATCATCTACGGGTTTACGGTCTGTCAATAAAGGGAGTGTGCTGGAAACAACAGATCCGCAGATAACTTTATTCGGATAATAAACGGTGTTTATTTCCTTGCGTATTTTAAGCGCATCTTTTCCGCTGATAACAATTTCTGCTGTAGGTGACATAAGGCTTGTAATTAAACAACCCCAATTAGACAGGTAGGAAGGATCTGCCAGAAACGCTTTCTTGAAACGGGAACCTGTTTTACGGCCGTGCTCTATCCAGTCGTTGTTGTTTAGTAATTTACCTAAGTGATATAAATTACGGGCTAAAGAAGAATTCGATGCCGGTATCACATTATCAAATATTTCTTTTTTACGTGCGATCAGTTTTTCACTCGTGCGCGACGTGTAAAAAAATAATCCTTCGTCGTCGTCGTAGAAATGATCAATGACATGATTTACCAGCGTAATTGCCTGGCGCAGCCATTGCTCATCCAGACTTACTTCATACAAGGCCAGATAACCATCGATTACGTGCGTATAATCTTCTAAGAAACCGGGAATAGTTGCTTTTTTATTTTTATAGGAATGGAAAAGTGTTTTTCCATCGTACAGTTTTGTAAGAATAAATTCCGCGTTCATCAATGCGGTATTCAATATAGCTGCGTCGCCGAGAATGCGGTAAGCATCACACAAACCTTTCAGCATAATACCATTCCACGATGCCAGAATTTTATCGTCCAGCCCCGGATGTTCTCTGGGATCGCGCTCGCTGAACAGGATGTTTTTCCAGCGGGAAACAGATTCTCGTAATGCTTCTGCTGAAATGGAATGCGCTGCTGCAAAGGCTTCATCAGACATACGCTTATATAGGATATTCATGCCATGTTCCCAGTTGCCGTTTTCGGTAATGGCATAATACGCACAGAATAAAGCAAAATCTTCCTGAATAAGCTGTGCTAATTCTTCATATTGCCAGCAATAAAATTTTCCTTCCACACCTTCGCTATCCGCATCCAGCGCAGAATAGAAGCCGCCTTCCGGAGAAAGCATTTCACGTTTTAGCCAGGTATAGGTTTCTTCTATTACTTCTTTGTATAAAGGTTTTTTAGTAACGGTATATGCTTCGCTGTATAGAGACAGGAGCTGACCGTTATCGTATAGCATCTTTTCAAAATGCGGCGCGAACCATGCACCATCTACGGAATAGCGTGCAAAGCCTCCGCCTATGGTATCGTAGATGCCGCCCATTGCCATTTTGTCGAGCGTTAATTCCACGTGCTGCAATGAACCTTGTCTGCCCGTAAGGGCGTAGTCACGCAGGAGGTACAGATAGATCGAAGGCATCGGAAACTTAGGAGCCTTGTTCATGCCGCCCATGTCCGTATCAAACTGCTGGGAGATCCGGTCGTATGCAAGATCCAGTTCATCTTTATGAAACGTTTCAGCATCATCTACCAGGCCGTATTTGAATACATCACTCTGGTTTAAGGATTCGGTAAAGCTTTCGGCAGATTTCAGAATGTCTTCTCTGTGATTCAGGTATGCATTTGAAATCTGTCCCAATAAGTTTAACCAATGATCCTGCGGAAAATATGTGCCTCCGTAAAAGGGTTTTGCATCGGGCGTTAAAAATACATTCAATGGCCATCCGCCACGAAGACCCATGGCGCTTACTGCATCCATATAAATCTGATCCAGATCCGGACGTTCTTCGCGATCGATTTTTATGTTGATGAATAAATCGTTCATCACAGCTGCGACCTCTTCTTTTTCAAAACATTCATGTTCCATCACATGGCACCAATGGCAAGCCGAGTAGCCAATGCTTACAAGGATGGGCTTGTCTTCTGCTTTTGCTTTCTGAAGCGCTTCTTCACCCCATGGAAACCATTCGACAGGATTGTGCGCATGCTGCAGCAAGTATGGGCTGCTTTCGCTTGCCAGCCGGTTTGTATGTGTATGTTTTGTATAAGATTTCATAAGCTAGATGCATTGTGCTTTTAAGGAAGCTATTTCAGCAGATACATTCCAATGTGGAAATTGTTCGAAGCGCTGTATGGTTTGCTGCAGAAACTGCTGATGTGCTGAACCGGATGGATGAAAGGCTTTGTGGTGGAGAAGCTTCTGAAGCTGGTCCCATTCCTCCAGTGCTGCAAGAAGATCGGAAGAAAATACCCAGTTAGAAAGTTTTTTCCAGATATACTTTTCAGCCTGTTTGCTTGGGTGAATAAGATCTTCTGCATAATACCGGTAGTCGCGCAGATCATCCATCTGTATTTCATACGAAGGGAAATAATGGCAATCGGTATGCTGCTCGCACATGTAGTGTACGGACGATAGCAGGATGGCTTTGCTTACGCTGTTTAATTGAAGCGTATCCTTAATATGCCGCACCGGACTTACCGTAAAAATTATTTTAATGGAAGGATTGAGCTCTTTCAGTTTTGCATAAACCGTTTCAAAATCTTCCAGGATGTGTTTAACAGAAAGCAATTCTTTTTTGAAATACCTGCCGCTTTGTTTGTGGCAATTATTTACAATGGTGTTGGTTTCTACATGCCTGTACACCCATGCACTACCCAGCGTTATGACCAGACACGAAGCCCGTGCCAAGGATTTTGTAGCCGCTGCAATCCGTTCGTTTGTGAGTTCATGCAATGCTTCTGCACTTAACGCCGACACTTCAGAATGAAACTGGTGATCGTACCATATTTCACCTAAGGAAGCAGGGAAGGGGTTAAATTTTTTTTCGATTGCGATCGTAAGCAATTGAAAAATTGAAATCGGATTGAACGTTGTACCAAATGGATTGGCTAGCACATCAAATTTATAATATTGCAGTTTCTCGCCAATCATATCCGAAAAGCATGATCCGATTGTTACAACCGTTTGATTATGTTCAATTGTAAAAGGAGCCTTTCCGGGTGATATTTCTGTTCGGGTAAGCATGATTTAGTATTTAGTACAAAATACGAAGGATTTCAGAAAGATGCTACAGAGGAGTACGTTAGTAGAGATAGGCAAATCCCAAATAACAAAAAACAAATTCCAAACGAATAGAAAATACTAATCTAAATAAAATATAGAATAGTAATCCTTGTTTCCAGTAGTTTGGATTTTGTTTTTGGGATTTAGAAGAAATGCTAAAAAAAAGTCCCTTGCGTACGAAACACAAGGGACTTTATATGGGGAACAGTAAATACTGATTACTCAGCTACAACTGTAAATTTCAATTCAACTTTAACTTCTTTGTGTAAGTCGATTAATGCAGTGTGTTCACCAGCATCTTTAACATCACCTTTGAAAGCGATTTTTTTACGATCTACTGAGATACCTTTTTTAGCTAAAGCATCAGAGATTTGTAAAGATGTAACAGCACCGAAGATTTTACCTGTATCGCCAACTTTAGCAGCAATCTCAAGTGCAAGACCCGCGATTTTCTCTGAAGTAGCAACAGCATCTTTCTTCAATTTTTCTGCTTTGTGAGCAGCTTGCTTAATGTTTTCAGCAACTACTTTTTTAGCAGAAACTGTAGCATTGATAGCGTATCCGCGTGGGATAAGGAAATTGTTTCCGTATCCAGCTTTTACCTGAACTAAGTCATTCTTATAACCTAATCCTTTGATGTCTTCTTTTAAAATAACTTCCATGATGATAGTTTTCCTTTATAGATTATTTTAAAGAGTCAGTTACATATGGTAATAAACCAATTAAGCGAGCACGTTTTACTGCTTGAGAAACTTTACGCTGATATTTCAAGCTCGTTCCTGTAAGGCGACGTGGTAAAATTTTACCTTGCTCATTTACAAATTTCAATAGGAAATTTGGATCTTTATAGTCGATGTAAAAGATGCCCATTTTCTTGAAACGGCAATATTTTTTTCTGTTCTCGACTCTGTTGATTGATTCGTTCTGAAGTGTCATTATGCTTTCTCCTCCACTTTTTCAGATTTCTTGAATTCGCCTTTTTTTCTTTTGATGTTGTATGCAACAGCGTGCTTATCTAATGCGGTTGTTAAAAAACGCATGATACGCTCATCTCTGCGGTACTCAGTCTCAAGTGTGTTGATTACTGAAGTCGCTGCTTCAAATTCAACCAGGTGATAGAAACCAGTGTTTTTCTTTTGAATCGGGTAAGCAAGCTTACGCAACCCCCAGCTTTCTTCGTTCACAATCTTAGCGCCGTTATCCACGAGCACTTGCTTGAACTTCTGTGCGGCATCCTTCATCTGAGAATCAGATAAAACGGGAGTTAAAATGAATACCGTCTCGTACTGTTTAAGTGACATAGTTAAGTGTTATGTATAATTATTAGGATTGCAAAGGTAAGCTATTTCATATCAATCCACAAATATTTAAAGTAGATAATACAAAATCAGCATTTTAGCTTAAAAATCGGCATTATGTCCCACTTATTCTGTAAACAAAAAAGCCCTTTAACGTACATTAAAGGGCTTTTGAATAAAATTAGAAGAGGTTTAGTCAACAATGAATGAACCTGTACCGATTAGGGCACCTTCACAATATACTTCAATCGTTTGTTTCCCTGCTTTGTAAGCACCTTCTTTTGTATAAGAAACGGTTACAGGTGAAATTAAACCATTGTATAATATGCTTGTTTTAGTTGTGTAGAACAATGTCTGCGTGTTGAATTTGAATTCGCCTGAAGCAGAACCTGTAATTGTTGCACCATCCGGCTCAACAATACGAATGTATAATTCTTTTGTGTTTTTAGGAGCAACTTTGTTTTCAGCAATAGTGAACAAAATTTTGATCTGCTCGATTGCTTTTGCTTTGTATGCATCGCTGATCTTTTCTTTTCCTTTTGAGCTGATAGCAATAACTTTGATATTTTCTGCTCTAAGAATTGACGCAACAGCTACTTTCTGAGCCAGTTCCGTTTTTTCCTGCTCTAACGATGAGATTGTTGCTGTTTTTTGAACAAGCTCAGCATTTTTAATTTGAATTGTTGTGTCTTTCTGAGCCAATTGGATTCTCAGGTCTCTTACCTGATTCTCTGCATCTGCTTTCAACTTATTCGCGTTATCGATTTCTTTTTTGATCTCGAAATATTTGCTCTTATAATTAGCATCTTTCTTTAAACGCTCATTTGTTTCCGTTAATGTTGCGATTGTAGCCTCTAATTCAGTGTTTTTACCACCTGCTTCTTCTAAGCGAACCAACGTAGCCTTAAGTTCTGCGATTTTAGCATCTAAAGCAGTTGATAAGCTGTCACGTTGTGCGTTTCCTTGCTCAATTACTACTTCCTGTTGCTTAATTTCATCGTTTTGCTTGTAATTAAAGAAACCCTGGATACCATTTACGGCTAATAAAACTACTGCTAGTACAACAATCCATGCTTTATTGTTGCTTTTTGGTTCTTTAACTTTTGTTTTTTCTGGACTCATAAAAGATACGTTTTGAAAAGTTCGTTCGTAAAAATACCAAAACTTACATATAATCCAATAAAACATACATTTAAAGTCAATAAAATGTAGTTTCAATCCTATTTCAGGATTTAAACTTTATAGCAATAAAACAGAAAGATATAAATATAACCCGGATGTTTGTTGGGACGGTGAGGCCCTCAAACGGCAATGAATTATTTATTGAATTTATTGTTAGGAAGAAGCAGATGCGCATGTATATTATGAATTGCAAAAATCTAGCTTTAACTTTGAATTTATAACCCAATCAAAAAGAGTTTCACAACTCAACATATAATCATGAATATTACGATACCTAACATTCACCATAAAGATTCGAACAACTTTTTTTTAATCGCTGGTCCATGTGTTGTTGAAGGCAGAGATATTTGTTTTGAAATTGCTGAGAAGCTAATCACCATGACGGATAAATATAAGATTCCGTTGGTATTTAAAGGGTCTTATCGTAAAGCGAACCGCACAAAAGTTGATTCGTTTACGGGTATCGGCGATGAAAAGGCATTAAAAATTCTGGAAGAAGTAGGGAAGAGTTTTAGTATACCAACCATTACGGATATTCATGAATCACATGAAGCAGCTATGGCAGCCGCGTATGTAGATGTATTACAGATTCCGGCTTTCTTATGCCGCCAGACAGAATTACTGGTTGCGGCAGCACAAACCGGGAAAGTGGTAAGTGTGAAAAAAGGCCAATTTTTATCCGGACAATCCATGCAGTTTGCGGTAGAAAAAATAAAAGCTGCGGGCAACAATAATGTTATATTAACGGATAGGGGTAACTCTTTTGGCTACAGTGACCTGGTAGTGGATTACAGAAATATTGTTGAAATGAAAGCGTTTGATGTACCCGTTGTAATGGACTGTACGCATTCGCTTCAGCAGCCCAATCAAGCATCGGGTGTTACTGGCGGTAAGCCGGCACTTATTGAAACAATTGCCAAAGCGGCTATTGCTGTTGGGGCAGATGGTTTGTTTATGGAAACACATCCAAATCCTGCAAAGGCATTGTCTGATGGCGCTAATATGATTGCATTGGATAATCTGGAAGCGGTGTTGGCCAGATTGGTACGGATCCGGGAAGCTATTCTATAAGCCAAAGGCTTAAGGCCTAACGCTAAAAGCAAATAAAAAAGCTCAATGAATAATTTTCACTGAGCTTTTTTATTTGCTTTTAGCATTCTGCTTTTAGCTTTTCGCCTTAAGCTTTTAAAACCGCAGCTTAAAATCTTCCTTCACCTGTCCGGTGTGGAAGTAAAATAAACCGATCTGCCACAGGTCAATACTTACAGTGATTTCTTTTTTCTCACTTAACGCACGCCATGCTTTGGTCATTTCATACGACCAGTAAATATCATCTAATATGATCAGGCCTTTCCAGGATACGCATTCCATAATACGCTCTACATATTTTATAGTCGGCCTGAACCGGTGATTGGCATCGATGTAAGCAACGTCAATATTCGGATGTGTTTCTAAAAAAGCAGGGAGTGTTTCATCAATATTTCCTTCAATGATTTCAATATTGGTAATACCCGATTTAGAAAAAAACTCTTTGGCTGATTCGACAAGCGTAGGATTTGCTTCAAAGCTGTAAACGGTAGCATCTGGGCAGGTGCAGGCAATGTATGCCGTTGTAATGCCAAAGCTTGTACCTAGTTCTACAATAACTTTTGGTTTACGTTCTTCAACAAGCCGGCAGATAAGTTTGCGCCACGGCAGCTGCTTTATAGAATGTTTGGCTAATTTTTGTATCTGCAGCCGTTTGCCTTTACTCATGCTTGTACCGGCGCCGGGGTTCTTATTTAAAATAATGTGGTGGTCACTTAGTAATTCAAAGTAGTGCTGTTCGATCGATTCGTAAAATGGCCAGTCGTGATCCTGAATGGTTTTTGTATATAAGTCATACACAAAAGGGGAATGTAAGCCATGCTCGTTGCCGCCAACGATATAATGCTTTAAAAATTCGTAAAAACGATATATGATAGAGAAAATTTTCAATTTAATTTAAAAGGTGCTATGAGCATAAATTCGGGAATCACAACCGTAAATTGATTTCCATCAACAATGCGTTCCATTAAGTAAGTACCGCGCATTTTACCCATCTCTGTTTTTAAATTGCATCCGGAAACATATTCATGAGAAGCACCCGGTTCAAGCGTTGGCTGTACACCAACAACGCCTTCGCCTTCTACCTCACGGATTACACCATTTGCGTCAAAGATGAACCAATGCCTGCGTAACAGGCGTACAGTATGTTCGCTGTAGTTTTCAATTAATATACGATAGGTAAATACATAGTGCGACTGTAACGGACTGGAGTATTCCTGCTGATAGTCTGTTACAATGCTAACCCGTACACCTTCGGTAATTTTTGAAATCATTGATCGATTGAAGAGAAATTATATATGTTGTTAATTCGATAACAGTTAAATTTACTGAATAGTTTTATAAATAACCACATCAAAACTGAATTATGTCTGAAGATATTAAGATTGAAACTTCCTGGAAGCATAGAATTCAGGATGAATTCAATAAAACATACTTTAAAAATCTGATACAATTTGTAAAAGAACAATATAAAACACGTGTTATTTATCCTGCCGGAAAAAATATTTTCAAAGCATTTGATGCATGCCCGTTTGATGCCGTAGAGGTTGTGATTATTGGGCAGGATCCGTATCATGGTCCTGGACAGGCAAATGGCCTGTGTTTTTCAGTAAATGATGGCATTGTACAGCCGCCATCTTTAAAAAACATTTTCAAGGAAATTGAATCTGATCTGGGGAAATCTGCGCCAGTATCCGGTAATCTGGAGCGTTGGGCAAATCAGGGTGTATTATTACTCAACGCAACATTAACTGTTGAAGCAAATACTCCAGGTTCGCATCAGAAAAAAGGCTGGGAAACATTTACCGATGCTGTTATTAAAAAAGTTTCTGATGAAAAAGAACATGTTGTATTTATTTTATGGGGAGCTTACGCACAGAAAAAAGGTGAAATCATTGATAGAGAAAAACATCTGGTGTTGAAATCAGCTCATCCATCACCGTTTTCAGCATATAATGGTTTTTTCGGGAACAAACACTTCAGCAAAACAAATGCGTATCTTAAATCCGTTGGCAAAAAAGAAATTGACTGGTAGATCAGCGATCCAGGAGTTTATTTAATAGAAGTGAAAGTTCTTCGGATCTGGAATATACCATTAAATGCCCGCCATACGGTACTACATGGCTGCAGCTAATATTGGAAAGCGGAAAAATATTATCAGAAGAACCATGAATATGCTGTAAATTTTTAATCGGTGCTGCCTGCTTCCATTTTAGAAGAACGGATACTGCCCACCTGAAAAAAACAATATCCGTGTTTTTTAAGATCTGATTGAACACCGCTTTCTCGCGGATGGTATTTGCACCCATGAACCAATAAACCAACCGGCTTTTTACCTGTAAAAAACGCGTTGGAATGAATTTATGGAGTTTGAGATATTTTACCATGCGCAAATGCCAGGGTAATTGTTTATCTGTTGAAATGCTTGAAATGATAATGGTTTGAACCGGAGAAACAATTTTAGAAAGCTCTGTCGCAATAATCCCTCCAAAGGACAAACCTACAATGGTAAATGGTTCGTTCTGGTTGATAACAGGAGCCAGGCGCTGTACAAATCTTTAATTGATTCATCTTTTAAAGGCTGCAGCCAGTCAATGTATACAATCGAAAGTTTTTCCGACAGACGTAATTTTTGAAAGATGCGTTTGTCGGCCCCTAATCCACTTAAAAAATAGACAGTCATACATCTTCTATAAAATCTATCTTCTTTTTTTTATATAACCAATCAAGGTCTTTCGGGCATTTGATTGCACAACAGGTTTCAGCTGTCCGAATAAATGCAGCAGCGTACTTTTAATACCTAAAGCCTGATTGGCCCATATCTTCAGGTTGAATGAATCGATGTGCCGTATGATCTTACCATCTTTAAATTCAAATTTCGAAGTAACATGGTTTACAACTTCTCTGTTTGTTTTAGAGAATATATAGGTAGCTGTCCAGTGTGCTTTGCCATGCTCTGCATCGGCAGATATATTGCTGTAATCAATATCCAGTGTTGTACTTCTTTCCAGCAGCATGCGCCACATATTTTTTGCTGCTTCACCTTTTAATGTTCCAAAAGCCGGATCCGTAAATACAACCTTGTCGTGGTAGCAGCTTACCATACCTTCAGCATCTTTGTACTTGAAGCAATGATAAAAATGTTCTAAAACTTCCTGATTTAACATAGCATACACTGGTTTAGGTAAATCAATATAACATAAAAAATACGTAGAAACGTATTTTACAAGACTGAAAATATGTTTATCATATCAACGATTTCAGTTGCAAAATTGTTTCCGTTTCAGGGCAGTAATAACTATTTTCCTGTAAATGCTTCATACGGTGAATATTCGGTTCAATTTTTAAAAATTATTGATGTACATATAATAAATAAGTAGATGATTTTTAATACAGACAAATAAAAGTATAAAACAAGAAAGCGGTCAATCTATGAGCAAGAATGACCGCTTTCTGAAGACTTATCTGTTTTTTTTAGTCAAGTGATTCAGGCGCTGCAGAAAAATTTTCTGTTGAAGAATTGTCTTCTTTGTACCAGTCAATATTTCGGGTCAGGTACATGGTAACAGCCAGTATAATGAATAAGCCGATACTTCCCATTAGTAAAGAGAAATCCTGTAATTGCAGCAAAGCATAAAAGAATACATAAAGCGTGCTCAGGATAGCAGCGATAAGCAGGGTAACTTTAATTTTGCGAAGCATGGATTGTGTATATAAACTGATCAGCAGTACAATGCCGGCGCATGAAATCCAGTAAGCGGTTTCAAAATTGGTATGCTCAGAAATAGAAAGTAATAACACGTAAAACAATACGATACCAAAACCGATCAACAAATACTGTATCGGGTGAATTTTTTTCTTGTTAATGATTTCTACAAAAAAGAAAGCAACAACAGTTAATAATATAAACATGATGGAATATTTTGCAGACCGCGTGATTTTCTGATACTGATCTACGGGTAAAATCAGACGCAAACCAAAGGACGAAGCTTGCCCATCGGTTATGTTTGCAGCTGCGCGTTCACTTTGTCTGATAAAATCACCAAAACCATATTGGGGATAATTTCTGTTTAGCTGCAGTATTTTCCAGCGCGCATAAGAACCTGTTTCAGTAGTGATACTGGTGTCAGGCAGGAAGGCTCCCTGATAGCTCGGGTTGGCCCATGTAGTAGTTAATTCCACCATTGTTTTTTTTCCATAAGGCTGAAAGTGAAGGGATGTGCTGCCATTTAAATTCAGATTGCATGAAAAGGCAAAGGCATCTTTCGCCGTTAAGTCAATCGGAAAACTCATACCTGAATTATAGATATCTGTATTTGGAACACCAGGGTTGAATTCAAATGTGTCTGTTCCATCCATGTTGAATTGCACTACATCTTTTAATCCTTTCAAATCCGATATGCCCAGCTGAATACAGGCCTGATCAAGACGCAGCGTATTGCTTGTTTTTTGCTGCAGGTTTTGAATTTCAGATTTAAATGATCCGAGTATGGACACCTGTGTATTATACAACACAACTTCATAAAGACCACGTTTCTTTGTAGAAGGCACAAGCTTTGTTTTTATTTTAATGTCATCCGGCAAAATGTGCGCATAATTCCGATACGTTTCTTTTTGATTATTTGCGTTTACCACAACGGTGTAATAGGGAATAGAAATAATCGGTGTACCAATTGTTTGGTCCATTCCCCATTTTGAAGCTACCTCTGAAACGGCGCTGTCGCGGGTTGTTTCACGCTCTTGTATTAAGTTCTGCACCATGTTGGTTGGTATAAGCAATACCAAAACCAAGATGCCTATTATGACCAGTTTTAATGTAATGGAGGTACGTGCCCATGTATTGAAATTAGAACTCATAGTTGTAAGTAGTTAAGTATAAAATTTTAGGTAATAGAATAATAAAAGCGAGGGTAAGCGCATATACCGTACTTAGCAGTACAGCGGCAGCGGCAATGTCTTTGATCTTTTTGATCGCAAATGAATAGTCTGCAGTAATAAAATCGCATAGATATTCGATACACGTGTTGATGCTTTCTGTGACAAGAACCAATACAATAGCGGATGCTATAAATGCCCATTCAAGCGTGGAAAGATGCAGACAGAGAGAAAGTATGCAAACGCTCACAGCGGCAAGCAGGTGTATCCGGAAATTCCGTTCGCTGCACAAAAGCCTTAAACCGTTGCAGGCATAGTTTAAACTATTAAACCAATTGACCGGGTGTTTCATGACGGTAGTGGATCAAAGATGAAATGATGTGGTACATACTTAAAAAGGCAAAACCATAGCACAGACTGAATGCCCACACGTGTGGTTCCGTACTTAAGGAAATACATGCAGAAAATAAATCAAAAGGATTGGTAAAGATGTCCCAGCTGTTCCAGCGCTGTTCCCTGCCTAAGTACACACCAAAGCCGGCTAAGAGCGAAATACTGATCAGTATGATGTGCTGAACAAAAGCAGGTGCATATCTTTTCAGTACCTGATTCATTTGATAAAAAGACAACAGGCCAAGTAGCAATGCCAGGGTAGAGAAGCTGAATAAAAGCAGGCAGTCGAACCACTCCGGTACCGGTGGGCGTTCATGTAAATGTTTCAGATCGGTGATGATGTATAAGGCATTCGGCAGGAACAGCAACCAGATAAAACATTTTCCGATCAGGTTTAAGCCTGTTGGTTTTGTGGCCTGTATGTGCGTGGACAACAGATAGGGGACAGCTGCCAGAAACAGGTTCCAGATGAGGAACATGTAGCCAAGTGTGCCTGAATACAGCATACGTCCCGCTTCAAGCAGGAGGCAGAGAATGGCTAAAATAAATAATCTGTTTTTCATATAGTAAAGTACTTTGAATTGCAAAGTTTAAGGATAAAAAAAATCACGAAGATTTTTTTATAAGTTGTTCGAGCGCGTCAATATGGTCTTTAAAAGCCTTCCGGCCTTCTTTTGTGATACGGAAAGACGTATTGGGTTTTTTACCGATAAACGCTTTACGCACTTCGAGATAATTTATTTTTTCAAGCGCTGTAATGTGGCTTGCAAGGTTACCGTCTGTAGCCTCAAGCAATTCTTTGAGTGTATTGAATTCAATCCAGTCATTGGTAATCAGAATAGACATGATGCCTAACCGGAGCCTGTTCTCAAACGCTTTATTTAAATGGGAAATGAAATTTTTCAACGTTCTAATTTAAAGTACATCACTGCTCCATAAATAATATGGAATACGCCAAAGCCAGTTGCCCAAAACAACAGACCTTTACCGGGAAACAGGCCGGCTATTAACCCCAGTACAATTTCAGCCATTCCTAAATAACGAATATGGTCAACAGTGTAACGGCTGCCATTAACTAACGCAAGGCCGTAGAATATGAGCATGGCAGGTGCAATTAAACTAATATTTTGCTGTAAAAGAAACAAACAGAATATACCCCCGGTAATAAGTGGTATGGCTAAGTTCACCAGCATGCGGATGCTAAGAGAATCAAACAGAGATTCGCCGCGTTCGGAAGCTTTTTTATTTGTAAAGAAAAATGCAGCAGCCAGAGCAAGTATAAGCGTAATGCTGGCTAACGCGATCAGTTCAAACAGTAAACTGTACAGCACATCGAAACTGGGAATTGCTTTGTAGGAAACTACGTTGTTGAAATCTAATACATTGTGTATGCGCCAGCGGGCAACAAATGCACCGATCAGCGCAATAACGCCTGCAGATATACCGGATAGTCCGCTTAACGAAATAAATTTTGAAGACCGCTCCATTAATTGACGGATCTGCTTCAGGTCAGAAAGTTGTTTGTCTATTTCAGTCATTATAAAAGAACTTTGTATTTCAAAGTAATGTAAAACCTTTAATCTTTGCAACTATTTTTTTAAAAAAAATAATATTGATTTTTAAAACCTGAAATAAAACCTATAGCAGGCTTATTTATCCGTATTTACATTGGGGATATAGAAAGAGAAGGTCGTTCCTGTATTTTTTTCGCTGGTTAAGGAAATTTCTCCTTTCAGCTTTTTAATAAAATGTTTTACGGTATACAACCCTAAACCGGATCCGGAACTTTTGTTAGTGCCTCTGTAGAACATTTTGAACACATTCTTCTGAATATCATCATCAATACCTATACCGTTATCTTTAATAGTAATGCGGACGCCGCTTTTTTCATCGGACATGTTAATGTCTATTAAAGATTGTATGTCGTGATTTCTGTATTTAATTGCATTGTCTATAATATTTTCGAGGATACAAATCAGCAGAGATTTGTCGCTGAAAAATTTTTCTTTGCTGGAAGAAGTAACAGTAAACTTTATGGCTTCAAAATCTGGAATTTTTGAAAACGAATCAATCACATCGGATACAACAGTTTTCAGATCTACCAGATAAATGATTTTATTATCATGCATTAACCGGCTGGTATTTGCTAATTGGTGAATGATGTGGTCCAACCGGTCTGTCTGATGTTTGATCATATTCAAAAATTCAACCGTGTGGGGATCTTTGGTATCTTCTAATGCCAGCTGAATCAATCCATAAATATTTGAAACCGGCGTGCGCATGTCATGAGAACATTTATAGATAAAGGTTTCCAGATCATCTATCGCGTCGCGTAAATCGGTTATGTTTAAAATCGCTAAACCTATACCTTCACCTACTTTAAAACAGGAAACCCGTATTGTATAACTTCCCAGGTTAGGATGTAAACGGATATCATCCAGAATAATTGATTCCCCGGTTTGCAATACTTTTTGATACAGTCTGAAACGTTCGGTATTTTTAATGGAAGAATTGAATTCAATAATATTTTTTCCAATAAGTTTATCACGGCCTGTTTTTAATGATTCTGTAAAAGATTTATTTATATCAATAAAATTTAAATCTTTATCCAGAATGGCAAATGCTTCCTGCGCATTTTCAAAAAACGATTCGCGCATGGTCTGAAAATCGTGTTCAAAGGTAACGTTCATTGGTATCATGGATGATAAAAATTATAGCTGAAGAATTCGTAAATGAATACGTACAAATTTAATATTCCTTGTCATTAATACGTGACTCGCACTGATTGGTTGATTGAATGATCAAATACTTATGCATATCGTACATGAATGTACCGGATATTTTCATTCTTTGTAATTGTTCATTATCTTTTGTTAACAATTGGTTGTATTTGGAACGACAAAATAGGTGCTTTTATCGAAACAATTACCCCATATATATAAAGAATCACAGGTATAGATTTCTTTTTTGTTTATTTAAATACAGATACTAGTATTTAATGATCTACAGATTAAAAATAACCCATGGATTTAATCTGCGGTTGTTCAAAATGATAAGAATACAGAAATATGAATACTGAAAAAGATATAAAACGCAGCTATATATTCATCGGCACACACGTAATTGTGTGGGTGGTTCTATTCAGTTTGCCGTATCTGCTTTCGGTAGGCGATGAATTTAATCTCATGCGCAACTTACGGCATTCCACTATTCCGTTGGTATACTGTCTGATTATTTTTTATACCAATTATTTTATTCTGATTGACCGCTTTTGGTTTTCCCCGAACAAGTCGGTTTTTATATTATTGAATATAATTATGGTTGTGTTTTTTGTTTTTGTCAACTATGAGGTAAAAAAAGTATGCTGCACTTTGGGTGTGGTAAAACCCAATGCACCTCCGCTGCAGTTATATCTGTATGTAGATATGATTTCACTTATTATTCCGGTGTTGTTTTCGATCGGATTAAAAACGTACGAACGCTGGATGGGATCAGAAGATATACACAGGCAGGCAGCAAATGAAAAACTGATATCTGAATTACAGCATTTAAAATATCAGCTGCAGCCGCATTTCTTTTTTAATTCGCTGAATAATATTTATTCGCTGATTGATCAGCACCCGGAACAGGCGAAGGAAGTTGTCCATAGTTTAGGAAAGCTGATGCGATACTTGCTGTATGATACCTCTGTTGAAATGATTCCGCTATCAAAGGAAATTGATTTTATGAAGCGGTATATTGAATTGATGCAATTGCGTACTTCTACCAATACCGCCATTGAAGCGAATTTCAGTCCGCTTGAAAAAAACATTGATGTAGCGCCGTTGTTATTTATTTCATTGATTGAAAATGCCTTCAAACACGGTGTATCCGCTTCTCAAAAATCTACCATGCGGTTTAATTTATCGGTTAAAAATGATACCATCGTTTTTACGACAGAAAATTTATATATACCTAAAGATGTGTCGGATAAGAGCGGTTCGGGGATCGGTTTGGAAAACATGGAAAAGCGATTGGCATTATTATATCCCGATGCACATGAATTTAAACGCGAAGTGATTTATGGAATCTATCATACCACATTACGCATTCAATATTTGAAATACACACAATGCTAAGTTCATATGCTGAAGATAACCTGTTTGATTGTTGATGATGAACCCATGGCATTGAGCTTAATGGAAAGTTATGTGTCGAAAATTCCTTTTTTAGAATTGAAAGGAAAATGCAGCAATGCTTTTGAAGCGCTGGAAAAAATCAACAATGAAAAAATAGATGTGTTGTTTCTGGACATACAAATGCCGGAACTTAATGGCATAGAGCTTTCCAGAACCATTGGTAAAGATACGCGGGTAGTTTTTACTACAGCCTTTGATCAGTACGCTATTGATGGTTTCAAAGTAGAAGCGTTGGATTATCTGTTAAAGCCCTATAATTTTGAAGAGTTTTATACCGCTGCATTGAAAGCACGCGACTGGTTTGCGCTGGTGCAGAATAGCCGTAAAGGTGAAGGAAAAGAAGAGCCTGTTTATATTTTTATCCGGGCTGATTATAAACATCTCAAGGTGATGCTGGATGATATTTTATATATCGAAGGATTAAAGGATTATGTAAAAGTATGGCTGGTAAATGAAACCAAACCCATTCTTACCCATTCAAGCTTAAAGAAACTGGAAGAAGAATTGCCATCTACCCAATTCATGCGTGTGCACCGTTCCTTTATCATTGCACTCAATAAGATTCAGGCGATTGAACGCAGCCAGGCGATCATTAATAATCAATACATTCCTATTGCCGACCAGTTTAAACAGCAATTTCAGGAATTTGTCGGACGCAATTCGTTAGACTGATCCATCCCTTGTTTTTCTGTCTTTTTTATTCTTTTAAAAATACTTCATCTTTGCATGTATCTTTTTTCCGTCTTCCGGTTATAGGTATGAATAAAGCAATAAAGTATGAGTTCCTCGTCCCGTTATCATGTATCCGTGCAAACCATGGAACAAGAACTTCAGGTTATTGAAGTTTCTAAAAAAGATCCTGCTGCTTTTCAACCTCTGTACGAAAAATACCACGAGCCAATCTTTCGCTATATCTATCAGCGCACCGATGATAAGGAGGCTGCTTTTGATATTAGCCAGCAGGTATTTGTTAAAGCATTGATACATTTGCCGCGTTATGCGTTTAAAGGCGTACCATTTTCATCGTGGTTATATCGCATTGCCCGGAATGAAGTATACCGGTCAATTGAAAAGAATAAGGTGCAGCGTACCTTAAATATAGATGTAGATGCCCTGAAAGGATTGCTGCACGAAGCAGACGCAGATGAAGGCCTGATTCAAAAAGAAAAAAACTTAACAGTATGTTTGGGGCAATTGGCAGAAGCTGATATGCAGTTGATTGAGATGCGTTTTTTTGAAAGCCGTGCCTTTAAAGAGATCGGGCAGATACTTGAGCTGACAGAAAATAATGCAAAGGTAAAAGTATACCGCATTCTGGAAAAATTAAAGAAATGTATATTGGCAACGAGATAAGACCATGAAAAAAATTAAGATAAATATAAACCGTACACCGGTTTCAAAAGAAGAAATTGAATCGAAGCGGAATTTTGAAAATGTGCTGGCTGAATTCAGATCTTATTCAAAACCGTTTTATACAACAAAACTGTTTTTGAATAGTTTGTTCCTTGTAATTTTTGCAATGGTAACTGTATACACGGTTACAAAACTGGAACGGGAAGTTAAAAAAGCACAAGAACATGAAAACGATGGATACGTAAAGGTCCCTGAAGTAAAAGAGATCAGTTCGGTTGATTCATTGGAGACACAGGAATTTGTTGTACGCATTGATCGCGATACAACGCTGCATACGGCTAAGGGGGCACTTATAACAATACCTTCCGGGTCCTTGCAATCAACAGATAAAGATGTTGTATTGGTTCTGAAAGAAGCGTATAGCATGGAAGATATGATCCGTGGAGGTTTGACGACCAAGTCGGGAAAAGAGTTGCTGAGCAGCGGTGGGATGTTTTACATCCGGGCGAAAGACAGTGCGCGCGTAAAGATTGTGAAGCCAATAGTTGTAAGTGTGCCGACAGATGAAGTGAATGCAGATATGAAATTATACAAAGGCCAACCTACTGCTGCCGGTAAGATAGACTGGCAGGATCCGGTTCCGCTAAAACCGGAAACGTCAGAGAACGTAGTTTCAGAAGGAGAGATATTGTTTAAAGAAAATTGTAAAAGCTGCCACACATTAGGGAAAGAATCTGTAGGCCCTGATCTGGCTTATATAGGTAAACGAAGGGATTTTGACTGGCTTAAGCTTTTTATAAATAATTCCTCAAGCATGATTAAAGGTGGAGTGAAATATATGAATAATGATTCGACAGCTATGCAAATATCGCCGGGTGAAGGATATGCATGTTGTTTGTATAATAAATATAATAAAGCAGAAATGACAGCTTTTGTAACGTATACCGATAAAGACATTAAAGCACTGTGTGATTATTTTACTGACGAAAGTAAACGGTTGAAGCTGCCGTATCCGAAAGATGAAACATATATCAATTTTCAAAAATGCAAAACGTATAACACGTTGATAGCATCATTAAATGCGCAAAAGAACATGCTTAAGAATAAACGTATCGATATTAATACAGATAACAGTCCTTTTATTAAACAGGTAAACCGTTCTATGAAAGTGATGCAAATGCCTGATGATGCAGCATTGATTAATAGTGCGGATAGAAAACTCCTGATTCGTACTGCTTATCAGCAATCCGAATATTATCAGATTGAAATCAATTCATTTGGCTGGTATAATATTGATATGCTTACTAAAAATGCTCCGGGATTAGTTGCGTCAAATTTAATTGTGCATGTAGATACATCATTTATTAATACTTTTAATATTTATTTCGTTTTGCCGGATATGAACGTTCATGCACGCGGAGGCTTGCTGAAAAATAAAAATGATACGTATGGTTTTTATGAAGACAATGGAAATATAAAATTGCCTCAGGGAAAAACAGCTCATGTGTATCTGGTAGGTGAAAAAAAGGGTCAGCTCATATACGCTGCTGCTACGTTTACGACCGGTACGTTAAATACTATCAGTCTATCTCCTGCAGTAATTTCTAAAGAAGCATTTAATCTTAAAATAAAAGAGTTACTGAATACAGAGGGGATTTCTGTGGAAGCGAAGGATTCAAAACATGCCGCTTCTCTTCGTAAAATAGATTTCAGTTTAAATGAACTTGAAGAAAAAATAAAAGCTGCAGAGCTGTTAACGCCAAAGGATTGTAATTGCAGTTGTAGTACATATGAAGAAAATGTTGTAGATACAATAATAACTGTAAACGCAGGAGGAGAGAAGCAAAAGATTGATGCATTTTAGATTCAAGTCAACTGCGTTAAAATAGGATATTAGTTTATCTACAGAACAATAAAATAAATGGGATAATCATTTATTTTATTGTTCTGTAATTTCTAGAAGGCTTCTTCAATCATTTCTCTATTCAATACGGCGCCTGCTTTAGAACCTGCAGCTACAGCGGCTGCTACAGCACGCATGGGTGAACTGTTATCACCGGCGGCATATACACCAGGTACACTGGTTTTATTAAATTCGTCTGTTTTTATCAATCCGTCTTCATTCAATGTACAACCCAATTGTGCCGGCACTGCGCAATGCTGTTCAAACGGTATCCTGGCAAACAAAGCTGTTACTGCATGCTGCGTGCCATCTTTAAACAGTACATATTTCACATACCCATTTTCATGAATAAATTCAGCAATTTCTTTTTCAACGATTTTAATGTTGTGCTCTTGTACTTTTCGTGTCTGCTCATACGTCAGCGTTGATTTACCATCGGTGAAAAGAATAAGATCTTTTGTCCAGTTACTGATCAGCTTACAAAATTCAAATCCTATATTTCCATTACCCAACAAACCGATTGTTTTTCCGTGTACTTCGTAGCCATGACAATATGGGCAATGTAAAACAGAAATTCCCCAGCAGTCGGCGAATCCTTTGTAGGCAGGCATCAAATCACGCACACCTGTAGCTATTACCAGTTTTTTGGAAGTAAAAGAATCACCGTTTTCTGTTTTTACCATAAACCCGGTATCCGTTTTTTCTCCGTTTACAGCTAAACCATTGTAAAAGGTGATCGTATCATAGGATAACACCTGTTGTTTTGCAGCTTCAGAAATTTGTTTGGGTGTATGTCCGTCATGGGTAATAAAATTATGGGAATGAGGAGTTTGCCGGTTGCAGGGTTTGCCGCTGTCAATGATTAAAACCTTGCGTAATGAACGCGCAAGCGACATCGCAGCGGATAGTCCGCTGTAGCTTCCACCGATGATAATTACATCGAACCTGTTTTTGTGAGCCATGAGCAGGAATCAATTAAGTTCAGAAATGAAACAGAAAAGGGCTGTATTTTAGTTCAACGGTGATCAGAATAGTTCTTCTTTATTTCGTCTAAGAAAACAATTCCATCATCTGATTGTATCGATCACTTTACCTTTATGGCTTATTTTGATTAACTCATGACTGTAGACTCAAATGAAAAAAATGTGCAGCGGGCAGCTTTGTATTTTTTTCTGTCCACTGTAATTACCTGGTACTTTATTGAATGGTCGCCTGTTTACATCGATGTAAATCAGAAGATTCTTTCCTGCTGTATTGCCGGTGCCAAATGGAACATACAGATGATTGCAGCGTTGATCTTTATGGACGAACGCAGGTGGTTATTTCTTAAAAACATCGGTAAGACCTGTTTAATGGGTTCGCTCATTCTGATTCCATACTCAATAAGCTGCTTGTTGGGAATGGAAAGCGGTATTGTATTTTTTGCAGGTTCTTTATGTGCATCTGTAACGGCAATGATTGTATCGTATTATATACATGTAAAAAATATGCACATCGGGTTTCTCTGGTTTGCAGGCTGGCTTTTGTGTCTGGCAGTTGCAGTTAGCTTACAATTAGCGCTTGTTTTTGATATTCAGCTGCTTTAAAATACATTCGCTAAAACAAAAAAAGGATCCTTCAATATGAAGTATCCTTTTTTGTTTTGCTATATCTATATAATCCGGCTAACCTTATTTAGTATTCGATCCGGATTTGCCATACCATTTCTTTTTGCCTGTACTGCTTCCGCTGCGGGAAGAAGAACCACTGCTGCGCTGGCTTCCGCCGGCATTTCCTGCACGTGAACTTCCGCTGTTTGCTCCGGAGGCTGCCTTAGGTCGTGATGATGAGGCAGGGCGCTGCTGGCGGCCTTGTGGTGTCTTTGGCGGATTGTGGTCCATCAATGGATACGGATGTTCATCAATAACAGGAATCTTTTTTGAAATCAGTTTTTCAATATCTTTCAGATATGCTTTTTCTTCCGCATCGCAGAAAGAGAAAGCTGTTCCTTTTGCACCCGCTCTGCCTGTACGACCAATGCGGTGTACATACGTTTCCGGAATATTCGGAATTTCGTAATTGATCACAAATTCTAAATTGTCTACGTCAATACCACGTGCTGCAATATCAGTAGCAACCAATATCCGTGTTGTTTGTGCTTTGAAGTTAGTCAATGCATTCTGGCGTGCATTCTGACTTTTATTTCCGTGGATGGCTTCTGCTTTAATTTTATGCTCCGCCAGCATTTTTACAACTTTATCTGCAACGTGTTTGGTACGTGTGAAAACAAGGCAGGTTTTTATTTTGGGATCCTGTAATACTTCAACCAACAGATTGTTTTTATTTCCTCTGTCAACAAAGTACATGAACTGTTTGATTGTATCGGCTGTAGATGAAACCGGGGTTACTTCTACTTTTGACGGATTTACTAAAATATTATCTGCAAGTTTTACAATTTCAGGAGGCATCGTTGCAGAGAAGAACAGCGACTGACGTTTGGCAGGCAAAGCAAGCAGCAGGCGTCTTACATCATGTACAAAACCCATGTCCAGCATCCTGTCGGCTTCATCGAGTACAAATATTTCAATGTGGCGCAATGAAATAAAACCCTGGTTCATCAGATCCAGTAAACGGCCCGGAGTGGCAACCAATACATCAATACCGTTTTGCAGGGCTGTAACCTGACGGCTTTGATTAACACCGCCAAAGATTACGGTAGAAGTTAATCCGGTATATTTTCCGTATGCCTGTAAGCTTTCGCCGATTTGTATAGCAAGTTCACGCGTTGGTGTAACAATAAGGCTTCGGATGGGTCTTTTACGATCCGTACTTTTCTTTACACTTAATAATTGTAAAATAGGAATTGAAAAAGCAGCTGTTTTGCCTGTTCCTGTTTGTGCACAGCCTAATAAGTCTTTGCCTTGCAATACATACGGAATAGCCTGAGACTGAATAGGAGTGGGAGTTGTGTAGCCTTCTTCTGAAAGTGCTTTCAAAATGGGGTCTATCAGTTTTAAATCTTGAAATAACATGATATAATGGAAATCAGAATCTTAAATATCAATGTATTTCGATCCTGTAATTAATAAAGTATGCAAGATACAATATAATATGCTAGGAATTGGGTTCTTGTACCTATTTGAGCTAAGTATGAGGAAATTAAAAGCATGTACTGTATAAGAATTTCTGTCAGAATGCATATTTTTGGTGCAGAACCTGAAATTGAAACACCATGGACGATATCACAAAACACTACTCGAACGATGAAATAACGGTTGTATGGAAACCATCCCTTTGCACCCATTCAACGTTGTGCTGGAAAGGGGCAACCGGATTAAAACGTGTATTTAACCCTATGCAACGGCCGTGGATCACTCCTGAAGGTGGTACAACTGCTGAAATTATTGAACGCGTAGACCGATGTCCTTCGGGTGCGCTGAGTTATGTTAGGCTGGAAGATATCTGAATTTGGATTCATTGGATTGATTGGAAAATGGGATTACATGTATTTTTTCACCCTGTTTTTTGTGAATGATTTTTACTTATAACCATATTTTAAAATGAATAATCAGCAAATTGAAGATGATTTGACCTATAAGATTATAGGTTGTGCAATGAAGGTACATACAACTTTAGGCAATGGATTTCAGGAAGTCATATATCAACGTGCTTTAGCAATTGAAATGAAAAAAGCGGATTTGAATTTTGTTAGAGAATTAGAGATGAAAATATTTTATGATAGCGAAGAAATTGGAACGCGTAGGGTTGATTTTTTAGTTGAAGATTCCTTACTCATTGAATTAAAAGCATTAAAATGCATCGAAGATACTCATTTAGCACAGGGATTAAATTATCTCGTAGCATATAAGCTAGATAAAGGCTTATTAATAAATTTTGGAGCAAAAAGTATTGAAGTGAAACGGTTAAGACATCCCAAAAACAAAATGCTTAATACGATACCAAGGAAATAATCTACATTTTCCATAAATCCAACTAATCCAAATTTACACGATCACTTTTTCAACGGCTTCAACAGATCTTCCAGTCCGTTTAGTTTGATCTCATACATGGTTTCAAGCAGCACACCTAACTTGCCCGCAGGAAAACCTTTGCGCTGAAACCATTCCAGGTAGCTTACCGGAAGATTACATAATATCACACCTTTGTATTTACCAAAGGGCATTTGCATGTTTACGAGTTCGAGCAGGAGTTGTGGATTCGCTTGCATAATAAGTGCAGTTTGTTGTTTTACTTTTGATCCTGCAATTGTTTTATCTGTTTGTTCTGCACAGAAGATAAAAGTATCAATGCAGTGATAGCGCCAATAGTAGCATACAGCATGTCGGATTGTGTATCCCACACGTAGCCTTGTGTACCGAGAAATGCATCGCCTGCTTCTCCGCTGAACAGTGAAACAAACCACTCCAGCAATTCATACGCAGCGCTGATTGCCATGCAGATGCAGACAACAATAAAATTGAGCCAGCCTTTATTGAATACAACTTCTTTCCGGATAAATAATTCACGGATGATCAGTGCAGGTACAAAGCCTTGCGCAAAGTGTCCGACTTTATCGTAATTATTCCTGGACTGGTGCAGCATTTCTTTTAACCAATCAAATGCAGGTACTTCTGCATAGGTATAATGGCCGCCAACACACAGGATACATGCATGTATACAGATACATGTATAGACAAGCGGAGTAAACGGAAAGGAATTTCTTGTAGCAATCAGTACAATGGCTCCGATAATGGCAGGAAAAATTTCGAGCAGCCAGGTGAACGTTTCTTTCGGTTGTATACCTGACCAGGTAAGTACAAGCAGAAAAAGTATGAGTAGGATGGATGTGTATTTCATAGATTGGTATTATCTTTAAATAAATATAGCTAATGTATTTTTCGTGCTTTACCTATGATGTGATCTTCCGGAACGAAACCCCAGTATCTGCTGTCAGCAGAGTTACTTCTGTTATCTCCCATCATAAAGTAGTAGTTTTTTTTGAATGTATATTCATGTAAAACTATACCATTAATTGTTAATTTGTTGTCTTTAACTGATGATCCTTTATTGTCTTCGTAGTTCAAAATGGTTTGTCCATATATTTCAATCATATTTGGATCTAATTTGATGGTGTTAGCTTTTTTAGGTATCCAAATTGATCCGTAATTATTTAAGTTCCAATCCTGTGTTTTGTGTGCAAATGGAAATAAAATTTCAGAAGGATTGAATTCAGAAGGATTGAACTCCTGTATAGAATCAAATATTTGTGCCTTAGTTAATTTATGTATGTTATATGGATTTAAATCGATTATATATAGTTTTTTATTATTATACTCTACTAATTTATTCAGATAAATATCATCTGTTTCAATCGTATATTTATTTTTTGTATTTTCCGAAATTTGCTCAGATGTAAAACATTTATATCTGAATTTTAGAGCAGGAGGATTTGCTGCTTTTAGATGGTTAATAAAAACTTCTTTATTTTTTATTGAAAAGGTATCACCTGCGATTGCTATGCATCGGCTTATATAAGGTGTCTTTAGATTAATTTTTATATCGAGTTGTTGTGGATAATAAAATGCAATTACATCATTGCGTTGAATTGTATTATGCAAATAAAAATTTGTATCAATAATTACTTTCTCTCCTTTTGAAATAGACGGTGACATTGAATTATATTTTATGGTGAATATTTTCACATGTGAAATAACCTTCAATGCATAACTAGTAAAGGATAAAAATATGATATATGGCAAGCTGCAATAAAAAAGTTTTTTTTTTAGCTTATACATAATAGCTTTAGCTTATTAAAAGTGCTATTGACAGTTCATAATAAAAATGCCGGATGATATTCACCCGGCATTTTTATTATGTAATATAAAATGTTATTTAATCATTTTAAATGAACGGCTCCAGCGGATGCGTTCCGGGAATGAAAGTTCTGAATCGAGCGATAACCAGACCATCCAGGCTTTACCAACAATGTGGTCACCCGGAACAAAGCCCCAGTATCTGCTGTCGGCAGAGTTATGTCTGTTGTCTCCCATCATAAAATAATAATCCTGTTTGAAAGTATATTCAGATACAAGTTTACCATCTATTTTTAATTTATCGCCTGCTAATTCAATTGTCTTATCTCCTTCATAATTGATGATGGTTTGTCCATACATTTCAACCATGTTTGAATCTAATTTAATTGTTGCACCGGCTTTGGGTACCCACAGCGAACCGTAGTCATCGGCAGTCCAGTTTTGGGATTTGCGTGCAAAAGGGAAGAACAAACCATTCTGATCCAGTTCGTCCAGTTTGAAATCTACAATTGAATCAAATACTTTAGCTGTACGTAACTTGGCAACGGTTGCAGGTGTCAGATCAATCAGGTATAGTTTTTTACCCTGGAACTGCAGTACATCATTAGAATACAAATCGTATGTGTGGATGTTGTATTTTTTACGTGTACGTTCAGAGATGATATTATTTGTAAAACATTTGTACTTAAACTGCATTGCCGGCGGATTTTCTACTGCAACACCATTAATGAATAATTGCTTGTTGTGTACAGATAAGCTGTCGCCCGGAATGGCAATACAACGTTTGATGTAATTTGTTTTCAAATCAACCGGAAGGTCTGTTTCCGGCGGGTAGTTGAAAACAACAATATCGTTGTTGTTAATTTTTGTGAAACCCGGGAATCTGAAATACGGAAGACGAATGGCATCACTGAATGATTTTAAATTTGTTCCCCACACTTTCTGGTGTGTAAGCGGAATCTGTAACGGCGTGATGGGTGCGCGTGTACCGTAGGATAATTTATTTACGAATAAGAAATCACCCACCATCAATGTTTTTTCCATTGAGCCGGTAGGTATGGTGTATGGCTCCAGCCAGATCCAACGTACAAATGTTGCTACAACAATGGCAAACGAAATAGAATCGCCCCATTCCTGAAACGAATTGGTATAAACTCTTTTTTGACCTTTAGGCTGTTCCAGTTCCAATAAAATTGTTTTAGCAATCTTATCATGTAAGCCGCGTCTTTCTTTATCGATCAGAATAGATATGATTACAAAGGGCCACAGGTAATATTTAAGAATGAAACGAATGGCTAATTGCTTTGCCGTTGGATTCGCTCCGCGCTCTTCGCTGTTTCTAAGAAACATACCCATTATATCCTGGCCGGGTGTGAAGTGCATGTATTTGTGGAATACAATATCATACACAATACCCAGTACGCCGAATAACAACCAGTTTACAACTGTGGGAACAGTAGAGAAGAACGGTAAGGCATTCGTAATAATGATCAGTACAATGATCAGAAATAATAAATCAATTGTATTGTATTGAATTCTTCTGAAAAAAGAAGGGGGAACAAGATTCTTCATGTTTAGCTGATTTTTAGCAAATCATTCATACCAAATACACCACGGTTTTTTGCTGTCCACTCGGCAGCCATAACAGCCCCCTGAGCAAAACCTTCGCGGCTGTGTGCAGTATGTTTGATCTCTATTGTATCGATCGGTGAATTATAAAATACAGTATGTGTACCCGGCACGTCATCGATACGTTTGGAAATAATTTCTAATTCATCATCGTTTTCAGATGCTTCATTCACCCATTTTGTTTTAGCTGAGTTCTGGCTCATCAAACCTTCCGCCAATGTAATCGCTGTACCGCTTGGCGCATCTTTCTTTTCTGTGTGGTGAATCTCTTCCATGGAAACAGCATAGTCCGGAAATTTTTTCATCAATCCGGCCAATATTTTATTCAGGTGAAAGAAAATATTTACACCAATGCTGTAGTTGGAAGCATAGAAGAATGAACCGTTGTTCTGACGGCAGATTTCATCCAGTACGGGTTTTTTCTTTAACCATCCGGTTGTACCGGATACGATCGGCAGGTTATTTTCCAGGCAGTGGCTGATATTCAAAAAAGCACTTTCAGGTTGTGAAAATTCTATTGCAACATCCGCCATTGAACCGTTCAGGTTTTTAATGTCTTCTTTGTTATGAACATCAATGATCGCTGAAATGGTGTGTCCTCTTTCTATGGCAATACGTTCGATCGTTTTGCCCATTTTGCCATAACCTATTAATGCAATTCTCATAGGAATGTATTTGGGTATTTAATGTAAAACTTAGGTAATAATGATTTATTTAAGCCTTATAGAAAGGGTTAAACCTGTTGCAAGATGGGAATAATTCGTGGCATAAAAAAGTGGCTTAACCTTAAAGCTGAGGTTCTCATTTACATCAAACTCTTTCAGGTGTGCATCAACATAGGCATCTACAATATTCAGGGCATAGATACCCGAAAAGATGACAATATTCATGTACATGTATCTCCGGGAATCATCCTGCAGGGTTCGGAGTTGTGTGGCAGAGAGTGTTTGCAGGTTATAGCCTGCATTTGTGTAGGATGTAGAGAGAGCGGATCGGTCTGCATTATGTTCCGCAAGGCTTGCAGCTTCCCCGTATACCTTTGTTTTATTGCTGTAATCTATTGCCAGATAGCCTGTGATCAGCAAACCGATTGGCGGCAACGGGGCTTTCCAGTATTTTTTGTTGTATACCTGTCCGGCACCCGGTAATATGGCAGACATCAGCGCAGCTTTGTTGGGCTGGCGGTTCATGATTTTTTTATTCGCTAATTCCTGTTGGGTAGGAGGAGGCTCAATCGTGTCGGAAGGTACGGGAACAGTAGTTTGCTGTTGCTGCTGAGCAAAAACCTGCTGGGCAGCAACAGTAAACAATAAAAATAATGCAAATGAAAAACCTTTCATTAGAAGTTTAATATCTCTAAAATACGGTTCAGGTCTTCTGCAGAAACAAACGGAATCTTGATCTCGCCTTTAAATTGCTTATCACTCTTTACCTGTATTTTAGTTCCGAAGTGAGAGGTTAATTTGTTCTGAAGGCTTGAAATCTCCGCATTGGCAGCCGCTGCTGGTTTTGCAGGTGTTCCCTTAGTATCTGCTGAAGCCGGTTTATTATTCTGTAAGTTACGTACCAGTTCTTCAACGGCACGCACCGATAATTCTTCGCTTTTGATTTTATTTAACACATACAATTGCTGTTCTATTTTTTCCAAACTGATAATAGAACGTGCATGTCCCATACTGATTTCGTTATCACGTAAGGCAACCTGTATATCCGGTGGTAATTTCAGTAAACGTACATAATTGGTAACGGTTGAACGGTTCTTACCAACACGGTCGCCCAGTTCTTCCTGCTTTAAATTACATTCCGTAATCATGCGCTGATAACTGATCGCAATTTCAATGGGATTCAGGTTTTCACGCTGAATGTTTTCGATCAGTGCCATCTCCAGCATCTGCTGGTCGTTTGCTGTACGGATGTAGGCAGGAATGTTTGTTAAACCTGCAAGTTTAGACGCACGTAAACGGCGTTCACCGGAGATTAACTGGTATTGATTAGGAGCTAACTGACGAACAGTGATCGGTTGAATGATACCCTGGATCTTTATCGATTCCGATAATTCCTTCAGAGCTTCATCATTGAAATGAGAACGCGGCTGATAGCTATTTACTTCGATCTGCTCAACCGGGATTTCATTCAGGTTGCTTGCTACAGCAGCGGTTGTTTCAGTAGTGTTTTTGCTTTTTACTGAATCCGCATCTTTCAACAAGGCACCTAAACCTCTGCCCAATGCATTTCTCTTTATATTGTTCGTATTACTCATTAGTCAACTTCTCTTTTAAAAAACTCAGGCAACAACAATACCGTTTCTTACCAATACTTCCTGTGCTAAACTCATATAGCTTTGTGCACCTTTACTTTCCGCATCGTGTGCAATAACAGGTATTCCAAACGATGGTGCTTCACTTAAACGAATGTTTCTTGGAATAAGTGTTTCAAAAATCAATTCTTCAAAGTGTTTTTTTACTTCGTCCACAACCTGATTTGATAAACGCATGCGTGAATCAAACATCGTCATTAACACCCCTTCAATATGTAATTCAGGATTTAAATGCTCCTGGATAATTTCAATCGTTGATAATAATTTACCAATTCCTTCAAGGGCGAAATATTCGCACTGAACGGGTATTAAAACAGAATCAGCAGCGGTAAGCGCATTTACGGTAATTAAACCCAGGGAAGGAGAACAGTCAAGAATGATGAATTCATATTGGTCCTTAATACTGGCCAGGGTTTTTTTCATTCTGAATTCACGTTCTTCCAGATTAATTAATTCAATTTCCGCACCCGCCAAATCGATGTGAGAAGGAAGCAGGTCCAGGTGATTGATTTCTGTTTGAATAATCAATTCGGCCGGGTCAAATCCTTCCACCATACAATCATAAATACCACGTTCAACATCTCTTGGATTTACACTTAATCCGGAAGAAGAGTTTGCCTGTGGATCTGCATCAACTAAAAGCGTTTTGTGCTCCAATGCTGCTAAACTAGCTGCTAAATTGATTGCAGTAGTTGTTTTACCAACGCCGCCTTTCTGATTCGCAATCGCAATGATCTTACCCATAAAATTTGAAACGGTTTAGAATTAAACGAAATCCCCTTTTTTGATTATTTCAGATTATACAAAGATAACATCTTATTGCTTAGCGGGCGGGTGTCTAACTTCGAAGTTACCCTATTGTTATCAAGAATAAATGTGGATAACATGTGGATGTTTGGGTCTAATGCCCAAATAAATAATGGCTTAACTGAATTGGTTCTCTAATATATGCACATGGATAATAAACATATATTCAGGAGTTTTAATTCCAAGGTTGGTATTAAGAATTCAATTGGTTGGTTCTCCACAAAAATAACCAGAGAAATGAGCTGGTTCTTTATTGTTTTTATATCTAATGCCCGTTATAAAAAACAAAAGGACTGCCGGTTATAAATTATCAGCAGCCCTTTTGTTAATAGTCAAGACAGTAATTTATAGCTTTTTGTATGTATCTGTTCGTACATAAGCCGTTCCGTTTTTGTCGGTATCCTCGCGTACGAAACAACTAATGTATCTTCCGTCAGTTGTAAAATTGTCCAGTTATTTACTTGTCCATATGCAGTAATGGTTAATACTGTTTCACCCGAAGTTAAAGCCCATGTAAATCCAATAGATTGTGGGGTCATTGTACCACCGCAATCTCCACCGTATGTCCCTTTTTTATTAGCAGCATACGTGTATTCTACATCTGATGCACAAACAGACATTTGGCTGTAAAGATTTGTGCTTGCCGTTTCGCTTCCTAATACATACACGGGTTTATCAGCTGTTGATGCTGTAAAATGCCAGGTTGTTTGAGTTAATAATTTTTCTTTTGCGGATAAAGTAGCAGTTGTTGTTGGTGTTGAAGCAGGAGCTGGGTCATCACTTTTAACCCAAAGTTTCATTAAAAAAGCCGCCGTTGAAGTTTCAACCGGCGGCTTTTTTAATGTGAAGACGCAATAAATTGCGGTTCTGTCTGAATTATTTTTTCTTGATATTTTTCTTAAACTGTTGTTCCTGCTCTCTTTGTTTCATTGCTTCTTCCATACGTGCCATGAAACGGTTCTTTTTAGGAGCGCCGCCTGTTGTATCGCCGCTTAAGTTTTTATCCCTTTTTGCTTCCAGCTGCAAACGTAATTGACCTTCGTCTACAAAACGACGGATAATTAATTGCTGTGCAATGGTTACTAAGTTTGAAACAAAATAGTAGAAACTTAAACCTGCAGGGAAGGAGTTTAATACAAATAAGAATACAACCGGCATGGCATACGACATGTATTTCATCGGTCCTGTTACGGTGCTTACCTGATTGTTTACCCAGGTATACGCAAGGGTAGAGATGGTCATCAATAATGTAAACATGCTTACGTGTGAACCATAAAACGGAATGGTGAATGGTAGTTTTGCAAACTCATCGTAGCTGGAAAGATCGGTTGCCCACCACAAGGATTCCCCACGTAAGTCGATTGCGTTCGGGAAAAAGTTGAACATAGCAAGTAAGATCGGCATTTGTAACAATACCGGAATACAGCCGCTTAACGGGTTAATACCGAATTGCTTGTAAACCTGCATCTGCTCCATCTGGATTGCTTGCTGATCATCGCCGTGCTTTGCTTTTAATTCGTCCAGCTCCGGTTTCAATGCCTTCATTTTAGCCATTGAAACAAATGACTTATACGATAATGGAAGCAATACAAGTTTGATAAGCAATACCAGAATTACGATGATTAAACCGAAACTGCTGAACACGCCTTTTAAACCATCAAATACCGGGATTACCACAAAACGGTTGATCCAGCTGACAAGCGGCCAGCCAAGGTTTACGTTTTTCTGATAATTTTCAGCCGGTACAGCTTTACATATTTTGAAATCGTTTGGTCCGAAGTAAAACGCATACGCAGCTTTACCGCTGATCACAGCCTCTAAAGGTAATTGTACCTGAGCTTCCAGTGCTTTGATGAATTTTTCTGAGTTAACAGGCGCATTGGGTAATGTGCTGTACATCGGATATGCAGTAACGGTAGCAGAAGGAATGGTACCGCCTTCACGAATATAAAAACCACTGTTAAAGAATTTTTGTTTTAATGAAACCCAATATACATTGGAAAGTGTTTCTGTTTCTCTGTCTTTAGAAGCTTCAGATAAATAGTCGAAACCATCTTCGGCAGCCATATAGTTAACCGTTGATTTAACACGCGCCTGTTCTGAATCGTATTCAATACGTTCAACCTGCTCCCTCCAGTCAAGTGTTAACGGGAGGTTTGGAAGCTCTCCGCCAAAACCGGCTGCTTTCAGATTATAATCTACCGTAAAACCTGCTGCACCTAAGGTATACGTGTGCTCAATTGTTTTACCGTTGCCTGCATCTGTTTTGAACGTTACTACCTGCTTATCGCCTGCTTTGCTTTCAACACCTGCATAGTACAGCGAGTATAGATCTACCGGTTTTTTGTTTGTGTTGAGGATAAGAGATAACTGATTGTTTTCCTGTTTGAATAGGAACAATTGTTTTTTATCCCAGGTAAAATAATTTTTAAGAAGTACTGATTTAATTGTACCGCCTTTTGTAGAAAGCGTAACAACAACATCTTTGTTTTCCAGTTTATATTCTTTTGCTTCACCAACCATTGCAGCAGCAAAGTCACCGTATTCACGCTGGTTTTGAGCTTTAAGTGCTGTATCTGTTGCAGCAGATTTTAAAAGTACGGTATCTGATTGAACAGGTTGTGTAATTGCAGGAGGTGTAGTAACGGGTGTTTCCGGCGTTTGTGTTGACATAAAGCCGAAGTAGCCCAACATCAATACTGAAATTAAGGAAATACCGATAATTTGATTCTTATCCATTGGTAATTTGTATTGTTATCTTATTTAAAACCCTGCAAAGATACCATTTTATATATGATTTATGGCTGTCTGCTGAGATAAAATATACCCTGCTAAATGATGTGTAAGTGCTTAAAAATGAGTGTTGTTGTTGGATGGAATATGCGAAGCATGAAAAAAATAATATAACCGTTACATGTAAAATATGTATGAATGCCAATGTTTAGATGCAACTAACCGCTGTATTCGATATCCAGTTGATGCTTTGATAGGAGGCCGGCAAGGTTCATCGCATGGAACTTTGCTTTTTTCATTTTATTGGAATCCGGGTCAATCGAAAAATGTTGAGCCGTTCTGAAATCTGTTTTTTCAAGGATGGTATTTAAAAAACGTGTTTCTGAAAGATCACAATTTTCAAATACGGCAGATGTTAAGTCTGCTTCAGAAAAGTCTGTTTCTTTTAACGTACAATTCAGAAAGTTTGTCTTCCGTAATTTTGTTCCAAAAAATGTGCAGTAATCAATGTGGCTATCCTTAAAGGTAAAAGAAAACATAAACCGGTTGCAGCGCGTGAAATCAACACCCTGAATTTTACATCCTGTAAACGCAGCATCTCTGAAACCGGTACCTTCAATAATGGACATTGAAAAATTACATTGATTGAAATGACATCCTTCAAAATCGTTATCACGTAAATCACTTTTACTGAAGTCACAGCCAATAAACGTGCACGAGATAAATTCCCTATCGCGTAGTACCTTACCGGAATAGTTGACGTTGGTAAATGTTTTTTGCTGATGTACGATGTGTTCTCCGGAATGGCTCATTATACTGCTTATTCAGTTATGTGCGTACTAATGATTACATATATGGATTACATCCATACATGCCACGGAATTCTGCTTAAAATGAATACCAATCCGATCACATAAAATATACTCAGCAGTTTATATTTTTGTTTGTCTGTTGCAGCGCGTTTAGATTTTGAGTAACCAATCGTAATGCTCACAATCGCAAGAAGCATCATAAGCGGGTGTTCAAGCATGTATAAGCGGCTCATGCTATTACCCATGGAGGCTTTTGAGAAGTTTTCAATACCCAATGGGGAAATAAAATAAATAATTAAACCAACTACTAGCTGAAGGTGTGCCGCTATTAAACCTGCCAGTGCTATACGTTTGCTGGAAGCTGTAAATTCTTTGTTGCCCATGAACCCAATAAGGATATAAATTACTGCAGCGAATAATACAAAGAGTAAAACCAGGGCAAGGTTTGAATGAAGAGATTTGATAATTGAATACATGGGATATTGTTTTAATTAATGTATAGTAGTAGCCTGAATCGATGACTGTAAAATTATTTTTTATATGTTATTAGCTGTTTTCCTTTGATGTATTTTTCGGCATGCACAGCTGCCCGCCTGAATAATCAAATACATAAGAAACGGAAACACAGCTGCCTGTTTGTGTTCAACACAAATATCGGTATTTATTTTTACTCTTGTAGTATTTCAATCAAAACAATAATGGAAACTATTAAGATATATGATAGCACATGTAATTAGTTAGTATTTCAGGGGAATTTTATCAGAGCAGAGAAACTTATATTTTAACGTACAGCATTTAAGAATCTCTATAAAACAAGCTCATTCAGGCACCGTTATGCTGCATGCATTCTTTTAAAATGTAAATAAAAATAAACCTGAAGGACGAAATTTAATGCCGGATTGGAAACCGGAACATTAATTTTTATTCCTTTTTTTCAATAAACAGTATAAAGTAAAATCTACTGTTTTTTGATTGCATTTTTTTTAATATATTATTATGTAGATCAACACGTTAAAGCTATGGAAATAAAATTGATTGCTCAGGTAAAAACAGTTATTAATGCACCCATTGAAAAAGTATGGGAAGCATTGGTTAATCCGGAAATCATTAAAGAATACATGTTTGGTACAACTGTGGTATCAGACTGGAAAGAAGGAAGTCAGATTGTGTGGAAAGGGGAATGGAAAGGAAAGGCATATGAAGACAAGGGAACAATACTTCAATTCAACGAACGGAGTATCTTACAGTATTCGCATTTCAGTCCGCTGACCGGTAAACCCGACCTGCCGGAGAATTATCATGTTGTTACCATCACATTAACAGCATTGAAAAAAGGCGTTGAAGTGGAATTGACTCAGGATAATAATGAAACTGAAAAAGAACAAAAGCATTCAGAAGATAATTGGAATACAATGCTGGAGGGATTAAAGAAATTTCTGGAGAATAAAGTGTCCGCGTAATCTAATGTAAGCGCAATTCTTTTTTCTTACAACTCGCAGATCACAATCCTGAGCCGCATGGGTTCAGGTAATGTATCTCCTTCAAAGATTAACGTGGATGTATTTCTGTCTATGTAAACTTTTTGATGCTGCTTAATCTGCTGTGCACTGTTTACATAGTAAAGGTTTATCGTATCGTGATTCCTGTTCCATGAACCAGCCTCAAACGACTGCAGCATGCCGCTTGATGTATGTTCAAATTTAGTATTCTCCCGAAGGATGAGAAAAGTTCCGGAAAAAGGTCCATCTGCATAGGCTTCCAGCACAGCGGGAGATTCGCGCCAGTCTGCAGTTGCCTTTTTTAACTGCTGTGCTTCCTTAGGCGTGATGCAGGCAAATGTTCCTGACAGGAAGGCAAGCGTAATAAATAGAATTGAATTCTTTTTCATTTATTTAACAAGTTGTATCCAGCCCGTAACAGTATCTGCATATTTCTGATCCTGCAGGTTTATGATGTAAAAATAGGTTCCATCCGGCAACAGATGTCCATTTCTGTAGTTTGTGCCATCCCAGTTTGTTGAGTAGCCTTGTGTGTGCCATACCAGGCTGCCCCAGCGGTTGTAAATATCAATGATTGCATTCGGATACCCTTCAATATTTTCAATCACCCAATCATCATTGATTCCATCTCCATTTACGGTAATCACATTAGGTACCTTGATTGGTCCTTTTACAAACACGGTTACTTCATCTTTCGATGCACAATCATTACCGGGTTCGCTTACTGTTAATACATAAGTAATGGTATGAGCTGCTGTAAGACTTGGATTTGCTATAAAGGCATTGTTTATGGTGTTTCCCGAAGACCAGCTGTAAGCGCCTCCACCGCTGCCATTCAGCGTAACCATGTCGCCCTGCCAGGCAGTAATGTCTTCGCCGGCATCAGCCTGAAGAGTTGGTATGATTGTTAACCTTACCGGGTCTGAAATAAAATCGCATATGGTGTTACTTTCAAACAGTGTGTAGAAGCCGCTTTCAGTTGCCATGTAATCAAGCTCTGTTGCACCTGGTATAGGCGTATTATTCAGGTACCATTGAAAGTGTGTATCTATGCCGCCCGTACCATGATAGGTAAAATTTTCCGGCCAGCAGATTGTTTGATCGCCTTCCATAATTGCAGGGGCCGGTATTGGTTTGATTTCCATTAACACTTTATTGGAGGTATACGGATTTGTTCCTGTCTGGCACATTGCGTTCGATATGAGTTGTACAAATACCTGATCCCCGTTTGTTAAATTGGTCGGATTATATATTTGGCTGCCTGTTCCTACAGGTTGCAGTAATCCCGTAGCGGCCGGAATTACATACCATTGATAGGAGGGAGTTGTTCCGGCTCCGGTAGCTGTAGCGGTAAAGCTTGGTGTTACTAAGCCCGTGCAGATTCTATTGCTTGGTATAGAGACGGTAACCTCAGGTGTTGTAAGGTTTAAGATATTCAATGAAACGATATTGGATGCTGCCCCCCCGGTACAGCTCGACGCACTTGTTACAAATACGGTAACCGTCTTATTATTATCGGCAGCACTTGCGGTATAGGAATATGTTGAGCTGTTGGTACCTACCGGCTCTGAACCGGAAGTACTTGTTACATACCATTGGTAATTTAGCGGACCTGCGCCTGTTGTACTGGCTGATGCAAAAAAATCAACAGGTGTAGTTCCATCACACAGCTGACCGGGATCGTTGATCTGTGCGGTAATTGTTTCAGAATTGGTTGTCACAATTACTTTAAATTGTGCCGTAAGTCCGCAGGCAGAGGTAGCTATATAGGTTGTTGTAACCAATGGCGTTACATCAACGGTAGAAGTGCTGGCAAGTATAACGGATGGCGTAGATGCCTCTGCCCAGCTTATAATGCTATTGTCAATGCGTAACGTAGTGGTAGTGCCTTTACAGATTGTTTCTGTTGCATCCTGCGGGGCACATTCTTTTTTTACTAAAACATCATCAATAAAATAATAGGCATTAGGTTTCATTGTATTTGCCAATTTTACTAATGTATTTGTACTGACATTGTCGTAGAAGTTACCTATGATTAAATATTCCGCGGCTTCAGTTGCTACAAACGTTCCTGATATTTTAACCCAGTCATCAGTATCAATAATAATAGTACTGCTCCTGATTTGAGGTGATAATGGTATATACGACATAGAGCCAGGAGCCAGAATTTCGGTGGTAGAAAAATACATGCCAACATTGTCGCAGCCATATTGCATATAGTCTGCTGCAGATACATACATTTCGGCATAATAGCGTTCGCCTGCGGTAAGTGGTGTTGTTAATTTAACTTCAAGATATTCTCTGTAAATAGGATCGCCCCCAGACCCGTACGCGAAAAAACCGCACATGTTTTTTCCTGATCTGGGAGCCTGGGTACCTAAAGAATTCATTTCTACTGAGAAGCAACTGGCAAAGCAACTGGGAGGAACATCTGTGCTGTAGATGTCGCTTGAACCATTACTGGGCATTGTCCAATCTTGTATTAAGCTGTTAAAATTACTTGGCGGGTCAATAATCCAGGAACAGGGCAAGCTAATCGTATTTTCAAAACTTGGATTTGGAACCAGATTTTGACTTTTTACCTGAAAAAGAATAAAGAGTAAAAAAAAACCAAAAAAGCCTTTTTTATACAACATCAGCACTTACATTAAAAATGTTTAATATATTATTTTGTATTAATGGATTTGTATGATTATTTGTAACCCTAATGTAGAGAATTATTCTTGAATGTATAAATTTATTGAGTATTAAGTATTTCTGCTCACAAAGGAAGGATGAAAGAGTTAACATGAAGTCAGATGGAATAAATGCACATGCAGGCTGATTCAAAATATTGATGGTATTTTTATACCTGTTTTCAACACCGGTACAGAAATATAAAAAACAGATCATGAAAAGCGTTCCGTTTTAGTATTCAAGTGCGTGCGTCATGTAAACTCATAATGATGTTGATGCAATTTTTAAATTTTCAGATCTGTTTCTATTGCAATTAAGTACACGAGAAATATGTTAGTTCTTTCATGTAAAATTTGAAAGAAAAATATTAAACCCTGCATGAATGGGTAAAGAGCAGATCTGTGTGTTGTCGCCTGTTTTTATAAAATATATAGTTAGCGGTTTAACTCTTCATATGAAGAAAATGTAATTCAAAATCATAATGGTGTAAGCTGCCTGTTATTTTTTTATATGAAATTTGATTAACAAAATAAAAACATGATCAACCACAGCTAACTGATATTTATTATGAAACTTTCAAGACAATTCCTACTAAGTCATTTATTATTACTTTCTTCATTCGCTTCTTTTGCAGGAGAGAAGGACACTACAGAGGCATCTCATTATTCAGGCAGATTCAATGTTGAAAAAATCAGATCGTTAAGAACAATTCAGGATGACGATGTTGAATTACGTCATGTTGAATTAGGTGTACGTTATATGCCAACGTTTTCTTCTATTGATTTTAATACTTCAGATGGGGGCGTGGTGGAAGGAAGCTTCACAATGAGCCATGGCTTTGGTGTTATGGCCGGTATTAATCTTACTAAAAATATTGGTGTGCAGGCAGAAGTGAACTATTATCAAATCAATCAAAAATATGCGGATGGCAATTTAAACCGCGATTTAACAATTAATTATTTCAACATACCCGTATTGTTATCGCTGAACACAAATAAAGCAGCTCCGGTTAATTTAAACCTTGTAGCTGGTCCGCAGTTTGGTATAAATGCAGGCTCTAAATTTGAAACATCCGGTAACGGAAATACGGATTCTACAACAGCAGTAGTTGCGTTGAGAAAAGGGGATGTAGGTGTAGCTTATGGTGCAGGTTTGGAGTTTGCACTGAATAAAAGTCACAGCGTACGTCTTGATTTAGGCTTCAGAGGTTTTTACGGTCTTGTAAATATGGATTCGTCAACAAACGGACAGGGTACTTATAATGTTATTGTAAGTGCTTCCAGAAAAACATATGGCGGTTATGCAGGTATTACCTGGATGTTCTAAAAAATATATTCATAAAAAAAGCTGCTTCTTCATATTATGAAGAGGCAGCTTTTTTTATGAAAAAAATAACATAACTTATGCATCAATAATAAATCCTGAATAAGAAATATTTTTTATTCTACATCTATTATATAAGATTTCGGGGGGTAATTGTTTGTGTATTTTTTTATATAAGGAAGGATCATTTTTGCATGCGTTTTATATTCTATGGAAAACCCATATTCCTTTAATTTATTTGTATCCATCTTTACAGGCAAATAAAACAGAATACCTGTATGATTTAATAAAATGTGTTCAGTAAGTATATCGTCTAATTTTATCGTTGAAATAAACTCTTTGTAGAAATCGGGATTCGAAATATCTTTTTGAACAGAGGAAAGAATAGAAATATATTCTTTTTTAAAAACAGCGGTATCTACAACATCTTTTAATAGCAATACCTTGTTTGTATTGCAGTCAAGTGTAAAGGCATAATTAAATTGGCGCGATAAACGTGTACTGTTTTGGCAGCAATCATATTCATTTTTATAAAACATTATACTAAGGATATCTTTGCTGAGGATATTTTTTGTATAATATATTTTGGTAAGACTTGGTTTTTTATTTTCTAATGTAGAAATCCAGGTTGCGTTTAATGTATTCATATTGAATGTATCTGAATCTAATCCCTGATTGTGTATATAGTAGGCTAAATACTTGTTTTCTGATTCATCTGATGAAATAAAAAAAGGAAGGGATATTTGATTGACATGTGTCAGAATGGTATCATATGAGGTATTTACATTGTGATTTGTTGATTGTTCAACTATATAGGTATAATTGTAATATTTTTTCATAACTAATTTATTCTGTGCAGATACAGATATCGGTAGTAATGCTGTAAGTAAAAAGAAATAGATTAATCGCATAGTCAGATTTGTTAATTGTTTGTTTGAGAATCTGTATTGTAAAAATGGCATTGAAATTTTATTGTCAATAATTCAATTGGTTTGGCTCAATTGTTTTAAATAAACGCAAACCTATTGGCTTGTCATTTTTAAAACCATTCATCGTTTCGAATTAAACCGGCTGATCTTCCCATTCCATGCGCACCGATGTGATCCAGTTTACAGTAAAGTACCGTTCAAAAGCAATGTGCGCATTCAAACCTTCCACAGGTGTTTTACTCATTGCCCAGTTTAATCTGAATATAAAATCCGCTTCATTTAATATCTCCGTTGCGGTTCGAAGGCTCGCGTCTTTGATATAATCGAATGGATCATCCAGGAATGGCGGGAGCAATGGAAAAAGTTCATCAACGTTTACTTCACGTGTAGGCAATGTAAGACGTTCAACTTTATTAATCGACCAAAGTAATACCCAAATGCATTCTGCCCGCATAGCGATCAGATCTTTTTCTTCATCAGTAAACGACGTTTTTTCAAACAAGCGTTTTTCATTTGGTGAAACCTTTGCCCATAAGCCGTGAGTCTGCAGGTACTCCAGAATGATGGGCTGCAGTTCTTCCTGCGTTACAAGACAATTCAGATACGTTAAGATCATGATGCGCGCTGTGATCTCCTGAACAGTTCTGATGTGTACGTCGCTTTCTTCTTCGATCACAGGTAGTTCATCCTGTACAGGAATACCTAATGTTTTAAGAAATGTTTCTGTTTGTTCTTTTCTTTCGAGGGCTGTCATCGCACAAATGAGTTACTGTTTACTATTCATTTAAGATAAATTATTTTACTTTCTGAATTCCAAAAAGAATAGCTACCTAGATGTCAGATGATGCCAATAAATTTGGTCCGACAAATAAGCAGCAGTGTTTATATTTTCCTTCCAAAGAATATTTTTCTGTAATTTGTTGCCAGCGGATGCTGTGATAAAACCGGCGGGAACAAAACATAATGCGCTGCAACATGTTTGTCAAAAAAATGTTCATCCACTGCGGTAACTTCAAAGCCGGCGTTTTGTAGTATCGTAGTAAAATCGTCTCCGTATATTCTCAGGTGATCGTATTGTCCGAATATTCTTTCCCGTTCTTTTTTATCTGTAATGGAAAGGTCTTCAAAGGTTACCTGCAGATGATCTTTTTGGGGTACTGTAAATATGCAGTAGCCTTCATTTTTTAGTATTCTGTAAACTTCTCTGATACCACCAATATGATCGGGTACATGTTCCAGCACATCACAGGCAATAACACAATCGAATGTTTCTGTTTGTATGGTTTTCATATCCGAAATATCGATGTTGTAATCAATATTTTTATAAGAATATCCTTCGGCGAAAAAATCTGCTGTCCGGTATTCTTTGGCACGCTGTTGTATTAATGCACCTAATGCTTTTTCAGGGGCGAAGTGCAGTACGTTTTTCTTATCTATGATTGAGTGAAAATTGAATCTGTCAAGAAGTGTAAAAGAAGCCATCAGCAGCCGTTGACGCACTCCGGATGAACAATTCGGGCAGGTGCAGTATGCATGCCAGCTGTCACTGTTTAATTTATTTGCCTTGTAGTGACAAATATTGCATTCAACCTTACTGCCAAAAATCTGAAAATAAATTTGCTGCAGTTTAACTACTGTTGATTTAATAATTCTTTTCGCTAATCCCAGAACTTTTCTCATATTCTCTACTTAATTTACCGCTCATACAGAAGCGAATTTAGATGCGCTAAACAAGTTGTCCCACAAATGAACGTAACGTCGCTTATCTTTTCTTCACAAGACTGAAGTACAATCATTACTGATTCTACTGAATGCCTTTTGGATTCAAGCCATATTCGTTTTCACCTTTTTGACCATCAGCAAAAAGTAAAAAGAGGCGGTAAAATGGTATGTATTGAAAGAAGCCGCTGTTGCCTAAATCATGACAGCGTTTAGCCCCCTGAGCAAGGATGAACCAGCAAGCAGGAATAAATCCTACGCATAACATAATCACACCGGCGAAACCAAATAAAGCCATTGTTAAATAACTCATTCCGAAAAAATAGAGGAACATGACAAAACTTATAAAATATTCGGCTCTTCGGATACGGCCGTTAAATGAAAATGGTTTTTTGAACATATGCTGTTGATGATTAACGATTAATACAAAAATAGTTAAAATTATTTGATTGCCCGCTTGATCAAGGTTTGTAAAAGATCGGTTTCATTAGCAGAAAATAACACACTAGCAGGTTACGTAGGAATAACTTCTGAAGTTGTTTTTCTAAGTATCTTCACGGGTTAATAGTTAAATATATAACAGGAACATGATCTGTAAGCCAGACACCATTATCCGAAAGATAAAAACTGAAATCGTTAGCATACATCTGTTGTGCAAGAACTGTAAATACAACTGGTTTTCCGTGGCGCTGGCCAACATGGATGGCAGTTTCAATAGTGCTGCTTAAATGTACATGCTGTCTGCGGCATTTTTCAAGACCTGTTTCCAAAATCGATTGCATAAATTTTTCTGCTGTTCCATGATATAAAATTTCAGGCGGCTTTTGATTTTTGTACCCTAATTCAATATCTACGGAATGTCCCTGACTTGCACGTACGTATTCTGCATCGGGGCTGAAGGCAAAGCGTTTTTTTGAGTTTGTCGCAACAAGGTACTTTAATGTTTGCTTGTCAAAGGAAACGCCATAAGCAGCCGATTTTTCAAGCAGCGTTTCTATATGTGCCCAGCCTTGTTCATTTAATTGCAGACCGATTAACTCCGGCTGATGTCTTAACACAAGACTTAAAAATTTACTTATACGTATTTGTTCTTTTTCAGTAATCATGTATCTAAAGATCAATTCTTTTGATAATAAAAACAATTAAAACAACAGGTGTTTTATAAATGGACCCATGCTTTTTTAAATAACGAACAATAAAAACATATAACGATTTTCAAAAATTATGCAACAAAGGCCTGATATAGGATCTATACCTTTGATCTGTTATATAAATGATATAAGAGAATCACATGATTAAACGATATAGTGTGATACCTTTTAATATCTGAATGTGCAGTGTTTTCAACCTAAACTAAAAATAAACAACATGAAAAAAGTATACACAAGTTTATGTCTTTTACTGGCAGCTTCAGCTCTTCAAGCACAGGTAACCATTGGACCAAAGGTCGGATTAAATGTGAATTATGAAAGTTATGAGTTTTCAGGCGACCTTTCTAACACTCGTGTTCAATCTAGAACAGCTAAAGTTGGTTACCAGGCCGGTGTGGCAATCAACCTTAAAACATCCGATTATTTTTCTATCAGACCTGAAGTTTTATATAACATAATGGGAGGTGATACTCAATATGGCGATGATGAAGGTAACACGAAGGTATTAAAAAACAGATATGATTATCTTTCTATTCCGTTGAACTTTGTTGCTACGTTTGAAGCAGGTCCGGGTAAAATTAACGTCTTTGTGGCTCCTCAATTCAGCCTTGGTTTAGGAGGTAAATACACATCAAATACAGATTCCAGCGCTGTTGGTTTCTTTGGTGTGAGACGCCGCGAAGACAGATCAGGAACATTACAGACAAGTGATGTGCCGGATAACTACACCGGCACTAACAAATACTTTAATCAGATTAACTGGGGTATTAACTACGGTGTCGGTTACCAGGTGAAAGGGTTATTATTTACTGGCCAGTATCACATGGGCTTAAGCAACAATGAACCACATTATTCTAATCCTGATCAGGAAGCACACAGAGGTAATGTTGTTACAAAAAATTATGGTTTCACTGTTGGTCTAACGTACTTCTTTGGAGATACAAAGGATGAGTAGTAATCATATATAGTTTGAATCGTCCTGAAATAGGTTGACAGATTTTAATACTAATCCCAGTTATCAAAAGTAACTGGGATTTTTGTTTAATGCACCATTTCTGGCGTTTTCATTTTTAATGATAAATGAGGTCTTACGTTATTATATAATTGTATTGCTTGCTCAGTAAGCTCTTTTGCTACTTGTCTGGTTATTATTTTTTGACCTAATCCAAATTCTTCTTTGAGCGTTCTATTCATCCTTTCAGCTAACGCATTTTCATAAGGGTCAGATTGTTCGGTCATACTTATGCTTACTCCATTGCTATTTGACAATGCTACATATTCTTTACTGCAATACTGAAGCCCTCTGTCAGAATGATGAATCAATTTTGAATCAGGATACTTTCTATTTTTCAATCCCATTTCAAACGCTTTTATCATGGATTCTGTATCCATAGAGTCTGCTATAGAGTAGCCCATTATTTTTCTGCTGTAGGCATCAGTGACCATATTTAAATAGCAGTTTCCTTCATCTGTTTTTATGTATGTGATGTCACTAACCCATACCTGCTCAGGTCTATGTATGATGAGCCCTTTCACTATATTGGGATATTTCCTGAGCCAATGCTTAGACATCGTTGTTTGAATATATCTGCGCCTGGGCTTAATAAGCATATCATAAAACCTTAATATTGAGAAGAGTTTATCCCGGCCAACTTTGAGTTCTGCCTGATCAATAAACGGCTTTATAATATGGTAAGTCTTTTTTCCTCCTAATCTAGGAAGCTGCTTTCTTTGTGTATCTACCAGTTGTTTGATAGCCTTTCTTCTGTCAATGAGTATCAACTCCTGCTTGAGCATTTTGTATAAATACTGACGACTATAACCTAACGTTGAAGCTATACCTTTTACTGTGATAAATCTTCTTTGTTCCCCTTCTCTTTGAAAGCGGCTTCTGAGAGGGGCAAATACTTTTTTCTGATTTCTGTATCAAACAGCTCATCTGCTATGTCAATAGCGGCATTGAGAATTTCTTTCTCGGCTTCCAGGCGTTTTAGTTTACGCTCCAGTTCTTTGATTTGCTTATTGGGGGCCTTCTTTTTCATCTGGTCAGATTCTTTCCAATCCAATCTACCATGTTTTCGTAACCAAGTCAATACGGTACTTCTTCCCTGGATACCATATTTCAATTGTGCCTGCTTGTAGGTTAAGTCCCCTTTTTCTACTTCATCTACTAATTGTAGTTTAAAGGCTAAACTGTAATCTTTTTGAGTCCGCTTTACATAAACTCTTTTTCCTGTCTTTTCCATAAGTTTGACTATTTTGTGTCAACTTATTTCAGGACGATACAGTTTATTTTCATAAAAAAGCACACTTCTTGGTTGAGGTGTGCTTTTTTATTAGACGCTGGTATAGTACAAATCGTTTATTTTGTTTTTCATTCTGATAAAAAACAAAAATGATTAAAGCGAAAAATATACGATTCTTTTTATTTTAGTTCGTTGCGGTATACGTTGTGTGGTGTCAGCATCATTGGAAAAGTGATTCGCCAAACAGCTGTAAGTTACTCTTTGTCTTATAACAATGTATTTTGCTTAACATGCATCATCATCAACGCTGTAAAAATGATGATGTCCTGTATAAAATGTATTGTCCATGCAATTGAAAGTCCTTTGGTTTCTATTGTCGCCTTGCATAAGATATAACCTAATACTGCTGACATTAAAATGCCAATAAACCCACTTGGAAAACCAAAATAATGCGGCAGCCCGAATAATATAGCCGATAGAATCAATATGGTTGGTTTCGAATACTGATTGAACAGTCCGCCGACAATACCAAAACGAAAAATCAACTCTTCTGACACTGCGTTTGTCAGGGAAAACACTAACACGAAGGGCATAAAGCCCCACGTAAAATTGTCCATGCTGTTTGTATATTTTACGGCTAAGAACATACATATTCCAGTTGCAGCACTTACAAAGAACAACAATTGAAGACCGTTTACTTTCCACGAAGATTTGCCGTTTATTCCAAGCCATTTTTCTTTTTCGGCCATTGTATTTATTTGTCCTATGCGGATAAACTGTTTGCTGGCAGGGTTTAAAAGCAGAATGGATATTGTCGCTAACGTTGCTACTGTCAAAGCAAAAATCTGATACGTTGCTAAACCATTAACAAAATTATCAGAATGAATATGTAGGGAAATATAATTGGTAAAAGTTGGCGCAGTTACTAATAGGAGAGTGGCAGTTCCTGTAATCAAAAGGGTATAAAATAGTTTCATATCAGATCTTGTTTTTGCAAAGTTCTGATTGAAAAATACTTTTTCTGTTACCATATGGTAACTAATGCTTAAGTGCACACTCGTTTCTTATTCTACTCAAACTTTGAGGCGTTATTCCGAGATAAGATGCAATGTATTTTTGAGGTGTTCGCTGAATAATAGTTGGTTGTTCGGCCTGCAATTCAATGTATCTTTCTGTTGCCGTTTTTGACAGTATATCTATTTGCTGCTTTTGTTTGTGAATGAAAAGTCCTTCGGATGCAAACCGGCAGATTTTATCTCCAAATTCTGTATTGCTGCTTAGCTTGTCAAAATTGGTTTTAGATATTCTGAAAAGTTCGGAGGGTTCAAAAGTTATCACTTCAAGCGGTGTTGGTCGTTGGTTAAGAAAGGACATATAATCACCAAAAAATTCTCCTTCGTAGCAAAGGTCAATACACACAAAATTAGCATTATTCCAAAATAAGATTCCGCCACTTCCTTTTAGAATAAAACTCAGGTACTTTTCTGTTGTGTCCGGATTTTTTATGATTTGGTCTTTAGTGGTTGCTATAACTTCTCCTAAGTCCGTAAATGATTGCCACGCTTCAAGAGGAACATTGAAGTAAGGATCAAATGCTTGTTTTATTAGCTCTTCGGTATTCATTTTCGGGTTAAGTTGTAATCCAAAGATGAATTCTTTTGAGTATAAAAACAATGATCAGAAACATAATTGTTTTTGACAGTGCGGAAAGACAAGACACATAAAAATCAGGCCCTCCCTTCACTCACTGTCTCTATGGATCGGTGAGGCTCGTAAGATTAAATCAATCGTATTATTAAAGCTCGCTCAACTCCGCCGCTACGGATTTGAGCGAGAAGCTTAAGGAGAAGAAGTAACGCCACCGGGGTTTAAACTTCAACGACGTTACTAATAAAAAAGCCTCACACTTTACAGCATGAGGCTTTGTCTATTCAATAGTTGTATCGTCCTGAAATAAGTTGACACAAAATAGTCAAACTTATGGAAAAGACAGGAAAAAGAGTTTATGTAAAGCGGACTCAAAAAGATTACAGTTTAGCCTTTAAACTACAATTAGTAGATGAAGTAGAAAAAGGGGACTTAACCTACAAGCAGGCACAATTGAAATATGGTATCCAGGGAAGAAGTACCGTATTGACTTGGTTACGAAAACATGGTAGATTGGATTGGAAAGAATCTGACCAGATGAAAAAGAAGGCCCCCAATAAGCAAATCAAAGAACTGGAGCGTAAACTAAAACGCCTGGAAGCCGAGAAAGAAATTCTCAATGCCGCTATTGACATAGCAGATGAGCTGTTTGATACAGAAATCAGAAAAAAGTATTTGCCCCTCTCAGAAGCCGCTTTCAAAGAGAAGGGGAACAAAGAAGATTTATCACAGTAAAAGGTATAGCTTCAACGTTAGGTTATAGTCGTCAGTATTTATACAAAATGCTCAAGCAGGAGTTGATACTCATTGACAGAAGAAAGGCTATCAAACAACTGGTAGATACACAAAGAAAGCAGCTTCCTAGATTAGGAGGAAAAAAGACTTACCATATTATAAAGCCGTTTATTGATCAGGCAGAACTCAAAGTTGGCCGGGATAAACTCTTCTCAATATTAAGGTTTTATGATATGCTTATTAAGCCCAGGCGCAGATATATTCAAACAACGATGTCTAAGCATTGGCTCAGGAAATATCCCAATATAGTGAAAGGGCTCATCATACATAGACCTGAGCAGGTATGGGTTAGTGACATCACATACATAAAAACAGATGAAGGAAACTGCTATTTAAATATGGTCACTGATGCCTACAGCAGAAAAATAATGGGCTACTCTATAGCAGACTCTATGGATACAGAATCCATGATAAAAGCGTTTGAAATGGGATTGAAAAATAGAAAGTATCCTGATTCAAAATTGATTCATCATTCTGACAGAGGGCTTCAGTATTGCAGTAAAGAATATGTAGCATTGTCAAATAGCAATGGAGTAAGCATAAGTATGACCGAACAATCTGACCCTTATGAAAATGCGTTAGCTGAAAGGATGAATAGAACGCTCAAAGAAGAATTTGGATTAGGTCAAAAAATAATAACCAGACAAGTAGCAAAAGAGCTTACTGAGCAAGCAATACAATTATATAATAACGTAAGACCTCATTTATCATTAAAAATGAAAACGCCAGAAATGGTGCATTAAACAAAAATCCCAGTTACTTTTGATAACTGGGATTAGTATTAAAATCTGTCAACCTATTTCAGGACGATTCAAGTATCAATTAATTATTTCTTTCCTTTCGCAAAATCATTTGCAGCTTTTACAAACTTAACAAAGATCGGGTGCGGGTTTTCTACCGTACTTTTTAATTCCGGATGGAACTGGCTGCCGATAAAGAACGGATGATCTCTTAATTCAACAATCTCTACGAGCTTTGTCTCCGGATTGATACCTGTTGCAAGCATACCTTCTTTTTCATATTGCTTCAGGTATTTGTTGTTGAATTCATAGCGGTGACGGTGACGTTCCATGATCTTAGACTTACCATAGATCGCATGTGCTTTAGAACCTTTTGTAAGTTCGCAAGGATATGCACCTAAACGCATGGTTCCACCTTTCATGGTTACGTTCTTCTGAGATTCCATCATATTGATCACCGGATTAGCTGTGTCTTTATTCATCTCTGTAGAATTCGCATCTTTTAAACCCAGTACGTTACGTGCAAATTCAATTACGGCACATTGCATACCCAGGCAGATTCCGAAAAACGGAATATTGTTTTCGCGGGCAAATTCTACGGCTGCAATTTTACCTTCCAGACCACGTTCGCCAAAGCCAGGTGCAACTAAAATACCGTCTGCAAAGCCTAAGTGATGCTGCAGGTTATCTTTTTGCAATTGCTCAGAAGAGATCCAGCGAATCTTTACTTTGCATTCGTTCATTGCACCTGCATGAATGAATGCTTCAGAAATAGATTTATAGGCATCCGGAAGTTCAACATATTTACCAACCAGGGCAATGTTTACTTCCGACAATGGATTCTTCAGTTTACCCAAAAACACTTTCCAGCTCTCAAGATCCGGTTCGTTTTTGCTTGAAAGTTTTAACTTAGATAATACACGTTCATCCAGTTTTTCTTTTTTCATTAATAACGGCACATCATAGATCGTTTCTGCATCGATTGATTCGATTACAGAATTAATGTTTACGTTACAGAATAAGGCAACTTTTTTACGCAGCTCTGCCGGTAGGGGATGCTCGGTTCTGCAAACAAGAATATCCGGATGGATACCTGTTTCAGACAATAATTTAACGGAGTGTTGTGTTGGTTTTGTTTTTAATTCTTTGGCTGCATTTAAATACGGCACCAATGTTAAGTGAATCACCAACGTATCGGTTGGTCCCATTTCCCAGCGGAACTGACGTACAGCTTCTAAGAACGGAAGCGATTCAATATCACCAACGCAACCCCCAATTTCAGTAATCACGATATCGTACTTGCCGGATTCGCCCAGCAACTGAATGTTGCGCTTGATCTCATCAGTAATGTGCGGAACAACCTGTACCGTTTTTCCTAAGAAAGCACCCTGACGCTCTTTCGTAATAACCGTATTGTAGATTCTTCCGGTAGTAATGTTGTTACCCTGAGAAGTAGGAGTACCTAAGAAACGTTCGTAATGTCCCAGATCTAAATCTGTTTCCGCACCATCGTCTGTTACATAACATTCGCCATGTTCGTATGGATTCAATGTACCCGGGTCAATATTCAGGTATGGATCAAATTTTTGGATGGTGACAGAAAAACCTCTTGCTTGAAGAAGTTTGGCGAGAGAAGCGGCTACAATGCCTTTTCCGAGTGATGATGTAACCCCGCCGGTTACGAAAATATATTTAGTTGCAGACATAATCCCGTTTTTTGACTTACGGGATACAAAGTTAACTAAAACTGGTAATTTTTCTAGGGTTGGGGATAAGAAAGATGGATAATTATAAATTATGAATTACAAATTATGAATGTAAGAAACAGGTTTTTAATGCTTTATCATTATATAACTACACGTAATCATGTTTGCAGCAGCGAATAGATAATAATTTAACCGCAAAGGGCATAAAGATAATTGCAAGGCAGGCAAAGTGTTAACAAACGGCAAGACATAGCCCATGGCTTTAGCATGGGAATATTGAATGTGGTTAATCATCGTTTAGACAAGTTGCAATTTGTCATTTATATGACGTGTTTTGCAGAATGAATCTGAAAACGTCGATTGAGAATAATGTTCATATCCGTGCGGTAGCAGCTGCCGCCGATGAACTTGGACTCGAGACATATATTGTAGGTGGCTATGTGCGCGATCTGATCATGGACCGCGATAATAAAGATATTGATTTTGTTTGTCTGGGCAGCGGTATAGAGCTGGCGCAGAAAGTAGCTGCAAATATGGGCGAACATGTGCAGGTGCATATTTTTAAAACCTTCGGAACGGCAATGATCAATGCCGGCGATACGGAACTTGAATTTGTGGGAGCACGTAAAGAGTCGTACGATTTCAATTCGCGCAAACCCACAGTAGAGAGCGGTACACTGGAAGATGACCAGCTGCGCCGTGATTTTACCATCAATGCATTGGCGATCTGCCTGAATAAAGCCCGTTTCGGCGAGCTGGTAGATCCATTTGATGGTGTGAGTGATATTAAACGTAAAATTATTAAAACACCGCAGGATGCCTTGCTGACATTCTCAGACGATCCGCTGCGAATGATCCGTGCGGTCCGTTTTGCTACCCAGCTGAACTTTGATATTGAAGCGGCAACCTTTCAGGCCATCGCCACCAATAAAGATCGGTTAAGTATTGTTTCCATGGAACGTATTTCGCAGGAATTGAATAAAATCATTTCGGCCCCTGTGCCTTCTTACGGGTTTAAGCTGCTGTATATTTCAGGTGTGTTAAAAGACATCTTTCCGGAATTTGTGGCGCTGCATGGTGTGGAATCCATCGATAATAAATCACACAAGGATAATTTCTATCATACACTGCAGGTACTGGATAATGTGGCAAAAGTATCGGATGATCTGTGGCTGCGCTGGGCAGCTATTCTGCACGATATTGCAAAGCCTCTTACCAAACGTTTTGTAGAGCGTATCGGCTGGACATTCCACGGACATGAAGATAAGGGCGCGCGAATGGTGCCCGCTATTTTCAGAAAGCTCCGTCTGCCGTTAAATGAAAAGATGGATATGGTTGCGAAGCTGGTCCGCCTGCATCTACGCCCGATTTCTCTGGTGAAAGATGAAGTGACCGATTCTGCCGTACGCAGGCTGATGTTTGAAGCAGGTGAACATTTTTCAGATCTTATGATCTTATGCCGTGCCGATGTTACATCAAAGAACAATAATAAAGTAAAGCGCTACCTTGAAAATTTTGATAAGGTAGAACGCAAGGTTATTGAAGTAGAAGAAAAAGATCAGCAGCGTAATTTCCAACCCGTAGTGAGCGGCGAAGATATTATGAAAACATTTGATATCAAGCCCGGAAAAGTAATCGGCGACATTAAGGCTGATCTGATTGAAGCCATCCTGGAAGGCGATGTGCAGAATGAATATGAGATTCTGTTTCCGTTTATGATAAATCTGGCGGAAAAGAAATACGGACTCGTGAAACCGGAAACGCATTAAACATATATCACCCAGCCCCGGGTTTCAACCCGGGGAATACAAAGGTTTCAATCGTGAAATCTATAATGAATGAATCCTGTGCTGCATGATTCATGCCACCGTGTTACACCAGGTACATCCGGGCTTATATGTTAAGAATGCTGCTTACTAAAGCGTCTTACAGCCTGATATATATTACTTGCTGCTGAACAGCAAAACCACTACGTAAATAATCGATACACCTAACAATATAATACCACCTTTTTTGAATAATGATTTTTTCTTATGATAGGATGCATCCTGCTTCTGAACAAGGATATCAGGAAATGCAAGTAATACAACACCTGCTAAAAATGGTATAAAAACGTCGATGTAGCTCATAATTTATGTTCTCCGTTTGAAATTTGTTTTTGTAATTTGAAATTTCAAGCACCGCTTTATCCTTCGTACAACTCAAGTGGAAGCCCATCCGGATCAGCGAAGAATGTAAAACGTTTGTTTGTTAAGGTATCGATGCGGACAGGTTCGCAGGTAATGCCTTTACCGGATAAATACGCAATTGAATTTTCTATGTTATCGACAGAAAAGGCCAGGTGTCTTAAACCGCAGGCTTCCGGGCGGCTCGGGCGTGCAGGCGGCCCGGGAAACGAAAATAATTCAATGATATACGTGCCGTTTATGGCCAGATCCAGTTTATAGGAATTACGTTCCGCACGAAATGTTTCCAATACAATGGTACAGCCAAGAACTTCAGTGTAGAATGTTTTGCTGCGTTCATAATCCGAACAGATTATGGCGATGTGGTGGACGGTTTTTAATCCAAGCATGAATAATTATAAGTTATGAGTTATACATTATGAATTAAAATTGTCTGAACTGCGATTTTTGTGATTGATTTGATTTAACTGAAATATATTGGAATAATAATCATATTCTTTCATGAAAATCAAAAGAATCATAGTTCAGCCTTCATACATTTTTCAAAATACCACAACTTCAGCAGATCCATATAGAACATAGAAGGAGCGGGGCCCAGCAGATTTTTTTCAATCGCGGGAATGAAAAGCCCGATACACGAAGTAACCAATCCGTTTATTTTTAATGCGGCTAATTTGCTATGCAGTTTTATTAATTTTGTTTTAGACGGAAGTTTTTGCTGCTTATATAAATCCACCAGCGTTTCAATGGATTGTTTTATTTTGTCTAAAAAAACAGCATTGGTATCAAGCCCTTCATGATATACAAAATTGTCGGTGTGTACAATATTGATACCATTTGCAGCCAGCGTCATTCCTAATAAGGTGTCTTCATGACCGTATTTCTGAATCGTGTCGTCTAACGGAAATTTCAGCAATACCTCTTTGCGGATCAATAAATTATTTAAGGTAAATGTATCGAATGGATTTTGATTTCTTTTTTCAGCGGAAATTTCTTCCCGTGCAATGCCGTAGGTCCAGCGCAATTTCTGATCGGGTGCAGGTACATTTTTTGTATAAGCAGTGCCTCCGCATATGCAGGTATTTACGATGTGTAAGAAGGGCAGGTATTTTTTTAAATAATCCTCCTTCGTAGGAATGGTATCTACATCTAAAAAAAGCAGCCATTCGTACGACGATTTTTTGATCAGTTCATTGCGTGTGCCCGCACGGCCGATATTTTTATCTGTACGGTAAATGTGCAGGTTTACAACCTTGTCCAGACCAGGCTTCCAGTTTGTATAGCTTTCAACGCTGCTGGCGTCATCAAATACAATGAGTTCAAAAGGAATGCCCAATGAAGAACATTGTCTGTGCAGCGTTGTTACTAATGTTGCAGGATTATATTCGTGAACTGGAATTAAAATTGAAAGGCCTTTCATTACACATGTGTTCCATGTTCCAGCACTTTCTTATCTGCTACACGTAAGGTACGTGCCGGATATTTTAAGAGGAACTGGTGATTGTGCGTGGCCATTAATACAGCTGTTCCGTTGCGGTTGATCTCAAAAAATAATTTCAGAATATCTTCTGCCACTTCCGGATCCAGGTTGCCAGTAGGTTCATCTGCCAGTAAGATAAGCGGCTCATTCAATAAGGCGCGTGCAATAACAACACGCTGCTGTTCACCACCCGATAGCTGATAGGGCATTTTATTCATGGAACTTGTTAAGCCCACACGCATTAGTACATCATTTAAACGGATTTTTATTTTAGCGGAATCTTTCCATCCGGTTGCTTTCATCACAAAAATCAGATTCTCTGCTACACTGCGGTCGTTCAGTAATTGAAAGTCCTGGAAGATAATACCCAGTTTTCTGCGAAGGAAAGGGATTTTTTTACGCTTGATTTTTTCAATGGGAAACCCGGCAACAGTTACTTTACCCGTTGGGTTCAGCAGATCAGCATAAAGTGTTTTTAATAGGGAAGACTTGCCGCAGCCTGTTCTGCCGATGAGATATACGAATTCGCCTTTGTTTATTTTGAATGTAACATCGTCTAATACTAATTCATTTTCCTGAAAAATATCAGCGTTTACTAATTCCAATACGGTCTCATTCGATTCTAACATATCTACATTCAGGCTAATGCGAATTTTTGTAATTTGCCAAATGGTAATTCGTCGATCAGTTGAAGGAACGCTTCTTCTTTACCTTCAAGCCCCAGTTTTTTTAATATTTTTAAAGGCCGGTCTGCTCTGAAGTACGCAACTAATACCATTTTTTCATCACGTAACTGAATATAGTCCGGAATCTTCGCTTTCCCTTTTACTTTGATAATAAACATATCAGAGCCGACAGGGGTTTTAACGAAAATATCTTCTTCCATGGTATTTCAGAAATGTAATAGTCTTTCCACGAATTTACTTCATAGAAAGACTATTAACAATGTTTTATAGATGAAATTAACCGTTTACTTTTTTATGATCGGCTAAAAATTTAGCTAAGCCGCTATCTGTAAGGGGGTGGTTCAATAAACCGGTGATTACATTTAACGGGCACGTAACAACATCTGCACCTACTTCTGCACAGTTAATTAAGTGCATGGTGTGACGTACAGAAGCAGCCAATACTTCAGTCTGGTAATCATAGTTTCTGTATATCCCGACGATCTGTGCAATCAGTTCCATGCCATCCTGAGAGATGTCGTCCAGACGGCCGATAAATGGAGATACATACGTTGCACCAGCCTTGGCAGCAAGTAGTGCCTGGCCAGCAGAGAATACCAATGTACAGTTTGTACGGATACCTTTCTGAGAGAAATATTTTATCGCTTTAATACCATCTTTAATCATAGGTACTTTCACAACAATCTTAGGATCAATCGTAATAAGCTCTTCGCCTTCTTCGATAATACCTTTATAATCGGTTGCAATTACTTCAGCACTAACATCACCATCTACAATATCACAGATCGCTTTGTAGTGCTTGAAAACATTATCTTTGCCAGAGATACCTTCTTTGGCCATTAACGAAGGGTTTGTTGTAACACCATCTAAAATACCAAGCTCTTGTGCTTCTCTAATTTCATTCAGGTTGGCAGTGTCAATAAAGAATTTCATATACAGGATAAATTTTTAATGTATTCGGTTAAAAGGTATAAATGGTTACAATAATCCTGAAACTATTTAATAGAAGTGAACTTCATCAAAACAGCATCAAGGAAATTGAATGAGATTTAATTGGAAAGATAGGGACAGAAATTGACTAAAAGAAGAGAAAAATAAAAAGGCAAACTGAATATCGCACCGCTACAACCACTTATCCTTGCTTCCTTCCGGACCTGGGGAGGTTCACAGGAGCTGGTCGTACCAGTCTGCCGGTACAAATGTACTCAAATTTACTTACGATACAAACTCCTTTAGAAACGAAAGATATTAAGCAACCGAAAAGTTCATCAGAGATAGGTAAAACTAAATGACAATGAATGTTTTAGGAGCACAATAAATAGTGTTTTTTTATTGGATGTGAAGTTAATTATTTTGTAATAATTAAAGATTCTGTAAACATTCAAACAAAAAATAATAGTATATGAATGATATATAATTATATGTAATATATCCATTTGGAATACAAAAAAATAGATTGCAATTTTTTACCCCACATTCTCGGATTAATTTAATTTAAAATGGGTTATATCCTATTAGTGCAATATTAAATTTTGTAAATGCTTATATATAAGTTAATTTTGTAATTGTATACATCGAATTACAATACTTTTTTATTTAACATATGAATATGAAAATCGGAATTCTAACATTTCTGTTTGCTGTTTGCGCTAGTATACAGGGATATGCCCAATGTAATAATTGTACAACTTCTTATGCTTCAAATGCTGCAATTGTTGCAACAGCTAATAATCAGGTAATTTGTATTTCCGGAGGAAGTTCATTTACATTTATTTCTACGTATAGAAATGTACGGTTGAAAATCTGCGCTCCGAATGTTCAACTGACCAATGTTCAGGTCGGAACAACCGCCCTGAGCAATACAATTGAAAGTTTTGGAGACAATACCCATATAACTTCCCTGGTAGCAGAAGCGGATACCTTTTCATTTATTGCTCATAATACAGGCGCACTTTTGTCTAGTGCAACCATTAACGGCAAGTCGTCTTTCCTTACTACAACAGGAGCCATACTTACGATTTCTCAGAATTTAAATCCGGGCGGGCAGATATTTTTTACTGCGGAAGAAAATTCAACCATAAACACACAGGAAATTACATCCAATCAAGGCGGTAGAATTATTGTCGGGAAAAACGCTCACTTTAACTCAACCGGAAAAGTGATCCTTCAAAATGAAGGGTTCGTTTTGAATAATGGAGAACTTACTGCTTCAGGAGATTTTACTGTACAGAACGGTGGAAACGCGCTGACAAATTTTTGTGGCGAATCGAAGATAACCATTGGCGGAAAGCTGATCATCAATAGTGGTAGAATATATAATGCAGGAACTGTTATTGCAGGAACCATTGCAATCAATGCAAATGCAGGACCGATTTACATGAATGAAGGTGCTGTGATGCAAGCCACAAATCTGGAAACAAATAATACCCCGAATTTATTCAGAGGAGATAGTATTCCTGCCGGGGAGTGTGCGTTATTTAAAATAACTTCTTACGGTTCATTTAACTCTGCCTTGTCGAATTCTTCTAAAATTAAATATTGCGGACCTTCAGCAACTGCTACACAATTAGGACAGGCAACACCGGATTGTAACTGTATTTCGGATAAAGCATTATGTACGCCTCTTTGCCTGCCACCTACAGCAGTAACGATCACTGCTCCCGTGAACAATGTATGTGCGGGAAGTTCAACGGTATTAACAGCGAATGCAAGTGGATTGAAAGCAGGGGATACCTATACATACAGCTGGTATAAAAACAGTGTTGTTCCCGCAAACCTGATCGTGACTAATACAAACACGAATACACTTACTGTTTCAGAGAGCGCCACCTATTTTGTTGTTGTTGCAAATACCATTAAGCCTGCTGCCTGTTCTACCCAAAATACGAGCGGCTTTACATTTACAGTAAATCCGATTCCGCCGCAGCCTACCGTAACGCCAAGCGGTCCGTTAACCTTCTGTAACGGTGGCTCTGTAACGCTTACCGCATCAACCGCAGGTTATACGGGCGGTACATACACGTGGTCAACCGGCGCCACCGGCAGTTCGCTGGTTGTAACTACATCAGGAACATATTCCGTAATCTATAAATCGGCCGCAGACTGTACGGCGCCAACTTCGGCATCCACAACAGTAACGGTAAATCCGATTCCGCCGCAGCCTACCGTAACAGCAAATGGTCCGACAACCTTCTGTAACGGTGGCTCGGTAACGCTTACCGCATCAACCGCAGGGTATACAGGTGGTACGTATACCTGGTCAACCGGCGCAACCGGCAGTTCGCTGGTTGTAACTACTTCAGGAACATATTCCGTAATCTATAAATCGGCCGCAGATTGTCCTGCACCAACTTCAGCATCCACAACAGTAACGGTAAATCCGATTCCGCCGCAGCCTACCGTAACAGCAAGCGGTCCGTTAATCTTCTGTAACGGTGGCTCGGTAACGCTTACCGCATCAACCGCAGGATATACCGGCGGTACGTATACCTGGTCAAACGGAGCAACCGGCAGTTCGCTGGTTGTAAGTACTTCAGGAACATATTCCGTAATCTATAAATCGGCCGCAGACTGTACGGCACCAACTTCAGAATCCACAACAGTAACGGTAAATCCGATTCCGCCGCAGCCTACCGTAACAGCAAGCGGTCCGTTAATCTTCTGTAACGGTGGCTCGGTAACGCTTACCGCATCAACCGCAGGATATACCGGCGGTACGTATACGTGGTCAAACGGAGCAACCGGCAGTTCGCTGGTTGTAAGTACTTCAGGAACATATTCCGTAATCTATAAATCGGCCGCAGACTGTACGGCGCCAACTTCGGCATCCACAACAGTAACGGTAAATCCGATTCCGCCGCAGCCTACCGTAACAGCAAGCGGTCCCTTAATCTTCTGTAATGGTGGCTCGGTAACCCTTACCGCATCAACCGCAGGTTATACCGGCGGTACATATACGTGGTCAACCGGCGCAACCGGCAGTTCATTGGTTGTAACTACATCAGGAACGTATTCCGTAATCTATAAATCGGGAGCGGACTGTACGGCACCAACTTCAGCTTCAACAACAGTAACGGTAAATCCGATTCCGCCGCAGCCTACCGTAACAGCAAGCGGTCCCTTAATCTTCTGTAATGGCGGTTCGGTAACCCTTACCGCATCAACCGCAGGTTATACCGGCGGTACATACACATGGTCAAACGGAGCAACCGGCAGTTCGCTGGTTGTAAGTACTTCAGGAACATATTCCGTAATCTATAAATCAGCCGCAGATTGTCCTGCGCCAACTTCGGCATCCACAACGGTAACGGTGAATCCGATTCCGCCGCAGCCTACCGTAACAACAAGCGGTCCGACAACCTTCTGTAATGGCGGTTCGGTAACGTTTACCGCATCAACCGCAGGATATACAGGTGGTACGTATACCTGGTCAAACGGAGCAACCGGCAGTTCGCTGGTTGTAAGTACTTCAGGAACATATTCCGTAATCTATAAATCGGCCGCAGACTGTCCTGCGCCAACTTCGGCATCCACAACGGTAACGGTGAATCCGATTCCGCCGCAACCCACAGTAACAGCAAGCGATCCGACAACCTTCTGTAACGGTGGTTCTGTAACCCTTACTGCATCTACAGCAGGATATACAGGTGGTACGTATACCTGGTCAAATGGAGCAACAGGTAATTCATTAGTTGTAAGTACTTCAGGAACGTATTCCGTAATCTATAAATCGGCCGCAGACTGTACGGCGCCAACTTCGGCATCCACAACAGTAACGGTAAATCCGATTCCGCCGCAGCCTACCGTAACAGCAAATGGTCCGACAACCTTCTGTAACGGTGGTTCTGTAACCCTTACTGCATCTACGGCAGGATATACAGGTGGTACGTATACCTGGTCAAATGGAGCAACCGGTAATGCATTGGTTGTAACTACATCAGGAACGTATACGGTTGATTATAAATCCGGCGCAGATTGTACGGCGCCAACTTCAGCTTCAACAACAGTAACGGTAAATCCGATTCCGCCGCAGCCTACCGTAACAGCAAGCGTTCCGACAACCTTCTGTAACGGCGGCTCGGTAACCCTTACTGCATCAACCGCAGGTTATACCGGCGGTACATACACATGGTCAAACGGAGCAACCGGTAATTCATTGGTTGTAACTACATCAGGAACGTATACGGTTGATTATAAATCCGGCGCAGATTGTACGGCGCCAACTTCGGCATCCACAACAGTAACGGTAAATCCGATTCCGCCGCAACCCACAGTAACAGCAAGCGATCCGACAACCTTCTGTAACGGTGGTTCTGTAACCCTTACTGCATCTACAGCAGGATATACAGGTGGTACGTATACCTGGTCAAATGGAGCAACAGGTAATTCATTAGTTGTAAGTACTTCAGGAACGTATTCCGTAATCTATAAATCGGCCGCAGACTGTACGGCGCCAACTTCGGCATCCACAACGGTAACGGTGAATCCGATTCCGCCGCAGCCTACCGTAACAGCAAATGGTCCGACAACCTTCTGTAACGGCGGCTCGGTAACCCTTACTGCATCTATGGCAGGATATACAGGTGGTACGTATACCTGGTCAAATGGAGCAACAGGCAGTTCGCTGGTTGTAAGTACTTCAGGAACGTATACGGTTGATTATAAATCCGGCGCAGATTGTCCTGCACCAACTTCAGCTTCAACAACAGTAACGGTGAATCCGATTCCGCCGCAGCCCACAGTAACAGCAAGCGTTCCGACAACCTTCTGTAACGGCGGCTCGGTAACCCTTACTGCATCTACAGCAGGATATACAGGTGGTACGTATACCTGGTCAAATGGAGCAACAGGTAATGCATTGATTGTAACTACATCGGGCATCTACAAAGTGGATTATAAATCAGACGTAGATTGTCCTGCACCAACTTCAGCTTCAACAACGGTAACGGTGAATCCAATTCCGCCAAAACCTGAAATCGCAACTACTACACCCGCAACGTTTTGTTCAGGAGATTCAATTATACTTCGTGCAAGCAGTTTGGGTTTTAGCGGAGGAACATTTAACTGGTCTAATGGTTCAGCGGTTAATCCATTAAAAGTAACTGCATCCGGTAAATATTCCGTTACGTATACGTCATCAAATGATTGCCCCTCTGCAGCTTCGGATAGTATTGAAGTAACGGTTAATCCAATCCCTCCAAAGCCCGAAATAGCAACTACTACACCGGCAACGTTTTGTTCGGGAGATTCAATTATACTTCGTGCAAGCAGTTTGGGTTTTAGCGGAGGAACATTTAACTGGTCTAATGGTTCAGCGGTTAATCCATTAAAAGTAACTGCATCCGGTAAATATTCCGTTACGTATACGTCATCAAACGATTGCCCCTCTGCAGCTTCGGATAGCATTGAAGTAACGGTTAATCCAATTCCGCCAAAACCTGAAATCGCAACTACTACACCCGCAACGTTTTGTTCAGGAGATTCAATTATACTTCGTGCAAGCAGTTTGGGTTTTAGCGGAGGAACATTTAACTGGTCTAATGGTTCAGCGGTTAATCCATTAAAAGTAACTGCATCCGGTAAATATTCCGTTACGTATACGTCATCAAATGATTGCCCCTCTGCAGCTTCGGATAGCATTGAAGTAACGGTTAATCCAATCCCTCCAAAGCCCGAAATAGCAACTACTACACCGGCAACGTTTTGTTCGGGAGATTCAATTATACTTCGTGCAAGCAGTTTAGGTTTTAGCGGAGGAACATTTAACTGGTCTAATGGTTCGGCGGTTAATCCATTAAAAGTAACTGCATCCGGTAAATATTCCGTTACGTATACGTCATCAAACGATTGCCCATCTGCCGCTTCGGATAGTATTGAAGTAACGGTGAATCCAATTCCGCCAAAACCTGAAATCGCAACTACTACACCGGCAACGTTCTGTTCAGGAGATTCAATTATACTTCGTGCAAGCAGTTTGGGTTTTAGCGGAGGAACATTTAACTGGTCTAATGGTTCGGCGGTTAATCCATTAAAAGTAACTGCATCCGGTAAATATTCCGTTACGTATACGTCATCAAACGATTGCCCATCTGCAGCTTCGGATAGCATTGAAGTAACGGTGAATCCGATTCCGCCGGCGCCAAGAATAGATACTGACGGCCCAACTGTTTTCTGCATGGGTGGTTCTGTCGTTCTTTCAGCATCGAGCGCTGGTTTTACTGGAGGAACATTTAACTGGTCTAATGGTTCAGCCGATAACCCATTAAAAGTAACTGCATCCGGTAAATATGCGGTTACGTATACTTCATCAAATGATTGCCCTTCTGCAGCTTCAGATACTATTGAAGTTACCGTTAACCCAATACCTCCGCAGCCTGCTGTACAAGCAGACGGCCCATTAACATTCTGTCCGGGAGAAACAGTTACCATGTCTGCCGTGACAACAAATTTTACAGGTACATTTGAATGGTTTAAAGAAGATGTTTCATTGGGTACCGATGCTGCTGTTACATTAAGTGAAGCAGGTAATTATCGGGTATACTTTAAAACGGATGCAGGCTGTGCGGCAAACCTTTCAAAAGAATTTTCGATACGTTATTCCCCTGATAATTCTCCTGTCGATTTAGGAAAAGATATCGTAACCTGTCAGAACTATATTGATCTGCATGCTGTAACGCCTGCAGTAGGTAAAGGCAAGTGGTCGGTATATGAAGCAATTGCTACAACGTTTGCCAGTAAAACAGATTCAAACAATGTTCGTGTACTTGGCTTGCAGGCAGGTTCAACCTATTCGTTTATCTTTACTGTTTCTGAAGGATGCGGACGTGAAAAATCAGATACGATTAGTATTCGGGCTGGTCTGCCTGATTTTGATATTACATCGTTGCAGATTCCGATGGATACCTTATGTGTTGGTGTATCCAGAAGGGTAGAAGCTTTTGCTACCGGCGGCTCTGACCATTATAGCTATGCATGGATCAACGCAGCAACGAAGGATACCATCACAACCTACCGGAATTACCTCGATATTGTTCCGGATGGCATGGATAATATTTATTATGTATATGTGAACGATTTAGACCAGGCTGGTTGCAGAACGTTTCAGGATACCCTTACCATTCACGCGATTGATAAACAAATGCTTCTTATTCCAAATCTGATTACACCAAATGAGGATGGTAAGAACGATGAATTGAAAATTGTTGAGGTGAATAATTATGATAAAAAAATGTTCTCTGCAAACTCTTACATTGAGATCTATAATCGTTGGGGAAACCGTGTGTATGAAGCCAATAATTACGACGGAACATGGAAGGCGGATAACACAGAAGACGGAGTTTATTATTATTATTTAAAACCAGGCTGCGGTCACGAGGAATACAAAGGCTGGCTTCAGATTTTAGCTAAATCTAATTAAGTTTTAAACATAAAAAGAAAGAGGTTCGTTATACAGATAACGAACCTCTTTCTTTTTATGTTGATTTATTTAAAAACAGCTTACTCTGCTTTAGACAAATATTTTTCTGTTTACATCAAAGTTTTCTAAGAAATCAGCCACTCTGCGAACAAACATACCGCCTAGTGAACCATCAATTGCGCGATGATCGTAAGAGTGTGATAAGAACATCATATGGCGGATACCAAGTGTATCGCCTTGTGGTGTTTCAATAACAGCAGGTTTTTTAACCACAGCACCCAACGCAAGAATGGCTGCCTGAGGCTGAACAATGATAGGCGTTCCCATTAAATTACCGAAAGAGCCGACATTTGAAACGGTATAGGTTCCTCCGGAAAGATCATCCGCTGTAAGTTTATTCTGACGGGCACGCTTTGCCAGGTCATTTACTTTTTTAGTAAGTCCTACAATGTTTAACTGATCTGCATTTTTAATTACAGGAACAATTAAATTACCATTCGGAAGTGCAACCGCTATACCGATATTGATATCTTTTTTTACAATGATTTTATCGTCTTCAATAGAGATGTTAACCATCGGGTAATCTTTTATTGCTTTAACAACGGCTTCAATGAAAATAGGTGTAAATGTTAAGGCAACATTTTCACGTTCCATGAAATCATTTTTCCAGCGGTTTCTCCAGTATACAATATTGGTTACATCTGCTTCAACAAAAGATGTAACGTGCGGAGAAATGCGTTTTGATTCAACCATGCGGTCTGCAATCATCTTACGCATGCGATCCATTTGTATGATTTCTACATTACCGCTTTGAGAAGAAGCAGGTTTGTTCACATAAACAGGTTCAGCAACTGGTGCTTTTTGTTCCGTTGCCTGTGGTGTTTCGTTAACAACAGTTTCCTGAGTAACAGCCGTTACCTTACCTTCTTTTTTAGCCTGCAGGTAATCGAACAGATCATTTTTTGTAACACGTCCGTCTTTGCCTGTACCGGCAATGGTTTCAACTTCCGCCAAAGATATATTTTCCTGGCGAGCAATATTTAAAACCAATGGCGAATAGAATCTTCCGCCTTTGGCACCAGCTGTATGAGCGGGGATATGAGTCTGAGGAGTGGAGACAGGTATTTTTTCAGCCACAGCTGTCTGTTGTACTGTTTGTGTAGTTGCCGTACCAGAATTTGTATTTGCCGCAGGAGCAGTGGTTGCAGGCTCACTATTTGCCGCCTGATTGACGTCGGTTTCAATAAGAGCTATCGCTGTTCCTACCTGAACAACATCACCCTGATTCGCTTTTATTTCTTTTAAAATTCCGTTAAATGGAGAAGGCACTTCTGTGTCTACTTTGTCTGTAGCTACTTCCAAAACAGATTCATCTTGTTGGATACGATCTCCCGGTTTTTTCAACCAGTTTAAAATCGTTCCTTCCATTACGCTTTCTCCCATTTTGGGCATTACCAATTCAACCAAGGCCATGAATGACGGAATTTTATTTAATTACTAGGTACAAAAATACGCTTTTTTTATTAAGTCGCATGCTTTTATAGAACGTGAATCCCAGAATAATCCCCAAAGGATCATTCTCACAGATAAAACCCTATCACTCTTTTTAAAGAACTTTTTAGTTGAAAACAAAAGGTAAAGGCTTAACAGTTAGTGGTAACCGTTATTTTACTTCTTTTAATTGTCTGCGGACAAGATTCAGAATGGCTAACGCTGTCATCCGGATATTGTTTTCACGAATGTTTGAAAGCTGAAGTTTTAGTGTCACAACTTTTGATTCATCGGCATATGCAATCCATATGGTACCTACAGGCTTTTCTTCTGTGCCGCCATCCGGGCCGGCTATTCCGCTTGCCGAAACACCAATGGATGCGCCGAATTTTTTGCGTACTTCAGCAGCCATTATTTTGACAGTCTCTTCGCTTACAGCGCCGTATTTGGATAAAACTTCAGCAGGTACATCTAAAAAATCTGTTTTGATTTTATTTTGATAAGCAACAACAGACCCGGAATAATACGCTGAAGCGCCTGCTACAGAAGTGAGCAGATGTGCCAGGTAACCACCGGTACAGCTCTCTGCCGTAGCGATGGTTTTGTTTTGTTTTTTCAGTAATTGACCAACGGTATATTCCAGCGTATCTGCATCAAAGCCATATACATATTTTTCAATGGAAGGAAGTACTGAGTCTACCTGCTGTTGAATTTCAGCCTGCAGCTGTTCAAGGTTATCACCGGAGCCGGTTAGCCGTAATTTTACTTCTCCTGCAGAGGGTAAGTAGGCGAGGCCCATGTACGGCGGTAACGCAGCTTCCCAATCAGCAATCAGTTCCGCGAGTGTTGTTTCACCTACACCGCTTGTTTTAATAACACGGTGTATAATATGAGGTGTCTGAAACCGGTGTTTAAGTTTATCAAAACCAACATCACTTAAAATCCCTTTCATTTCAAAAGGAACACCGGGTAACGAAATATAAACCACGCCATTTACATCAAACCACATACCTGGTGCTGTACCATGTCTATTGGTCAAAACCTCACAGTTAGAGGGTATCAGTGCCTGTTCTTTGTTTAATGCATTCATAACACGGCCACGGATAAAAAAAAGATTTTCGAGATGCGCCAGTACTGCATCATTCCAAACCAATTCGGTTTTAAAATAGGTACACAACGTTTTTTTTGTGATATCATCGTTGGTAGGACCAAGGCCACCGGTTAATATAACAATGCTGGAACGCTGACTTGCTTCGCGCAGCATTTGTAAGATTTCGTCTGCTTTGTCGCTTACTGAAGACTTCCGGCGTGTTTTAATTCCAAGCTTATCTAATTCAGCACTGATCCATTGAGAATTTGTATCTGTAATCTGTCCGTATAAGATCTCATCACCAATGGTTATGATATCGGCGTATATATGTGTATTCATGATAAATTACTTCACAAAACGAAGTACTGTATTTGTGTTTTTAATTTGAATGAAATAAAGTCCTGCAGCCAAGTTAGAAACATTCAGCTGAACTTGATTGTTCGCGCTATGAATATTTTTTTTCTCTGAAATGAATTGTCCTGTTGCATTAAATAATTCCACATCAATCGTTTCGGAAACATTACTTTGAAACTCAAGAATCAACACGTCCTGCGCGGGTATGGGAAACACGCGGACATCTGTCGTATTCAGCTGACCGGTAGTATTTAAGGGAGGAGAGGTGATCACAAAGGTATGCTCAACAGAATCGATACAGGCTTCGTTACTTGCCTTTAATATTACCGTATACATATCCGGCAGCGCATATGCATGCATCGGATTTTCATCGGTTGATGTCTGGCCGTCTCCGAAATCCCAAAGAAGGGATTGGTATTGTGGCGTTTCATTAATGAATGCAGATTCATTTGTTGCTGTTGCTGTAGTATAACTAAATGCTGCTACAGGTCTTTTATCAAGAATTGCATACGTTGAAAATGCAGATTCATATAAGGAATCCATACTTGTAATGTAAATGGTATCAGCAACAGAAACATTGGCCAGTGTATAGGCATTTCCTTTAAATACTGGCACAGATGCCAGTACAGGTTTTTCTGAATAAAAATTAAATAGTTGGCCGGGTGTTGGTTTTATGATTAAATCAGTGGCATCATTGCGGCAGATTTTTACAGAATCTGCTTTAGGTACAGGGGCTGTATGTATTTCAATAAATTTTTGTCTTGCCCGTGCTGCTGCAAGTTTTAGGTTTAGCAAAGTGGTGTGGGAAGTAAGTAATGCAAAGGCAATGGTAACGGTATCGTTCGGTTTTAAATGATTGATGCGCCCGGCCATGGTCATTGAGATATCGTTTCCGCTTGAATTTGTTCCGGCAGCGAAACGGCCGAAGCCGCTTGATATGGATCTGAATTTTTCGGCATCGTCATACCCATCATTCGGGTTTATGTTTGTTCCACCCACAAATGAATTGTCCATGGCGTAATAGTTAACCGTTTGATTTGTTAATAAGGAGATGCCGGCATATAAGTCATTTGAGGTGATATTATAGGCATATCCCAAGCGTGCATCTACATCATATCCGGCACGGTTGGAATAATAATTTTCTATATCCCAATCGATAAAATGACCCACATATAACGAATCAATTTGTGTCAAAGAATGATTAATAATTTTATATTCCAGGAATAGGGTATTAGCCTGATCTGAAGTATTGAAGGCATACGAGCGCTGAATACATTCAATACCCTGTATGTTTGTATTGGTTGAAGAAGAATCATTGAATCGGGATACTACTTCGCGGTACTTGATAGGGCTGGAAAAGAAACCAGGTGTAGTGAGTGATTTGAAATCCATTTCCGTTGTTGTAGTTCCGCGTACGCAATCGGAAATTTTTGTTGGCGATTGACCGATCAGTAAACCTCCTTCATAAATAACATTAATTCCCTCTGAAAGAAAACCTATGCCAACCGTGTTGTACATATCCTGATAGCCAAACCGTCCGTTTGAAGTGATAGTGGTTTGCACATGATCGTTGTATAGTGTTGTATAGGCAGGGTTGATCTGGATCTTGAAATATTGATAATCGGTGTATGCTTTCGCCGGATCTGTATAACCAATGCGAAACTCAATGACCTGATCATTCTGCGCGGTATTTTTTATAACAAATTTAAACGGTGAGGAAGCATTTGATTTAGCCTGCAGACTGTCTATGACCGATGCCTGAAATGTGTTTGAAATAACAGTTATATCCGGTGAAGTACAAGACAGATCAATGGTTAAAGTAGCAGAAGGTCGTAAATAGTTAAAAAAATCTGCTGTTACATATACGGTATCTCCTGTATACAACAGATTGCTGTAAGCAGATTTCAGCACTAAATTTTTATAGCGGATAGCAGGAGATTGCGTATCAGTTAATGCTCTGTAGACATTGATTCTTCCTTTGCCCATTTTTTCCTTATACAGTGCATTTTCGGGGAATGTATCAACGATGTCGGCCGTTACACGTAATAATTCTGCAGCCTGTAAGGCAGAAATGTTCGGAAAATGCGAACGCACCAGCGCTGCCGCTCCTGCAACAACCGGGCTTGCAGCAGACGAGCCGTCCTGTTTCATGTAGCCGTTACCTGGAATTGTTGTATACAAATTCATTCCCTGCGCACCAATGTCAACAGAACGTGCATACGTTGCCTTGTAGCAGCATGCCCAGTTTGTAAAACTTGCACGGGTATCAATGTATTTATTTGCAGCGGAAGAGAACATGGTATCCATTGCAATAACAGAAAGTACATTATCATATGCCGCAGGATAATAATCGGCCTCCTGGTCTGTGTTGCCGGCGGCTGCTACAAGTAACACATCTTTATTGATGGCTGCATAATTAATCACATCCTGATCAACGGATGAATAATTTCCTACTCCGCCCCAGGACAAATTGATTACTTTGCAATTGTGGTTTGCTGCATAAATTATACCATCATACCCTTTACTAATGGCACCGGAAGTGCCGTCCAGCGATGCTTTAATAGGAAGTATTTTTGAGTTGTATGCAATACCTGCTCCGCCCAGCGAATTGTTTGCCGTAGCGCCCGCTACGCCTGCTACGGTGGCTCCGTGGTTTGCAGAAGGAGAAACATTCGGGTCGTTGTCGCCATTGGCTAGATCCCAGCCCTGATAATTATCAACATATCCATCTCCGTCGTCATCTATACCATTGATCGGATCTGCCAGGTTGTAGGCAATATTATCTTTAATGTCGTTGTGCGTAAAATCAACCCCGGTATCAATGATGCCAATAACAACGTTCGGGTTTCCCTGTTCAATGGCCCAGGCTTTATACGCACCCATACGGCCTAAATAATGCTGGTTGCCGCTGGTAACTGCCGGATCGTTGGGATAAAATTCCGCTTGTTTTTCCTGAATATAGTTTAATTCTACATAATCAAAATAGCCGAAGGACATTACTAAACGTGCAAAAGAGGGGAGTTCTTCTTTTGTTTTGCCTTCAAGGGTTATTGTATAAATACGTGATAAGTCTACGTGATCCGGTTCTGTTGGCGCTTCAATACCAGGAAATGTTTTACACACCGTTTTAAGAATTGCCGGCGCAATTTTTATCTTAAATGTTTCCACACTGTTTGCATCCTTGAAAAATGTGATGAATTCCGGTTTCACTTTAATTAACAGGATGTTTGCTTCAAAATCTGCCGGAACAGCTTTTTTTTGTGCATACACATTCAGGCTGCTGAAAATCAAAAAAAGTATACCTGCAATGTGTTGAAATCTAATGGTTATAATGTGTTTCATCGTGTGGATGTTGTCCTAAACAGGAAATAACTAAGTTATCTGTATAATAGCTAACATACGTAAAAAGTAACCTTTCCAGATGAAAATTATGAGGTAAATATGTGTCAGGCAGCAGAAGTGATTCGTTTAAATCTGTTTAATCTGTATCCGGGTGTTAAATTATTGATTTATTCGGATCGAAGGTTTTTACTTCAGCTTTTGATCCGTAACTTCGAAATACGAATTATCCAGTATTGACAACATTTCTATGGCAAAAAATAAAGAACCTGAAGTAGGCTCCTCCGAACATAAATTAAAAATCAGGAATATAAAACTGAGTGACTACGATGATATTTTTGAGATCATGGAATCTGTATACGCTGATATCGGCGGCCCCTGGACGAAAAAAGAACTGCGTTCACATTTAAACCATTTTCCTGAAGGGCAAATCTGTATTGAAGATAATGGTAAAGTGATTGCGGCTGCATTCAGTCTGATTGTGAACTATTCCAATTATGGAGATAAACATACGTATCAGCAGATAACCGGCGACGGGCTTTTAACCAATCACGATCCGGAAGGAGATACGCTGTATGGAATAGATATCTTTGTACATCCCGAATTCAGGGGCTTACGATTGGGGCGCCGTTTGTATGATGCGCGTAAAGAACTGTGTGAAAAATTAAACCTTCGTGCAATCATTGTGGGCGGCAGAATTCCGGGCTATAAAAATTTCGCTAAAAAATTAACACCGCGTCAATACATTGAAGAAGTTAAGAAAAAAGAAATCTTTGATCCGGTATTGACATTTCAGTTGGCCAATGATTTTCACTTGCGGAAAATCATTCAGGGATACCTTCCGGATGACCGCGATTCAAAGGCATACGCCGCATTACTGGAATGGAAAAATGCCTTGTATGAAATTGAAGAAACATTGTTTGGCGGAAATAAATCGCTGGTACGTGTAGGTTTGGTGCAGTGGAAAATGCGTAACATGGCTTCTGTTGATGAGCTTTACCGCATGATCGAATTTTTTGTAGATACCGTTTCCGGTTATAAAGCGGATTTCTGTGTATTCCCGGAATTCTTTAATGCCCCGTTAATGGCCAGATACAATCAGAACTCTGCTTCTGATGCGGTGCGTGCCTTAGCAGATTATACGGAAGAGATCCGTGCTAAAATGATGGAACTGGCTGTATCGTATAACATCAATATTATTGCAGGCAGTATGCCTAAATATGAAGATGATGGTCTGTACAACGTTTCTTATTTATGCCGTAGAGATGGTACGTGGGATTATCAGTATAAATTGCATGTAACACCTGATGAAGCCAATTACTGGGGTTTACAGGGCGGAGATAAATTAAAGGTATTTGAAACAGATGCCGGAAAGATTGCGATCCTGATTTGTTTCGATATTGAATTCCCTGAACTATCGCGCTTACTTGCCGATAAGGGCGTGAACATTATTTTCGTTCCGTTCTTAACCGATACCAAGTCTGCGTTCATTCGTGTACAGCGCTGTGCGCAGGCACGTGCCATTGAAAACGAATGTTATGTTGCAATTTCAGGCAGTGTTGGTAATTTACCGGGTGTTGAGAATATGGATATTCAATATGCACAGTCAGGCATATTTTCTCCATCTGATTTTATATTCCCGCATGACGCTACACTGGCTGAAGCAACGCCGAATACAGAAACAACCTTGATCGCTGACCTGGATCTGGATCTGTTGAAGCGTCAGCGTAAGTTTGGTTCGGTTCGTAATATGGAAACGCGGCGCAATGATTTATATGAGCTGCGCTGGCTGAACAAAAAAGATGAAGATGATAATCATTAAATAAAAAAAGTCATCACGCGTTAAGCGTGATGACTTTTTTATTGATATAGAAAGGATGTTAAACAGAGAAACTTTCTCCGCAACCACAGGTTCTGCTGGCATTTGGATTTACGAAATGAAATCCTTTGCCATTCAAGCCATCTGTAAAGTCAAGTGTTGTACCCAGCAGATACAGTAAGCTTTTTTTGTCCACTAAGATTTTTACACCTTTATCTTCAAAAACCTGATCGGCTTCATCAATTTTATTGTCAAAATCCAAATCATACATCAAGCCAGAACAACCGCCGCCCTTAACAGAAACACGAATGTTATACTCTTCTGTGTATCCTTCACGTGCGCGAAGATCGGCTACGTGATTTTTTGCTTTATCTGTTATTGAAATCATGGTTTTACAAAATTACTTTTATACGTAACGTTAAAAAAGCATAAAGAGTTCTTGTTTAACGTTGTAAATGTACAAAGGAATTCGTTGAATGATGAAATAAGTAAGAAAATAAGCGCCTTAGTTTGTCCAGGCACTCTTGCTTTTTCTTACTTTTTTGTAATCTTTTTTACAGCTTTTGCTGGCACGCACACAACTAGCACCTAAGAACAGGAGTATTGTTAAGCCAATAAGGATTTGTTTTGTTTTCATGTGAGTGGAGGATTATAAATTATACTTTGAAGTGAGGATCATTTTTTCTTCTTTTCTTGATTTTTTTCACATTCTGGCGACATGTTTTACTTGATTTAACACAATCAGTAAACGTTCCCACTGTAAAAGCAAGTATAAGGAAGAGTGCTATTTTTTTCATAAATTTAACGCTTATTAGTCGAGTTAATACTAGTAAAGTTATAAAAAGTAACCAATTAATTCAAATTAATGGACAGCTCAAAACGTACAGAATTATCTGAAATTGGCGAATTTGGCCTTATTGACCGATTAAAGGAGTTTTTACCCGCAAAATCGGATAAAGTAATTAAGTCTATCGGCGATGATGCAGCTGTAATAAGAACCGATGAAAATGTATTTCAGTTCATTTCTACCGATTTATTGATGGAAGGCGTGCATTTTGACCTTGCTTATACACCGTTAAAACATTTAGGCTACAAATCAGTAGCGGTGAATGTTTCTGACATAGCAGCGATGAATGGTACTGCATCTCATATTGTAGTGGGAATTGCTTTGAGTAACCGTTTTTCTGTAGAAGCTATTGAAGAATTATATACAGGTATGAAACTGGCCTGTGATGCTTATTCCATTGATCTGGTTGGCGGCGATACTACATCCAGCAGAAGTGGCTTGGGTATTTCTGTTACTGTTGTGGGTGAAGGCAGGGAAGAAGAAGTTGCGTACAGAAGCGGTGCGCAGGTGAATGATCTGATCTGCGTAACAGGCGATCTGGGAGCAGCGTTTATGGGGCTTCAGGTGTTGGAAAGGGAAAAGCAGGTATATCTGGCTAACCCCGAGATGCAGCCTGAATTGCTGGATAAGGAATATATTGTACAGCGCCAGTTACGGCCGGAGGCACGTGTTGATGTTATTAAAAGTTTTAAAACGTTAGGGTTAAAACCAAATGCCATGATTGATGTGTCGGATGGTTTAGCTTCTGAACTGCTGCATATCTGCAAAGAATCAAACGTAGGCGCCTATATCTACGAAGATAAATTGCCCATTGATCCGATGACTTTTGATACCGCACGGGAGTTTGAACTGGACCCGCTAACAATCATGCTGAACGGAGGCGAAGACTATGAATTGCTGTTCACGATTCCGCAGGCGGATTATGAAAAAGTCAGAAACCATCCGGATATTTCTGTGATCGGTTATATAAAATCAGCAGATGAAGGTGTTAATATTTATACCAAGGGAGATCATTTAGTACCCGTAACGGCACAGGGCTGGAATCACTTTAAGGCTTAATGCTTAACGCAGAAAGCCTAATGCTTTTAGCTTTCCGCGTTAGGCCAATTTAATCTTCCGGATATGGTATAAATAAAAAGTTTGTAAACTCTTTATCTACCACAAACAGGCAGCAGAACTCTTCCGGGTCTTTATAGGTAGATTGAAAAGCATCAAATTTATCTTTGTCAATAAATCCCAGTTGCTGGAATTCATCTCCGGTAGAAAAGTAATAATTCCATTGTGTCTCTACTTCTGTTTTTCCAAGCAGCAATTGCCCGAAAGGTAAGCTGGCTTTGCAGATCGGGAAGATCGGATATTCTGAAATGCCGCGCGCTTTTAATTGATAGGCTGCTTCTTTCAGGGTGTCACATACTTTTATAAAATCTGAAGATACGGTCCCTAAAAATTTACCATTGATTTCGGGGTCGTTTGATTGGTCACTCATTCGTTTAAATTAGAAATGTATGTGTTGTATAGTTTATATCAGCCTTGTTCTCCGTAGGGTTGGATGATAAATAGTACATTATCGCCGGATTGTGTAATACATTGATATCCGATTTTTGCATTTCTTAAAAATGCTTCAATTTCAGTCTTGTCATTTTCATTCACAATAAAAGAATCTTCAAGCTTTATTGTACTTGCCAGCATGTTGTCTTGTGCCAGTGCTCTGATTGTATTGATGTTTAATTCCATAGCTTTTATTCAGTTTTTGATGTTACTGAATTTAACTATTTGAATTCAAATTTCATAATCATTATGCCGGCTCACTAACAGGCTTCTGGATAATTTTTTTAACCGCTCTTTTTGTCAGCAGCACAACATTTTCCACATGCGCTGTATGCGGAAACATATCTACCGGCTGGATCCTGCTTACTTCATAATCCGAATCAAGCATCGATAAGTCGCGCGCCTGTGTTGCCGGGTTACAGCTTACATAAACAATTTTTGGGGCACCGATAAATAACAAGGTATTGATTACGTCTTCATGCATGCCTGCTCTCGGCGGATCTGTAATGATCACATCCGGGCGCTGATGCTGCGCAATGAATTCTTTATTTAAGACATCTTTCATGTCACCCGCATAAAACAACGTGTTATCGATGTTGTTTATCTTCGAATTTACTTTTGCATCTTCGATTGCATCGGCAACATATTCAATGCCGATAACCTGTTTCGCTTTTTTTGCAACAAAATTTGCAATGGTTCCTGTACCGGTATATAAATCGTATACCACTTCATTGCCCGTTAATCCGGCAAAGTCGCGCGTTACTTTATATAATTCGTATGCCTGATCAGAGTTTGTCTGGTAAAAAGATTTTGGTCCGACACGGAAGATCAATCCTTCCATTTCTTCCTGTATGTAGCCAGGACCGTGGAAGACATGCACATCCAGATCGGAATAGGTATCATTCTTTTTTGTATTGATAAAATATACCAGCGAAGTGATCTGGGGGAATGTAGTGATCAGATGTGAAAGTAATCCCTGAATGGCTGGTTTGTTATCTTCTCCAAACTGCACCAATACCATAACTTCATGTGTGTTTGTGGTACGGATGATCAGATTACGCATCAACCCTTCGTGTGCACGGACATTATAAAAGGTTAGTCCATGTTTTAATGCATATGCTTTTACTTCCAGGCGGATTGAATTAGAGGGTTCAGGCTGCAGGTGGCATGTTGAAATATCAATCACCCGGTCAAATTTTCCCGGAAGGTGAAACCCTAATCCATACAGAGTATCATGTTCAAGGCTCATTTCTTCTTCCAGCAGCCAGCGTTTGTTAGAGAAGGTAAAATCAAGCTTGTTACGGTATTCATATGTTTTGCCTGAACCTACAATCGGCATGATCTCCGGTATCTCAATTTTACCCAACCGTTCGAGGTTGTCTTTTACCTGTTTCTGTTTGAAATGTAATTGCGTACTGTAATCGATGTGTTGTAATTTACAGCCTCCGCATAATCCAAAGTGCTGGCATTTAGCTTCTACACGATGTTCCGATGGTGTAATGATTTTATAAACGTTGGCTTCTCCGAATTTCTTCTTTTTAAAATGTGTTACTTTTAAATCTACAACATCTCCCGGAACTGTTCTTTCCGAAAAAATAACAATGTTGTTGTATCTGCTTACACATTTACCTTCTGCGCCTAATTCTTCAATCGCTACAGATTCTAATATTTGACCTCTTTCTAACATAAGGCTACAAAAATACGGAATATATTTGTTCTAATTTATCCGGTAGATACTTTTTAGGATTTGAAGCGTGGCATAACGAGTTATTTACATGTTTTTATTACGATAAAGCGGGTGATAGGAACGGGTTGTTAGCAGAAATAGCGGGAACTTTCTGGAAAAATCAGCGTAAAGCGTATATTCAGGTATCTTTTGAGGGAAAGTATGGATAAATTGTTGTTGAGGTTACTATTCTTCCTGGTAACGGCATTGTTTTTTCAGTTCAATGGCTACGCTACACACATCGTTGGAGGGGATATTTTTATCCGATGGACAGGAACAGATAATCGTTACCAGATCATATTAAATAAATATGTAAATGAAAGAGGTTATTATCAGGAAATTTATGGTCCGGACGCTATTGAAACAGTTACGCTTGAATTTTCAAATGGTAATAATACTACAGTTATCCGCACAGAATATCTAGCGTTGATATCGAATACACTTCTGGTCAATAACAATAATTATTGTGTCAATTCAACTATTGTTAAAACAAGTTTACAGGTGTATCAGAGTGTTGTAACCCTGAATGAATTTAATTCCTATGATGCATGTAAAGTAAGGTGGGTGCAGTGCTGCAGAAGTTCGGATATTACAAATATTGCCAAATTGTATAGTAGCAGTAGCAATAGTTATAGTCAAGAACAGGAGATATTTTTATTTACAACAAAATACGAAGGGAAAATAAAAAACACAACGCCATTTTTCAAACGCTTAAATAACGAATATTTTTGTCTGGATGCACTCAATACATTTGATATGAGCGCAGCAGATGCAGAAGGAGATAGTCTGGTATATAGTTTAGTTTCACCACAGGAATCAAACGGCCGCAACGTACAATGGCTTAGCGGATACAGCGGCAACAGCCCCGTTCCGGGAACGGTTCCTATGCGTATTGACAAACATACCGGGCAAATGATATTTAATCCTTCGCAGTCTGGTACATTTCTTTTTGGCATCAGAGTATTCGAATACAGAAATAACATATTGCTGAGTGAAGTACGTAAAGATTTTCAGTTTAATGTGCAGTCATGCGCTCCAAATAATAAACCTGTTATTGATTTTGGAAACACCCCACTTCATACAGGCGCTGTTATTGAAGTACCGGTCAAAGGTGAAAGCTGTATCCCCATTTACATAACAGATGTTGATGCATCACAATTCGGCAGGAGTGAATTTATCAATGTAAGAACGACAAGTGATTTTCCGTCAGGAAAATGGAATTTTATCAATCAATTAACATTGAATCCGGTTGATGATACCATTGTTTCGAACCTGTGCATCAATCCCTGTTTGATGGAGCAACTCAAAGCAACAACAGATTTTAACTTTCATATTATTATTAATGATATACGCTGCCCGGCACAATATGATACGCTCGATTTTATAGTAAAAGTGCTTGTGCCGCAAAATGCAGTACCTGAAGTTTTCATTTCTCCATCGCTTAATCCGCAGGTGGTGCGCGTTGATTCACTGCTTACGTTTGATGTGTTTGGTGCAGATGCAGATCCTGCAGATGTATTATCCCTTACCATACAGAATGCACAACGCAGCATGAATTTTCAAAATGTTTTTGACAGTACTTCTACGATCCGTTCAACGTTTAGCTGGATACCCAACTGCAATGACCTGTACCCGGGTATATATGATATTTATTTTTTAATAAACGATAACAGCTGTATTTATGGACACGCAGATACGGTGCAGCAACGCATTGTTGTATTCGAAAATGAAGTTTCCTTTGCTGGAATGGAGATTACAAATTTGGTAACACCAAACGGAGACGGGTTAAATGATTTTTACCAGGTGCGTGACATTCCCGTTGGCAACTGTTCAAAATATTTCAAAGGCATAGAAATATACAACCGCTGGGGATCACGTGTATACTATAGTCAGGATAGGTTTTTTCAATGGTTTCCCAAGGAAAGTGATGGTATCTACTATTATTCCATTGATCTGAATGATGAAGTAAAAAAAGGATGGATCCAAGTTACCCGGTAGGAAGCCTTTATTCAGTAAAGGGTTTTATTTTATTTATTTGACTCCATAAAAATGGAATAGTTTAATTTTTTACAGATATTTTTATATTAAAAACACTCTAATACCCTCATTTTGGATATTTTATAAAATAAACTATGGAAACTATTGATATGTAAAAAGTTTCCATAGTTTTGCATTGGTAAAAGTGAAAAGCCAATGGATGAAATGAAAAATAGAATTATTTCAGGAGCGGAATCTTTATTCCTGGCTTATGGAGTAAAATCTATCACGATGGATGAAGTAGCTAAAAAACTGGGTGTTTCTAAAAAAACGATTTATCAGCATGTTTCTGATAAAGATGAATTAGTAACATTAGCGGTAAAACTAAGCATGGAAAGTCAGGAATCTCAGGTAGATGTGATCCATGCAACAGCGAAGGATCCGATTGATGAGGTATTGAAATTATCGGAATATATGCGTGGATTGTTTTCAAATATGAATCCGTTTTTGTTAATGGAGATTCAGCGCTATTATCCGAAAGCCTATGAAAACTATCTGAGCTTTAAAGAAAAATGCATCATTAATTCGATGTCAGAAAATTTGAAGTGGGGAATAACGATGGGTTATTACAGAACACAGATCAATATTGATATTTTATCCCGCCTGCGGATGGAGCAGGTAGAATGGGGGTTTAACCCGCGGATATTTAAAGAAGGCAAATATTTCTCAGATGTTCAGATTCAATTGTTAGAGCATTTTCTATACGGGATCTGTACACTGAAAGGACATAAGCTTATTAATAAATACAAACAGATACAGGAAGAAGAATAACGAACACGAACAAACGACTATATACTAATACGAACTATGAAGAAGCTATCAATTTTATCTTTACTCGTCGCCATGATTTTTTATCATGGTGCGCAGGCACAGCAGGACTCCGTTTTTACACTGGATGAATGCATCAATTATGCCTTTACAAATCAGGCAGATGTTAAAAATGCCTCACTGGACCAGCAGATTTCAAAGAACAAAGTGAATGAAACACGGGCCTATGGTTTGCCTCAGATTAATTTTGAAGGGAGCAGCATGTATAATGTTGCGTTGCAGCCAATGTTCATGACAAATGAAACGGCTAATCAATTTATCAATGGAGGCGCGCCTTTACCGCCAGGGGTTGATCCGAATGGTACGCGTGTTATCCCGAATCTGTTTCAGTTGAAAGCGTCAAATACAGCAACACTGAATGCTTCTCAGATTATATTTGACGGTTCTTATCTCGTTGGATTAAAAGCTTCAAAAACATATAACGAGCTTGCAACAAAATCCATGACACAAACAAAAATTGAGACGACAGATAAAATAACGAAAGGATTTTACCTGGTTTTAATTAATGAACAACGTATGAAATTGCTGGATGCTAATATTGCGCGTATTGATACTTCGTTAAAACAATTGAAAGAAGTAAATAAAAGCGGTTTTGCCGAAGGTCTTGATGTTAACCGTCTGGAAGTAACTTCAAACAATTTAAAAACAGATCGTCTGAATGTTCAGAACCAATTGATTCTTACCTATGCATTGTTGAAATACCAGATGAGCTATCCGGTAAATCAGGAATTGAAATTGAGCGGTACACTGGATGAATTAGTGGCACGTTTAAATACAGTAAGCAATCCTTCTACCGGTGCCTTTGATTACAATACGCGTATCGAATATTCTTTATTGAAAACGCAGAAAAGGCTGGAAGAATTGAATTATAAAAATACACGGGCGCTTAGCTATCCGAAACTGGTTGCTTTTGGTACAGCCGGAATTATAAACATGAATAACGACTATATGAAATTATATTCAACCAAATATTATGGATATGGGTTTGTAGGCGCAAAACTTACCGTGCCGATCTTTACAGGTGGTAATCACTATTACCAGCAGCAGGGGGCTAAACTTAAAGTAAAGAAGGTTGAAAATAACATGGAACTTATGGAAGACGCGATTGATCTTCAGGTACAGCAGACAAAGATTATACTGGATAACAACCTGGAAAATATCAAATCGCAGAAACGCAATTTAGAATTAGCTGAGCAGGTGATTAAACAAACAAAAATCAAATACGATGAAGGCGTTGGATCAAACCTGGAAGTAGTTGATGCAGAGAATTCATTTAAAAACGCACAGACAAATTATTACGATGCGGTATACAATGCACTCGTTTCATTAATTGATTATCAAAAAGCAACAGGATCATTATTTACAGAATAATTCTTTTAGAATATTTTACTCTTAAAAAAACATTCGTTATGAAAAACAGAACATATACATATTTAAGTTTAAGCTTGCTGGCAGTAGCCATTTCATGCGGTGCACCGGATAAAAAAGCTGAGTTGGAAAAATTGAAATCAGAACAGACTACGTTAGCTGAAAAGATAAAAACACTAGAAGAAGAAATTAAAAAAACGGATACATCGGCAGGAGCGGCAACAAAATATATTGTTGTAGGTTTTGAACAGGTGAAGAAAAAACCATTCACACATTATCTTCAGATTCAGGGTAAAATTGATTCAGATAAAAATGTTGAGATCAGTTCTTCTGTAGGTGGTTCTGTAGACCAGGTTTATGTTGTAAAAGGACAGCAGGTACAAAAGGGTGCATTGCTTGCTAAAACAGATGGCGATCAATTAATGAAAGGTATTCAGGAAGTAGACAAACAACTTGAACTCCTGAATCAGTTATATGATAAACAAAAACGGTTGTGGGATCAGCAGATCGGAACGGAAGTTCAGTATTTAAATGCGAAGAATCAGAAAGAAGCAGCAGAAAGCAGAAAAGCTACGTTACAGGAACAATATTCAAAAACATCCATTCGCGCACCGTTCTCAGGTGTAATTGACGAGGTGTATACGAAAGAAGGACAAATGTTAGCGCCCGGCATGCCTGCATTCAGATTGGTAAATACAGGTGATCTTAAATTAGTTGCTGCTGTTTCTGAATCTTATGTAAGTAAAGTGAAAGTAAATCAGGAAGCGATTGTTACGTTCCCGGACATCAATAAGGAAATCAAAACACGTGTGAAAGTAGTTGGTGATGTGATTGATCCGACAAACAGAACGTTCCAGGTTGATCTTGATCTGAAACAGGATAAAAATCTGCTGAAAGCAAATATGATTTCCTATATCAAGATCAAAGATTATTCAAATCCAGCTGTGATTGTAATTCCTGTAAATCTTGTACAGCGCAACAACGACAAAAATTATGTATATGTTGTTGACGGAAATATTTCTGCAAAGCGTTTCATAACACTTGGACAGTATTATGATAACTCTGTAGAGGTATTAGACGGTTTGAAAGAAGGTGAAAAATTGATCACGATCGGGTATCAGGACTTAGTAGAAGGCCAGCCAATTAAATTTGAATAATCAGTATAACTCAATAGATATATATGTGCAGTCATTTTGCACACAAATAATAATCTTACACATATGAAAGAGTTTAAAGTCAGTAGCTGGTCCATTGATAATAAGACAAGTATTTATGTACTCACCATCATCCTTTCGATTTTTGGTTTGATGTCTTATTTCAATATGCCCAAAGAGCAATTCCCTGAGATCGTATTTCCTCAGATGTATGTTGCTACCATATATCCCGGTACTTCGCCAAGTGATATGGAGAAGTTGGTTACCAAGCACATTGAAAAACAGGTAAAGGGTATTTCCGGTGTTAAAAAAATCACCAGTAATTCCATCCAGGATTATTCAAGTGTATTGGTAGAATTCAATACAGATGTGGATGTAAATATTGCGAAACAGAAAGTTAAAGATGCGGTAGATCAGGCGAAGAATGATTTACCGACAGACTTACCGGATGATCCGCAGGTAATTGAAGTAGACGTTTCTCAGGTTCCGATCATGGGTATCAACCTTTCGGGTGATTATGAATTAAGCAAACTTAAAAAGTATGCGGATGATATGCAGGATCAGATCGAATCGATGAGAGAGATCCGTCGTGTAGACATCATCGGAGCACCGGAGCGTGAGATTCAGATCAACGTGGATAAATACAAAATGGAAGCGGCGAATATTACATTTTCGGATATTGAGCGCGCTGTACAAAGCCAGAACTTAACGATCTCCGGCGGTACCATTAAAATGGATGGTATCAAACGAAACATTACTGTTACAGGTGAATTTGATGAGATGGATCAGATCAATAACCTCTTGATCTTATCACAGTCAGGCGCTAAAACATATCTGAAAGACATTCTTGAGAATGGTGGTGTAAAAGACACGTACAAAGAAGCAGAAAGCTTTGCCCGTTTGAATGGTAAGAACGTAATTACCCTGAACGTAATTAAACGCGGCGGGATGAACCTGATCGATGCTTCTGATAAAATTCAGGAATTGATTGCAAACCAGCAAAAGACAAAATTACCGGATGGTTTAAAAATAACGATCACCGGTGACCAGTCGGATGCAACACGTACAACCCTGCATGATCTGATCAATACGATCATCATTGGGTTTATCCTTGTAGTTATCATCTTAATGTTCTTCATGGGTACAACCAACGCCATCTTTGTTGGTTTGTCTGTACCATTATCCATGGCGATCGCATTCATTGTTCTGCCTACGATGGGCATCACGCTGAATATGATCGTACTCTTTGCCTTCCTGCTCGCACTCGGTATTGTGGTGGATGATGCGATTGTGGTTATAGAGAATACGCACCGTATCTATGAAAACGGAAAAGTTCCGATCAAGCAGGCTGCGAAACAAGCGGCAGGCGAGGTATTCATGCCGGTATTCTCCGGTACGATGACTACATTGGCTCCATTCGTTCCGTTGTTATTCTGGAAAGGGATCATTGGTAAGTTCATGTACTTCCTGCCTGTTACATTGATTGTAACCTTGCTTGCATCGTTATTGGTTGCATATATTATCAACCCGGTATTTGCGGTTGATTTCATGAAGCCGCACGCGCATGATGAAAGCCATAAAAAAATTACACGTGGTTATATCATTACGATGATTGTATTTGCTGTTATCGCTTTATTAGGTTATGCAGCAGGTTCATTCGGTTTTGGTAATTTTGTGGTTGTTCTTGCGCTTCTGTATTCATTAAATAAATTTGTACTCATAGATGTGATCCAGCATTTCCAGGACGATATCTGGCCGGGTGTACAAAATAAATATGAAAAAGTGCTTGAGTGGTGTCTGGTTGGTGCAAGACCTTTCCTATTGTTAGGTGGTATTGTTTTCATGTTTATCTTTTCAATTATCTTAACAGGTATTGTTAAACCTAAAGTGGTTTTCTTCCCGTCAAGTGATCCGAATTTTATTTACGCATACATCAATTTACCGATTGGTACGGATCAGTCTTATACAGATTCGATCTCTCAGGTAGTTGAAAACCGCATTTTTAAAGTCATTGGCCACGAGAACCCTATTGTATCTTCAGTCATTACGAACGTTGCGATCGGCGCGGGTGATGCAAATGAGATGGATTTAAGTACGGCTCCGCACAAAGCAAAAGTAACGGTTGCTTTTGTTGAGTTTGCACACCGTAAAGGTGAATCAACAGTACCTTATTTGGGCAAGATCCGTGAGGCTGTGAAAGGTATTCCCGGAACACAGATCATCGTTGATCAGGAACAAGGCGGTCCGCCAACGGGTAAGGAGATCAACATTGAAATTATTGGTGATGATTACGATGAATTGATTGAAGTTTCTGAAAAGTTAAAAAGAACGATTGATAATTCAGGTATCCAGGGAATTGAAGATCTGAAATCGGATGTTGTTAAAAACAAACCGGAAATTGTAATTGACATTGATAAAGAGAAAGCTAATGCAGAAGGTGTTTCTGTAGCCCAGATCGGTATGGAATTACGCTATGCAGTGTTTGGAAAAGATGTTTCTAAATTCCGTGATAAGGATGATGAATATGATATTGAATTGAGATACACATTCGGTCAGCGGACAAACATCGATGATCTGATGAATTCAAAAATTACGTTCCGTGATATGAACATGGGTGGCGCGATCCGCCAGATTCCTTTATCATCTATTGCGAAAGCGCGTTTTGACAATTCATATGGCGGTATCAAACGTAAAAATCAGCGTCGTATCGTAACGTTATCATCTAACGTATTATCCGGTGCCAATTCAAATGAAATCAATGCAGAGATCAAAAAACTGATCCCTGGCTTCAAGAAGCCGACAGAGGTATTGATTCAGTTAACAGGTGCACAGGAAGAACAGGCTGAAACAGGGGCATTCCTTGGAATGGCTATGCTGACTTCATTCATCATGATCTTATTCATTCTTGTAACACAATTCAACTCGATCAGTAAACCGTTGCTGATTATTTCTGAAATCGGATTCAGTGTTATTGGGGTATTGCTGGGGGTAGCTATTTTCGGAATGTCTATTTCGGTTGTAATGACTGGTGTTGGTATCATTGCACTCGCAGGTATTGTAGTTCGTAACGGTATTATCCTGGTTGAGTTCACCGATATTATCATGGAAGAAGGCCACGACCTGAAATACGCGATCGTTCACGCAGGTAAAGTGCGTATGACGCCGGTATTGCTTACGGCTACGGCAACCATTCTTGGTTTGATTCCATTAGCTGTAGGTCTGAATATCGACTTCGTACGGTTATTCGCAGAAGGTAATCCGCATATTTTCTTTGGTGGCGACAGCGTTGCATTCTGGGGCCCTCTGGCATGGACAATGATTCACGGGTTAGCTTTTGCTACGTTCTTAACATTGATCTTAGTACCGATCATGTACTATATCAACTACAAAGCCAGCAGAAAAATTAAAGGCTGGTTTGGCGTTAAGGTGGAGAAACTGTCGTAAAGGCGGAACGCCTGAAGCTAAAGGCTTAAAGCTAAAAAAGGTCGTCCCGCTCATCAGCGGGGCGGCTTTTTGTTTTATAAAGTATTTGTTACAAAGAACTTTTAGCTCAAGGCTTAACGCGAAAAGCTTAAAATTAAAAAAGGTCGTCCTGCAAATAGCGGGACGACCTTTTTACTTATCATATTTATTAGAAAGAAACTTTACGGTTAAACGCTGCTCTTAACCATTGAGCTTTTAGCGTTAGGCCTTGAACATTCCGCTTTAAGCTTACTCGCCATCAATAAACCTTTTCTGTATCGGCGCATACGAATCAATGCGTCTGTCACGCAGGAAAGGCCAGTGAGTACGGTAATAATCGGTTTGAGACATATCAATTTCCTGTACATGGATCTCTTCTGTTAAATGCGGTGCCTGGTATAGTACGCGGCCCTGCGCATTGGATACAAAGGAGCCGCCCCAAAACTGCATGCCGGCTTCAACTCCGGTTCTGTTAACGGATACAACAGGTGTGCCGTTAGCAACCGAGTGCGAACGCTGAATCGTTTGCCATGCATTGTACTGATCGGTATTGACTTCTTCTGTCTGGTGGTCTGCCCAGCCGATAGCGGTCGGGTAGAAGAGGATGTCTGCACCCATTAAAGACGTAATACGTGCAGCTTCCGGATACCACTGGTCCCAGCAGATCAACACACCTACGGTAGCAAACTTTGTTTTGAAAACTTTATATCCAAGATCACCAGGTGTGAAATAGAATTTTTCATAATAACCCGGATCATCCGGAATGTGCATCTTGCGGTACTTACCCAAATAACTGCCGTCCGCATCGATCACTGCTGTTGTATTATGATACAGACCTTCTGCACGTTTTTCAAACAGTGAAGCGATGATCACTACACCCAGTTCTTTCGCCAGCGCCTGAAACGCATCCGTAGCCGGACCGGGAATTGATTCTGCTAATTTGAAATTGTCGTAATCTTCTACATCACAAAAGTAGAGTGAACCGAACAATTCCTGCAGGCAAATGATCTGCGCACCTTTCGCGGCTGCTTCACGGATGCCTTGTACATTCTTTTCAAAATTGTCTTTAACATTGCTGCTGCAGGACAATTGAACCAAACCAACGTTTACTTTCTTATTCAATTTTTTATAAGATTAGTTTCTGAATTTAAAATTAACAGTATTTAAAGGGAAATAAAAGGAACAGCAAGAGTTTAACCATTCCTTATTCTTCCTTGTTGCACTCTATTTCCACGGTAACTCCAAGAATAGGATTTTGTAAGAACTTAGGAGTGATGCTTTTACGGATTTCTACCTGCAGTATAACCTTGTTTTGATAATCCAGGGAGATGATCTGTCCATTGAATTCTTTTACCATCCGCATTACTTCGCCTTGAAGAGCAGCTTCAAAGGTAATGTGCAGGGTGTCTGAAAGGTATTTTTCAAGGATGGTTGCTTTGTTCAGGCATGCTTTGGCTGATTCTTTGTATGCCTCAATCAACCCGCTTACTCCTAATTTAGTTCCACCAAAATAACGCACAACTACTACCAGCGTCTGTGTTAAATTTTTAGACCGGATCTGGTTTAAAATCGGCGTGCCTGCAGTATGTGCTGGCTCTCCGTCGTCCTGGCATTTCATGACCCGGTCTTCTGTACCGATGATGTAGCCGTAGCAAACATGGCGCGCATCGTAATATTTTTTTCGTGTTTCCTGAAGGATTTCTTTTATTTCCTGCTCAGTAGAAACCGCATACGAGAAGGTCAGAAATTTGCTGCCTTTCTCTTTGTATTCAGCAGTTGTAGATGCTGCAATGGTAAAATAAAAATCATCCTTCATATTAAGCTTTGATCAGATATAATAAGAGAATGGATGTTGAAGCAAGTGCCAAACCAAGGATAAGCTTTGCCGTAAATTTTTCTTTAAAGAAGAGATAGGAAATAAGTGCTGTAAATAAAATGATGGAAAGGTTAAGCATTGGGAAAACAAAGGATCCATCGTGCTGAAAATAGTTCAGTGTTTTTAATAAATAATACACCGAAAAATAATTGGGTATACCTAATGCAATACCGCTGAGTATGGCTTTGGATTGAAACGAAGATTTTTTGAATAGTAACAGAATAAGTAAGGTGAGCGTACCCCAGCTTGCGGCAGCTGTAAAGGTATGCAGTGAAAACAATCCTATACTTTCCGGATGTGCGATATGCCCGTTAACATACAGGATCGCCAGATCTAATAAACCTGCTGATATAAATACAAGCCAGGGCAGGTAACGGTTTGATGCTGTCACATTGGTTGAAATTGATCCGGCATTTTTTTGTGTTACCAGATACACCGCAACAATGCCCAGCAGAAAAGCTATTACCTGCATCCAGCTGAATACAGCCATGCCGGTAATAAGTGCAAAGCATGCGGGAATGACCATGGATAGTTTATTCGCCATTGTAGTAGGTGTTAAACCTGCCCGATGAGTAGATGTGCCGATCAGAAAAAAGGAAGGAAGAAAACAACTGCCAAGCAGGCTTGCAGCAACTACCGTATCCATGTGTTTTATGTAATGCGTTTCCGTAAGGCTATTGTACTGATGTATCACGCCGGTAACAGAGCATGTTACATAGTTCCATACAATACTTTGAAATATATCAATTTTCAGATTACTGTATAACCGAAATAAAATGAACAGAGCAGACGTACAAAGGATGGTTAAAAAGAGATAGGTCATTGCTTACAGGTAAACGATTGCAGCGTATTTACGACAATTCGTGTAAATCACTATATTTACCAAAGTTAAAGAATTTCTATGTTGGAAAAACCTCATTGGATACATTTTACGGGAATCGGTGACGAAGAAGTAGGATATATTTCGGTTGCGCAAAGTAACCGTCATGTGCCTTTTGAGATCAAACGGGTGTATTGGGTATATCATACCCCTGAATACATAGAACGCGGCAACCATGCACACAAGGCATGCCGGCAGATCTTAATAGCCGCCGCCGGTGCTGTTGACGTTGAACTGGAAAATATACGGGGTGAAAAAGAACTATTTCAACTCCATGCGCCGTCGATGGGGCTGTTTGTTCCGGTAATGCACTGGCGCAGAATTCGTCTGTCAAAAGGTGCGGTATTGTTATGCCTGGCGTCACATGATTTTGAAGAAACAGATTATATCCGCAGTTATAATGATTTTGCTGCTTATAAAAAGTAACATATGATCATCGAATCGAATCGGCTGGATACGGAAACAGCACATTTTTTATTCAACCAGAATAGATATTTACAGGCAAATAGTTTAACGGCTTTAACGTTTGCAGATAAGGCATCCTCGCCGATGTGTTTCATTAACATGATTGAAGCATTGCCCAAAATGTATATAAGCGGCTTGCGCGCACCCTTTGCCGGTATTGAATGTTCGGATACAAACGCGCTGGATACATTGGTAAAAGAACTTGTAGAAACTTACCGCAAACGTGGCGACGGAGAAATATTCATAAAACAAGCACCGGTTTTTTACCACACAGCAGTAGCTGCAGATATTGATGCAGCCTTACGCAGCAATGGATTTAAACTTTTGCATACAGATGTTAATCAGTATTTACCTGTTGATGCAGCTAAATCATTTATAGGCAGCATTGATTACCAGAAACGCAGATCGCTGCGGATACTAAAACAGAAAGGCGCGCAGGCAGTATTTTTTAATGCCATAGAATCAGATATCTGGTATGCGCTGTACCTGAAATCACGAAAGTATAAAAATTACCCTGTTACGATTTCAAAAGAACAATACGATTTACTCAGTACAAAACTTCCCGATGCTTATCGGTATGTAGGGGTATTTTTAGACGGTAAACTTATTGCCAATGCTGTGTGGGTACAGGTTACAAAAGATATTGTATATTATTTTCTGGCGGCTTCAGACCCGGATTATGATGTGTTTAGTCCGTCTATTATGTTGATTGAGGCCCTATACGACCGGGCCTGTGCCGAAGGTATTAAAATCATTGATCTGGGTGTTTCTTCCATTGAAGGCGTGTTAAACGAAGGCCTCCATTTTTTTAAACGCAATGTCGGGGGGATTGATTCTCAGAAAAATACCTATGGGCTTTTATGTTAAGCGAAACAAGCCTGCAGGCGGATTATATAATTTTGATTTGAATCCGTACCTTTGCTGCGTATGAATCAAATCCGGAACAGCTTTTTTTCTTTAATCAGTATCTTTTTAAACGTAGCCTTTGGGTTTGTCTACAATAAAATCGTATCTGTTTATTTTGGTCCGATCGGTTTATCCTTATTAACACACTATCAGAATTTAGTTGCCTTCTTCATGCACATTCCGCAGGAAGGAATTCATAAAGCGTTCATCAATCAGCTGACGCAGGAAGAGGACAGTAAAAAATATACAGGAAAAATTATTGTTCATACGGTTGTATGGAACGTTATTATATTTTTAATGCAATGGGTGTGTCTGCTTGTATACATGTATTGGGCCGAATCGCCGCTGGAAGAATTATTCGTTGACTGGAAAGCTTCTTTGCTGATCGGTGTTTCTTTTTTTCTTTTTGTATTGAATTTACTGGCATCTTCGTGGATGGTAGCACGCCATAAGCTGAAACGCTATGCCGTTTATACTTTTTTATTGGGCATTACATCGGTGATTGGTATGTTCTGTTGTGTATACTTTAATGTTTCACATTCTTTATACTGGATTATTTTAGCCGTTACGTTATCGAACTTTCCGGTGTTCATATACATGTGCCTTACCGTTTACAGAAAGTTTCATTACTCCTGGAACGATGTAAAAGATCTGTTTGATGGTAAGGATTATTTTATGCCGCTTATCATCATGGGGGCTGTATCGCTCATTTCCGGCAAGTTGCTGGATTATATTGTTCGTGAAATTGCCTTTGATTTAATCGGTCCGTATGAAACCGGCTTGTGGCAATCGGCGGTGAAGATCTCACAAGCGTTTGTATTTTTATGTGGTGCATTTCTATCAACCATCTTTTATCCGTATGCATCAGAGTGCATTAAAGATAAATCAGCCTTACATAATTATGTGAAAAAGTTTATGCTGCTGTATGCTCCTGTTACATTGATTGGTGTAGCAGCGATGTTTATACTGAAAGGATTATTATTTCAGATTTTATTTTCAGAAGAATTCATACAGGCAGATAAATACTTCTTATTGATCCTGATCGGCGATTGGCTGCGTTGTTTGTCGTGGGTAGGCGGCTATTTGCTGATGGCTTCTTCCGATACGCGTCGTTTTATTTTATTTGAAATTATTTCCGGTGTCGTATTTATTCTTGTCTTTATTTTAGGAACGGATTATTTTAGCTGGGAAGTAATGGCGGTGGCAAACCTGATCCGTTACATCGTCTATTCAATACTGATGCTTTTTTATTATAAACGTGTATGGATGCTGAAAGAGAGCCGCTAGTCACCATCATTGGTTTAAGTTACAATCACGCTCCTTATATAAAAGCTGCTTTAATCTCTCTATTTAATCAGTCGTATTCCAACATAGAAATTATTCTGGTAGATGATGCAAGCACCGATGGAAGTGCTGCTATTATTCAGGAATTGATTCAGGGAAAGAATATTGTTTTCATTCAAAACCATATCAATCAGGGTAATTGTATTTCGTTCAACAGCGCTTTGAAAATAGCGAAGGGGAAATATATTGTTGATTTTGCTTTAGACGACATATTGTATCCGGATCGAATCAAAAAACAAGTTAACGTATTAGAAGCGGCAGCTGATAACGTTGGCGTGGTGTTTACCAATGTTGATATTATGGATAAAAAAGGCAATCTGCTTCAAACGCATTATCCGGCGTATTATCATCCTTTGCATAGAACAGCCATTCCGGAAGGTGAGGTGTTTGAAGCTGTATTGAGCAGGTATTACATCAATCCGGTGAGCATGCTGGCTCGCAGAACTGTTTTCGATAAACTGAATGGATACGATGAACAGTTAGCCTATGAAGACTTTGATTTCTGGATCCGTTCGTCCAGACTTTTTAACTATGTGTATTTGCCGGAAATCTTATCTGCCAAACGCCTTACGCCGGATTCGTTATCCGGTTTGTTTTATAAAAAAAACCAGGAACGCATGTTTGCTTCTACGCTGGTGGTTTGTAAAAAGGCATGGTGGCTATGTTCTACCGAATCAGAAAAGAAAGCTCTTGTAGTACGTTGCCGCTATGAGACCAGACAGGCGCTTAACTATGGCTATGGAAAGATTGTTAAAGAATATTTAACGGTACTGAAAGAAGTTGATCCGTACTATTATTTGTATGCTCCTGTGGCATGGGTGTTGCTGTCAGTTAAAAAATACATCTAAAAATATTATATGCTTTCGTCTCAATAAATGATACGGCAATGAAACGCGTCGTATCTTATTAAAAGATCTGCCTTGCTTCATTGCCGTTTTGCTTTAGCTAGCGGTTAATGTTGGTTAAAGCATACAAGATGTTTGAATGCCAGGTTATATAGATAATTAATCTAGAAATATTATCTGAAGAAATAATAAATACCTGTTCCTACGCTTAACGTATTGAAGTTAAAGTATTCCAGATTGGTTGTTGTTGCTTTACTGGTGTTTCCATTATCATCATCTGTTTTACTGATTGTTGAGTTGATGCCAAGTAAATTTCCCAATGAAAATTCAATACCGATTTTTTTGCCTGGCATAAATAATAAACCCGGGCTGATACCTAATTGCATACCGATAGTATTTGTTTTATTCGGACCGTATTCATCGCTGCGCACTACATTTGTTACATTTCCGGAACCATCATATGAAGTTGTTTCTGTATATCCAGATGTTTTTCCTGTACTGTTTTGGAAATTATATGAACCCTTTACAAAAAAATATACTTTGTTGCTATCGTTCAACGGAATATAATATGTTACATACGGCATGACACTGATTCCGGCAGAGGTCGTTTTTGTGTAGGAATAATCAGTAAGCGGAAGAGCATTATACTTATCAGTTGTTTCTGTTGTATTTGCATAACCAACATAGCCAACCTGCGCACCTACCGCGAAACGATTGGAAAGAAAATAACTCACACTTGGCGATACATTAAATGTTGATTGTTTAACAACATATTCAGAATAATATTTATTCGGATTTCCGCTGTTGAAATTATATTCGTTGGATGTTTTATTTGCTGTTATGGCAGACGTAAGGCCAACTGCGACCATGCCCGCACTCAATTGCGCGAAAATATTCTGAGACGCAGCCAGCAGACATGCGGTAATAAAAAGTTTTTTCATAAGGTATGTGTATTTGGGGTTGAAGTGATTTTTTACAATTCAATTACGGCAGACTCACAAATGTGTGTTGGTACAATACCCGTCGATTTAATTTTAGTTTCGGCATCATCAATCCGTGTATTACCCGTCAGCACAAGCGCTGTATCGAGTCCGAATTTATTTCCGCCTAATATATCGGTATGCAGTGTATCGCCAACCATCAGAATTTCGCGTTTGCTGATCTCCATTTTTTGCCGCAGCATATCATAGGCAAACATGAACATTTGCGAGTCGGGTTTACCGAAACGGATAAAACGCCTGCCCAAAATACTTTCGATCATGGTAGCAACACCGCCAATAGCAATAGCCACATCCGTTTTGGTTAATGGATAGGTATTATCTGTATTGGCAACAATTGCAGGAATGGTACGCTTACGCAGTAAGTTTACCGTTTTATTGAGGTCATGAAACCAGTTAAAGCCTTCATCATCCAATAAAACCAGCGCATTTACTTCACCGATATTACTATCGTCAATAGCACTTACCGGAAGCATTTTTATGCCATCACTTACCAGGTAGTTTGCAGAGTTTGCTGTACCCAGGTATGCAACAATACCACCGTCTACTTTAAGATCAATGTATTCCTTGGTGATCATTCCCGACGAAATAATTTTATCTGCCGTTATCGAAAACAAGCCAAGCTTGTGATACGAGTCAGCTAATTGTTCCGGACTTCTGGAAGCATCGTTGGTAACAATATAATAATCCTGTCCCTGCGCTTTTAAATAATCAAATGTATTTTCAATGCCGGGCAATAAACCATTGTAGGTTTTTAACACACCAAATGCGTCAAAGAAAATGCATTTGTATTTAGGTAAGAGGGATTTGAATGATTCGATCTGCATACGGTTTCGGTTGTACAGTACTGCTGATGGCAGCGTTGTACGGAATGTAAAATGGTATTAATTTAAGTGTAACGCTTCCAGAATTCTGGTTGCGTCAAAGTCTCTGTCTATAGAAGGCAAGTATATTTCAAACGCTTCAGCCTGTAATTTGCTTGCATACTTTTCATTAAAGAAATAGTTTCCGTCTTTCATTACATAATTTAAGATGAAGAAACGATACCCTTCTTTCAGGAATAAAATTTCATTTTTGGTTAATGGATTTACTTTATGGTATTCCTGTAAGAAAATAATGAAACGGTCTTCCATTAACGGCCCGATTACATAACTGAATACGGTACGGTCGCCTATGTCTGAAACCACACGGCTGAAGAAATAGAAGTCAAGCATGCGGTAGCTCATTCTGAACCAATCGTAGTCCCAGCGGGAGAATAGGTCCAGCTTATCTGTTACAGAGAAATTACCAATATTCCAGTCAATGAATACTGGCATAATATCGAATTCCCGTACTTTTAACTTATTTCTGTTTTTTAAAAACTGTTCACAATGATGTTTCAGATAATCTCCCTTCGCGCGTGTTCCGAATAAGGTTGGATTAGCATCCAGCGATTCCAGCAGTTTATAGATATCGGTGCGGAGTGTCTTGGAAGATTTTGGAATAACGTTTCTTAATTTGGCACAGGCCTTATGAAATTTTCCCATCTGTTCGCCAAGCTTACGGATGTCGGATTCGCTTAAGCGTTTGGGAAGCCTGTGCTGCGTGCGGATCGGGTTATAAAAAACAACCCAGGCATCCATCTTGTTTTCCTGATAACGGAAGGTATATACCTGATTGTTTTTTAACAACGATTTACCTAATACATTTTCAAACGGATATAATAAATTATTAGATAACGCATGAATGATGCGGTGATCCTCTTTGAAGTTTTCGTATTGACCAAAAAAAGAAATTTTTGCAATGACGATATCGTCATCTACAAAGGTAACTCTGTATACGTGATTGGTAGATACCTTTGCACTGATATCTTCAACTTTTTTTATTTCTTTGCTGCTATCAAATCCTTGCCAGGCCTTCGTAATAATGTCTGACAAATTGTTTAATTCCATTGGGGTGTATATGTGTTAATGATTTTAAATAATTTCCATGTAGCGCTTCATTTCCCAATCACTTACGTGTTTGGAAAATTGTCTCCATTCCCATTCACGTGTAGCAGTAAAATGCTGAACAAACGCCTCTCCGAATAATTCTTTTGCTATAGACGAATTTTTCATTAATTGGGTTGCATCCATTAAGTTGGATGCAATAGAGCCGTTGCTTTTGTTGGCATAGCCATTACCTGTAGTAGGGGGAACGTCTAATGAAAGTTTATGCTTAATACCGTATAAACCCGATGCAAGCGAAGCCGCTATAGCTAAATACGGATTGGTATCTGATCCGGAAACACGTTGTTCGAGACGGGCAGTTTTTTTCGAATGATTTAATACACGCAAGGCAGTTGTGCGGTTATCAAAACCCCAGGTGAGGGTTGTGGGCGCCCAGGCACCTTCGACCAGGCGTTTGTAACTGTTCACGGTAGGTGCAAGCATGGGAACAATATGCGGCAGGCAATATAATTGTCCGGCTACATAGTGTTTAAACAGGTCACTCATGTTATGTTCCTGATTCGGATCATAAAATAAATTTTCTGTTTTACCGGTATTCCATAAGCTCTGGTGGATATGACCGCTGCAGCCCGGAAGCTTGTCACTGATCTTAGCCATAAACGTAGCAATGATACCATGTTTATTGGCGATTTCTTTTACAGCGGTTTTTAGTAAGGTTGCTTTATCAGCAGCGCGTACTACTTCATCGTGGAAGTAAGCACACTCATACACACCCGGACCTGTTTCTGTATGCAGCCCTTCCAGCGGAATATCAAATGCACCTAACAGATCAAACAGGTCATTGTAATAGGCATCTTCTAATGAAGGGCGAAGGATTGAATAGCCGAACATGCCGTTGGTTAGAGGAGTGAGGTCGTGAAAGTTTTTTTCAACGAGCGACTGTTGCGTTTCTCTGAAATTAAACCATTCAAACTCCTGTGCAAACGCTGCATGGTAGCCCATAGCAGAGCATTCCTGAGCGATCCTTTTTAATAAAGTACGCGGGCAGATAGGCAAAGCTGTCTGGTCGTTGTTTTTATAATCAGCTAAGAAGAACGGTGTATTGTTTTCCCAGGGAATTAAACGGAATGTAGAAAGATCTATCTGCGCAAGTTTATCGGGGTAACCCGTGTGCCAGCCTGTAGCGGATACATTATCGTAGCCAGCATCTGCACTATCCCAGCCGAAGACAACATCACAAAATCCCAGGCCTTCTTTTAAACCATCTAAAAATTTATCGGTATGAATGAGTTTGCCGCGTAAGACACCATCTATATCTGCAAAGGCAAATTTTATCTTTTGAATGTCATTGTTCTTAATATAATCAACGATTTCTTTTTCAGTCATACGAGCTTAAATTAAAAGGATACTGTACTGAAATGGCAGATAAAAATCTTTCATTTATGCACAATTTAGCATATTTTATATGAAAATTGAGTAATATCTACTTCAAATTATAATAAACCACTAACTGTAAAACCGTGCTATGGAAACTCAGAATTATTCAAATCATATCCGCTATTATACACCACATCATTTCGTGTTTTACCCTGTAGTATTAACCTGTACGGCGGTGTGCATCTATTTGATGTTTGCTCAGCAAGGACAGGTGCTCATCTGGCTGGCATTTACAGGCTTGTTTTTATTACTGGCAGCTTTGTCGTTTATGATGCGTCAGCATTATGCACTGAATAATCAGAACCGCATTGTACGGCTTGAAGTATATTACCGCTATTTTGCAAGCACAGGTAAACGTCTGGATACATTGATTGAACCCCTATCATTCGGCCAATTGGCAGCGTTACGTTTTGCATCTGATGAAGAATTTGTGGCGTTAACGGAACGTACGATCAGCGAAAAACTGTCTCCCGATCACATAAAAAAATCTATTAAGTATTGGAAGCCTGATTATATGCGGGCTTAAGCGTGTGAGGCGGCCCGGCGTTCTGCTTCCTGTTTGATAACGTCATTGCGGTGCTGCAGTAAATTGTGCATGTAACGGGTTAAATAAAGTGTATTGAAAAGCTTGCCAAGGAAACCAAGCGGAGATTCAAATACAAATATATCGGTCATGCGGGTATACGTTTGTTCCCGTTCAAAAATATGTTCGTGTTTCATAGAAGCAAAAGCTCCGTCCGTCATTTCGTCTACAAAATACGTAGGATAGGTAAAGGACGTGATCTTCGTACTGAGTGTTTGCCAGATGCCTAAATGTTTTGCACGCCAGGTAACAGATTCACCCAACCCGATCAGTCCGCTTGTAGTGCCGGCAATAGCCGTTTCGCCGGTATGTTTTGTAGATTCTACATGTACATCAATATCTCTTGAAACGTCAAAGCAAATTTCAAGAGAAGCATGGATCGTTGTTTCAAGTTTTATTCGCGTCATTTACATCTTTTTGGGTGCCGAGATACAAATAAAACGAATATGCCGGAAGCTTCAAAAGCGCAGCGTTATTTCCGTGTACTGCACGTTCTTATTTTTTATAAGTATTTAGTATATAGATTGTTGTGTTCTTTCGGCGAGAATTAATTTGCCAATCTCGGATTCTGTCAATACCTTTAACCTTAGACTTTAAATTAAAACAATGGCAACTACTTCAGATATCTCAAAAGGGTGTTTTTTCAAGCAGGATGGTGAACTGCTAACGGTATTAAGTTACGATCATATTACACCCGGAAAAGGCAATGCAATTTATTCTACTAAATGCCGCAACGTTAAAACGGGTAAACAAAGTGAAGTCCGTTTCAGATCCGGCGAAAAGGTGGATATTGTTCGGGTGACGATTGTTGAAATGCAGTATTTATATGAAGAAGGTGATTCACTGGTTTGTATGAATCAGGAAACATTTGAACAGATATCCGTTCCTAAAGTAGCTTTTGGTGATGCAATTAAATTTGTGAAAGAAGAAATGATTCTTTCAATCCGTTTTGATGATGATGAGCAGCCATTGGATGGTGTACTTCCAAAGCATGTTGAATTGGTTGTTACCTACACAGAGAACGGCATCAAAGGTGATTCAACATCTAAGTCATTGAAAGCAGCAGAGGTTGAAGGCGGCATCAATGTTCAGGTTCCGTTGTTTGTAGAAACAGGGGATAAGCTTCGTATCAATACAGAAACAGGTGAATACGTGGAGCGTGTGAAATAAGTTATTTAAAAAATATATGAAAGAGGAGTGAAGCTGCTGGTTTTACTCCTCTTTTTATTTATAAGGAAATTTTACAAGAATATTTTTTAGTATTAAAGATTAATAGCCATGTTGTATTTTACAATATCGCCATCTTCAAATTTTTCACCTGCTAAAAAATAATTCTTTTTAATTTTAATAATATGATCTTTCAGCGGCGTATCTTCACAACGGTTTGCAGCAACCTGAGCAACAATTTCCCATTTGTTATTTTTTAAACTATACACATATAATTGTCCCCGGCAGCTATGAAACCACAATGGACAAAAGATCAGTTCATGAATGCCGTCGCTGTTTAAATCTCCGATATTTTCTATTTGGCCCCAAACCGATGTGTTGAAAATGATTTCAGGGAGATTACATGAAAATGTGATCCGGTTAAAACACACCGTATCGCAGCCGAAATAAGATTCCAGTGTTCCGTTTACATCAACTTGTTTAACCGTTGGAGGTGTATATAAAAAAGCAGTATCTGCAATACCGTCCGTATTGAGATCACCGCATGCGATCGTATCCCATTGCTCTGGTTCTACTACATGGTTATTATTGGTTGAACTGACAGATGTTGTTGTGTCTGTTTCCGTAATGGTGGTATGGACAGCTGTTTGCTGGTAGCAGCCTGCACTCAATAAAAGTAATAGAAAAAAGTATTTCATAGGTGTTACACGTTATCCCACGAATAATAATTATGTTCCGCATCCAGTGAAAGACCTGTGCGCTGATATAAATTATTTCCAATCGTATTTGATTTTTCAGTTTCAAGCATGAAACCGCAGGCATTGGTTTCCATGCATAATTTTTTTGCTGCATCAATCAAGCGCACAGAGATTCCTTTGCCTCTGTAATTGAAATCAACAAACAGGTCATTGAGCAGCCACAGGCACTTCATTCGGGTAGAGGAGAAGAGCGGGTACAAGTGCACGAAACCAACCAATTTTTTCTGATCCGTTTCTGCTACAAAGATTTCTGATTCCTTATTCTGAAAACGTTCGGTCAGAAATTTTTCAGCCGCAGGCACATCACTTTCTTTTTTATAAAATATTCTGTAAGCATCAAATAATACCGATAGGTGTTGAATATCTGCTGCCTGAATTTTTCTGATGATCATAAATTATAAGGAAGATCTTACCGAATATTTTTTTGCTGAATATACAGATGTTTGATCGGATCTGTATGGTTCTATCTAAAATAGTGAAAGATATCTTCGTGGTCTTTACCGCAACCTCAGCGCTTTTTTCGCTTAATTATAGTATATAAAATAACCGGAAGGAACGCGCATAAAATAATTGATTTGTATACCGTGTTACTTTCCGACAAATGCAATAGCTTCTATTTCCAGCAGATAATCAGGTTGCCCCAGGGCTGCTACAAATAATACCGTTACTGCGGGTGGCTTGGATGCATTACTTAAAAATTTTTGTGCCGCTGCAAACCCTTGCATGGCATCCTGCCCATGTACAAGATTAATATTCAGTTTTACTAAATCGCTGAAAGTAGCGCCGGCAGCCTGCAGCGCTATTTCAATATTCTTCATTACCTGCTCGGTTTGCAACGAAAGATCGCCTTTACCTACCAGTTCGGCTTTACTGTTAACTGCATTTTGGCCGCCGATATAAATCGTTTTGCCGCTTCCCTCTGTAGTTACAACCTGAGAAAATGCCGGGCTTTTGAATAGTCCTTCCGGATTCAGATGTTTTAGCTGATTTTCCATAATAGTAGCTGATTAGGTTTTTAAAGAAACTCCTATATAAAAATAATGAAAAAAATGAAACATAAAAGAGCCGTGAATAATCGATGATCCAACAGTTGCGTGTGTATTTTGCAGCCGGTTTTATTTCTAAACGTACCTGTTCCGTTATTCTAAATGATTTTCTATATACGTAAGGTTTTGCTGATCCGAATCTTCCCATACGATATTGAGTGACCGGGCTATTTTAAAAAAATCAATCCAGTCTTTTGTTTCCAGCTGTATAGATTGGTAGTCGCAAGATTTTTTAATGTTGTTTTCCCTGAATATAATATGAATCGTATTTTTATATATAAAGGGATATTCGATTTTTCCTATGAATATAATTTTTATGATGTCCGTATAAAAGAAATTGTGTTGATGTTTCTTTAAAACATTCCGTACGGTAAGTCTATCCTGGCTGAATTCGTAATAAAAGTATCTTTCTGATAGTACCCAATACATAAATGCAAACAGGGCCGTAAATGTAAAAAGGCAGAGAATGCTTTCAATGTTTCCTATATCCAGGAGTGAAGCATCGGAAGATAAAATCTGATAGAGTAAAATTAATATCACAATCAGAATAAAACATGTCTGAAGCAGGTAAATATCAAAAGGAGTAAATCTGCCCCTGAGTAGAATGTTTTTCTTTTTATTCATTTAATACGAAGATGCTACATCTAACACAGATGTAGCATCGTATGATTTGGGAAATTGTAGCATGTTCATGTAATAATAGCTATACTAAGATACATACTTAAAAAGAGGATTTCCCGATTTTCCCCGTGTTTTTTTATTGCATAGATATCTATTTGATTTCTACTCGGATACCCTGTGAATGCGCATTAAATTCAGGGGCATACATGCACTGGATATTGGTAATGCCGTTCGAGAAGTTACCTGCATTATTCACACGCAGGCTGTATTCAAACACATAAGTACCTCTTGGCAGGAACCCGATAAAGAAATCGGTAGAAGCATCACGGGTGCTTTCATAATAGCCAAAGTTTCCGTTCCATTTTGCTCCGGATAATACATTTAAGGGCTCGAAACCTGCTGCACGCATGTCCTGTACATGTACATACTCCAGATCACGGTCTGAGCGGATCACCAGTTTCACTTTTACCAGATCACCGGCTTTCAGAGTTGTTGCAGCCGTTATAGGGGTCAATACCTTACCGCCGGCAGTCTGTACTTCAAGCATCAGTTCTTTTGTTAATTGAATCTGATCATTTTTATGTGTGGTGATCTTATCGAGGTCTTCGTAATATTGCCAGTGTAAGGCGCCCCATGCCACACCTTCACCTTGTTTGCTTAATGTTACCTTAGCCATCTGTGGTTTAATCTCTGTTGTGTTCCACACTTTTGTCAGCGTAGGATTCAGTTCACTTTTCGGGAAAACTACGTTGGTATTGGCAACCTGTACCGTAAGGCTTTCATCTGCGCTTAACCAGGAAGTTCCGTTCAGCAATAAGGCATAACAAGCTTCTGTAGTAGCTTTGGTTGTTTTCCAGTGTGTCGTTTGTTTTTGTGTGAGCAGCCAGAAACGCATTTTATCTACAGAAATACGGTCTTTAGCCGCTTCTTCAAAGAATTCGATCAGTATTGCCTGGCGTTCGATCGGCGCTTCATACCAATAATAGCCCGGATTGGTTTTCCAGTACATGCCTTTATCTTCTGTACTGATTGCACGTTCTGTAAAGGATTTATGCAGCGCATCAGAGAACGTTGTAGTGCCATCGCGGTAGGCAGTAAGTCCGATCAAAGCCTGCTCGTATAAGGCGTATTCTGTCCAGTATTTGCGCGACTGGTCTTTGTAAAACTGAATGGCTGTTGCAAGTTCTCCTTCTGCTTTTACAGAAAAGAAACTTCTTCCGTACAGATAATGTACTTCAAGAGACGACGGACGCACTTCTTCTATTTTAAGTTTATCAACCTGTACACGTCTTACTAATTCTTTATAATCCATCAGCAGCTTTGCATCGCTGTAATCCAGTGCTTTCCGGGTCATGTCTGCGATCTGTTCATCATGTCGGCCCTGTGCGCCTAAATGTTTCAGATGGCCTAAACCAATAAGAATATGCTGTGTGATATAACGGTCTTCGCGCATCCCGGTGAACCATGGCCACGCTCCGTTACCCAGCTGCATTTTTTCAAGCTTGCCGATAGCACGGTCAAGTTCGCTGTTCATGCGCGTCAGGTCAAACAATAAACCGATACGTCTTTTCTGTTCCGTCTCATTTTCTGCGTCGCGTAACCAAGGTGTCTGTTCCAGCAAGAGCATTTTCAATTCCTGATTTTTTTCAAGATTTGAAAGCAAAGCATCCGGTTCCATTTTTTTCCATAAGTCAAACATGCGTTTCAAGGCCGGACTGCTGTTGGCAACAAAGCCTGCAAGCGAATTTGCATAATAGTGGCTGAACGTTTGTTCCGCACATTCATACGGATACTCCGCCAGATACGGCAAGGCCTGCACGGCGTACCATACCGGATTTGGCGTCAGCTCTAAGGTCAGACGATGATTAACAAGTGTTTTAGATGTAGTGGTGGCAAGTTTATCCAGATTATATGTTTTGGTCTGGCCTTTGGTAATCACCATTGGAATGCTTTCTGTTACCAGCATGCGATTTGAAAATACCGGTATTACGTTTTCTTCGCCATCGCTATAGTTTCCTGCCGCGGCAACTACGCGGTAAGTAATCGCCTGAAAGCCCCCCGGTACCTGGATCGACCATGTTTTAACTTCGCTTGGTGTGTTGGCATCGCCAAATACTTTCAATGGTGCTGTGTTTCCTAATTCTTTATCAATCGGCTGCATGGTTGCCGCATCAAACAGCTGTAGTGTTACTGTACCTTTCATTGGTGCACCGCTCAGGTTTGTTACTTTTGCAGATAAAACAAGCTGATCTCCTTCACGTAAAAAACGTGGTGCATTCGGCACTACCATCAGCTCTTTCTGCGTCACCACTTCCTGTTGCGTGAAGCCGTAGCTCATATCTTTGGTATGCGCAAACCCCAACATTTTCCAGCGTGTGAGTGCTTCCGGCATGGTGAAGTTTAACACTACATTGCCTTCAGCATCTGTTTTCAGATCCGGGAAAAAGAAAGCCGTTTCACGGAAATCTTTCCGGATCGCAGGCTGTTCAACCGCTTCAGGTTCTTTCACAGCAAGCACTTCTGAATCTGCTTTTACAACAGGCGGAAGAAAATTTACACGTTCATTTCTGGATTCTTCTTTTGCAACAGCCGACATCATTGGGGCTGCCATATCCATTTCCGCCTCTTCGTGAAGTTCCCCGCCGCCGCCAGGTGCTGATTTTTTACGCAGCTCTCCATTGCGTGTACGGCCGCCATAGTGATAGCCAAAGGAATAACCAAACCAGTTGAATTGGTCATAATACTTATACGAACCATAACCTCCATGTCCATAATAATCCCATACGGTAAACGCTTCGGAACCGAAAGTAGCGGGATTATTCATCCAGCTGAGTTTGCCGTAATTGGCACGGTATAGGTTTACAAACCAGGAATGGGATGCAAAGGCATCCAGCGAAGCATCATACATCGTAGCTAAAAATTCTGCAGCCTGTTTTTCTCCATCCTTTTTATTGATGATTACACGCCACTGCTCTGCCTGCCCCGGCTGCAGCTTGCTTCGGAAGGTTTCCCATTTTATCGTTACGTCTTTATTGCTAAACGGTATGGATATGTTTTCTGTGCCGCCGTACAAACGGTTATTATGCACGAATACATAATGCACAGCTAAGCCGCCACGGTCTGCTTCAGTAATAAGCTGTTCAAATTTTTTAATATCATTTTTCAGTGTAATAAATTCTTTGCGGATAATTACTCCGTCACGTTCCACTTCGCAGATCACATGTACGTCAGAGAAAGATGAGCCGATCTCAAACATGGCTTTCTGCAGCGGTTGTGTACTGGCAGGTAAAACGTTTGTCCATTTTTGCATGGCATATGGAAGTTTGCTGCCTGACGGATCTGTTTTAGTGAATGTCGTTTGTGTTTCACTTTCGGTTTTATCTTTATCCAGTGCTGTTGCTTTTACAAGATACTGTCCGGTTTCCCAGTTTTCAGGTACATTCCATACCGCGCCTTTTTCTTTGGTTGCCTGCAGGGTTGTTTCGAAGATTAATTTCTGAGGAAAATTTTCCTGATCCGTTTCATTTGCATATACATCTTCCGGGAATAATTTCCGGAACGCCTCCTCGCTTAACAGGGGCTTGTCCGGTGCTTCCCATAAACGTTCACGTAATGCTTTAGCAGGCGCTGCCAGCTTGAAAACTTTTACCTGTATGGTTGCGGCTTCAGGTTCTCCGGATTGATTGGCAGCAGAAAAAGTGCATGCGGATGGCTTTCCTTTTTCAACAACGGCAAGAGCCTGAATGTTTAATACCAGAGAAGAATAACCGATTGAAACAGAGAGCTGGTCGCTGTGTGTTTCACCATTGATGTCAATCACATCCGCATATACGGTATACAGGAATGTTGATTTGCTTTCCGGAGAAACGGAGGCATCAGGCAGGGCAGCGAATTTAATGGAGAATGCACCAGCTGCATCTGTAACAGATTTTCCGGTCATAATAACCGTTTCCTGCGGGTTGCGGTAACCCCAGTAACGCGCGTACCAATAAGGGATCTGTACCTGACGTACTACACGATAATTAACTTCTGCACCATCTATAGCATTCCCGGCATAGGCTTTTGCCAAAGCGTTAACTTCTACTTCCTGATTCAGTTTATATTGCCCCGTAAGCGGCTGTATCTTTACTTCAAACTTCGGGCGCTTATATTCTTCTACATTGAAATAGGCATTCCCCATGTCATTGCCAATATGCATGCTTCCGGTAAGCGATCCGACTGGTGCGGTAAAAGTTCCCTGCACAGATCCAAATTCATTCGTGACAAGATCTGCAAATGCCGTTTCTTTATTATTCGTATCATAGAAATAAATGCGTACGGGAGTATTTTTACTAACGTTATATGTATTTTTTACATCCGTATTAAATACAATGCCTTTGAAATAGATTGTTTGTCCGGGTCTGTAGATGGCACGATCTGTAAACACCAGCATAGACGTATGATAAAAAGAATTACCGGTCGGATGTTTTTCATTGTAGATATAATACCCCGAGGAATTTCTGTTATCACTGATCAAGCGATCTGTTTTTGTTTTAATATCAAAATTTACATAAGACGAATAGCTATCTTTTGCAGCCTTTACTTCTGTGTAACCAGTTTCATCGGTAGGAAAGATACCTATTACTTTTTTCCGGTTCCGGTGTGTTTCATAATTATATTCGTTTGTATAAGCGCTTACCTGTGCATCTTTAATGGGTTTGCCTGTATGCCTGTTCAATACATACAGCTGCACCTTGCCTTCCGTAGTACGTGCTACATATGAAATGTTTGAAACGGTTGTAAACGTATATGCAAAAAGCGCTTTCTGTTTTTCAATCTTTTCAACATCTGAAGCAATGATCAGATAAAAACCTTCTGCAAGCGGGTCAATAACAACTTCTGTGTGATGCCCGCGCAGCTGCGGATCCTGCGGCAGACCAACCGACCATTTTTTTACAGGTGTGCGGTCAAGATAAGGCTTGAATGATTCGAAACGTTCATCGTACCGGTAGTCGAGATCATTTCTTAATTTTTCCGATTCTTCCGCGGTTAACCGGATCACACGAAGTGAAAGGGTTTTGATATTGTTATAAGCAACCAGCGTGCGGAAAGGTGCCTGCGGAATATTAACTTCTTCCAGTTTTAATTCAAGCGATGGTTTAAGGATTGTTTCTTTTACAGATTCACAGTGGTTGGCACCCTCAGAGCCCGGAAAACGTTTAATGGCTGCATCACACGTCTGTATGCTTTTAATATTTGCATCCGGATACTTCGGACTGTTTTTCAAGCCGCTCATATCCGCAGCACGTTCATGCCAGATCACCGCGATCTCATAACTTACCTCCGTTGAGATCGGATAGGGTAAGGAAGATGCTTCCAGATTTTCAAGTGCAGCAAGTTTAAGCTCAATAGCATTTGGAAGGCCTGAATGTGCTGACGTAAACTTTAAACGGCTTATAGCCAGATCAACAAGTACAGTTGGGTTGCTATCATTCAGATGGATCTTTTCCAGGTCCTGCATCAATCGCATGGCATATAAATGCAGGCTCAGCGTGTCTTCGCTTTGTATGGTTAATGTGGTGAATACAGCAGGCAGTGAAAAATACCGTGCATCATTCAGATTGAATTGTTCCGCAGGGCGGCTTACACTTGATTCTGACGACTGGAAAAATGTCAGTGCTCTTTTACCCAGAAAGTCGTACAGATTGGCTGTATAAACATGATTACTGCTTTTATAGATAACTTCTTTTAATGTTTCTGTCGGATAGTTCAGCAACAGCTCTTTATCTTTGAGCGATGCATGATAGGAGTTGATAGCCGCTTCCAGAATTGTTTTCAGATCCCATGTCTGAATATCCGTATCATCTGCATTGGTAGAAGCACTGATATCAGAACGGTATCTGCTGCGCTGAAAATATTGCCAGTACATTTCTCCCAGCATGGATTCAAGAACAGCGTTAACCGGGAAGGCAGAAGTCTTAATTTCTTTGCGTATAAAAGCAATGTCTTTTTCAAAAGCATCTTCTTCAGACATATCCGTGCAGCGCATGATATACATCAATGCTTTGATCTGCGTATCTGCATCTTTTTTTTCTTTTGCTTCGCTGTAAAGTTTCGTGAGGTCTGTTAACGCAGACTTAGGTAAGGATTCATTTAAATAAGCGTCAATTTTGTCCCAACGTTGTTTCATACCATCTGTTTGTGCCATTGCAAGAGTAAGTGTAAAGAATGATAAAATGGTTAAAGTTAAAAATCTCATAAGATCTCAGGGTTACGTATACAGATTTCGCCCACACAGTTAACGTATAGAACGAATACAGGGTTAAGTTCCACATACTGAAGCAGAAAAGCAAAAGATGCACCAATAGTTGCTGTTAAGAAACAGAATAATGTATGAGCTTGAATTACATTATTTAAGATAGGATAATAATGTATGTTTGTAAAACAGCCCCGGGATTCATCCCGGGGCTAAAAGTTTGTACTGAATTCCGGAGAATAATTGTACGCCGGATATCGAATGAAAAATAGATCTATTGTAATTAGTCGCAGCCATCAACAGAACACGATGGTCCTTCGGATACTTCAAATGGAGAAGCCGGATGTTCTTTGCGCCATTCTGAAAACGATTTTTCCAGCGTTTCCAGAAAAGCCTGCGGAGGCTGTGCACCTGAAACAGCATACTTACGGTCGAATACAAAGAATGGAACACCGCGTACGCCTAAGTGCTGTGCTTCCTCAACATCCTGTCTTACTTTGTAGGCATACGTATCATCCGTTAGAGCTGTTTGAACTTCTGCTTCGGTTAACCCAATGTCTTTACCTAATTCAATCAATACATAGGAGTTGCCAACGTTTTTGCCTTCCGTGAAATAAGCATAAAATAAACGTTCTTCTGCAGCATCACCCAAGTCTTTGGTTTTTGCCAGCTGAATCATGCGGTGTGCGTTGAATGAATTTGCAATAACAGCTTTATCAAAATTGTAATCCAGCCCGGCCTTTTTTGCGGTTGCAACTACACTGTCGTGCATCTGTACCGATTGTTCATAGCTCATGCCTTTGCGCTCTGCAAGATATTGATATACATTTTCTGTTACAGCTGTATCCTGAGGAATGTTCGGGTCAAGCTGAAAACTTTTCCAGATGATTTCTATGTTATTGCTGTCTGCAAATTGCTTTAAACCAGCTTCGTAATTTCTTTTTCCGATGTAGCAGAAGGGACACATAATGTCGCTCCATACTTCTACCTTCATTTTATTTGTTGCTTCCATGAAATTCTTTTTTGTTGCTGATAATACAAAATCTAAGGGAAATGAGTTCACTAATATTTCATCGGAATCACTACTTTGGGATTTTTATATTTTACCAGAACCTTGTAGGGGATGGTAGAGAATTCTGCACCATCGCAGCAGCGCGCTGCACGGTAAAAATAGGGATAGATATATAGTCCTTCTTCTGTTAGATACCAGGAGTATGCGCCCCATACATCCGGGTCACTATAATCGCATACTTCGTCCCCATCTTCAGGCTTCTTCATTTCTTCCGGATAAAGTTTTGTGAGTAATGCAGCAACATGTGGTTTCGTAAATTCAATGCTGAATTTATATGAATCCTCTTTTTTATAGTCTGCTTCTGTTTTCCCAAAATATAAAAGATCTGTCAATTCAATTCGCTTACCTGTTTCCAGATTAAATGTACGGCCCATAGTACCAAAATCGGGGTGTGCACCGCCGCACTCATAGCTATTGGATATTGCAAAGCTTAATACGTGTCCGCGTATGTACACGCTGGAAATATCGCTTGTGTATTCGCTTCCTTCGCAATTCAGGAAAGATGAAATTTCATAAAATTGAAGATCTTCAAGAAAAATATTAATAGAATCAATTGCCTTTGAAGCTGTTTTTGTAATTATGCGAAAACAGCGAAAATCTGCAATGGTATCTCGCAACCACGTAATGGAAAATTCAGGAGTTACCTGCTGAATCGAATCCTGTATAAGAAGAATAGGGGCCAGGATGCTGTACTCATATTCAGAAAGTTTATTTCGCTTAACAAACGAATTGCGCGCAGGTATTTTGGAAACATCAAAGGGTTTTAATTTAACAGGTAATGATTTTGATGTAACAGTTCCGTTTTCGTCCTGTGCTGTATTCTGCCAGGTGCCAGAATAAAACAGTGAAGATGAACCAATATCAAGCAAGGTAAATGTTTCTTTTGTGTCCCAGTGTTCGTAGGTGAGTTCAATCCCCTTTCCGTCAGTATAGCGACCTTCCAGAGGAATATTTTTTTTGAACCGTTTGTAATAATAATTACCGGATATTTCTGATCCATTCATGGTAATTTCCATTACGATAGAAGCCTTGCCAACCGTACCTTCCAATAAGATTGTAGTGGCGTGCTGTGCAGTAGAAAAGAAAGAAGAAAGGAATAGGAAAAAAAATATAATAATAAGTGATAATTTTTGAATTGACTTATTCATAGAACTCAATAGTAATTAGTACGATTAAGATACTGAACAAATATTATACATACAAAAGGCAGGAGTTTATAACAGTGTCAAGATGTTAAATTTCGAAAATGTTATAAACTCCTGTGTGAAATCCAATAATTTTTTAATCCGGCGAATCCTAATCAACAAGCTTCAGCAGCTCTTTCGGAATCCGTGCAGAAATGATCTGCAGCAGATCCAGTTTTTTCAGATCATCTTTTTCTTCGATCTCGTCTGCGAAAGGCGTGAGCCAGTCGTCGCAGGTAAGCAAGAGCGATTCTGTATCTACATCGGGAAACTGTGCCAGCGGGTGCTGTTGCTGTGCTCTAAACATAGCTGCTTGCCACTGTTCAAATTCAGGTGTAAAATGTAATAATTCTCTGCCGTCTTTTTTTACCACATCACATAAGGCTCTTGAACGTTCTTCATCGGTTGGATCATCCATGGGGAAAGACTTTAAGACAATCTTGCCGATACGTAATTCTGTATGTACGATCAGATCATTGCTGATCAGATCCCAATGTACCGATACAGCAGTTTTAACCATGCCCTTCAGATCTTTTGGATTCAACGGTGAAGCCATAAAAATTTTTCCGGTTCCTTCGCGTGCATCAATGTGTGAAACAGATACCCATGATTCGCGCGACAAAGAATCCTTGTGGCTGAACTGCGCATAGGTACCATTTGCAAGCTGAAACTGTGATTGATTACCGGGGCGTGCAAATGCAACACGTTCCGGATATGCATGTGCCAATAACAAACCTGTCATGAAAGAATCAAAGCCTTCATTTTCTACTTCAATTTCCATGAGGTCTCTGTATGATCGGGCAACACGTTCAATCAATCCAAAGGCACGCCCTTTACCGTCATTTCTTCTGAAGCGGCGCAGCGCTTTGATCCGTTCGTTGATGTCAACGCCTGCTTCTTTGATTGTAAGCGGATCTTTCTCTTCAATGATTGCCGCAATATCTGTTGCTAAGGCTTCCTGCTCCAGTTTTTCAGCCATCAGCAGCATGTGTGCGATACGTGGGTTGCAAGGCAGCTGATGGATCTTTTTTCCATGCGCAGTAACTTTATTGCGATCGAGTGCATCGATGTAATGCAGCGTTTCTTTGGCCTGTTTTACATGTGATTGCGGCGGCGGTGTAAGCCAGACCATGTTATAAATATTGGAGATTCCCCACACGGCCATTTCAAGTACCAGGGAAGAGAGGTCTGTAATTTCTATTTCCGGCTGGTGGTGCTTCTGTAAGGTTTCATGCTGCGCCTTCGACCACATGCGGTAACAGGTACCAGCAGATAACCGCCCCGCACGGCCTGCACGCTGATCAGCAGCATCGACAGAAATATTCACTGTTTCAAGACGGGATAATCCGGATTGCGGATCAAATTTAGAACGCTTGCCAAAACCCGAATCAACAACCGTTGTGACACCTTCGATTGTTAAACTTGTTTCTGCAATGGAAGTTGCGAGTACAACTTTACGTTTGCCTGTCTGATCGGGCAGGAGCGCTGCCTGCTGCTGTGCAAAAGGAAGTTGTCCGTAAAGGGTATGAACAACGGTATTGCTAAGTTTATTGTCAAGCAGATCTCTGCAGGCATTTATTTCTGCCTGGCCGGGCAGGAAAACAAGAATATCTCCTTTATTATCTTTGCTGGCTTTGCTCACCACACGTGCGGTTAGCTCGGGCAGCAGGTGCATGTCTGTTACACCTGTATAATGAATTTCGACGGGGTATTGGCGACCTTCGCTTTCAATGATTTTCGCTTTCAGTTTGGCAGATAACTCCGGCAGATCCATTGTTGCAGACATAATCAGCAGGCGCAGGTCATTCCGCTTGGTCAGCTGTGCTTCCCTACATAGCGCCAGGGCAACATCTGCATGGATGCTGCGTTCGTGGAACTCATCAAAGATTACCAACGCAACATCTTTTAACGTATTATCTGTTTGCAGCATACGTGTAAGTATGCCTTCTGTAACAACTTCGATACGCGTCTTATCGCTGATCTTTGTTTCAAAGCGGATACGGTAGCCAACGGTTTCTCCTGCCTGTTCGCCCAGCAACTGGCTCATGCGCGTAGCAATCGTTTTTGCTGCAAGTCTGCGGGGTTCCAGTACGATGATTTTTTTACCTTCCAGCCACGACTCATTTAAAAAAGTCAGTGGAAGCAAGGTGCTTTTACCGGCTCCCGGCGGAGCCTTTACAATAAGGGTGGTATTGTCTTGAAAGTGATTGATAACCTGCGGAACAATTTCCTGTACAGGCAGTGTGGTTGTAGGAATGGTATATTTCAACGGTATGGGATTTTACTATGTAAAAATACACAATAATTTCTGGTTTTGATTCTAAGAAAAATACATAAATTAAAATGGCGGTAACTAAGTATGCGCTACCACCATTTTAGTTTTTAGGACAAGGTTATTTTAACGTTTTTGTCTGTTGCAAGCAGTATGATACTCAGTACACAAACAATTAAAGAGTTATAGAAATGATTATATTCCTGATGTGCCATATGTGCCGTGAAAGCACCGATTGCAAAGGGAAGCAAAAGTAAAATGCCAATGGCTTTTAACCGATGTATAACTATGCCTGCAACGATTAGCAGCACACCTGTAAGTTCCAGAATACCGATGCTGATTGTCCATGTTTTATTAAATCCGAATGATTGCATACTCTGCATCATCGTTGTTTTCTGAAATACTTTGAATAATGAAGCATATCCAAATACATACAGGTAATAGGTATAACTTAACCAATGAACGGTTGTTTTAATTGTTTCCATTTTTAGATTTATTTTTTTATAAATATCTTTATTTACTTGTATTAATAGCAGCGCATACAGAATTGTATGGAACGAACAAAAAAGTATGTATGGCAAAACGGAAAGAAAATTCAACAAATAGTGTTAATGAAGTATACTGGAAAGACAACTGTGGTATCGCATTTACATTGTCTGTAATCGGAGGCCGGTGGAAAATAAATATTCTTTCATTTCTGTTGCATGAAAAAAAGCTGCGGTTTTCTGAACTAAGAAATAAGCTTGTTGGCATTTCAGAACGCATGCTTATTTCAAAATTAAAAGAATTGGAACAGGATGGATTGATAAATAAAATAATTCATGCGCAGGTGCCTCCTAAAGTGGAATATGAGCTAACAGAGCTTGGCTATTCGCTAGAGGAATTACTGAATTTAATGGATAAATGGGGGGAGGTTACATTAAAAAACAACATCTGATCTCAAAAATTTTTCGTCTGTTGACTTTGTGAGACTTATTAAAAATAAGTTTCATTTTCAGAAGATGTGTTTGTTATTTTATTCACGTTCAAACTGTCACACAGCATTTTTGTATATAGTTTGCTTCCGTACACATTGGTATGGATAGGATCTGAGAAATATGTGTATGAATTCCATGCGCCGGATGCTGTAAAATCAATATACCGCGTATTGAAGGTATTTTTTAAAAAAGATACATAGGTGTTATGTATGGTGCGGTCAAACGTGGCCATTTTATAATAAGGCGCAGTTACAAGTATAATTGAAATGTTGTTTTTTTTAGCAAGGCTAAGAATTTTTAATAAGTATTTTTCACTTCTCGGTCCTAACCGCACTACGCCTGGCGCTGAGATACGTTCGCCTTTGAATGTAAAATTATGGATAAGCTGTTCTCCTGTATGTGTATTAAACGATGCATGCTGCGGTTTCCCATCCATGACAAACTGCAGCATGGAGTCTGCCTTGAAGTAGGTATTAAATTCTGCGAACCGGGAGAAAGGCAGGTATTTCCACAGATACATATGCCACGGTGCCGTGTAGCTGTTGTATACGGATTTTATTTCAGGGATTTCCTGATACGGGAAAAAATCAAATTGTTTAAACACAAGCGGAGTGATTGGTTCGGCACTTAAATCCAGGTGTCGTGATTTAAATAAATCAAATGAAAGTACGAGTGTTTTTGCGGTATTTCCATTTGCCAGGTATTGTTGAAAGAGTACATAACTTTCACCATAAGAAGAACCTGGTGTTGCCAGATTGATAGAGGTTTGATGTAAAGAACTGTCAAATGCCGTTGAGGAAATCATATTAGCCATTCTTGAAGAACCTAAGAATATATAATCAACATGTTGATCCTTTAATTCAAGCGCCCAGCGGGTTTTTAAACTTTGCTTATAATAACTCAATTGATAGGCATTCAATACGAAATAAACCACGTAGCTGGCTGCCAGTGTAATGCCCGCTAATAAAAATAGTTTATGTTTGAATAATTTCATCTGGCTAAAATTGAAAGTAAATGAAATCACTGGTTTGATGAAATGACATATTCATTAATATAAGAATTATCATTGATACATAAAATGCCCATGCCAGCCATTGGTAGTTAAATGCAATTGCACGGAAGCCATCCGTCCTGAAATAGTGCCATTCCACAGCTAATAAAAAGAGAATGGGTGCTGCTACACTTAGTGGTAATATGGCCAGAAAAGGTTTAGTTATAAACGGATTTGAATATACATGTGTGATATACGCAAATGCTTCTGTAAGGCTGTTGGCGCGAAAGAAGATCCACGAGAAGCAGATACAAACAAAAACAAAAATCATCTGAATGTAATCCGGTAGTGCATAGTGCCCGGACTTGGGAGTAGATTTGAAAAATAAATATGGTATAAAATACAAGGCATTAAGCAGTCCCCAGAAAATGAAGGTCCAGTTTGCGCCATGCCAGAAACCGGAGACTAAAAAAATAATGAACGTGTTGCGTAAGGTCGTGACCAATCCATTTTTATTTCCGCCTAACGGAATGTATACATAATCTTTAAACCATGTTGTTAATGAAATGTGCCAGCGTTTCCAAAAGTCGGGGATGGAGCGTGCAAAATAAGGTGTTTTGAAATTGGTTGTTAATTCAATGCCGAATAGTTTGCTGATGCCTAAAGCCATGTCTGTATAGCCGCTGAAATCACCATAGATCTGAAAGGCAAATAATATGGCTGCAAGCAGAAGTTGTATTCCAGGTAAGGTTTCATAGTGTGCAAAGGCTGTGTTTACATGCGGGGCACAGGTGTCGGCAACGACTACCTTTTTGAAAAGCCCCCAGAGTATCTGCTGCATGCCGGCAACGGCAGTTGCATAGTCAAATTTTCGTTCTTTCTGAAATTGCGGTATAAGTGTTTTTGCGCGCTGAATGGGACCTGCAACTAATTGCGGGAAGTAGCTCATGAAAGATGCATAGACAATGAGATTCTTTGTTGCAGGAATGGTTTTTCGGTATACATCAATGATATAACTTATGTTGTGAAAGGTATAGAAGCTAATACCAATAGGCAGAATAATTTTTAAGGTGATGAAATCTGCCTGAAACCCCATCTGATTTAATAATGCTTCCAGCGAATCGGTAAAGAAATTGGCATATTTGAATACGGCCAAAAAAAGTATGTTCATTATGATTGCACTGCTTACGAGTAGCTTTCGTTTGTATGGGTCTTCATTTTTTTCCAGTAAGATACCTGCAAAGAATCCTGCAAGGGCACTGCCTGAAATTAAAAAAAGAAACTGCCAGTCCCACCAGCCATAGAATACATAACTGGTTACAAAAATAAACGCATTCTGAACACGGAGATTTTTATTGAAGATAAACCAATAGCCATAAAATACCAGTATTAAAAAAAGAGCAAATGGTATTGAATTGAAGAGCATGGAAGAGAATGATGAGTTATTTATTAGACGAAGGTACCATGTTGAAAGCTATGAACAAATAGGAAGACGAGAAATATCGTCCGGCGTAAACTCCGCCTGATGTAGTGCAATGTCTAACATACATTCACCGTGGTCTGTGGCACACAGACCATTCACTGTTGCATCAAGTTAATAATTACTATCACTTCAACCTAATAAGTAATATATCTAACACATGAATAAATTCTTTTTTAACTCATTTTACCCTTGGTGTTCTGTGTGCCACAGAACACGGTGAAAGTCACTGCTGCATCAAGTTAATAATTACTATCACTTCAACCTAATAAGTAATATATCTAACACATGAATAAATTCTTTTTTAATTCATTTTACCCCTGGTGTTCTGTGTGCCACAGAACACGGTGAAACAGACCACGGTGAAATATAAATGAGTGCGTGCAGCAACTTTAGTTTCTAATATCCAACCACTTTGTAGTTGAAGTTCTCATACCGTTGTCTTTTTATTTTTTACCCAATGGATTATATTCCTGCCTATAAAGAATAAAATTAATGAAAGAATGATTGCACCGCCTGTCATTTTAATAGAGCTGAACGTACTTGATATGGCCACTCCTGAAGGCGATATTGCAGGAAAATTATTCATCAAAATAATTTGCGAAATATTTTCAAAAATATCTGAAAGCGTTAATACAAGAGGCAGAATAATATACCATTTTTCCTTTTTGGCTAAGGCTGCAAGTAATAGGGAATAACCTGCACCGGAGATCGTGGTGTATAAAAAGTCCACTACAAGCATGTTAAAGTAGAATTTTCTTCCTTCTTCGCCTAGTTTTTGATATAAGTCCACGATGTATTCATAGTTATACGTAAAAAACTGGTCAGGATTTTTCATGTTATCTGAATAGTGAAGAAATTCAGGAAGATAAGCCATTATTAATAAAGCTTGTAACGTAAATCCCAATCCCAATACCGGAAGGGCAATTTTATATTCCCCATTTTTAAAAAAGAAACGCGTTAGTTTGTTCATCTTGGAATAAATTTTTATGATTAATAATCACAAAATTATTCCAATGTATTTCTAATTCTGTTATCAATTGTTATCAGTTCGTACAATCATTGATTTTTTTAAGCGACTGAGCGAAACAGGGGTGATGCCTAAGTACGAGGCTATATAGCGTTGAGAAATCTGCCTTTCTAAAGCGGGATAATACGTAATGAATTTCTGGTATTTGTCAAGGGCTTTTACTTGCATCAAACAATCATCTCTGTTCATAAGTCTGGTCAGTTCTCTTTCTTTTATTGCTTTACCTATTTCAGATAATTTTTTGGTTGCAGATAGTAAGTCCTTCAATTGTTTTGAGTCGAATATCAATAACTTTGTACGACACAAAGCTTGGTAATTATAAAGGGAAATACCTTTTTTAGTTCTAAGTGCCTGCGTGCTCATAAACTCTCCTTCTTCAAAAAAGGACGTACTTTTCTCATTACCATTTTCATCTGTAATAAAGCCTCTAACGATTCCATTTACCAAAAAAACTTCCTTGTTGCCAGGGTCGCCTTTTCGAATGATTAGTTGATCTTTCTTCAAATGGACTGTAGTTGCAATATGTGTTATTGAAGCCCATTCATCTTCATTTATAGCGGTTATAATTTTCATAATTTATTTGTGCATCAAACTTGTAGGTAACGGTAGCGGTTGCATTTGTTGTAGGCCTTGAAAGTGCCTAGATATCCTAAACACAAAACCCGCACAACCTTTTCCATTTAATTATTTCGTGCGGTCCGCCGTGGCGGATGAAAGCACCGCTATTAATATTATCAAAGAAGCCTACAATAAATGCTACTTATTGTTAGGCACATGTTTTATTTTTTTATTAATCCAATTGTAAATTCCATTACAGGATCTTTTCCTTGAATCATATCAGTAATATCTGGTTTCACCTCATAATCGGGTTTAACCCCGTGTCCATGAAATTTTGACCTGTCTACATGCAATACTATTCGATATCGTGGAATCTGAACTTTAATTCTAGAGTTTGTTAACGTTAAATAATAATGATGTTCTCCTGTTCCACCTTCAAATAAGCCACCTGGCTCTTCTCCAATAATTGTTCCTCTTCGATTTTGATAAATTAGGGATGCTACTTGAGCAGAAGACGAGTTTGATTGTCCATCTACTAACAAGTATATATTTCCAGTGAAAGTTACATTTGATGGATTTTGCTGCCCTAATCCTCTGGCATTTTTAACAACTTTGTAGAATCCATTGTCCATTGGAACAAAAACTTTTGTAGAATCAAAAGCTATTTTTTCTTCAAAAGTAAATTTTGTCGTAATTAAAGAATCGCAATACCGAAAGGGTTGATTCAATATCTTGGAAAGTAAATAAATTGGGTACTCTCTAGGTCCTCCTATATTCCAGCGTAGATCAATTATGAGATTAGTTATTTGTCTTGTATTTAAATTATGAATACTTGAATCCAAAAAACTTTTGTATTCTGTAAAAGGGACCCTATCAAACCATTTGATTTTAATAGTTCCATAGTTATCACGTTTGTTAATCGATAACTTTGTATATGGACCTATATTAAAAGGTTCTGGTTTTAAGTGAATTTTGTTTTCTGTTCGATTTGTTCTTATTGAATCAATTAAATGTTCAGTTAATGGTTCTAATTCAACTATTTTTGATTTATTCTTACTTTGGTATTTAATTGAATACTGATTTTGAGGTTGAAATATGTACTTGAACCATTCTTCTGCAACTCTCTCTTTTGTAGTTTCAATAAATCCATCGGTTACAACAGATGCTTTTAATCGTGTTATAATTTCCTCTGATTTTTCATTGTTTATTTCTAAAATTCTTGTTCCTGGGGATAATTCATTATTATAGCTACAGTTGTTATAAACAAACAATTGATTTTTATAAATTTTAAAATCTAAAGGTATTAACGTATTTGATTCTTCACGATTGGGTAATTGTTGCCAAGTATGTGCATCTTTGATTAATAAAAAGATAGGAGATATTAATACTGAAAATTCTTTCTCTGTATTTGTTTTGTATATTCCTTTTTTGATAGCACTTAAAGTGCTATCAAATTCCATTGGAGTACAAAATCTATAAAGTGAAGGGTGAATAGTTTTTAATTTTTGCTCTAATTCATCAATATCATTTAATTGCTGTTGAATAGATAATAAATTTTCATTCTGTCCATAAATGGAAAAAGAAATAATAGCAAAAATAAAAAGTAACAAGGTCGTATTTTTCATTTTAAAATTGTGCCTAACGGTTAACAATGCAATTTGTAGCGGTATTTAAAGATAAGAACTTTAACGGAACAGCGTAAACAAATTGCTGCGGAAAATTATATTCTTTTTAAGCATCAGATTTCCGCAGGAATTTGGAGGAGTAGGGAAGAGCTCAAGTGTTTCCTGCCAAACGAACCGCTATAAATTTTATGGATTGTTACCAGCAATTTTTTATAAATCACCAATAAACCTGTTTCCATACACTATCAGATTTACGATTATGCCAAGTTGTCTTTATCTTATTTTCTAATTGTCCTTTATAATTATATTCTTTTTCAATTGTTTTATTTAATGCTTTACCTAAAAACTTTCTTCTTTTAGTCTTTTTACTTACCTGACTATTATTATAATATTCAAGAGTGACATCCCTCCAAAAACTATTATATTCAGCTGATAAAATTATTCCATCCTCGGTGTAATGGATTGTTGTTTCCTTTCTAAATTTTGAATAATATTTATATTTACTTTCAAAATTGACTAAAATGAAAGTACCGTTAGTGTCTACTATAAAAATCTTTTTTGCCCATCCATTTTTATAATCAAAATGTTCGAAACGTTGAGTTTTGATTAATTGGCTGTCTTTGTCAAAGTATTTCCAAACTCCATCTTTTGAATAGATACCTTGTTTCTTAGTAACCCAGCCTCCGTTACCATCTGAAGTTGATTGTATACCACTCTTAAATTGCCCAAATGAGTACGAACTATCACTACAATGATATTTCCATTCTCCTACAGGTTGTCCGTGACGGTAGTTTCCAATAATAAATGTATTGCTGTCACTACTATAAGTATATAAATGAAGGCCTTGATAAAATCCTAAATTATCAAGTTTATTGAGCGTATCTCCTTGATGAGTTACAAATATTGAACTATGACAAAACCCTGATGGATATTCTTGCCCACATTGCCCATAGGATTTTATAGTTAAAAAAGTCAATATGATTATTAGTCGATATCTCATTAAAGTTTCTGGTAACGGTTGTGGTAACATTTGTTGTAGGTCTTGAAAGCGCAAAGATTCAGAACCCGCACAACATTTTTATTTAATTACTTCGTGCGGTCTGCCGTGGCTGATAAAAGTAACGCTATTACTATTATCAAAAAGCCTAAAATAAATGTTGTCCATTTTTAGGTTTATTATTCATTACCATTTATTTGAATTGCAAATTATTGTTTTATTGTCTATTAAAAACAAAATATCAAAGTTTTTAAATCCAAAATTTTTTGTCAATATTTTCTTTCTCTTATATTTTAAGGGAGAATTTATTAAATATTCATTTTCAGATGTTTCAAGATACACATCACTACTATGAAATCCCTTAGTCAATAATTGAGAGTATATATGATTATAATCTGTTGTCTCTAATTGATATATATAAGATATGTTATAGTCCCCAAAACTATAAATCGTATTGTTCCCAGAATATCGAATTAGTTTAGCAGAATCAGGTAAAGTTAATTTTGTATTTTCTTCAAAATTATTTGAATAAAATGATTCTAAAGGGTAGAAGTTTGTAATAATAAAAAAGCTAAATATTATTAATAAAATGACGCTTACAAATACGGCTAATTTTAGTCCTAACTTTTTCTTAAAAATAAAAAAAACAAATCCGACGCACAATAGAGGTATAATGATAAAAATTAATGTAGATATTAATATTGATAAAATAAAATGTTCCATATTTATTATGTTGAATGATTCGATTTTAACTAGTAGTACTACACCTAACGTTCTGGTACTACAGCGGGTTTGATACTAAATTAAGCCATTATTCGGATTTGCCAAATCATCAAAAATACAAAACCGTTTTTTCATTAAACCAATTACCTCAATCCGTTGTAGTAGCTGTTACCAACTGGCATTTATCGGTCTTCAATTTTGTGTCCTAGTTCAATAAAAAAATGCCTTAATAAGTCGTAAGTTTTATTGTCTCCATTTATGCGGGAAAACATTTTCGTTTCCATATATTCACAACTTAAACAGATATTTAAAGTAGATATGATTTGGTTCAATTTGTCGTAAAAAACTATTGCATCACGATAAATAGGAGCACACATCCAAGATGGTACGTCCTTAATTTCAGTCCTCAAGATATTTTTCAGTATGTTTATTTGAGGGTCTGTGGCTTTAAAAGTGTTTGTTTTTGTGCTGGAAGGATGAAATTGTCCTTTGTCATTGACTAAATATTGTGTAACCCCAAAAAGTTGCTGTAATTCAAAAAAACGCTTTTCTTCGAGGATTGTCAAATCATTATGCTTTTCTTTTCTAATCTTTAACTTCTCATATTCTTGTTGACTTGTCTTATTACTTTTTTCAAACTCCGTTCCTCGCTGAAATGAATACATCTCAACATAGTCAAATGGCAAATTATTTATATAGTCAATCGAGGATATATTTGTGTATTTTATCATCTTATGCTTGCTGGTAACGTTTAACATAGTTAGCGATATGTTAAAGATAATAAGTTTAACGGAACAGCGTAAACAAATTGCTGCGGAAATCATATTCTATTTTACCATCAGATTCCGCAGGAATTTGGAGGAGTAGGGAAGGGGGCTAGTGTTTACTGACCAACGAACCGCTATAAATTGCAGGTATTGTTGTAGCCAGTCTATTTTCCATACATCTCCAATACGAATTTCACATTGTCATTGTTTAGACTTTCAAGTCTTTTAAAAGTTATTAATGATTTTTCAGAATCAATTGTTTTAAGAGCATGCACACATTTTCTTAATGTAGATTCCAACTCATCATCATACCACCTAAAAATATCCTTTTAAAGAACAATCTCGATAATTGGCTCTATGAATCGATCATCACTGAAACTTCCTAAATAAATAATATTAACCAAGTCCTCATATTAGCTGTGCCAAGTGGCTTTGAGAGCTTACGCAATGTAATCATAATGACTATAATTGATTCCCTTTTAATTATCAAAATTGAGACAAATGCTTAGATCCTCTTGATTTTTATTTTACAGCTTCTACTAAATTCATTTTCATTTTGATTATATAATATCTCTTAATTCACTAGATCCTTCAGAGTTTTGAACTCTCGCTATTCGAAAAACCATATCTTCAAAGTCTGAAAATCCTTCTCCTTTCCTTACTGTAATTAATATTCTTCCATGATCAATCAAGCATTCAACTCTTATTATTAAATCTTCATAATCAATAATTGTCTCGTTCAAGATTAATCCGGTCGCACTTTGTCGATAGGTCTCGTCATCTACATAGATATGAAAGTCTTTTAGATTCAATTCTTGTCCAAATAAACATTTGAAGTCTTCAGATATCTGCACATGAACTTGGTGCACCGCATCCTGAAGTCTTTTTTGTATGTCCGTTTCATCTATTAGGTTAAGATATAAACTATCACTAATGCTCTTTATTGCTTTGTATGACTTCATTCCTGATTGGCTATAACGGTTGTGGTTGCATTTGTTTTAGGCCTTGTAAGCGCTGCGCTTTCCTAAACACCGAACCCGCACAACCTTTTAAATTTAATTATTTTGTGCGGTCCGCCGCGGCGGATGAAAGCACCGCTATTCTTATTATCAAAGAAGCCTACAATAAATGCTACTTATTGTTAGCGTATGTATTTTCGTTTTTGAATGATTGAGTCATAGTATTTGCTATGATAATCTGGCCTGTCAAAAACCTTTAATCCTAAATTGTCGAATAAAGTTTTAAATGCATTTAAATCACCTTTAATATTAGGTTTACTTGATCGATAATATCCGCATTCATAACAAACCGAAATATAATTGACTAAAGTGTCCCTATTTAGAAAAATTATATTGTGTCTAGGATTAAAACAATCGGCTGGAAAGATTTTTTTTCCAGGCTTATTTTTCAAACCATTTATAATTGAATCTAAAGTTTCAATTTGTCTTTCTGACAATGAAACAGAAATTGTATCATTTATTTCTGATAAATCAATCAAATTCCCTTTATTTAAAATTCTATAAAAAGGGTCAATAGTTGCAAAGGTAATTACACTATCATATTTAAAATTTAACCAATTCTCATTAGTTGAATCTGACTTACAAATTGACGAATGATTTTTTTCTATCCTATTTTCGCAAGAAAGAGTACAGATAATCAAAATTATAAAAAGAAAATGTTTCATCATTAATATATACGCTAACGGTTTGCAGATTTGCGATGGGCGGGATTTTTAGCATAAAAGTTCATTTGGAGAACTGAACTTTTCGTTACCACAAAGCTGTCTAAGAAGCACGAAACCCCGCCTATTGCAACTGTGCTGTTATAAGCAGCCTTTATTTCATCTTCGATTTTATTAAACATTCGTTAAGTCGATTTTGAGTTTCTTCGTCCAGTTTCCATTGACCATAGCCTCTTTTGCTCGGCCCAAGTCGTCTAAAATGATTGCCATTTAATTTAAACGGTAGGGATTTGTGAAATTTGTATATCAGCTCGTAACATTTATCATTATCGATAGGATAAGGAATAATTAAATGCAGTCTGACAAAAAGCCTTCCCGATTCAATTGAACACATAATATGTCCATATGGCTCTGGACTTTTTCCGTAATGATAAAAACAAGAAATCCAGTATTTAGATAAAGGCAAAAAACTGTCGTCCTTTAGTTTGTCTATGTAATCTAATAGGTCGAGAATATTTGCATTTTCATTTTCCCAGGTCATTGTATTTTCCATTTTCTCAAATCCTGCGTTGTCCCATTCTCTTTTTGCAGTACCTAAGAAATTGTTTAGCTTCTCAATTGTGTTACGTGCCTTTTGCAACTCGTTGTTCTTGTCGTGGCTTAAAGTCAATTGAAGCCTGTTGTCGGTTGTAGCTTTAAAACTGCTTACAAAACTGTCAATTAATCTTTGAGTTGCTCGTCTTACGTTTTTGTCACGTACACCATGTCCATGAGAATTTGACTTTGGCGGGCTATAAACAAAATAAGAAAGTGTCTTGTCCATGTTGTTGTGTGCCTAAGGTTGCTTATAACGGTTGTGGTTGCATTTGTTGTAGGCCTTGTAAGCGCCAAGATTTCCTTAACACTGTACCAGCATGCATTTTAATTTAATTATTTTGTGCGGTCCGCCGCGGCGGATGAAAGTGCCGCTATTCTTATTATCAAAGAAGCCTACAATAAATGCTACTTATTGTTATAACCATTTGTTATTCTCAGAGTTTATGACCGTCAGCTAAACAAGGTTCTGCGTATCCTATTGTCTCTTGTGTTTCTAGCTCGACTAACTTCTTCTTTATATTTTTATAGTCGACTGTTGAAGGAATTTCCATTGCAAAATATCCTTCATTCACTTTTTCTGAAACACAACCAAGTTCTTTGAATAAGTCACGGATTTGATTTATATCTTTTGACTTGTCAATTAACACAATTTGAACTGTTGAGTTGCCCGAATATCCAACGGTCTTGCGGTATGTTAGCATTTGTTCTTGATCGTCAAACTCTGCAAATACAATATCGTCTGATGCAACATATGGTGCATAAAATGGAATGCTGTCAAGTTTGTAAAATCCTTTTTCTTTATCAACTATTGTCGCCCACATTGTCTCGACTGTTTCTTCGTCCAAGACGTTACTATGAAAACGAAATAATACTTTAACGTAATTATTGTCTTGTGTTAGCATTTCACTTTTTGAAAATTTATTCTTAATCCAAATAACACAATATGATAATAATAAGGCTAATGAAAAATCTGTAAATAAAAATCTAGGTTTAAAACCAAAATCATCATAGCAATTATCACATTTGCCTTCAAAATGCTCATAGAAGATATATGGAAAACCATAAGTATCAATACCATCCGAGATTGCTTCATGTTTCATTGTCAACAAAGTCATTACAATGAAAATAATCAAAGTCAAAATTATCGTTGATTTAGCTGTCTTCATAAAATTGGCTATAACGTTTCTGGTTACATTTGTTGTAGGCCTTGAAAGCGCCAAGATTTCCTTGACTCCAAACCCGCACAACCTTTTAAATTTAATTATTGTGTGCGGTCCGCCGCGGCGGATGAAAGCACCGCTATTAATATTATCAAACAAGCCTACAATAAATGCTACCTATTGTTAGGTGCTGGCGTATATGAATGCTTATTTAAAAGCCATTTATTTTTATTGATTATCATATTTATTGCAGTCCATATTTTTTAGTTATTATTATGTTTACTATTTAAATCTGGATTAACTGCAAATCCAATTTACTCACAACACCAAATCGAAAATCCATTTGCCAAAATGTTTAGTGTGATTATTCAATGTAAACAAAGTGGAAATTCTAAATTGTCAATCTGCTTTTTTTCTTAAATAGAAGATAAATTGAATACCCTCCATTAGGTTCTGTTATTGCTGTATCAAATAATTCCCAACCTTCATTATTCATTTTTTTTACTTGTTTTAATGCCGGTGAAACAAGGTAATACGAGTTGCCATTTTCTTTTACATCTACATCAATTTTAGTATATACCTCACCATTTATATCAACTTCAACTATTTTATCTTTAAATCTATATGTAACCATTGCATAGTCATACTTATTCTGAGCTTGTAAATTATTTAAAATACTAAGAAATAAAATACTTGTCAGAAGAATAGATTTGAATAATGTTTTCATTTTGCTTGGGTTTAAGTTGTATTATAAAGACTGTCTTAAAATATCGTAATGCTGCACTTTTGGATTCACAACGGTTGCACCTACCGGTCCGCGGCTTTGCGAAGTGGCGGAAATCGAAGCACAAATGTTCAATTCAGCACTACCGTAGCCAATGCTTTTTTTATCGTTGGCTAAATTACACTTAACTCGCCATTACGCAAAACCGATGTTACCTGCTGTTTTTTTCTTTCAGCCGTTCAATTTCTTTTGTCAGCGTTTGTTTTTCTGTCTTGGATTTTATTAGTCCGATTGCCTGTTCGTAATGTGAAATTGCTTTGTCAATGTCTGTATCAGCATACAAGTAACCTAACAATTCGTGATAATAGTTGTTGCCTGTCAGTTTTAGTTTTTCGGCTTCGGATACTGCTTGGTTATGTCCGTAAACTTTGGCAAATGCAAATGTCCTGTTTAATGCTGTTATGGGCGAATACTCAATAAGAACAAGTTGATTATAAAGCTGTAAAATGTGTTGCCATTTGTTCTGGTCTGTCGGTGTAGTATGCCAATAAGCGATGCCTGCTTCCAAATGATATTTTGAAATTTCGATTCCGTTGCAGGCATTTACCAAATAGTAATTCCCTTTTTCAATCAGCGTTTTGTCCCACAAACTTTTGTCCTGTTCGTCAAACAAAATGGCTTCGCCTTTGTCGTTTGTTCTTGCTTCAAGCCGTGAGCTTTGAAAACACATTAAGGAAAGTAATGCGTTTGTTTGCGGTATGTTGGTGTAATTGTTTTCTGTCAGGATTAAAGTTAGTCTTACAGCTTCCGAACAAAGTTCTTTTCTGATTAACTGATGATTGGTTTTGGAAAAATAACCTTCGTTAAACAGCAAGTATAAAGTTTTTAAAACGGTGTTTAATCTTGATTTGATTTCTGTTTCGCCTAATGTTTTGATTTTAAAATTGTCGTTACGAAGATTGGTTCTGGCTCTTTGCAAGCGTTTTTTAATGGTTTCAGGTTTTGTAAGAAAAGCGTTGGCGATTTCTTCCACGCTGAAACCGCAAAGAATTTGAAGTGCCAAACAAATTTGACTTTCCGTTGAATTGCTTGGATTACAAACCGCAAAAATTATTGCCAACTGACTGTCTGAAATGTTTTGACTACTAAACTCAAAATCTTTTTCAGTTTCAATTTCATTTGGTTTTATTGCTTCTTTGATTTGCGTTTCAAAAACGGAAATGTGTTTGAAATAATCTTTGGTCTTGTTTTTGGCAACTGCGTAAAGCCACGCTGTCGGGTTTTCAGGTATTCCGTTGATTGCCCAATTTTCGGATGCTTTCAGAAAAGTTTCACTTGCTATGTCTTCTGCAATTTCAATATGCTTTAAACCAAAATGACGGCATAAAACAGCCGTCATTTTAGCGTATTCCTGTCGGAATAAGTGAGGTAAAAGTTCGTTATGTGATTTCGTTTCGTCCAATATTAGTCACGTTTTAAAACTTCACGAACTTCGATGTTTCCTCCGACTTGGTCAAAAATCGGATTGGCTTTAGCAATTTCCACTGCTTCGTCAATTGTTTCAGCTTTTACAATAACATAACCGCTTATAAATTCTTTGATTTCGGTGTAAGGTCCGTCCGTTACCACATTGTTAGGCTTTACGGTTTTCGCACTTCCTGGAATGGGTAAAAGTGTATTGCCTTTGTCCACTAACTTGTTTTGTGAGGCGATGCCCGCTAACCAATTCATTCGTTCCTGCATTTGTTCAGGTGATGGTTTGAAGTCAGTAATGTTTTTCAGTCTGAAAATTAACGCAAATTCTTTCATTCTTTTAAAATTTTATTGTTCGTCCTAATGACGATTTGAATTTCAGAACGGGGACAAAAGTCGCATTTTTTTTTGTCGGAGTGTGTCGGTCAGTAAAATTGCCACTAACGGTTAACATGCAATTTGTAGCGGTATTTAAAGATAAGAAGTTTAACGGAACAGCGTAAACAAATTGCTGCGGAAATCATATTCTATTTTACCATCAGAATTCCGCAGGAATTTGGCGGAGCAGGCAAGGGTACTAGTGTTTACTGACCAACGAACCGCTATAAATTGTAGGTATTGTTACCAGAAATTTTTTATAAATCACCAATAAACCTGTTTCCATACACTATCAGATTTATCAAAGAAGCCTTCAATTTATATTTTTTCTTTTTAGTTTTATGGCTCAATAAAAAAGCCTCCTGTTTTAGCAGGAGGCTTTAGATTATATCTTGTAAAAAGATCTTACTTTTTTGAAGAAGCCAATTTCGCTGCGTAGAACTCTCTGTTCATACGGGCGATGTGTTCCTGGCCGATTTCTTTCGGACATTCAGCAGAACATGCTTCTGTGTTTGTACAGTTACCGAAACCTTCTGCTTCCATCTGGTCGATCATTGCTTCAACACGCGAAGCTCTTTCCGGATGACCTTGCGGTAACAATGCCAGCTGAGAAACCTTTGCAGATAAGAACAACGTAGCAGAAGCATTTTTACATGCTGCTACACAGGCACCGCAGCCGATACAGGTTGCTGCATCCATGGCATTGTCTGCATGCTCTTTAGGGATTGCGATCGCATTTGCATCAATGGTTACGCCCGTGTTTACAGACACATAACCACCTGCCTGTATGATACGGTCAAACGCAGAACGGTCAACAACTAAATCTTTTATAATAGGGAAGGCCTTCGCTCTCCATGGTTCAATGGTAATGGTTTCGCCATCCTTGAAGCTGCGCATGTGCAGCTGACACGTTGTAATGCCTTTTTTAGGCCCGTGTGCATGTCCGTTGATGTACATACTGCACGCACCACAGATACCTTCGCGGCAATCGTGATCAAAAGCGATGGGTTCAACACCTTTTTTAATCAGACCTTCGTTAACAACATCAATCATTTCAAGGAAAGACATATCCGGAGAGATATCCTTCGCTTCGTATGTTTCAAGTTTACCTGAAGATTTAGCATCTTTCTGACGCCAAACCTTTAACGTTAAATTCATGTGACCTGACATATTACTTATAACTTCTTTGAGTTAATTTAACACTTTCAAAATTCAATACTTCTTTGTGTAATACTTCCGGTTGATTATCGCCTTTGTATTCCCATGCAGCTACGTAGCAGAAATCGTCATCGTTACGCAATGCTTCGCCTTCTTCTGTCTGTGATTCTTCACGGAAGTGACCACCACAGGATTCAGAGCGGTTCAAGGCATCTACCACCATCAACTCTCCAAGTTCCAGGAAGTCAGCTACACGGCCTGCACGCTCAAGCTGCTGGTTCAGTTCTTCGTTTGTTCCGGTTACGTTTACATTCTTCCAGAAATCGGCACGTAATTCCTGAATCAATACCTGTGCTTTTTTCAGACCTGCTTCATTACGGGCCATACCGCAGTATTCCCACATGATGTGGCCCAATTCACGGTGGTATTCGGCAACCGTTTTCGTTCCTTTTATTGCTAATAGTTTTTTCGTCTGTTCTTCAACCTTCGCTTTTGCTTCAGCAAATGCAGGGTGTTTCGTATCTACCGCTTTCGGTCCGATCTTAGCTAAGTAATCACCAACTGTATATGGCACTACAAAGTAACCATCAGCCAAACCTTGCATTAATGCTGATGCTCCCAAACGGTTTGCACCGTGATCAGAGAAGTTCGCTTCACCTAATGCATACAAACCTGGAATCGTAGTCATCAGGTTGTAATCAACCCAAAGACCACCCATTGTATAGTGAACGGCAGGGTAGATACGCATTGGTTCTTTATACGGATTCTCACCGGTGATCTGCGCATACATGTCAAATAAGTTGCCGTATCTGGCACGTACGGTGTCTTCGCCCAAACGGCTGATGGATTCAGCAAAGTCAAGATAAACAGCTAAGCCGCTTGTACCAACACCTTTGCCTGCATCGCATTGTTCTTTTGCGTTACGTGATGCCACGTCACGCGGAACAAGGTTACCGAATGACGGGTATTTTCTTTCTAAGAAGTAATCTCTTTCGTCTTCGGGAATTTCGCTTGCTTTACGTTTATCGCCTTTTGCTTTCGGAACCCATACACGGCCATCGTTACGAAGTGATTCAGACATCAATGTTAATTTAGACTGATGATCACCTGAAACCGGAATACATGTAGGGTGAATTTGTGTGAAGCATGGGTTTGCAAACAATGCACCATGTTTGTGTGCTCTCCATGCTGCAGTTACGTTTGAACCCTGCGCGTTTGTAGATAAGAAGAATACGTTACCGTAACCACCTGTACAAAGAAGTACGGCGTGTGCAGCGTGTGTATCAATTTTACCTGTTTCAAGGTTACGTGTTACAATACCTTTTGCTTCCCCATCAATCATTACCAGATCCAGCATTTCTTCACGCGTGTGCATTTTTACTTTGCCTGTGTGAATCTGACGGCTAAGTGCGCTGTAAGCACCTAATAATAATTGCTGTCCTGTCTGGCCGCGGGCATAGAACGTACGGGATACCTGAGAACCACCAAATGAACGGTTATCTAATAAGCCACCGTATTCACGTGCGAACGGAACACCCTGTGCAACGCACTGGTCAATAATATTTACAGAGACTTCCGCTAAACGGTGAACGTTTCCTTCACGCGCACGGTAGTCACCACCTTTTACTGTATCGTAGAACAGACGGTAAACAGAGTCACCATCGTTCGGATAATTTTTTGCTGCATTAATACCGCCTTGTGCTGCGATGGAGTGCGCACGGCGCGGACTATCCTGAAAGCAGAATGCCTGTACGTTGTAACCTAGTTCTGCTAATGAGGCAGCGGCAGAAGCACCTGCAAGACCAGTACCTACAACAATAATGTTGTACTTTCTTTTGTTGGCAGGGTTTACCAATTTAAGATTGAACTTATGTTTGGTCCACTTTTCAGCTAACGGTCCGTCTGGTATTTTCGAATCTAATATCATAATGCTATAACAGAAGGTTTAATAATTATCTACAGAAGAGAAATATAATAGGAATAATGGCAAAGCCAAGCGGGATAAGGCCCCAGAAAACAAAACCTACTGCTTTGATTGCCGGAGTATATTTAGGATGTCTTAAACCCAATGTCTGGAAAGCACTCTGGAAGCCGTGGTATAAGTGGAAGCCCAACGCGATCATGGAAAGTACATAGATCGCTACAACTGCCGGCTCATGAAATTCTTCCACAACTTCAGCATACATGTTTTTTACAGTAACATCATCACCGTTTTCCAATGTGTATGTAACCATTGGTAAATCATGCGTTAAGCCCATGTAAGCCAGTTTAAAATCTTTCAGGTGAATGATCAGGAAGATCAGGATCATTGTACCCAAAACACCCATCCAGCGGGAAGAGAAAGAACTTGTTTTACCCGGATCGTTGTAAGCATAACCTACTGGACGTGCTTTTTTGTTTTGGATGGTAAGGTATGCACCCCATACAACGTGCCCAAAGATAAAGGCAAAGTTTACATACGATATTGCCTTAATCAATGGATTAGAAGTCATGAACTTGGTATACAAGTTAAAAGCTTCTCCGCCATCATTATGCAGTAATTGAAAATTACCTGCCAGATGCACTGCTAGAAAGGTGCATAAAAACAAGCCTGTAAGGGCCATAATTACTTTTCTACCAACACTGGTAGAGAAAATCGTCTGTGTAAACCAACTCATCTTTTATCCTTTTATTTTTACCTGTTCGATAAATGTTTTTTATTATCTTGCCAAAGTTAACTTCAGACTTGAAATCTTGCAACCTAAATTATTATTTGTATATATTCTAAATTAAGTTTTTTCGTTCTCTAGCTAACAACAAACTGTCTTTCATTGTTTTGAACCTGAATGGAAACTTTAAAAAATCTAAGAAAATTTACGTACGTAGTTATACTTGCAATGATTTGCACGTTTTCAAGCCAGGCAACGCACATCCGGGCGGGAGAATTTTCAGCCAGAAGGCTTTCTTCAACTACGCTTGAATATGAAATTACATTGGTATTGTATTATAATTCATTAAGTGCTGCCGCGATTCCGCCATATGGTGGTGATGTTTTAGTTGAATTCGGAGATGGGGAAAGCGCAAGAGTATATAGAAGCGCGCCCATTGATGTGGGCAATAATACGTCTAAAAATGTATTTGTTACAAAACATCTCTATGGTGGCCTGGGCAAATATATTGTGCGGATGAGTGAAGCTAACCGCAATGGGAACATTGTAAACATACCGAACTCCGATTTTGTACGGTTTTATGTAGAAATGCAGATCTGGATCAATTCTTCTTTTGGACTGAATGATAGCCCGGTTATGACGGTACCGCCTGTTGATTTCGGGAACGTAAATAAAATTTACACACACAACCCGGGGGCGTATGATCCTGATGGTGATAGTCTTTCATATGAATTAATTCCGGCACAAAGTAATATTGGTGCCCAGATTGCAGGATACAATTATCCGGGATCACCCGTGTTTGGCGGACAAAGCACGCTCGGCGGACCTGCTTTTCTTACGCTTAATGCGAGCACAGGTGATATCGTATGGAATACACCTAGTGATGCAGGGGCTGTACCGAGATATTACAATCTTGCCATAAAGATTACGGAATGGAGGTATGGCACGGCAATCGGTTACATTGTGCGCGATATGCAGATTGAAATAAAACAGGAAGATAATTTTCCCCCTGTACTGGCAATGCCAAAAGATACCTGTATTGAAGCAGGTAAATTATTGCTTTCAACGGTTTCCGCCTCTGATCCGGATGGGAATAGAGTGAAACTTGAAGCGTATGGACAAACCTTTGAATTGAGTGCTCCGTCTGTAAAATCAACGTTTCCAACTATTGGCCCCGTTATCAATCCAACCGGTCAGTATACCTGGCAAACACGCTGCTCGGATGTGCGCAGACAACCGTATCAGGTAATCTTCAAAGCAAGCGATCAGGATGCAACACCTATTTTAACCGATGTGCGTACGTGGCTGATTTATGTGAAAGGTCCTAAAATAACCGGCGTCACTGCAACACCGGGTTTTGATTTTGTTACCTTAAACTGGTCTCCTTATACCTGCAGTGCAGATGCTACTAAAATTAATATCTACCGGAAAGACTGTGATCCGGCAGTACCTGTATCAGACCCTTGTACTACAGGTCCTTTAGCCGGCTATGTACTGGTTGGAAACGCGAAAGGTACAGACATTACATTCACAGATACGAATAAAGGCACAGGATTGAGCAAAGGCAAATCGTATTGTTATATACTGGTTGCTGAATACCCGGCACCAGCGTATGGCGAAAGTTATCCTTCAGATCAGGTATGTGCGCAGCTGAACCGGGATGTTCCTGTATTTTCACAGATGGATGTAACTGTAACATCTGCCACAGCCGGTGAAGTGTTTTTGAAATGGTACAAACCTTCAGCAGCAAGTGTTCCCGGGTCATATACCTATGATGTAGAAAGAGGTGTTGGTTTAAATCCAACTACATTTACAACGATTGCTGCGGGTATCAGTGACACGGTATACACCGACACAAACATTGATACCAAAAACACCATTTATTCTTACCGAATAAAACTGTTAAACAACAACCTGAAAACAACTTATGTTCCGCTGTTCGATTTAACAGCAGTGGCAGGCAATGCACAGGCAATACTCAACTGGACCTATAAAACACCTTGGACAACAGATTCTGTGCAGATATACAGAAAAATAAATGTTGCCGGTACCTTTACCAAATTGATTACGCTGCCAAGTTCAGCGGTTACCTATACAGATAATGCTGTTACGAATTGTGATACGGTATATTACTATTTACACCAGTATGGCTCTTATTGCGACGATGCCTTAAAAGCCATTGCTACACAGATTTCAGCCATTGATTCCGTTCTTCCGCTGGATGATAATCCTCCGCCTGCGCCTGCATTATCAGTAGTTGGCTGTAATGGAGATATTACGGTATTTCAGAATGTATTAAACTGGACAAATTTATCAAACCCGCAATGTGATATCATTGATCATTATAACATTTATTTTGCTACACATAATACAGATGAATTAGGTTTGCTGCGTACAATTCCAACAGGTACGACAACATATACACACATAAACATGCAGACAACGGCTGGCTGTTATCAGGTTTCAGCAACCAATGTTGCCGGAGTGGAAGGAGCCAGAAGTGATAAAATCTGTGTGGACGATTGTGTTGATTACAGGCTTCCCAATTTGCTTACCATCAATAACGATGGGTTTAATGACTTGATGAGACCGTTTGATGTTCCGCAAGGTGCACCAAGAGGAGCAGAGCTTGTACGTTTCTCTGTCTATAACTGCTGGGGAGCGCTTGTGTTTTTTAAAGATACAGACCCTAATATTATGTGGAACGGTTCTTTAAATGGTACGCCGCTTTCAGATGGTATTTATTATTACAATGCAGAGGTTCATTTCTATGGACGTGTGAATAAAGACGATGAAGTAAAAAATCTTAAGGGATGGGTACAGTTACTGACAACAAAATAAATACGTCCCAATCATTGATCTTGTTTGATGGTGTATGCCATTTCTGTAACAATTCAGTGAACTTTGTGATTGACCGCGATCCTGAAAAGAAATTTGTATTTGCTCCGCTTCAATCAGATTATGCAAAAGAACGATTGACCCAACTAGGTGCGTACAATGCTTCTGTTTATACGGTGATCCTTATCCGCAACAATAAGCTATACAAGCGTTCAAGAGCTGCACTGGAAATAGCCAGGCGACTTAATGGCTTGTGGCCATTGTGTTATATGTTTATTCTCATACCCGGATTTATACGGGATGTTGTTTATAATTTTATTGCTAAAAACAGATATAAATGGTTTGGCAAAATGGAAGCATGCCGCATACCTACACCGGAAATGCGCGAGCGATTTTTATAAGAAGTTCTGAGTACTCAGTATAAAGTGCTTAGTACTCAGTACTCTATACTTAGTACTAAATCTGTCACAGTTCTTTACTTTGGAAATAAGTAAATAAAGGAATAGTTTTGTTCCCTTATACTTAGTTTAAACAGTAAGAACATACTATGAAAGCATACGTTTTCCCTGGTCAGGGGTCTCAATTTTCAGGAATGGGTAAAGACCTTTTTGAAAACTCTGCGAAAGCAAAAGAATTATTTCTTCAGGCAAATGATATTCTGGGATTCGATATTACGAAAGTAATGTTTACAGGTACAGACGAAGAATTAAAGCAAACGAATGTAACTCAACCGGCTATATTTATTCATTCTGTTATACTTGCTAAGATCAGCGAAACATTTGCACCTGAAATGGTGGCAGGTCACTCGTTGGGCGAGTTTTCTGCCTTAGTTGCAAATGGTACATTATCTTTTGAAGATGGATTAAAATTAGTATCCAAGCGTGCTGCTGCCATGCAGAAAGCATGTGAACTTGTACCGGGTACAATGGCAGCTGTATTGGCCTTAGCGGATGAAAAGGTTGAAGAGATATGTGCATCTATTGCAGATGAAGTTGTTGTCGCAGCGAATTATAACTGTCCGGGACAATTAGTTATTTCCGGCAGTGTAAAAGGAATAGAAAAAGCATGTGAGCTGATGAAAGCAGCCGGTGCAAAACGTGCGTTGGTATTACCTGTTGGTGGCGCATTCCATTCGCCTTTAATGGAACCTGCCCGTATTGAGTTAGAAGACGCAATTAAAAATACATTGTTCAGCAAGCCTGCATGTGCCGTTTACCAAAACGTAAATGCCAAGCCTTCAACAGATGTTGAAGCAATCAAATTAAACCTGATTGCTCAGTTAACGGCTCCGGTCCGCTGGACACAGTCTGTACAGAATATGGTAAAAGATGGCGCAACAACGTTTGTTGAATGTGGTCCGGGTAAAGTATTACAAGGTCTTGTAAAGAAAATTGAATCCGGCACGGAGGTAGCTTCGATTTAATAATTTTAGTATTAATGAAAGCGTACACAATCTTATGATTGGGTGCGCTTTTTTATTTTTACAATGCCTAAGGCCCAGAGCCTAATGCTGAAAATGTGAGCCACAAGCTTTAAGCCTTTAGCTTTTGGCATTAAGCTTTATCACTTCCAACATATCCGTACACCGCTCCAGCAGCTGCTGATTTGAAAAATTGTATATCGGATGTATGAAATCCGGCATCACTTCACAAAGAGGCACTAACACAAACCTGCGTTGTTGCAGGAAGGGATGCGGTACTTTTAGTATTCCGGAAGCAATAATATCCCGGTTAAAATATAAGATATCAATATCAATTGTGCGGCTGCCCCATTTTTCTTTTCTGTTTCTGCCCAGTTCTTTTTCGATCGATAGACACAACGCTAATGTTTTCTCTGCTGTACATGCCGTTTGACAAACCAATACCTGATTTAAAAAATCCGGCTGATCTTCAAGTCCCCAGGATTTGGTTTCATAGTATGAAGATATTTTTGTAATAGAACCGATCTGCTGAGCAATTTTACCGGCAGCCTGCTCCAGAAAATTCTTACGTTCACCCAGGTTGCTGCCAAGCAAAAGTACAGCGCTATGTAATTGCTGATTTTTCATTATGCTGTAAAGATAGGTACTGAATAGGTAATTTCTGTAAAATAAATATGGGGAAAACAGATGTATGGGTACAATAAAAAACAGACTTCACACGACTATACGCATAAATAACTTTATCAGCTAAATAATCAGGCTTTTAAAGTATTCAACTCTCTTTCAGGTTTTGTATATTTGAATGAATTAACCACTATTTCCTATGAGTTTTATAAAACAAGTTCTGGCTGTTTTTGTTGCGTTTGTATTGTTTGTTGTGCTGGGCATTCTCATTATCGTAGCATTGTTCTCATCCGGTAAAGAAGATGTTTCTGCAGCCGTAAAAGAAAATTCTGTATTAAGGCTTACGCTGGATAACGAAATTATTGAACGTGAATCAGATAAACTATTCGATGGGTTGCTGGATCCGAGAGGTGCTGCTTCAAAGATCGGCCTGCTTGAATTAAGAGAAGCCATACAGGAAGCCGCTGTAAATGATAAGATCAAAGGTATTGTTATTGAGATTAAATTTGCGAATACCGGTATTGCTACCTGGAAAGAATTAAGAGATGAATTGACTGCATTTAAAAAATCTGGGAAATTTATTATTGCTTATGGTGAAATGTACACCGAAGCAGGATACTATCTGGCATCTGTGGCAGATGAAATATATTTGCCTGAATCAGGTATGCTTGAGTTTAATGGCATTGGTGTAAACATGCTTTATTTTAAAAACCTGTTGAGTAAAATAGGGGTTAAGACAGAAGTGTTCCGTGTAGGTAAATATAAAAGTGCAATTGAACCGCTTGTTAACGATCACATGAGTGACGAAGACAGAGAACAGGTACACTTATATATAAACTCATTGTATTCAGTCATGCTGAATGATATTGCGTCGTCCAGAAATATTCCGTTAGCGTCATTAAAAAATATTTCAGATTCAATGCTGGTACGCAATGCGCATGATGCAAAGAAATATGGCCTGGTTACAAACGTAGCTTATTACGATGAGATGTTATCTTCTCTGAAGAAAAAACTAACTGTTGAACCGGATCAGGAAATTGATTTTGTTTCATACAAAAAAATAATAAAAGGCAAACCTGAAAAAACAACCTCAAGTGAACCGCATATCGCTGTTTTATTTGCCAACGGAGAAATTCAATCGGGCAAAGGTGATAATGAAACAATCGGGTCAGAGACATTTTGTACAGATTTACGTAGGCTGCGCGAAGATAAAAATGTTAAGGCAATTGTATTACGTGTGAACTCACCGGGTGGCAGTGCACTGGCATCGGATCTTATCTGGAGAGAAATTATGCTGGCACGTGAAGTGAAACCCGTGATTGCCTCTATGGGTAATGTAGCTGCATCAGGAGGCTATTACATTGCTATGGCCTGTGATACAATCGTGGCTTCACCGGCAACAATAACCGGTTCCATTGGCGTATTCGGTTTATTGATGAATACAGAAGATTTGCTGAACAACAAGCTGGGCATTTCTACCGATCGTGAAAAGACCGGTTTATATTCCGACCTTGGTTCGCTTACACGCCCGGTAACAGACGCGGAACGTATGATTATTCAGAATGAAGTAAATGCCATTTATGCTACGTTTATCAGAAAAGCGGCAGAGGGAAGACACACTTCTGTTGAAACGATAGAAGTACACGCATCCGGTCGTGTATGGGCAGGGAAAGATGCCAAAGAAAACAACCTGATTGATGTATTCGGAGGCATGAATGATGCTGTTATGCTGGCTGCTAAAGCAGCAAATATGGGAGAAAAATATGCGTTGGTGTATTATCCGGAACAAAAAAATCAGGCTTTGATTGCTCTGATGAATGCTTTTTCAGACGATGAAGAAGCAAAAATAAAAACCTTCGGCGCATACTATACACATTTCAAAACGCTACAGTCTTTACCTAAATATCAAGGCGTACAGGCCCGGATTCCTTATTTTATGGAAATAAAATAAGGAAAGTCTAAATATTATATCTTCACGCTGAATTACTTAGCATTCAAGAGGAAACGTAAGACTCCCGAGTACGTATACAAAACTCAATAATTCGTATATTTGTTGATTAGCTTATAGAAAAAGAAATGACAGAAATTCGCAATAACTGGACAAAAGAAGAAATTTCAGCAATCTACAACAGCCCAATATTGGATTTAATGTATCGTGGTGCTACAGTACACCGTGAATTCCATGATCCGCAAGAAGTACAGGTTTGTACATTGTTGTCTATCAAAACGGGGGGGTGCCCGGAAGACTGCTCTTATTGCCCGCAGGCTGCCCGCTATCACACAGATGTGAAAGTAGAGAAGTTGATGGATGTGAAAGATGTATTGAACTCAGCATTGGAAGCGAAGGAATCCGGAAGCACACGTTTTTGTATGGGTGCTGCCTGGAGAGAAGTCAGAGATAATAAAGACTTTGATAAAGTGATTGATATGGTGAAAGGAGTAAGTACAATGGGTATGGAAGTATGCTGTACACTTGGTATGTTAACTCCTGAACAGGCTGATAAATTAAAAGACGCCGGTTTGTATGCATACAATCACAACCTGGATACAAGCGCAGAGCACTACGATAAAGTAATTACAACCAGAACATACGACGACCGGTTGGAAACATTGGATAACGTGCGTAATGCAAAAATATCTGTATGTTCCGGAGGTATCATCGGTATGGGCGAAAGCCACGGTGACCGCGTAGGTATGCTGCATACGTTAGCTAATATGGTTGAGCATCCGGAATCTGTTCCCGTAAATGCACTGGTACCTGTTGAAGGTACACCATTAGAAGATCAGCCCCGTGTTTCTGTTTGGGAAATGGTTCGTATGATCGCTACAGCACGTATCATCATGCCGAAAGCAATGGTACGTTTATCTGCCGGCCGCGTGCGTATGAATACAGAAGAACAGGCATTGTGCTTCCTGGCAGGTGCTAATTCAATCTTTGCCGGTGATAAATTGCTTACTACACCAAATCCTGAAGTAAACGCCGATAAAGAAATGTTTCAGGTATTAAATCTAAAACCGCGTCAATCGTTTAAGAACGGCGACGCGCCAAAGATTAAATTTGAACAGATCCCAAGTGCATTGGTAAAATAATACGAACCCTTACAAACATATTGTTTGTATGCATATTTATAAAAAAGCCTTCCTGTAAATTTGCAGGAAGGCTTTTTTATAAACAATAAAAGAATTCAGAATAGTTTAATGACGTAGAGCAGGAATACTTTTACTGCTGATAAATCGTTAACTTACATAGAGCGTAATCGTATTATGGTAAAAAAATCACACATACGTTTTTTAATCCTTCTGTTTCTGGGCAGCATAACAGGTATGTTGTTTTCCTGCAAAAATAAAACCTACAACTATAATAATGGTGTTATACCTAACGGTATTAGTTTTACGAATTATTATTCCGGCACGGGTACAAGTCTTACGGAAGGCGCTATCATTGTGAATGTGTATTCCAACAGCACTAATATCAATTATGAATATTATGTTGTAAGCATTTATGGCGTTGGAACCTATACCATGCAGACGGGTACCAAACAATTATTTATTCCATATGTATGGGCGAATACGTATGATATTTCCGTAGAAAAAATTTGTGCCGCAGGAACCAATACAGGCTGTAACCCACGTATTGTAATAGGTTCTATAAATATTACAACACAAACAACAACGGTTGCTAATGCCTATCTGTGATATCAGAACTGTGGACAGACCACCCGTCTTGAAACCCGTTTAGATTTTTTTGATTTAATGCCGTACGATACCGTAAGCTCATGCGCACCGCCGGAAGCACGTGTTAAGTTTGATATGGTGTAGTCATAACTATAACCTGCAGACAAGCCTTTGTGAACAAAGCCGATTAAAAAGATCAGCGCATCGTTGTTCATTTTTTCAGGTTTAAAAACTTTTACGGGTATTCCTCTATACCACATACCTACAATTAATGTATTGTATCGCCCATATAAGCCAACATCCAGCTGGTCTGATTTTCCCTGCATTTTATAAAGCAGGGTAGGTGTAATACTTTTTTCTTCATCGGGGTTTACGTGTTTCTTACGCCATTCGGGTGTAAATGAAAATTTGTATCCGCCAAAAAAAGATGTTTTTACAGCGAGTTCACTTTGACTTTTAATAAAACTTTGTTCCGGTGTGTTTAAATGATTTACAGACACACCAATCCAGAAATTTTCTGAATACAGAATCCCGCCTGAAGATATATCAAGGTAAGACACGGTTGGCACGTTAGATACTTCGTTGCTTGGGGCGCCGGTAAAACCATTATTATCATATTGAGAACCAAATGTAAGGCTATTAAAATTAATACTTCTGTTTACATAAGAGAGCTGCAGCGCCGGTCTGAAAACGATTTTTTTTGAGAGTTCCGCCTGGAACGCATAGATGAGGCCTGCTTCAGTAGAACGTAGTTTAGCAGCTGTTGAAAGATCGGATGTAGCAATGAAACCCACACCGCTTTTGTAACGGTCTATATAATGGTCCACAGAAAATGTATTGGAAATAAACGACGCATCTAATGCCGGCCATTGATAGCGGGTTGCAAAAATGCCGCGCGTGTTTTCTTCTGCACCGGCAAAGGCCGGACTCAAATACAAGGCATTTGCATACATCTGCGAATACTGAGGATCCTGTGCATAGACACTGTATATGCTGCAAAGTAACAGAAACGTATAGATGAATATTTTTTTCATACAGATTTCTTTAACGCACAAGAGTTATACTGCCTTTAACTACATGCTCCGAATGCTCAGCATCAACAGTGCTTTGATAGTTGATGATCCACGGATAACTGCCCGAAGGCATTTCCTGACCTTTATAAGTACCATCCCAACGCATGTTTTTATCGGTTGAAATAAAAATTACTTCTCCCCATCGGTTAAAGATTGTTATTTTAAACGCGGTAAAGTTCTTGCCAAATATTTCTACATCATCATGCAAACCATCTCCGTTAGGTGTAAATCCGGTCGGTACAAATATTTTTGTTTCGCAGAAGTTATTCACCTGTATTTTTTCTGTGGAAGTACATTGATTCTCATCCGTTGCTGATACGCTGTAGATACCGGGTTCTGTTATCTGTATGCTTTGTGTGGTTTCGCCTGAAGGTGTCCATATAAATACTTCACCCCAGTTGGCTGTAAGAATAGCAGGTTCTTCATCAAAACAATGATTCAGCATATCTGCAGTAAATATGGCTTCAGGTTTGAGTATCGTAAGATCTAAGGTAACAATACTGTCGCAGGTAAGTGTAGAAAGTGTATCCTGATAAATACCTGCTTCATAGTACCTATGCGTACCAATGGTTATACTTTCTCCGATACAAATGGCTGTTTTAACGGTAGTACGTTTGAGCGGTACTACGGTGAGATCAGTAATTACAACACTGTCGCAGCCAAACGAAGAGAGCAGGGTATCTGTATAGATGCCCGTTTGCGAATAACTGTGTATGCCTACCTGCAGCTGTTCGTTTTCGCAGATACTTTTCTGAAATATTTCAGGATATCCGTTTACATCCAGATTTGTTACAGTGATTTCATAGCAGCCGAATGCATTTAATGTTGAGTCTTTATAATAGCCCGGACTGTTATAGGTATTTGTACCGATCAGAATAGATTCGCCATTACAGATGCGTACCGCAACCGTATCTATTTTTTTAGGACGCATCGTTAAGGTAATGATACGTATGCTATCGCAGCCAGCAAGATTTGTTAATGTATCTGTATATATACCCGAAGCGGTGAATGTTGCCGTATCAATGTTTACAGAACCTCCTTCACAAAAGAAAATTGTTTGGCGGTACACATCCCGCAATTCAAGGTGATATGTTGCTAAGAAAGTATCTGTGCAGCCATTAATGGATACCTTTTTTGCAATGGTATAAATACCAGTATCTGCGGGCGATAACGCATTAATTATAATAGAATCTCCTGTATACATAGTGCCATCTGGTTTTTTCCAGTCGTATTCAAAAAAAGCAGAAGTAATTGCTTTTAATACAATACGGTTTCCCCGGCAGGCGCCGCCGATTTTTAATATCGGAGAGAATTTAGCAGAGTCAACAGAGATCTGTTGGGTATTGCTGTTGCTGCATGCATCGCGGATACGGATAACATATTCACCATAGATGGGCAATTGAAAGACATTGCTGTATTGAAGCGGAAATGTTGTGGGCCCGCTGCTTATTTCATATTGGTATGGCGCAACACCACGTGAACTATCTACATTGATTTCAACATAACTACTATTGTTGCAGAATATGGATGTATTGGACTCAAAGGAATTATTTGAATATTCGGGCACCTGTATTGTATCTGTTAAAAACCAGCAATCAAGCGGCCCGTCTGTTATGGTGCTGTTATATGGTTGTGTTGAATAACCCGGAACATTGCCATAATAAATCTGAAAAACATATTTTCCCGGTTCTATGTTTATGATAGAATCAAAAGCCAGTCTTCCGATGCGTTTGTATAATTCAATATTTGTAGAAGCATTTTTAATGGTCACACCTGCGGCATTGTTGCTTACGGGATCAAAGTATAAAACATTTTTTCCTACACATCCTTTGGTTACGGAATACGAATAAAATAAATTGGATACATTTGCAGGTCGTACTTCAAAGGTACCGTTAAACGTATTTCCACAGGTGTCTGTAACGTTATAGGAATACACACCTGCCGAAAGATTTTTTATTGAATACCGTGTTGAACGACCTGCATAATAGGTTTTAGGATAGGTAATGGAGTAAGAAAACGCATAGCCGGGTTTTGTGCTGCTCACTGTTTGTGGGCCGGACAGGATGTTTATGGTTACCGGTGAACCAAAATTGTTTAAATTAAAGTACGCAACCGCTGTAGAATCCAAACAACCTTTGTCGAGAGAAACAGACACTGCTTCAGGAAGTATAACAGGAGGTGGCCATAGAATTGTTTTTTGAAAAACAGTGCCGCAGCCATCCACAATACGCAGGTTGTAATTTTCTCCTGGTGTCTGTTCTTTTAATGAAAGTGTACAGAAACTTCTGCTGCAGCCGGTAGAATCACTTAATGTATTTGTAGCGGCATTTCGTAATGTTACAGATACCGGTGTCTGGAATCCTGTCTTCATATAAGGTGTAGCTGTAACAGATGCAGGTGAAACAGTAGCGGTTAATTTATTTGTACAGGAAATATAGGAAGTATTGAATTGAACATCAAAAGTAAAAGGTGCAATCAAATCCCTGGTAGCACAGATTTCATAACCACATACATCTTTGATACAGGCATGCAGATAATCTTCGTACGTTATGTCAGGAACGGTATCACTTATGGAATATAGGCCAGGAATATAATTAACCGTGTCAACCGGAATGGCTGTAATTGTTTTTATGGAAACACTTCCATCTCTTCTGGTGAGCGATAGCGTAAGCGGGCTTCGGGCGCGTTCTTTAAAAAGTTTTAGTTGCATGGTGAACAGCATGGTGTCACACGCTATCTTCGATATGGTTGGGATACCATCAGATGCATGCACAAGTCCGGTCCCGCCTTTAGAAATGGTTACCGAACGTGTTTGATAATTTCCGCAGGCATCGGTTAGTTTTATGTTATAATTTCCGGCAGACAAATTTGTGAATACGTCTGTAGATTGTTTTACAGTAGATGTAGCAGAAATTAATTCCCAGATAAAAGGTTCTTTGCCTTTACCCGGAACGGCCTGGCCAATGATGCTGCCATTAGAGCCTCCTGTACACACTGGATTTGCTGCTTTGGGTGTAAGGTCAGGTAACTCATAGTTCCCATCAATTTTAATTTCCTGTTCTTTAAATTCAAAATCAATATCATACACACGTATCACATAGGTACCAGGAAACAAAGAAGAAAAAACGGGTGTATTTTGTAAGGGAGCTAAAGACGGACCTGAAATGATTTCATAAAATAATACCGGATTTACTTTCGTACTTTTTGCCAGTATGGTTGCCGTGCCATTATTTCCACATGTACTGGCAGTTACAGCAATGGATTGTATTGTTACTGTTCCGTAGGAAAATTGTGCATAGAGTAAAAAAACAATGCTCAACAATATGGTTAGTTTAGATATACTGTTTTTAAAAAAACACGCGAAGAGACAGACTTTTTTTTCAACGCAGTACATACTGCTTTGCCCTGCCGAAATAGGTTCGGATATGCGGTTGGGTATGTTATGTGAAAACAAAACAGTCTGTAACATAATGTATGTTAATGTATAGCATATCACATCAATTACATCGTGAAATGCGATTGAATCAATATTCGTAAAGGGGGTAGAAGGATAGGGTAGGTATTGTGCAGGCTGGTTAAACCTATATGAATATAGTAAAAAAAATCAAAAAATGGAAGTGTGTATTTTGAAAATGAAACTCAACCAACATATAAAAATTATGCGTATCTGATGTAAAAAAAACTTTCCTTAAAAAGTTAAATTTTGATTTGTTATAATATAGGAGGGTATATTAGTTTTTGTCACTCAAAATTTAAAATAGGACTAATGGGGTTTAAATTTATGGTTATTAGTTTTTTGTTAAAATTAAGCATAAAAAAATATACCCGTAATTGTGCAATAATTTGTTTTTTCTAGGGTTTCACTTACTGTTTTATGAATCACTAGAATTTCGGACACACGGCACGTTTTTGTATACGCTTCGCTTTTTTTGTTTTAAATCCATAGGATAGTGTCAGCTCATGTGCGCCTCCTGAAATGCGTGCAAGTTTTGATATGGTATAATCGTAACTATACCCCATGGCAAAACCTTTGTGTAAAAAGCCTACAAGGAAAATTAACGCATCATGATTTGTTCGCTCCGGGGCATACAGTTTAACAGGAATTCCTCTGTACCAAAAGCCAACGACCAGTACATTGTATTGCCCGTACAGCCCAATGTCAAGCTGATCGGATTTTCCCTGCATTTTATAAATGAACGTTGGGGTAATGCTTTTTTCTTCGTCCGGATTCACATGTTTCTTTTTCCATTCAGGTGTAAATGAAAATTTATATCCTCCGAATAAAGAACCTTTGATTGGCAGCGGGCTTTGGCCTTTCATGAATGTTTGTTCAGGCGTATTCAAATGATTTACGGAAATTCCGATCCAATAATTTTTTGCATATAACAGACCGCCGGCAGAAACATCCAGATACGAAACGGTTGGAATGTTTGACGTTTCATTCGATGCACCGCCTGCAAATCCATCGTTGGTGTATTGAGAACCAAATGTGAGCCGGTTAAAATTAATGCTTCGGTTTACATATGAAAGCTGCAGTGCCGGCCTGAAGACAAGTTTTTTTGAAATGTCTGCCTGAAAAGCATAGATTAATCCTGCTTCTGTAGAACGCAGCTTAGCTGCTGTAGAAAAATCAGAAGTTGCAATAAAGCCAATACCGCTTTTATAGCGGTCTATATAATGATCGGCAGAAAATGTATTCGATATAAAAGAAGCATCTATACCGGGCCATTGGTAACGGGTAGCAAATATGCCACGTGTATTTTGTTCTGCGCCTGCAAACGCCGGACTTAAATATAAGGCATTCGCATACGACTGGGAATATTGTGGATCTTGTGCAAACACATGTATACTGCAAAGAAAGAACGATAGCAAACAGATATACATTTTCAGCATATGCATATTAACGTATAAGTGTAATGCTGCCATTTAACTTCTGTTCTGTATGATTTGTATCGAAGATACTTTCATAACTTATTATCCAGGGATAACTGCCAATAGGCATTTCTTCTCCGCGATACATACCGTTCCAGCGTATTTCTCTGTCTGTAGAAATAAATATGATTTCACCCCATCTGTTGAAAATGGTTATTTTAAAATTTGTAAAATTTTTTCCGAAAATTTCTACATCATCGTGCAGACCGTCTCCATTAGGTGTAAACCCGGTAGGAACGAAAATTTTTGTTTCGCAAATATTTCTTAATGAAATCTGTTCTGAATAGGAACAATGATTTAGATCGGTTGCGGTAACAGTATAAATACCTTCCTGCGCTACCTGAATGGTTTGGGTGATTTCTCCGGAAGGAAGCCAGAGAAAAGATTGTCCCCAGTTTGCGGTAAGTGCTGTCGGGCCTTCGTCAAAACAATGATCGATTGTTGCGGCAGAAAAGAGGGAGGCCGGCTTAGGGTATACAGTTACAGCAACATCGTCTGAAGCCGAGCAATGATTTATATCAGTTACTGTTACACGATACGTTGTATGTGTAAGCGGCGACACGGTTACCGTTTCTTGCTGCATATTACCGGGCATCCATACATAACTGATGCCACCACCCGCAGACAGCTGAATGCTTTCACCGTAGCAGGCTGTTGTATTTGGACCTGCATCGGCCGTTGGTAATGGGTATACATGCAGTATTTCCATCGTATCATTTTTCGTGCATCCAAATTGATCCTGTACATTCACCCAGTATTTTCCGGCAGCTGTTACAGTAATTGAAGAAGCAGCAGCAAGTACATTATCGTTCCAGTAATAAGCGGCATAACCTGTATTTGCCTGTAACACTAAGGATGCGCCCGTGCAGAGAGAGGTATCTTTTCCGAGTGATACATCCGGAGGAGCTGTCACTGTTAAGTTGAGTATAACAATGCTGTCGCAGCCTGTTGTTGCTAAGGTATCTGCATAAATGCCTGTCTGATTATAAATATGCGGGCCAACCTGTATACTTTCTCCTGCGCAAATTGTTTTGCTGAGCATATTTCGTTTGAACGGATGTACCGTTAGGTCAAGAGTAACAATGCTGTCGCAGCCTGCTGTTGCAAGTGTGTCCTTATAAATACCGGTTTGTTTATAGCTATGTGTGCCGATTGTTACGCTTTGCCCTTCACAGATGCTGCGTACAAGCGTATTCCGTTTAAGTGGAAGTACGGTAAGATTTACAATTGTAATGCTGTCGCATCCGGAAGTGGATACCGTATCTCTGTATATGCCGGTTTGTATGTAGGTGCGTCCGCCTGTACTATATTTTTCACCTTCACATATAACTTTAACAATTGAATCTTTTTTGTAAGGATTAACCGTTAGTGTAAGCACAATAATATTTTTACAGGATGCAGATTGGATCGTATCTCGGTAAATACCTGCTTGCGTATACGTATGTGTTAAGAAGGCAAAACTTTCTCCTGCACAAATTGTTTTTGCTACAGGAAATTCCGGATAAGGGGTAACGGTGAGGTCATGTACAATAATGCTATCACACCCAAGGGAGGATGTTAATGTGTCTGTATACATGCCTGTAGTCGTATACGTATGTGCCCCGACCACTAATGGATACCCCACACATGTGTTTATTTTTACTGTATCAGGATCTCCATATACATATAATTTTGTAAGAATTAAATCGTAACATCCGGATATATTCTGTACAGAATCTTTGTAAATACCAGTTGTATTGTACGTATTGCTTCCTACAGTAATGTGATTTCCTTTACAAATAGATACGTTAGTAGTATCTGTTTTTTGCGGCATCTTTTTTATTGTTGTAATAATAATGCTGTCACATCCCAGCCCATTTTTTAATGTATCTCTGTATATACCCGGTAAGGTGTATAGATGTGTACCGACATGGATTGCAGTACCTACACAAAACGGAAACGTTTGTTCGGAAAGATCATGCAATGAAACCTGGTAGGTTGATTTGAAAATATCTGTACAGCCGTTGATGGTAACTTTTTTAGTGATGCTGTATGTACCCGTATCTGCAGGCCCCAGCGGATCAATAACAAGCGAATCTCCGGCATAGGTGGTGCCGTTGGGTCGTTTCCATTCATAAGAAAAAAATCGTGCACTGGTTCCTTTCAATACAATCCTGCTCCCGGTACAGGATGCACCTTTTTTTATAATAGGCGGAAATTTAGCAGAGTCAACGGAGATCTGTCTGCTATTACTGTTGCCGCAGGCATCACGGATCCGGATAATATATGTTCCATATGTTGGTAATTGAAATACATTGTTATCCTGCAAACCAAATGTAGCCGGACCTGAAATGATCTCGTACCTGTAAGGTGGCACACCACGGGTACTGTCTACATTAAGTTCTACATAACTTGTACCATTACAAAAAATAGTTGTATTGGATTGGAATACATTACTGCTGTATGGAAGCACAGTGATCGTATCGTCTACATGCCAGCAATCAGCATTATTATCTGTAGCTGAACCATTGTATACACCGCCACCCATGGGATCATATCCATAATAAATACTCATTACATACTTTCCCGGAGCCACCGAAGGAATGGAATCAACAGCATCAAAGCCTCTGCGCTGATACAGGGTAACTCCTGTTTCTACATTTTTCACATAAACACTAATGGTATTGCTGCTTCGTGCATCGAAATACAACATATTATTGCCAAGACATCCGCGTTTTATTTTGTATGAATAATTAAAGTCTGTCAGTTGTTCGGGTTGTACGGTAAAAGATCCGTTCACGAGATTTCCGCAGGTATCAGCCACTCGGTATGTATATGTTCCTGCAGTAAGATTTTTAACGGAAAGCCCATTATAGGCATTTGGTATGAATATCTTGGGATAGGTAATGACATCTGAAAATGCATACTTAGGCTTGCTGCTATGAACAGACGTTGGTCCTGATAATAATGTAACAGTTACAGCAGAAGTAAAATTATAAATATTAAAAGACCCGGTTGCTGTTGAATCCATACAACCGGTACCTGTGGAATAATCAACTCTGGGCGGAGCAATTACTTGCCATACAAATGTTTTATTATAAACGGTTCCGCAGCCGTCTGTTACTTTTAACGTGTATGTTTTTCCGGCTACCTGCGGACTGATCAACATATTGCAATAGCTATATGTACAAGCAGATGAATCTACAGTTGTATTTGAATTGTCTTTTAATGTATAGGTAAGAGGCGCATTGAATGCTGTCCAGACGTATGGGTAAAATGGCGGATTTTTCATCCGTAACGTTGCTGCTAATTTATTACCGCAGTTTACAACACTACTGTATTCCAGATCAAATTCAAAAGGAGCTGTTGATGCCCTGGTGGCATAAATAGAATTTCCGCATGTATCCGTAATATATGCATAAATATAACTGCTATAGGTTATTCCCGGAATGGTATCGCGAAGTTCATAAAAGGCCGGATTGTAACTGATCGTGTCAAGTGGAGTAGGATAGATGTATCTTACATGTGTACCTGTACTGGTATTAACAGTAAGCTTTAAAGGCATGTGCGCTTTGTCTTTAAACAGCTTTATCTGCATAGCGAAGGCAACCGTATCACAACCTATCTTTTGCACTGAAGGAACTCCATCATAAAAATGCGAAAGGCCTGTACCGCCATTTACCAGCACGGCTGTGCGTGTCTGGTAATTGAGACATGCATCGGTCATTTTGATGGTATAGGTGCCGGTTGTTAAATTTTTTAAACTGTCACTTGACTGTGGCGCTGTGGCAACAGGATCTACAATTTCCCATGTGAAAGGAGCACGGCCGCTTCCCGTTACCGGGTTACCTATGATCATTCCATCTGAAGCACCCGGACATATGGGATTAATTGTTACAGGCTGCATATCCGGTAATGTATAGTTTCCGGTTATAGTAAATTGCTGGTCTTTATATACGAAGTCAATATCATATACACGCGCTGTGTATGTTCCGGGGAATAAAGAAGGAAACGTTGGATTATTTTGTATGGCAGCCGTACCTAAAATCTCGTACATCAGGGAAGGATTGGATTTATTACTTGTTGCTGAAATTGTTGCTGTGCCATTGTTCCCACAAGTACTTTCTGTTGTTGTTATTGAGCTGATTGTAATTGCTGCATTAGAAAAATTAACGTTAAGAAAAAATGTAAAAATCACTAGTAAAATAAAAAGTGCCTTATTATAAGAGATTATATTCTTGTTATGAAAAGAATATTTTTTTGATTTTGTTTTATCTGTATCCGGGCTGAAATTACCTTTTAATAAGTAATCAGATACTCTATTATTTAATGAAAAGTAACAGGGGGGGAAGTTCATCATAAGTAGTCTATAAAGATAGCACAGATCTATGATTGAATACAAATACATAGGATATAAGTAACCTTCATATCTTAAATATATTTTCTGTGAATGCAATATTACAAATATTGAATAGGTTACATATATTTTTTTTGAAGGCTACTATCTGATGATTAATGATGTGACTGACTATGTATCAGAACAAACCTAATTGCCCTTTGTTACTTCGCACAAATAAATCTGTACGTAATGGTGGATATTCTCTGCCCGATAAATATTTTTTTCTGGATACATAAAAGAGGTCATGTATACTTGCAGCAATATTTCCTTGTCCGCGCATGCGGGTGCTGAAACGGCTGTCGTTAAGCGTACCACCATGACATTCTTTAATTTGATTCAGTACTTTATCTGCACGGTCGGGATAGGCTTTTCGGATCCAGTCTTCAAACACTACGCCAATAGAACCATTCAGCCGCACAATGGTATAAGCTGCTGAAGATGCTCCTGCGTCTGCAATCTGTTTCATGATCTGTGGAATCTCATGATGGTTGATACCAGGAATGATCGGCGCGATCATTACATTCACCGGTATGTTTTCTTTTGCTAACGCTTCAACCGTTTTTAAGCGCTGCGAAATAGCCGAAGCTCGCGGCTCTAATTTCTGTCTGATCTCATCCCGTGCAGAAGTAATGGAGATACTCACATGTACAAGCTGTTGTGCGGCAAGTTCTTTTAAAATATCTATGTCTCGTGTGATCAAATGATTTTTGGTGATCATACCAACCGGGTGCTTATAGGTTGCAATTACTTGCAGCATGTTCCGGGTAATCTGTAATTTACGTTCAATAGGCTGATAACAATCTGTATTGCCTGAAAACATAATGGGTAATACTTCCCAGTTTGGTTTTTCAAATGTCTTAGCCAATACACTTGCAGCATTGCGCTTCACAATTATTTTTTTCTCAAAATCTATTCCTGCATTGTAGCCCCAGTATTCATGACTGTTCCGCGCATAACAATAAATACAGCCATGCTCACATCCCTGATAGGGGTTCATGGAATAAGCAAGGCCAATATCCGGACTGTCAACTTTATTTACGATCTGTTTTGCATTTTCATACAGATATTGAGTAGGGGTGTTGATGTCTGTAATTTCATCAATACCTTCCATATGCTCTTGAACAATTTCCTGTGCATGAAAACGGCTCTTTGCCTGCATCTGCGCACCTCTGCCTTTAATTAATTCATTATTATCTTCCATGATGTGAGGAGTGTGATAAATGGAGCTGTATTAATAAGGCTGGATCTTATTTAAATCAAAAATACTAAAAAAAATGGCAAAACTAAAAATATTAGAAATATCTTTTTGCCTGATTACGCCATTTTTTTGTGGAAAAAAACAAATAAATAGAAAGGCACAAAACAGGTAAAAACACAAAAATAAACATCGGGTGATATTGCCACATGATCCAGATACAAAATAAAAATATGGCAGCACTGAGTAAATAGGTAACTATAGGTGCAATATAATAGGCTATGCGTGCAGGTTTAAAAAAAGCGGATTGCTGAAACGCTTCTTTGCGTTTGAGAAACGCAGCATACGCAATTTCTTCTTCTTCTTTTATTTTCCTGCGTTCAATTTCTTTCCATTGCGCATACGTCAGCAGATGTTCTGAATTTGAAACCATTGCCATGTCATACAGGTGACGTTTGTTGGGGTCCATCAACGTTTCATATGCCTGCGTGAGAATTAAAAAATGCAGATGCGAATTCGATTGCAGGTTCATATCCGGGTGATAGAGTTTTGCCTTAGATCGATAGGCTTTACGAATCTGCTGTACAGTAGCAGTTTTCGGTATTTCCAACAGATCGTAGTAATTTCCTGCAGACATATTCCAGCTATTTCAACTGCAAGTACGAACAACATTGAATAAATTCCAAATAACAAAAAACAAATTACAAATACGTAAATCTTAGCTTGAGTTTAATTCGTAACAATCAAATATTATTAATTATTAGTTTCAACTCGTGAATAATTTCCGCTTACTATTTTATATTGAAATTTGTTTTTTGTTATTTGGAATTTTGTCAAAATGTCCATCGTATCTGCCACGTGCCGCTGTAAATCGATTTCAATGAAGTTGCCGCTGATTCAAGCACAGTTGCTGCCAGTGGTTTGGTTAAGGAAAGTTTAAACCAGCAATCAATGTTTTTAAACACATTGTACTTAATAATCAACATCGGATGAATAGCTTTTCCTGTATAAGCCGGTATATAAAAGCTATATGGAACATCGGGCTCATACGCATACTGCCGCGCATTGTAATCTGCTACTTCATACCACATCCAGCGAAAGGTCAATTGATATTTTCTTTTTTTATACATAATGTCCTGAGCATACAAACTGCCTGTTGAAGTTGTTGCATTTGTTTCATAACTGCCCCATTGGATACGTGTCCGCAATGTTATGGCAAGGGAAAGTTTGTGCTCGAAATACAGAATCGAAGATTGCCTGAACGCAGGCAGGGTAAGGGTTGTTCCGGTTACATCCCACGACTTCTGTTCATTACGGTGCTGAAAATACAGCATCGTTTTTTTGGAAGGTTTATATTCAATTTTTATAAAATATTCTTCACCTGTTGATGGTGTGTGGATGCGGTATTTCAACCACGGGAATACAAAGAGATCAGCATATGCATGAATGCTCCATTCTTTCTTTGGCCGTATTTTTATACCTACATACATGCCTTTTTCATTAGACACAGCACTTGATTCTGCAAATGCCTGTGCATACGGGCTGATATATTCTTTCCCATAATTCCGGTACAAAAAGGAAAGATCCGTACTACGGTGCAGAGCCATCATGACGCCTGCCAGAAAAGCTTTTCCGCCCGTCGCTGTAAATGAAACTTCTCCAAATAACAGCATGTTTTGATACCTTCCCTGAAAATCAAGAGACGTACCGGAGAATAGTTGCCCGCGGTTGTAGAATTGATTGTAATATGTTTCTTTGGGTTGAATGGCATGAGAAACGGCACGGTACAGAAATGTATTGCCAACCGAAAAATGTTTGCTTTCATACCGTACATGATAACCTGCTAACTGAACATGAATGTTTTTACGTTTGGCAAGTTCTGCAAGTGAACGGTGATACCCTGTTTCTGAAATGGATTGTATAAAAGGAACATTATCGTTGGTTGTATCGATGCCGGCATCTTCTTTTGTGTTTGAATAAAAACCGGTAAGTGAAATGTGCCGTGTAAAGTAATAGGTAGAACTTATTCCAAACAGTCTTCCATACTCTGTTGTGCCCCCAACGGGAATAATAGCGCGGCCGGTTTTACGGAGTGTGGTAATGGTTTCAGATCCTTTGCCTGCATAGAAACCACCGCCCATGAGCAATCCCTGTCCAAATTGCAGGCGTTGTGCGCCGATGGTTATGTGTTTCCACTTTTTTGATGGCAGATAATGCAGATAGAAATTAACATTGTCAAATCCATAGTAATTTTTTGCGGCATTCCAGCGGATCTGTTCACCCGCATCTTTTTCAAGACACAAACCAAAACGCATTTTATTTGGTATCATGGTTTGAAAACGGATGGACGCTTTATCTCCGTTGCCGGTCCATTCTTTCGGAATAGTTACAGGAGCAGCACTATAGCGGATAAGCAGCATGCTGTGTTCTTTACCCGCCAGATGATGCAGCAGCTTTTGGTCCTGTGTTGAACCTGTTATTGTAAAACAGCTTTTGAGCCAGAAAAAAGTTTGTTCGTTCATGGACGGAAGCGTTTGCAATTCATGCACATTGATCAGCGGTCCGTATGCATGTATGTACTGCATGATTTCCGTGATCTGAACTTCTTTTAAATAGCCTACACCCAGCAATACCGACTCATCTGCTTTATTTATATTCATAGGATTTTTTACTAACAATGCCAGGTTTTCAGCGGCATCTGAATTGGTTTGCATAATTTCTTCATTACCGGTTAAACTTTCAAGAATGCCTGAATCTTCTATACTTAACTGTGCCTGAAGGATAAAAGGTATGCTGTAAAAAAATAATAAAAGTAGCTGACGCATTATTTCTTACGAAGATTGATGTACATAGAAAGCTGATGTTTACTGCCCAACGGCTGCTGCCAGGAAAAACTGTAATCGATAGACAAGCGTTTAGATGAAAAGCCTGCACCGCCATGCAGGCGCATGGGCTTTAATTGCAGTCCCGTTCGCAGGTAAAAAAATCGGTGCATACGGTATTCCAGACCGGAACTGAAAAAGACATTGCTGTTGCTTTGCTTTATGATATCCGCATAAAACAATACGTCATTGGAAATTTTATACAACATGCCGCCTTTGATACGCAGCGGTAATGTCTGAACAGTATTTTGAGTATTGCTCACATTGCTTATATGTAAACCAATCTGCAGGTGTTTGTTTACAGACATTGTACCGCCAATATTACACAAGGGATATGTTTCCCGAAATGTTTCTCCTGCAATGCGCTGCCATAAAATAAAACTGATACCTAAACTATACGGACCTTTTCTGTGTGCCGCGTGTATTCCTATCTGCTGATCATTGAACCATTTGTAGCCCTGATTGGAAAAACTCGCAGCAAGCAGCAATTGTTTTTTAAGCGGACAAATAATTCCTGCGGAAAAATTTTTTATTTCCTGGATACCGTATATTTTTTCATCGCTGATCAGTACCGCGACGTGTTTCAGAGAAGCAATACCAGCCGGGTTATTGAACAATGACCATACAGTACTATCTGCCGTACAGCCCGATCCAAGTGAACGGGTGCGTGCCCCTGAAGCAAAATCCTGTCCATAGGATTTGTGGTGGAAATATGTTAGTACAAAAAGTGCTAACCCGATAAAAAATTTCATAACAGTATTTAAAAATATATTCAAAGAAAAACCTTTTACCTGACCTGTGAAAGCATGTAGCTATTTGGTAGCAAATGTTAATAATTGTCAATGAAAATAGGATATACAGGAATTTTGTATATGCGCATATCTCTGACAATAAATAGCCGTAGCCATAAATCAGGAAAAGGAAAACCAACTCTGTTAGTACAGACAACGTTTAATAGAAAAAGGGGGATCAAAAGCATTATTATTAATCAAACCTTTTTTGTATTTTACTAAGCAATAACTGACCTAACAGTACACATTATGTATCGATATTTATCTGTAGTTCTATTCCTGTTTTTTAGTTTTTTACTTCAGGCACAGCAGACAAAAGAATACTATGCGAATAGTAAAACCGTAAAGGCTGAAGGAAATCTGCTCAATGGTAAGCGGGATGGTTTATGGAAATCCTATTATTCTTCCGGTAAAATTGAAGCAGAAGAAAACTATACAGCAAATAAATTCAATGGAAGTGTGGTTACGTACCATCCGAACGGTAAAGTTGCACTACAGGGAAATTATGTAAACGGAAGAGAAGAAGGAGCATGGAAAGAATTTTACAACAACGGGCAGCAGTCGGTTGATGCTGCATTTATCGATGGTAAACGCAACGGAACGTATAAAGAATTTTATGCCAATGGGAAAATCTCTATTGAGGGTACATACAAACTGGATGCGAAAGACGGTTCATGGAAAGAATATTACCCAAACGGGCAAATAAAAATTGATGGCGTATATGCCAATGGGTCACGCATCGCAGAATGGAAGGAATATTATGCGAATGGTGCGGTATATCACAAAGCACAATACGTAAATGGTAAAATTGAAGGAACGGTATTCTGGAACTATTCAACAGGCAAACCAAAGATCATGGGTTCATATGCAAAAGGCAATATGAATGGAGAATGGAAACATTATTACGCATCCGGCAAACTTGAAACACGTTCATATTACACCGATAGTTTAGAAAACGGGTTGTTTGAAGAATATGCAGAGTCAGGTGTTAAAACATTTTCGGGTACTTACAACCAAGGCGAGCCTGATGGCACCTGGACATACTATTACGATAATCAAACAGGTTCAAAGCAGAGCGTAGAGCAATGGAGCATGGGCAAATTACAGTCTGCGCCGGAAGCATATACCGAAGCGGGTGTGTCGCTAGATGCCGGTACCTTGAAAGATGGAAAAGGTTCGCGGAATATTTATTATCCGAAAGGCGCATTGTTGATGGATATTCCTTTTGAAAATGGCCTGGAGAATGGCTTGGCAACAAGCTATTATGAAAACGGATTTATTAAAGCAGAAATATTTTATGTGGATGGGGTACAGGAAGCTGTAATGCGTGAGTATTATTCAACAGGTACACTGGCAGCTATTACAACGTATGAGAAGGGAGTGGAAGAAGGAGCTTTCAAGCAGTTTAGAAAAGATGGCACCGTATCAGTATATGGTTTTTATAAAAAAGGACTTGAAGATAGCGTGTGGTTTGAATTTCATGCAAACGGAAAAGTATTCAGCGAAGGTTATTATGTAAATGGGAATAAAGAAGGCGAATGGCTGGAACATTATGACAATGATACCTTAGCTTCCAGAGGTTCATATAAGAATGGTAAACCGGATGGCCTCTGGATTGATTATTACCCGACAGGCTTAAAAACAACAGAAGGATATTATGTGGACGGCATGAAAGAAGGTCTTTGGAAAAGCTACCACGCTAATGGAAAGGTTTCCATGGAAGGGAATTTTGTACAGGGATATGAAGACGGACCATGGAAAATTTATTTTGAAACAGGAAGAGTAAATCTGGAAGGGGCTTTTGTGATGGGCAAAGAAACAGGTGTTTGGAAAGAATACCATTCAAATGGTAAACTTGCTTCTGAAGGAAGTTATGTAGACGGACTGGAAGATGGCAAATGGAAAAATTACTGGAGCAATAGTTTGCTGATGGATGAAGAAACATATGAAAGGGGACGCCTTGTTGCAGTAAGCGACATCACATCTATGGCAGGCGCAAAGCTGTCTAAAGGTTCATTTAAAGATGGAAATGGCATACTGAAAAGTTATCATTACAATACAAAACTTTCTGCCGAAGGTAATTTTAAAAACGGATTGCCGGATGGTAAATGGAAGTATTATCACAACAATGGTTTTTTATCCGGCGATGGAGATTATGTGGAAGGCATGCGTCAGGGACACTGGCGCTTCTACACAGAAGCCGGCTTGCTGGAGGCTGAAGGAGCATATACCGACGATGAGATTTCCGGTATCTGGAAATACTATGATCAGGGAAAACTCGTTCGTATTCAGAACATGGATATAGACGAAGAAGAGGAAGAATAATTATGATAAAAAAACTATCTGTAACAATCTTTTTTATGTACACACTCCTGCCGGTTAGTGCGCAAAGTAGCGATACGCTTAAAGAATTTTATTCTAATGGAAAACTGAAATCAAAAGGAATAAAACAGGAAGGGTTACGAGAAGGAAATTGGTTTTATTATTATCCCAATGGAAACTTATCTGCACGGGAACAATATAAGAGTGATATGCTTGATGGTACTTCCTGGTATTACGATACACTTAATCATGTGGTAGCGAAAGAACAGTGGAAGCGGGGCATGGAGCAGGATAGTGCCTGGTATTACTACAGCAATGGAAACCTGAAGCGTGCAGGTGTATATGCATTTGGCATGTACAAAGGTGTGTGGCACAGTTACCATGAAAACGGAAAATTGAAATCTGTTGGACCGTATGTGAATGGAACACCAAATGGTGTATGGGTATTTTATTCAGAAGCAGGTGTTATAACCGAAGAGTACACATATGTAAATGGTGTATTAAACGGTCCGGCAAAATTATACAACAACGGAATCTTATCTGCTGCAGGCAAGATGGAAAAAGATGTACCGGTGGGCTGCTGGCAGTATTATAATAAAAAAGGAAAGGTAATTAAGACAAAAACATTTTGAGTTCAGAAACATCTGCAGTTCATGTGTAAAATATAATGACTACATAAATTGTTATGTTTTATAATCATCAAAATTTACATTGATTTTTTCGAACCGTTTATCTGCAAGCAGGATAGCATCGATTCTGACAATACAAGGCTGATTCATATCGGCCATAATAAATGCAAAATCCCAGATATCTTTAGATAAGGTGAATGATCCAAAAACAGAATTTATGGAGTAAATAATCTCATCATTCATCCACAGGTCTTCAAGTCCAGCTACTGTCGGCAGAATCTCTTGCAGCGCATCTAATACATCTGTTGTAAATGTGGATGTTTCCGTACCACGGATGAATTCAATAAGTAAATTTTCAGAACCATAGCCGGGCCGGCAGTGATAGGCATATAAAGGTTTATCCGACATGATTTATAGCTGCTGTTTCAGTGTATGTAGCCAATCTGCCTTGGTAATTGCATATTCATAATGCAGTACTTTTTTTCCATAATAGTCGAAATCTACTTCACCTACTTTGGTTGCGCCAATATTCAGAATTGCTTTTTGTGAACGCAGGTTGTTTGCACCAATGTGAAAATAAACCGTATCAACATAGTGAAAGGCATAATCAAGTAACAGTTTTTTTGCACTCCTGTTATATCTGCCACCCCAGTAGTCCCTGTTCAAAAACGTATAACCGATGGCTATGCTCGCCTGCTCCGGTTTATAATCGTAATAACGGGTAGATCCGATGATTCTTCCGGTTGCTTTATCTATGATTATAAAGGCTGTGTTTCCTCCCAATGCACCATCAAAGAAAAGCTGAAAAACCTCTTTTTTATAGCGGTCTTTGGTTGGATGCTGCTCCCATATCAGCGGATCAGAAGCGACTTCGAACAACGTGTCAAAATCAGCTTTAGCAAGCGGTACAAGTTTTAAGAGATTGTTTTCAAGGCCTTGCGGTTGCCAGTCCGGAAATTGCTGCGACATTTTACAAATATTTTTTGAAATAATGAACAGTTTAATTTTTAAGGAATATAACCGGTCCTTTTATTTCAATAGTCTGATCAATATATTCTTTTCGGATTTGATGAATCATTTTTCCTTTGACTTCAGTATCTGCATCTAATTGCACCAGCATTAACGTTAATTGAAGATGGTCAATTGGTGCTGTGACTAAGAGCTGTGTTAAAAATCTGAAAGATGCATTTGGGTTTACTTCTATTTTTAATGGAAATGATATATTACAATGAAGCATGATGTAAGATTCGACACTAGAGTCGTTTGTTAAGATATAATAATCAAGTTCATTGCAGGATTCGGATAAAAAATAAATAGGTTTGTCGCTTTTATTAATGATCATCGCCTCAACATTAATAATTGATGTATCCGTTTCGTGTGTTTTTAATGTATATGAGAATTCAATAGTATTTTGTGCTAAAGCGTAAGCGGAAGTAATTAGAAAAAAGAAAAACACCAATAAAATTCTCATACTTCTGTTTTTCGACTAATTATTGTCCAATATCCTTTTTATTCCCGCTCTGTAATCCGGATGATCCGTCATTCCGTTATGACCAAGTCCGTTTATCGTGATCAGGGTATCTCCACTCTTGAACTCTTGTTGCAGTTTCAGCGACGATTCATAATAAATAACCTGGTCCTGATCGCCATGAAAGAGGACAACCGGCATCTTACAGCTCTTGAGATAATGATTTGTTTCAAATTTGTATTTTAAAATAAACGTTGGAATAATCGGGAACCGTTGCTGCACAATATCTACGAGGCTATAATAAGGCGCCTGTAAAATCAGCAGTTTAGGGTTATTTGCCGAAGCTGTTTTTGAAGCCAACCCGCTGCCGATAGAATAACCTAATACAATGATTTTATTTTCTGCATAGTTCTTTTTTAATTCATCGTAAACGATCTGTATATCTTCGAATAATTGTACCTGTCCGTTTATAGTGCCTTCACTTTTTCCGTAACCGCGGTAATCCAGTATAAATACATCGTAGTTGGAATCGGTATAAACGCTGGCAACATAGCCCCATGAAGCCAGTGAACCGGCATTTCCATGGAGATAAAAAATTAAACCTTTTGAATGCTCCGCTTTAAACAGTAAGCCATTTAATTTTTTTCCATCAGCCATTTCAATATTTTTTTCTTCAAATGGCTGATCAAAGTCAAATCTAAAGCCGGCATCTAATTTTTGAGGAAAGAAAATTAATTTTTCCTGAAAAAAATATAAAAGTCCGCATACAAACACATAAATGCCTGCAAGTACTTTTAAGGTACTGATAAGAATTATTTTCATTCAGAATAGAAGTTAGTGAACCGGTACCGTTTCGCTACGGATGCAGCAGCAGCTATTTGATTGCTGCAGTATGTGTAACACCCAGGATGTAGATTTTTGGTTTAAATAAATAGGGCACGACACCCAGTGCAACCATACCTGCACCTAATCCCAGGTAAGTGCCGGTAGAACCATCTTCGCCTGCTAATGCGCTGGAGCTTGCCATGGTGTAAGCGCCTCCCAAAATGAAAAATGCACCCACCGCTTTGGTTACGCTATGTATGGTGGTAGACTTTTGCAATGCATGCAGATCCGACAATGGAATTTCTTTAATAGTGCTTCCTTCATCTTCGTTGGGTAAATAAAACGTAATGGAAGTGGCCGTAATGTTTTGAATTTTTCCTTTTTCAAAATCTGTATCATCAAACGCTTTAAACCGGATTGTTTTACCGATCACAAAAGTTTTAACTTTTCCGTTTTTAGCACTCGTCAGTTCCAGTTGTTTCTGAGCAACCGATGCAAAAGAAACAACGCTTAAAAATAGCGCAAAAAGCAGTTTTGATTTTTTCATAGTTTTAATAAGTATAGAGTACGTAGTACATAGTACTAAGTACAAAAATGGTCAAATTTTATTGTAAGCGGACTGTGTAATACAGACCAAGGTCGCCCGGCCTTAAGCTTTCCGCCTTATGCATTAAGCTTACACCGTTTCGTGTAATTGCTTCAGATAAATATTCCGGTAAATACCTTCTTTATCCATTAATTCTTCATGCGAGCCGCTTTGAGCAATCTGTCCATCTTCTAAAACGATAATTTTGTCCGCAAGTTTCACCGAAGAGACCCTATGTGAGATAATAATTGTACTGCGGTCTCCTAAGACAACTTTTAAATTATTCAGAATGGTATCTTCTGTCTTGGTATCAACAGCAGATAAACAATCATCCAGGATAAATAAACGTGGATTTCTGATAAATGCACGTGCCAGCGACAGGCGTTGTTTCTGACCGCCCGATAAGGTAATGCCGCGCTCACCTAAAATGGTATCCAGACCCATCGGGAAATGCTGAATGGAGGTGTACAGGTCGGAAAATTTTGCTGCTTCAATGATCTGTTCTTCCGTTACATTGTCAAAACCAAAGGCAATGTTGTTGCGGATGGTATCGGAAAACAGGAATACATCCTGTGGTACAAAACCAATCTGGCTGCGCAGGAATTGCAGGTTATAATCACGTATGGATATGCCATCAATTTCAATGTCGCCGGAACTTGTATCGTACAAGCGGCAAAGCAATGAAGCGATGGTTGATTTACCTGAACCGGTATTGCCGATAATTGCAAGTGTCTGACCCGGTGCAACCATAAAGCTGATGTGCTTACTGGCTTCAATGCCCGTATCGGGATAGGTAAAAGAAACATCCTTAAATGCGATCGCGCCTTTAATAGGGGTAGTAATTTCTTTTCCTTTAAGAAGGGTATTTTTCTGTTTTAAAAACTGATTGATACGTTCCTGCGATACCTCGGCACGCTTTATCATCACAGTGATCCAGCCCAGAGAAGTAACCGGCCAGGCCAGTTTATTCAGGTAGAAAATAAATTCTGCAATATTTCCATTCGTTACACCTTCACCGGCAATTACTTTTTTACCACCGATCCAGACAATAAAGATGATGGAAGCACCGATCAAAAAGACCATTAGCGGAAAAAACAAGGCATTAATCTGTGTCAGGTGAATGGATTTTGATTTATACTCGTTGCTTTGCGCATCAAACTGTGTTGTCATGGAAGTTTCTCTGCCAAACGATTTCACCACACGGATACCTGAAAATGTTTCCTGCACCAGCGAAGATAAACGCGACATGCTGCGCTGTATTTCTTCAGAGTGCCTGGTAATAACATTCTGTACGGTGTAAATACTGATCACCAGGAACGGCAATGGAATGAGTGTATATAACGTTAATTCCGTGCTCACCGAAAGCATGATCGGAACAGTTACAATGAATATGGCAAACAGGTTCATGCCATACATCAGGGCAGGGCCCAGGTAGTTACGCACCTGGTTCACATCTTCTGAAATCCGGTTCATGATATCGCCGGTGTTGTTGCGCTTATAAAAGCTTACCGGAAGCTGCTGGTAATGATCGTAGATTTCATTTTTTACATCGTATTCAATGCGGCGGGAGGTGCCGATAATGATCTTGCGCTGCAGATACAGGAAAATACCGCTCAATATGGTTAAACCAAGGATCTGCAGTACCAGAAACGTTACTTTTGAACCGAATTCAGCCTGGAGAGTAACTTTTTCAGTTCCTGCAGCCTGTTTTAAGGCAGGTAAGGATTGCTCCAGATAATCGATGGTTTCGCGGATAACCGGCCCCTGATAACTTCCGAAAAAATTGTTTAAAAACACGAATGCTATACCTGCAAGCAGGTAATATCTGTATTGGAAAAGATATTTATTTAAATGACTTAATGCCCAGTTCTTCACAAATTATGTATGTTTCAATAAAATTATCCGTTGGAATCTTTTTTAAAAAAGAGTACCTTTGTATTTCAACACAAAGTAAGAAATTTCTGTTTCTTTAAATCAACAAACAGATTTACTTCTATAATAATTCACAGAAATTACTCTGTAAAACAAAAAATGTTCTTTTAAATAGTATGCTGAATCGAAGAATTCTCCGTATCAAGGTAATGCAGTCGTTATATGCATTATACCAAACGAAAGTATCAAATTACCATTTAGGTATGGATGAAATTACGGAGTTATTTGCTCCTGATTTAATGTCACCTGACGTACAGGATGTTCCAGCATTAGAATTAAAAAAGAAAACTGCCCATGCTTCCTACGAAGCATTTTTTGAAAAGCATGATACCGGCTATACCGAAGCTGCACCGGACATTCGCAAAGCAGTTACAGAAGCAATCAATCAGTACCACAACGCGCATACCAGAGATGTTAATCATTTTAAGAACATGCTGCTTGAAGATGTAGCACGTGTTGAAATGATGTATAAACTCGTTTTGTTCAGTGCAACACGCCTTATGGCAATTGCTGAAGCAGATGCCAAAGAGGGGATACATACCGTTGTTAAAAGCGAAGTGCCGGAATATTTTTATAAGCTGAAAAACAATCCTGTTTTACTGGCCATCGAAAAAAATAAATCACTGAGGCTGTTCGTAGAAAAAAATAAACTGAACCCGCCGGTTGATTTGTTAAAAACGGTTTACAAGAAAAAGATCAAGCAGGATCCGTTGTACATCGAGTATCAGAAATTTCCCGAATCAACGTTTGAAAAAGATAAAGAAATCGTTCAGCATTTAGTTAAAACATATTTGTTTAAAAATGAACAGCTGGATGCATACTGGGAAGATCTGGATTACAACTGGAGTGAAAACGATGAAGCCATCAGAAGCCTTACACTAAAAGCAGTTAAGGGCATTGTTGAAACAACAGATGAAATGTATGAACTGCCGTCATTGTCGCCAAACTGGGAAGATGATCAGGAATTTATGCTGGAATTATACAAAGAGTCTACCGCGTTTGATGATGCCGCTGAAAAATTAATAACAGATAAGGTACAAAACTGGGACATTGAGCGTCTTGCTTTTACCGATCGCATTATACTGAAAATGGCATTGACAGAAATGGTGAAATTCCCGAATATTCCAGTAAAAGTAACCATTAATGAGTATATTGAGTTATCGAAATCATATAGTACACCGAAGAGTAAGCAATTTGTAAATGGTCTGTTGGATACTATTTCTATCGACCTGCAGAAGAGCGGCCTTATTCAGAAGAGCGGCAGAGGTTTGATGGATAATAAGTAGTCGCGTATAGCCAGTTCCTCGATCTGTGGCACACAGACCGAAATTTACGTTCCTATACATAAAAATGTTCTGTGTGTTACATACCATGGAATGAACTAATAGAAACATGGAAAACAAAAACTCAAACAACATCATACCCGCACTTTTAATAGGCCTTGCAGCAGGTGCAGTATTAGGTGTATTATTTGCTCCGGATAAAGGTTCAAATACACGTGCCCGTTTAAAATTTAAACTGAGCCGGTACAAAGAACAGCTTATATCTTTTATAGAAGAATTTGAAGCAGGTAAAGAAGCGTTCAAAAATTCAGAAGACGTTGCTGAGTCCAAAGAAACAGCAGAAAAATTGGTTGCTGAAATAGAAGAACTGATCCAGAAAATTCAATCAGGAAAAGCCTGAAATGAAAACACATATATTTCTATACCCAGGAGAAGGCATAGGCCCGGAGCTGTTTGAATCGCTTCGGGCTTTTTTTAGTCTGTTCAACGACAAACTTGAATATCATTATTTAGCATCCTTTCAGGATCTGTCTTCTTTGAATAAACCGTATTATGTATTGTGCGGTCCTTTTGCCTCTGAACAGGAGCAAACAGATGTATTGAATCCGTTACATCCGCTTTATGCGCATACGCTTGTACCACATGATAAGAAAGGGAATGCCAGTATACTCGCATTGCCGTTAACACAAAAACAAACCACAGGCGCATTAAAGGATTTGTCGGTTATTGCAGCCTGTTTTGATCCGGCACATAAAGTTGTGATGGTGCAGCAATACCAGGAACAGCCGCAGATCTGGGAAGATGCTATGAAAGCGTGGACCAAGCTTGCCTTTTCCAATCACGACTGGAAGTTTGAAGATGCAAACGTACTTTCATTCATCAAGCACAGCCAATACAGTAAAGCCAACCAGGTGGTGAGTTCTATGGAAGGAGCAAACGTACTGAAGGCTTTATACGCTTCGATTTATAAATCATTAAACAGGGCGCATACACTGATTGAAGTAGAAGATGGCTATATTACCATGCCCATGCACGGGCATGCACCCGATATTGTGGGTATGGGCATTGCTAATCCATATGCATTACTAATGGCCTTCTGCCGGTTGTTAACTGTTGCCGGTTATGAAGAATTGGCTCAACAGGTTGAAAATCAAATTGAAAGTGCGTTTTATGAAAATCGTGATCAAACAACACCCGATCAGGGAGGTGTGCTTAATACAGAAAAATATATGGCTATGATGGTAGAATGTATAAATTTGTAATCAACAGCCCAATTAAGCTAAGTTTTAACTATTTTAGAGGTATTAAAAAATAAATAATGATTACTACTATGAAACGTATTGTGACCTATGCATTTTTATTGTCTGCAGCATTCGCTGTAGTATCATGTAGCAACAACGAAGAGAAAAAAAGTGAAGAAGCAGCTGTTACGCAGAGCCCTGCTTTGGTACAGGAATTAAAAACAACCGCGATCACATTTAAAGAACCGGAACATGCTTTCGGTGATGTGAAAGAAGGGGAAATGGCCAAACACGAATTTGTTTTCCAGAATACTGGCAGTGAGCCGCTGTATGTAAGAGATGCGAAAGCATCCTGCGGCTGTACAACTCCTGAATGGACGAAAGATACCATTGCTCCGGGGGCTGAAGGTAAGATCCTTGTTCAGTTCAACAGCGAAGGCCGTCCGGGAGATTTTACTAAAACGGTAACCGTGTTAGCCAATACAGATCCGGAAGCAACAGTCATTACCATTAAAGGACATGTGATCGGAAAACAAAAAGAAATCACAGGCCCTTACTTAAAGGATGCAAATTAATCTGCTGAATACTTAAAAATTTAAACCAAATATATATTACAATGTCAAACGTTCAATTAATCTTATTACAAGCACAAGGAAGCAATAACTATTTACAATTTGGTTTTATTGCTGTAATGATCGCGGTATTCTATTTCTTTATGATCCGTCCGCAGCAAAAGAAAGCGAAAGAACAGGAGACATTCCGCTCAAACTTAAAACCCGGCGATAAAGTGCAAACGATCGGAGGTTTACACGGAACAATTGCAAGTATCGAAAGTGATGGGACGATTGTTTTATTGGTAGATCGTATTCGTATGAAATTTGAAAAAAGTGCTGTTCAGGGCCTTTCTACAAAAGCTGAATAACACCCATGTATAAATAAACCTCCAACGATAAAGGATTATTCCAACATCGCTGGAGGTTTAGTTTTAACCAGATTTTTCTAAACAGCGAATACATTGAAAGCTATATTGAGATTATTTAAGAGAAAATACGACTGGAAAGTAATGTTTGTATGCCTGATCGCTACAATGTTGTTTTGGTTGTTGAATTCCATGAGTAGAGATCACTTGGCAGATGTTACGTATCCTGTTATTTTTAAATACGACAATCAGCAGTTAATGACAAACACCGATACCAAAGCTGAAATCGCCTTTCACGCATACGGGCAAGGCTGGGAGTTGTTAAAATTAAAATTGAATTGGTTTGTTGATCCCATTGAGATCAATCTTCAGAAAAGAAAAAAATACAGGTATGTACTTTCGTCTGAATTGAAGCCTTACCTGGAAGATCATTTGCCGCAGCTTGAAATCCGTTATTTCATTTCTGATACCTTGTATACAGGTTTGGATAAAGTAAAAAAAGTTAAACTGAAAGTATATCTTGACCGCGAAGATATTTCCTTAGCCGAAGATTTTAAGATTGATGGCAATGTTGTTATCAGTCCGGAATATATTTTAGCTACAGGCCCTGGGTCTATCCTTGATACCATGCAGCATAAAATATTGATCCGTCTTTCTGATTCCGATATTTCTGAAGCGTATAAAGAAGAGATCCGTATACCGGAACCCAACAATGAACTGGTAAGTTATAATGCCCGAAAAGTTCAGGTATCGTTTAATGTTACAAGGCATAAAAGACCGTTTTCAAACTGATGTATAAAGTTGGAATCACGGGCGGTATCGGAACCGGTAAATCAACTGTGTGCCGTATTTTTTCGTTGTTAGGCATTCCTGTATATGATGCGGATACCCGTGCTAAATGGCTTACCGAAAATGATCCCGGAATACGGGCCGCTTTAATAAAATCCTTTGGCGAAGAAGTTTTTGCAACAGGTGTTTTAAACCGGGCATTCCTTGCTTCCGTTGCTTTTAAAGATGCGTCATCCACTGCTTTGCTTAATTCCATCACACACCCTCCAGTAGGGGAAGATTTTAAACAATGGGTACAGGCACAAGCACATGCGCCCTATGTATTAAAAGAAGCTGCCTTGCTGTATGAGGCGGGAACCGATAAAGAACTGGATGCAATGATTGTTGTAACGGCACCAGTGGAACTGCGCATGAGGCGTGTGCTGACACGCGATCCACAGCGCACAGAAGCTCAGGTGTCTGATATTATGAGCCGCCAGTGGTCTGATGAAGAGAAGATCGCCCGGGCAGATTTTACCATATCAAATGATGAGCAACAGTTACTCATTCCTCAGGTTCTGCATCTGCACGAACAATTTATTCGCAACGCACTTTCATAGACCATTTTTTCTTAGTAGATTCAGCTAAGAAAAACCCTGCATGTCACAAATTCAACTTAGCAGCGATCAAATGCGCTTTGAATGCTATACGCCTGAAGAATCACTTTCCATGTTAAGTGCACTGGTTGACTTTGCACAGGGTGAAGAAGTATGGGTGCTGGAAGGAGAGATGGGAGCCGGTAAAACAACTTTTGTACGTCAATGCGGTGCATATTTCGGTTTCATCGAACCAGTGCAAAGCCCTACTTTTTCTATCGTGAATGAATACCGTTCAAACAGCGGAAAAATATATTATCATTTTGATTTTTACAGAATCAATTCAGAGCGTGAAGCATATGAAATCGGCTGTGAAGATTATTTCTATTCAGGAAATATGTGTTTTATAGAATGGTCGTCTCGTATACCATCGCTGCTTCCTGATACCTATTTAAAAATCACAATTCATATACTCAATGAACAGGCCCGGGCATATACAGTTACCCGTGTGAATACCACTCATAGCTAAATCAACGAGTACTATAACGGAAGATATCACGTCATGAAAACAAAGTCTGAATTAGGCGTATTGGTAAAAGAACAGATTTTATATCCGAAAGAACAGCTGATGAAAGTGCGCAAGCAACATCCACAGCTGTGTATCGGCATACCTAAAGAGTTAGAAGGCATTGAAAACAGAGTATGTTTAACCCCTGAAGCGGTAGCGTTGATTGTAAACAACGGGCATATTGTTCAGGTAGAAACAGGTGCAGGTTTGAACGCGAAATTTTCAGACCGGGAATACAGTGAAGCCGGTGCGAAAATTGTGTATTCGAAAAAAGAAGTTTTTGATTCGGAAATTGTGTTGAAAGTAGATCCGCCAACAACAGAAGAAATCGGTTATATGAAACCGGGCAAGACCCTGATCTCAGCCCTTCAGATGTCTACGCTTGATCCGGGTTATATTACAGAGATTAATAAAAAACGTATCACCGGCCTTGCCTATGAATTTATTGAAGACAAGGCAGGGGGAAAGCCGGTTGTAAAATCCATGAGTGAAATTGCCGGAAGCGCTGTTATGCAGATTGCTGCCGAATACCTGATCTCTAAAAACGGTATGGGGGTAATATTAGGTGGCGTAACCGGTGTGCCTTCAACAAAAGTACTGATCTTAGGTGCCGGAACAGTGGCCGAATACGCTGCCCGTACGGCTATTGGATTGGGTGCGGAGGTAAAAGTATTCGACAGTCATTTATATCGCTTACGACGCATAAAATTAAACCTGGGTATGCAATTGTATACCTCAGTAATTGATACGGTAAATCTACGGAAAGAATTACGCGAGGCCGATGTTGTAATCGGTTCGCTGCGTGCCGAAGAAGGTACGTCATGTCTGGTAACAGATGAAATGGTAACAGAAATGAAACCTAACTCGATTGTGGTGGATGTAAGTATTGATCAGGGAGGATGTTTTGAAACGTCTCAGATCACGAATCACATCAGTCCTATTTACAGAAAGTATGATGTGATCCATTATTGTGTGCCGAATATACCGTCGCGCGTGGCGCGTACTGCTACTATTTCACTAAGTAATATTTTTGCACCGATCCTGTTACAGATTGCAGAAGCTGGCGGAGTCGAAGAGATGATTCACCACAAAGAATGGTTTATGAACGGCATCTACAGCTATAAAGGATATTTAACGAATTCAATTATGGCTAAAAAATACAACGAATCTTATAAGGATATAAAGCTGTTAACGGCGAGTATGTTTTAGAAGAGAGGCAAAAAAGCTTAATGCCTAAGGCGAAAGGCTTTCCGGAGCAAAAGATAAAAGCTTCTGTTTACTTTATAATATATTTGAAACGAAAAAGGCTCAGTTGTAATCAGATACAACTGAGCCTTTTTCGTTTAGCGTTTAGCGTTTAGCGTTCCGCTTACTACTGTTTCACAATTTTTGTTGTAATAACATCTGTGCTGCTGGATACGGTAAGCATATACATACCTTTTGAAAGGCCTTCAGCTATTGTTTTTCTTTCATTAAATGAACCTGTTCCGTATTCGATCAGCTGGCCATTCACTGCGTAGATTGAATAACTGTACGTGCCTGCATTATCACCACCTGCCCCTGTTACCAATAAAGTGGTACTTTGCAGGAACGGATTTGGATAGGTCGTTACCTGCATCAATCCATCACTTGAATAAGCTCTCATTGCAGTAGACGAGAACTTACCGTCAAAGTCATGCTGTGTAATGCGGTAATAGGAAGTACCGGCTAACGGTGCATTGTCTATGAAGTAATAGTTTGAAGCAATATCTCTGTTTCCGCCACCTTCAACGTTACCAATGATTTCAAAATTAATACCATCGGCAGAACGTTCTACAGCAAAGTATTTGTTGTCTTTTTCATCTGCTGTTCCCCACGTTAACTTACAGGCATTGTCTAATGGCGTAAGGTAGAACGTAGTCCAGGTTACAGGCTGCGGGCAGTTGCTGATTGCACGAACGGGAACACGTGCGCAAGGGTATTTGGCAGATATTTTCCAATTATAAAAGAATGCATAGCCATCCGGGTCGGTTGTCGGACTGGCATTATTACTTGTATTAGCGCCAGTAATGGTGATAGCGGAAGAAGGGTTAGAAGCAATCGGGTAAGTAAATCCGGATGTATTTACCTGAGGCTGACCATTACCATGCGTGTTGCCGTTTATTTTTAAACGTAAGGATGAACCCCATGCAGATGAGATTGTAAACCCTGTAAACGGAAACGTGTATAAGTGGATGCCATTGTCAGCCGGCACTGTTTCTAAGGATGGTTGTGAAGTAAATACTCTGGCAGGGGATAGTGAAGCACCAGAAGCACTTACTACTTCCAATGTCACAGTGAAAGCAGGCCATCCGCTTCCTGGCTGGTAATTTGTTATAAATGGTATCTGAAGTGAATTGACAGTTACATCTCCTACAATATTGAAAGACTGAGTCCAGCCATTGCCATAATTGATTCCAGTGGTGGTATATGTCTGGGCTGCAGCTGTACCAGTTGTTGCAACTTCATCCTGCACATAATATGTCTGAGTAGCTGTTGTGCCTGCAGGTATTGATGGAATGGTGTATTGAGACGTAGTTGCATTAGGCGTTGTTACACCTGATGTAATTTCAGTTCCCCCCGTAGGAGTCGTAAACCATTTTAATGTAGAGCTGTTTGCATTGGTTGCTGCGAGTACAACGTTTGTTGCAGGATTAGGTGCTGTTGCACAGTAATAACCATCTATAGGTGTTACTGTAGAACTTGATGTAATGGTTGTTGTACTGGATGCTGTAACACAGCCCGGTGAAGAAACGTCAACCCGGTATGTGCCGGCAGATGTTGCCGTATATGTTTTATTATCATTCGGAAAAGGTGCTAAAACACCGTTCCTATACCACTTGTATGTGGCGCCGATTCCTGCATAACCGGCATCTAACACTTGAGAAGTGCTTGAACAGAACGTGTAGGGTCCACCAATATTTACACTTATTGTATTGGTGATAACAATGACATCGGATTTTACACATGAACCATTATCTGTTACACAAACTGAATAGGTACCAGGAGTTGAAATTACTCTTGTGTATGGAGCAGTAAGTCCGGATCCTGAAAGGCCGTCATTCCAATAAACGTTAGTAGTGGTTTTTTGCGGTACATTTGCATCCAGTGTAATAGGTGCGCCACCTCTGCCGCAAAGTGTTAAATCGGGGCCAAGATTCGGTTGCGGACCGGGTGCACCAAAGCTGCAACCAGGTGTAAAAGCAATATCATCAATACCAAAATCTACCTGGCTTCCACACAAATTCAAGTTATTGTTCTGTATACTGATAGGTACAGGGCCGCTTGTTGATCCGGAGTTCCATACAATTTCATAGCGGATCCAGCCGCCGCCTGCCTGAGTTCCGTTACTTGCAGTGGCACCACCTTTTGCAGGTGCAAGAATATTTGCGCCCAACGAGTTTCCTCCGATATTAAACCTTAGATTACCAGGATCTGTAGTCATATCTTTCAAAGACGAGATCCAAACAGAAAAATAATAATTTGTATTGGCAACAACATTTACTGTCTGGTACCAAACACGAATAGTTGTTGCTCCACCGCTACACTGTCCATCTACCATTAAAAAGTTACCTGAACCTGTAGTATGATCTCCATAAGAATTGAAACCACCAGGTCCCGTGTTAAACTGTAACTGAGGATTTGTACCAACTAAGATATCACCAGGAAGCGACTGCCCGCTGGTTAGGACTTTATAACCACCAGGACCCGCATCAAAGCTCCAACCTGTATATCCATTGCTAAAATCTCCATTCACAACCAGATTCTCTCCAAGGTTTAAATCAGTAGCACACGTTTGAGCTACTAAACTAACCGATGAAGTAAGAAACCATCCAAAAAATAATACCGACAATAAATTTTTTATCATATTCTTTGTTTTCATAGACTTATTCATAGAATAAATAGAAAAATATTCAACTAATTAAACGGGCAATATTATCTAAAGTTAAGAAAAAAATCAGAATTCTTTATGTAAAATTAATTAAGTAATTAACATTCAAATTATTGAATATATAGTAGTTGTACATTTTTAATTCAATAATCTGATATGTGAGATTTAAAGGCAAATAAGCATATTTTTGTGCGTTTAGTAGGTATGAAAAAAGTATGAATGGTTTAGAACGAAGCAGGCAATTCTACATTTGGTACACATTTTTTTAAATAATCAAGAGCACCTAAACACACCAGTCTCTTTAAATACTTTTAAGTAGGAGGATGTATTGGATAAATAGAATTCTTTCCGGCTAGGTTAACATAGACCTTTGGAAGACTTTATTTTGTATCACCGGGCGGCTCCATGAACGAATCCGATATAAAAAAAAAAGTCACGCTAACAGCGTGACTTTTTTTAAAAGATAATAAATAAAGTATTATTGAAGGATATGCATTTCAACACGGCGGTTTTTCTTACGGCCTTCCGGTGTATCATTTGTATCAACCGGTCTTGCTTCACCAAACCCATCTGTTGTTAATCTGGCAGCACCAACACCTTTAGAAACAAGGTAGTTTTTAACAGATATCGCACGACGTTTTGAGAGGTCAAGGTTCGCTTCGTCATCACCTACATTATCCGTGTGGCCTTCAATGTACAGGTTATAAAGCGGGTTATTTCTTAACACTTTTGCTAAATCATCTAACGATTGGAAAGAAGAAGAAACAATAACATCTGAACCTGTTTCAAACAATAAGTTGTCAAATGCTTTTTGAAGCGCTGCTTTTTCTGCCGGTTTCAATTCCGGGCAGCCTCTGTTTGTTTTTGGTCCAGGTGTACTCGGGCATAAATCGGAATAATCTTCTACACCATCGCCATCACTGTCTTTGAATGGCGGAGGGCAACCATCATACTGAAGTGTTCCCGGTACTTTCGGGCATTTATCTTTATTATCCGGAATACCATCACCGTCTGTATCGGGGCAACCTTTGTACATTTTTAAACCGGGTACAGTAGGACAGTCATCTACGTTATCCATGATTCCGTCACCATCTTTATCTCCCCAAGGGCAGCCATGGTTTTCTCTTGGCCCTGCTTCATTTCTGCATGAATCTTCGTAGTCAAAGATCCCGTCAAAATCCACATCATACGGACAGCCGAATGGTGTTACAGGTTCGCCTTTGGGTGTATGGATGCATTGATCGCGGCTATCCGGTACACCATCATGATCTGAATCAGCATCGTGATATACAGGAGTATATGGATCTTTCTTTTTCTTTTTAGCTGCCTTGGCTTTTTTCTGATATTTCTTGCTTTGGGCAGGGTTTTGAGCGGATACCTCAATGGTACTTGTCGTTGATAGTACAAGTAATAAAATTAAGATGCGTACAAAATGTTTCATTCGATTAGGGATTCGTAAAAGTATAAATTTAAGATACAAGTTCCTTTAATGCTTCTTCCAGGGATTTAATTTTAGAAAGCGCATCCTGTTGTTTTTGTCTTTCGTTTTCAAGCACGTGGGCTGCTGCGTTTTGTACGAATTTATCATTATTTAGTTTCTTTTCAACAGAAACTAAGAAACCTTTCGTATACTCCAGTTCTTTCTGGATACGTTCTTTCTCTTCATTTACATCTACTTGCGAAGATTGAATAGAGAAAAAGAATTCGTCATTTTTAATAATAAAGGATGCGCAGCCCTCAACTTTTTGTTCAACAAAAGCTATTTCTCCAGCTAATCCCAGTTTTTTAATAACAGTATCAAACGCTTTGTAGGTATCATTCTGGGAGGCTTTAATATAGAGTTCAGGACGTACGTCTTTTGCCAGTTGCTTGGAAACACGGATGTTTCTTAATTGAGTAACAATTTCCATGATGGAATTACCACCTGTTAATACATCCGGAGAATAAGGTTTAACCGTTGGCCACGCTGCAACAATCACACAATCTGTTGCACTGCGCTCCTTAATTTCATGCCATAATTCTTCGGTAATGAACGGCATAAACGGATGTACAATTTTTAATATCTCTTCAAAAATCGCTAAGGTTTCCTCATAGGTTTTTGCATCGATTGGCTTACCGAACTCGGGCTTGATCATTTCCAGATACCACGCACACAAATCATCCCAAACCAATTTGTACACACTCATCAGCGCATCAGATAAACGGTATTTACTGAAATGATCTTCGATCTCCACCAAACTTGCGTTGATACGTGCGTTCAGCCATTCAACCGAAGCCGCGTTTACGTAAGGTAAGCTCTTATCTATTTCCCAGCCTTTTATTAAACGGAAAGCGTTCCAGAGTTTATTTGTGAAGTTTCTTCCCTGTTCACAATATTTATCATCAAACAATAAATCATTTCCGGCAGGAGAACTCAACAGCATACCAAAACGTACACCATCTGCACCATACTTCGTGATCAGATCTAACGGGTCAGGAGAGTTACCTAACGACTTAGACATTTTACGGCCTTGTTTGTCACGTACAATACCGGTTAAGTATACATTGCTGAAAGGTTTTTCACCTCTGAAAGCATAACCCGCCATAATCATACGCGCCACCCAGAAGAATAAAATTTCAGGTGCTGTTACCAGATCGTCAGTAGGGTAATAGTACTTGATGTCTTCGTTGTTGGGATCTTTGAAACCATCGAATACAGAGATCGGCCACAACCAGGAAGAGAACCAGGTATCCAGTACATCTTCGTCCTGTTTTAAATCAGCAAGGGTTAATGCAGCATTGCTGGTAAGTGCTTTCGCTTTTGCCAAAGCTTCTGTTTCATTCAACGCAACAATATACTGTCCGTCGGATAAATACCAGGCAGGTATACGCTGTCCCCACCACAATTGACGGGAGATACACCAATCTTTAATATTGTCGATCCAGTGTTTGTACGTATTTTTAAACTTCGCAGGATGTAATTTTATTTCATCGTTCATTACTGAACTCAACACTTCCGGATGTTTATCCATGAAGCTACGCATATTTACGAACCACTGTAAGGAAAGGCGTGGTTCAACAACAGCATTGGTACGTTCAGAATAACCAACGTTGTTTGTAATGTTATCTGTTTTGGTTAAAAAACCTTTTTCTTCCAGTTCAGCAGAAAGTTGTTTGCGAACTTTGAAACGGTCCAGGCCAACGTATAACTGAGCCTTCTCATTGAATGTACCATCGTCATTCATAATGTCGATCACTTCCAGCCCATGTTTCTGTCCCAGCTGATAATCGTTTACATCGTGGGCCGGTGTTACCTTAAGGCAGCCTGTTCCGAATTCAAGATCTACGTATTCATCTTCAATGATTGGTATTTCTTTATTGATCAGCGGAACAATAACTTTTTTCCCTTTTAAGTGTTTCCAGCGTTCATCTTTCGGGTGGATACACACGGCAGTATCACCAAGAATGGTTTCAGGGCGTGTCGTTGCTACAAGCGCATAGTCATCCGAACCAACAACCTGGTATCTGATATAATATAATTTGGACTGAACTTCTTTGTGAATCACTTCTTCATCCGATAACGCTGTTTTACCTTCCGGATCCCAGTTAACCATACGGAATCCACGGTAGATCATGCCATCTGCGTAGAGTTTATTGAACACTTCAATAACGGCATCTGAAAGATTGTCTTCCATGGTGAAACGTGTTCTGTCCCAGTCACAGGAAGCACCCAGTTTTTTCAACTGTTCAAGTATGATTCCGCCGTATTTATCCTTCCATGCCCAGGCATGTTCTAAAAATTTATCCCTAGACAGGTCGCTTTTTTTTATGCCCTGTTCACGCAGCAAAGCAACCACTTTTGCTTCTGTAGCAATAGAAGCGTGGTCCGTACCAGGTACCCAGCAGCTTTCTTTGCCTTCCATACGTGCCTTCCGGATCAACACATCCTGGATGGTATTATTCAGCATGTGACCCATGTGTAAAACTCCCGTTACGTTTGGAGGAGGAATGACAATGGTAAATGGTTTTTTATTGACATGCGGAGCTGAATGAAAGAATTTATTTTCAAGCCAATAGGAGTACCATTTTGTTTCTACTTCAACCGGGGAATATGTTTTACGGATTTCAGACATAGGAATTATCAAACTATACGTTTCATCTTAATGAAGCTGCAAGTTAGTTATTTCTTGTAGCATGGAAAAATACTAATTTGTAGTATTATTGCATAAATATTCACATTCAACAAAAAACAACGATGAGAACATCAAACCCTGCGCTAAACGAATCTACTTTTGATACCTATGCGGTTGCCGGAGAAGAGCGCATGACAATCAGAGGCACAGTTAATAAAAGCTTCATACTGATTGCCCTTGTTTTTTCTACCGCTTTGTTATCCTGGGATTTCATGACAGCTGGCGGAAACGGCGTTATTTATGTGATCGCTTCCGCTATTTTAGCATTAATTGTTGGTTTGGCAACATCCTTTAAACCAACCTGGGCACCTTATACAGCACCGGCATATGCCTTATTTGAAGGGGTGTTTCTAGGTGCACTTTCCGGTTTCGTTGATGCAATGTATCCGGGTATTGCAATACAGGCCGTATTATTAACATGCGGAACGTTTCTTTGTTTGCTTTTGGCATACCGCTCCGGTTTGATCAAAGCAACCGAGAATTTTAAACTTGGTATCGTTGCTGCTACCGGTGCGATCGGCTTGATTTACCTCGCTTCATTCGTTTTAGGTTTCTTTGGTATTCAAATTCCATACATCCATGGTAACGGTATAATCGGAATTATTTTCAGCCTGGTTGTGGTGGTTATTGCAGCCTTAAACCTGGTATTGGATTTTGATTTTATTGAACAGGGAGAAGCAAAAGGAGCTCCCAAATACATGGAATGGTATGCTTCTTATGGACTGCTTGTAACACTTGTGTGGTTATATATTGAGATTCTGAAATTACTTCTGAAACTGGCGAGCAGAAGAGATTAATAGCTACGGGGTATCAGCCATTAGTTACCAGAGCAGAGTACTCGTCGTACAATAGGTTACAAATATATCAGACAATTATTTTTTATGTTCTCTAGCATATAAAGCATATATATTAAAAAGAGCGCCCCGTTATTTTATCGGAGCGCTCTTTTTAATATGGGGTTAATATTTTTTAAATTGGGTAACTAAATGTAGTAACGTTTTTACATCACGCGGTTCGTTTTTAATAAATTTATAATTTCTTCTTTGTCACGGATTTGCTCTCGTAAGTAATCAATCTCGCGCATCATACTGTCCATCTTCTTCAGCGTTTCCTGATCATCCATCATAGATGTGCCATTTGTGCTGTCGGAAATCATTTGCCCGTTGCCCATGTACAGCCAATGCGGATTAATATTCGGTAATGCTTTGTATATAGCATTAAAGAACTCAATGTTAGGAATGTTTTTTCCTTTTTTTGCATTAGACAGTGTGTTTTCCGGCAATCCAGCTTGTTTGGCCAATTGTTTTTGGTTCAAATTAAAATGTTTCAGAATCATTTCGATTCTAGCATGTACAGGTGTATTCATGTCACTTTAAAATTTATTTATTCAACAAATTGAATTTTACGTGACAGTTTTCTATATTTGTTTGCAGTCAAATAGAAAACGACCGTTTTTGCTTTCAGTGATAGTACCTCCATAGTATCACTGAAAGCTATTCGTCAATAAATCACGATATTAATAGATAATACGAGAAGATGAATAAATAAGTTTGTATTAATTTCTATTTTATGTATGTTTTTTATATTTTCTTGTGTAAATCCATGTTCAATGGATAATTTTATTAAAAGCATTTCCTATGTTAACGCATGAATTCTACAATTGATTGGGTACTTTTGGTGGATGATGATGAGATACAGAATTTTATACATCTGCGAATTTTAGGTAAGTATATTTCTGCTGATAGAATCACAGTAGCAACAAATGGAGAAGAAGCAATTACCATCATCCGGAAATTAATTGAAAATAAAGTAAACCATGAAAACGGGCTTATTTTTTTAGATATAAATATGCCTATTATGAATGGCTTTCAATTTTTAAAAATTTTTAAGGAAGAATATGGAGCACAGTTCCCGCATACAAAAGTCTATCCCTTATCTTCTTCAGAAGATTTGAGTGATGTAATTCAAATGAATAAACTGGGCGTTGAAAATTATATTGTAAAACCACTCACACACGAGCAGGCAGGCGAGCTCCTGAACAAATAATCTGCTGTATAAAAAAATCTCAATACGATTCTTAAACGTTTAAAAATAAAAGATCCCGGATATAATATTTCCGGGATCTTTTTTATTTCAATCTATGAGATTGAATTATTTAACAATAGTCATCTCCTGAATTAAATGTGTTGCTCCTGCATACTGTTCAATAATAAACAATACATAGCGGATATCTACACAGATACAACGTTGTAGGGAAGGCTCATAAATTATATCGCCGCTCATTGCTTCCCAGTTTCCGTCAAAAGCAATTCCTATCAGTTCTCCTTTGCCATTCATAACCGGACTTCCTGAATTACCGCCAGTAATATCATTTGTAGTAATGAAACATACAGGTACTTTACCTTCTTCGTTTGTATAACTGCCAAATGATTTTGTGCGGTAAAGTTCGCTTAATTTTTCAGGAACAATAAATTCAGCATTTGTTGAATCTTCTTTTTCCATCATACCATCCAGTGTCGTATAATATTTATAGTATACGGCATCTCTTGGCTCATAATCCTGCACAGTGCCATAGGTTAAACGCATGGTAAAATTTGCATCCGGATATAATACTTCACTGGAACGCATTTCTAAAATAGCTTTCAGATACAATGCATTTGTTGTTTCAAGTTTTCCGAAAATAGCACCCAGTGTAGGGCCTACGTTGCTTCTGAAGTCTGTTAAGATGGATAACATGCATGAAAAACCAAGATCTTTTTCCAGGGCAGCAGCGCTTGGGTTAGCCATAAACAGATTAAACGTTGTTTGATTTGCAAACATGGATTTTGCAAATACAGCAGCTGCATATTTCGTAAAATCGCCTTTGTATTTTTTTTCCACTACACCAAAGATTGCCGGGTGTAAGCCTCTATCAATATCGTCGTGATACATTTTTAATAAGGCAGCAAATACTTTTTGATCGGTTGCTTTATTGTAATCCTTGAAATACTCTTTACCGTATTCCTGCAGGGCAGCCCTGGCATCTTCCGCGGATTGGCCTGCTTTCAGCAGTGTATACAGCTTATTTGCTTTATATGCGAATTCTAAAATCTCTGTTCCAAAAGCCGCTTCCTGAACATATACGTAAGGTAAATTAACCTTGCTGTATGCAGCATAGGTTTTTTTATAATCGCTTAATACATTTCCGTATTCTTTAATACGATTACTGTCCTGTTGTACCCAGGCTGTAAAAGCAGCTTCCTCAGCCTCTTTATCTTCGATTACATGAAGTCTTTTTAAACCCTGATTCTGACCGATGAAATATTTGTAGTAATTGCTTACACGCGCGTATTTTGACGCGTATTGAATACGGATGGCTGGATTGGCATCCATGTCTTCCTTCATAAGCGCAAGGCGTTTTTCGCGCAGCTTTATTTTAGCCGGGTTGCTTTGATAATAATTCATCGCAACGGCATAAGAAGTCATATAACGATCGGTACTTCCCGGATAACCCATTACCATGGAGAAATCATCTTTTTTGATGCCTGCTGTTGAAACAGACAAGTGCTGACGGGGGTGGTAGGGGATATTGTCTTTTGCATAAGGAGCCGGCTTTCCGTCTTTGCCCATATAAACACGGAACATAGAGAAATCGCCCGTTTGTCTTGGCCACATCCAGTTATCGGTGTCTCCGCCAAATTTACCTACAGCTGATGGGGGCGCACCAACCAAACGGATATCCGTAAAGATCTGGTATACAAAAAGAATTTTTTGATTTCCTTCAAAGAAATCTTCCACCTCAACCGTATAGGCATCTTCTTCACCGTATTCTTTTGTGAGTTCTTTTACAAGAGCTGTTTGTTCCTCTTCTGTTTTGCCTGTAAAACGACTTGTAACATCCTCCATACGAATTAAAAATGTAACTGTCAGGCCCGGGTTGCTTAATTCCTGCGAACGGTCCATGGCCCAGAAACCATCTGTAATATAATCGTGCTCCACAGAACTATGCGATTGAATGGCATCAAACCCGCAGTGATGGTTGGTAAGGATCAAACCATCCTGTGAAATGATTTCACCCGTACAGAAATTACCAAAATTTACAACGGCATCTTTTAAGCTGGAGTTATTAACAGAATAAATTTGTTCAGGAGTGATTTTTAAACCAAGCTTTTTCATCTGGTCATAATTCTTTCCCAATACAAATGGCAGCCACATACCCTCATCTGCACAAACATTTCCAATACCAAGGGAAACTATGGTAATAAAAAGAATAAAACGTTTTAACATAAAATAAATATTTAATAATGAATGGTTGAAAGTAAGGAATAATTTAAAGAAAAGAAAAGAAGTATAGAGTACAAAGTATAGAGTACTAATGTGCCAGCAATACTTTGAGAGCTACGAAGAATGAAATAAATACAGCTATGAATGTGATTACCTTACATACTCTGTACTAAGTACTATATACTTTGTACTTTTAAATCCCCGCCTTAAAGTTGATAAATACGCCGCTTTGTAAATCTCTATTAACAGAATATTCTACACGCATCACAAAATCGTAGTAGCTGACAAAATCAAATCCGACACCGCCGCCGGGTAAATACATATTTGCATAATGCTTGTTACCGGTAGCATATACATCCCTACGGTTGTCCCACACATAGCCCATGTCCATATACGCTTTTAAAAATATTTTAAACGGAACTTTTGTAAACCGGTCTTCCGGAAAACCATTCAGATGCAGATTCCAGTCGAGCAATTTAAATTTAAGGTTCAGTTTTGTGATGAGGTATTTTTGTCCGTCGATTACATATTGTTCATAACCGCTTACGGTTTCTTTGTCGTAGCCAAGTCCGCGCTGATTAAAATAAGGCTGTGTTACAGGTGTTGAATATTTTCCTTTTAACGTAGCAGCTATATTGAATCGATTTATTAACGGTTTGAATACACTGATCTCTCCTTTGAAAGATGTAAGTGAAACAGCGTTGCTGATTCCCAAGCCCATCTGTTCAACATCCAGACGCAGGTAGGTTCCTTTGAGTGCATAATACCGGATATCGCGGTGGTCCCGGATGAGCGAATACTTTAATGAAATGAATTCCTGTTTTGTACGGCCTTCCAGAAAATACGTAGGATTTAATTGAGATACGGTATCACCAATGGCATTGTTGTAATAGGTAGCACCTAACTGATGTTCCACATAAAAAGAGCCTCTGTACGTAAATGTTAAACCTGTACCGAAACGTTCGCGGATAAACCGGTCACCTTCTACATAAAACAATTTATTATCAAGTGTGTTGTACGCAACCTGTTTGTTAAGAATGTAACCGATGTAGTAGATAAGCCCGAGCTTTCTTGATTTGGTGAGGTAGGGAATGGTGTAGGTAAATTCTATTTTTTTCGTGAATCCGAATTCAGCTTTAATCTTCATGGATTCATTTCTTCCGCGCATATTTTTTTGCAGAAAATAAATGCCCAGATCCAGTCGGTTTAATTTGTGATCGCGCTGTACCCACCATTCATTGAAGTTACGATCTGCCAGGCCAACAATAGGTACAATGTAGGTGTAGAAGCGTTCCTTCACAGTAACCTGAACAATTTTATGAATAGCATCTTTAGAGATAAGTTCAGTATTGGTTTCTAAAAATAAACTTGTGTTGAACAAGCGGTTTTGTGTACGTGCTATGCGTGCGGCTAAACTTTTAGTAAGAACAGAATCACCCTTTTTTAAATCGAGTTCGCGTTCAATAATGAATGTCTTTGTGCGTTTATTACCTATGATCTGAATGCTGTCAATGATGATGTAAGAAGAAGCGGAAGAATCTGCCTGGGCAACACATATAGACACCGAAGCGAAAAATGGCAGTAAAAAAAGAATATGTTTTAATATTGAATACACGCTTTCAGAATTATCGTTTAAATTTATATATTTAATTTGTATTTAACCGCTTTTTATACCTATGATCAAAGCAATTCAATCTTTTGATGAATATACCCGCGCATATGCTGCCAGTATTGCAGATCCCGAAAAATATTGGGACGATCAGGCTGCGCAATTTATATGGAAGAAGAAATGGGATAAAACCCTGGAATGGAATTTTTCTGATCCGGATGTAAAGTGGTTTATAGGGGGTAAATTAAACATCACTGAAAATATTTTAGACCGTCATGCAACAAAAACACCTGATAAAGTAGCGATACACTGGGAATCCAATAACCCCGATGAAGCAGGCAAAGATATAACCTATAAGCAATTGTATGAACAGGTATGTGTGTTTGCAGGTGTATTAAAACAGAAAGGCATTAAAAAAGGAGATCGTGTATGTATCTACATGCCGATGATTCCGGAATTGGCAATTGCTGTACTGGCCTGCGCGCGTATAGGTGCCATCCATTCGGTGATTTTTGCAGGTTTTTCAGCCAGTGCGGTTGCAGACCGTGTAAACGATGCGAAAGCCGTAGCTGTGCTTACATCCGATGGCTCTTTCCGCGGAACAAAGAGCATTGCTGTAAAAGCGCTTATTGATGAAGCGCTGCAGCAGTGTGAAACTGTAAAGACAGTGCTGGTTGCTAAACGTACCGGCGATGCAGTGGCTATGAAAGACGGTCGTGATTACTGGTGGGATGAAGCGATTGCAGGGGCAACACCAGTATATGAAGCAGAAGAAATGGATTCGGAAGATCCCTTGTTTATTTTATATACTTCCGGTTCAACCGGAAAACCAAAAGGTGTTGTACATACGATTGGCGGGTATATGGTGTATACAGCATTCTCTTTTGCGAACGTGTTTCAGTATAACGAAGGCGATGTTTATTTCTGCACGGCTGATATCGGCTGGATTACCGGACATAGTTATTTAGTGTATGGTCCCTTGCTGCAGGGAGCTACACAGGTAATGTTTGAAGGCATACCTACGTATCCGGATGCCGGCCGTTTCTGGAGCATCATTGACAAATATGCCGTTACACATTTCTATACGGCACCTACAGCGATCCGTTCACTGATGTCTTTCGGCGATACAATGGTAGAAAAATATTCGTTGAAATCGTTGAAAGTACTTGGCTCTGTAGGCGAACCCATTAATGAAGAAGCCTGGCACTGGTTTAATGAACACATTGGAAAGAAAAACTGTCCGATTGTGGATACCTGGTGGCAGACAGAAACAGGTGGAATCCTGATTTCTCCATTGGCGAGCATTACACCATTGGTGCCCTCGTATGCAACCTTGCCGCTGCCGGGTGTGCAGCCTGTACTCGTAGATGCAAATGGTACGGTACTGGAAGGGAATAATGTAGAAGGAAATTTATGTATGAAATTTCCATGGCCATCTATCATCCGCACTACATATGGCGACCACGAACGTTGTAAACAAACCTATTTTTCAACCTATCCGAATCTGTATTTTACAGGCGACGGCTGTAAGCGTGATGAGAAGGGATATTACCGGATCATGGGAAGAGTAGATGATGTAATCAATGTATCGGGTCACCGTTTTGGAACAGCAGAAATAGAAAGTGCCATCAATGAACAGGCCGATGTAATTGAGTCGGCAGTAGTCGGCTATCCGCATGAAGTTAAAGGGCAAGGTATTTATGCCTATGTGATCTGTGATAAAACAGATAAAAATGAAGACCAGCTTCGCAAGGAAATTCTGGATAGTATTGTTAAACTGATCGGGCCCATCGCGAAACCCGATAAAATCCAGATTGTAACAGGTTTACCGAAAACACGTTCAGGAAAAATTATGCGCCGTATTTTACGTAAAGTTGCAGAAGGAGACCTGAATAATCTGGGTGACACCTCTACGTTGCTTGATCCGGAAATTGTTGAAGAGATTAAAAAGGGGGCCTTATAGTTTTTAGTTGTCAGGTACTAGTTGTCAGACAAGAGTATTGAGTTAGTTGCTACTACGGAACTTTTGACAAAAAAAGGAATGAGATCCGAATATTAATAGATAAATTATTTATAAATGAAATATACACGCAGTTGATGCTTGTATGGATTCGTTAGGCACAAGTATATTTATACCAAAATGGCAATAACAGTAACAATAGAAAAACTCGAGAAAATAATTTGTCAAACATCAGATACTTATATCAAAGACTATGAATCGAAAATTAAGCATATTCAAGAAAAAAGTAAATTGTCATTATGGATTATAGGTCTATCTATTGGAATGGAATTATTTACATTAAACAAACTTAAAAGCGAAGATATTTCTGATTGCTTTAATTTTTTATTAATTATTGTAATCGCTTTATTTTTATAGTAAATTCTTTTTTAGGTCTTTTAATTAGAATCAAAGAAACTAGATTATATAGTCACTTTTTACAAATTATAATACTTCATAATTATCAAAATGTACAAATTACTTTGAATTTAGATAAATCAATACCATTAGGTCAGCAAGTTATTGAAGACTTTTCAAATGGTATTGCAATCAATAAATTAAAAAATCTTGAATACATTGGAGAACAAAATGAGAAAAATAATCCTATTGTTTTATCTGACTTCGAGTTTTTACATAAAAGTGAGAATATAACAAGTGTTCTTCTAATTATACAAGCAATATTGACCGGTATTTTTTTGATAATCATAATTTAAGATAAAATTGTTTTATAAATTTTTTTGTTTAATAGTTTACATGCATAAACAATTATTTAAAAACATATTAGGTTATAGAATTATTGGCAATATTTTTAGTCTGTCAAGATACTTTTTTTGAACTAATTACGATATTTTAAAGTTGTACTATAGGGAAACTTTTTATACATTTGATAAATTGGGTGAAAATCAAAAAAATCGAACAATTGTGTTCTACAAGGACTACTTTTCAGAGTTCTTTGTGAAACAAAAGGCCAAAGTAAAAGATAAGATTATCTGGACTTTTGAACTTATAGAAGAACTGAAACGTGTTCCGGAAAGTTATTTAAAACACATTGAAAATACAGATGGCTTATATGAAATCCGTGTTCAACATGGCAGCGATATTTATAGAATATTCTGTTTTTTCGATAAAGGACAATTAGTTGTTATTACTAATGGTTTTCAAAAGAAAACACAGAAAACTCCCAAACAAGAAATTGAAAAGGCATTAAAAATTAAGGAGGAATATTTAAATGAAAAAAAGTAATATAAAAACACTTGAACAGTTCAAAGACCAAAATTACGGAAAAAAAGGAACTGCAAAACGCGATAGTCTTGAGATGGGTTATGATACCTTTAAAATTGGGGCATTAATTCAAGAAGCGAGGATCGAAAAAGGAATGACTCAAGAAGAACTTGCTATAAAATGTGGCACAACTAAATCCTATATATCCCGGATTGAAAATAATATTAAGGAAGTGCGGATCTCTACGTTGCAAAAAATAGTTGAACTTGGATTTGGAGGTCAACTTCAATTATCAATTAAATTTTAAGAAGAAATAATAATACACTTGAGAATCTATAGAAAGGCCCGAAATTATCCGGGCCTTTGTGTTTTATAGTATTACTTATTCATGTCTCTGTACTTAGTACTAAGTACTTTTGTCTGGCAACTGGAAGCTAGTACCTAGCAACTAACTTATACCAACCGATTTCTGATCGCGCTTAACGTTTCGTTTACAAGAAGTTTTCCATCTCTGAAAATTTCGTGCAGTTCACCGGTTTTTTCTTCTGCCCAGCTTACCTGATCGATTAATTTATACGTGTTATTTTCCAGGATAACTTTCATTAAACCTTTTGCAGATTTTTTAGTACCATCATCGGTGATCGGATCTTTAAAGATTTCTCTGCCGATTCCGTTTACTTCACAATACGTAGCTTTTACGGCACCGCCCTGGTTGTCTCTGGTCGCATAACCCATAGAATAACTGCCAACACCCAATACAATGTTTGTAGAAGCAAATCCTTTAGCTTTCAGACGTGCACATATGTGCTGTGCACGTTCCAGTGTGATGGAATCTCCATAAATAGCTCCAATATGCGGGTCAAGTACTTTATATCCTTGTGCATTCACCGTGCCGCCAAATGTATTCCATAGAAGTTCTATAACACCTTTTGATGCGGGTGCGTTTTCCCAGTTACCTTCGTATTTTCCATACGGTTCAGAGGTACCACAGATGATATCAACGGGGTCGCCGCTATCCGGACGTATTACCAGTTTTCCATCACGTGCCAGGATCTGTTCTTTTAATGTTGTTACGAATTCCGTACATACTTTCCACAAATCAAATGAATCGGATACTACGGATAAAATTCCTGTAGGATATTGTTCCATCAATCTTTTAAAGCCCTGAATTTCGTCTTCTCTTCCATAAGCAGTCATTACAGCGTGTTCAGAGGCAGGTACACTGAATGCTACATCCTTTTCATTGTAATAATACGCAGCTGCTTCAAGTGCAGGGATGGTATCCGTTCCTTTAAAAGAAGTAAGAAAACCTAAACTTGAACTTACTGCTGCCTCCGGATGCTGCATGCCCCTGCTTGAGAAATCATGTCCCTGAAAATCAACAAAGCCAATATTTTTTTCATCGGTGTTTTTTGCTGCTTCAGATAATAATTTTTTATAGCCATACGCTAAAGACGCTGAATGTAACGGCTTCCATAACAGACTTGAAATAAGTGTTTCCAGGAAATTCGGCAGCCAGTAAAATTCAGGCAGTGTATTATAAAATGTTAAAATCGGAATTTTAGCATCAATGATAGAACCTTCTTTTAGTGATTTAACGGCAATAGGTAAATATTGCAGATCATGCAACGCTTCGAAATGCGAAACATCGTAATCGCAGTTCAGGTAACTGGATAAATATTTTTTAGCTTCACCACATACTTCTGCTTTAGGTCTTTTAAAAAACTGTTCGTTGTATAAATCGAAAATGTATTTAACCGTGTACTGTGTACCAAACACTACAATCTGTTTGGCCTGTTCAGGCATGTATTTTACATTTCTTGGTGTGAAATTAGAATATACTAATGTTGTACCGGCAGGGTACATTTTATGATGGGAGGTTTTGTAACCATCTGTCATCAATAAGGGATTGTAATTCATAGTTGTAACGGTTTAATATCTTTAGAATCAATTCAATGAGTTTTACTACTGTTTATCAGACGGATTTTATACGGATGCTTTCGTGTTGCAGCAATTGTGTTAATTCACCGAATACTTGCTTCAAGCCTGCTCTGTCGTCGAGGTAAACATTTGCATACACTTTTTTACTGCTTGATACATGGAACGGAGGATTTTCATTTATATCATCAAACGGAATATTATTTTCCATAAGATAGTTTTTTACAAACGTCAGATCTTCCTGGCCTGTCCAGCAGATGAGGTGGCAGTTTATTTTTTTGAGATCTCTTAAAAGCGTTACCACATCTGCATATAACCGGCCTTTTTTGTGGAAATCGTATACCGTATCATCAAAGTCAAATGCAACGACCAATGAGTTATACGTTTGATATTCGTCCAGTATACGGGCGAATGAATTGGCAGCATTAAGATAGCAGTCCATCTGCTATTTTTAATTGAGTGACGTATTCATTTTCTATGTTCTGAAACGAATCTGTTGTAAAGATCCGTTTGAAAGCCGGGCTGAATTTTTCAAATCCCTGGCTGAATATTCCATGAGAGACTGCGAGGTAAATAGCTCCGCAGTTTTTCTTTTTTAATTCTTCTGCCAGGCCTATAAACGTTCCTCCGCCATCGCAGATGTCATCTACAATCAAACAATCTTTACCTTGCAGATCGTCGGCATACACTTTAAATCCTTTCAGTTTACCGGTTGTTACATCGCGGCTTTTGCTGCATTCCACTACCTGTATACCTCCTAAATATTCAGATACCTTATAGATCTTTTTCAGCGCTCCGCCGTCAGGCGAGATAAGCAAACAATCGTTACCTGTTATTTTCAGCACCTGCTGAATGAAGCGGTGATTGGAAACAGCTTCACAATTGTTTAATAAGGCTGGAGTAACTTCTGAATGCGCATCAAATACTGTAACCTTGCTTAACTGCAATGCATTTATCAGTTCCGCATATACTTTTACCGTTAAGGGTTCGCCTTTTACCATGACTCTGTCTTGTCTTGCTGCAGGGAAGTAGGGAATAAAAAGATTGATCTTATCTACATGCATTCTTCTTAACGCATCTACAGCAACAAGAAGCAATCCCACATCATTAAATGAATTCAAACGGTGTGTGACAGTAATCGGCTGGTTTGTATCAACGTCGGGCCGGATTTTGATGTGTGGCTCACCTCCGGAGAAAATGAAGCTTTCAAACGGAAGTTCTGTTCCGGAAAATGGTTTAAATGTTTTATCTAAATTGAGTAGCATAGTTCGCGTGTTTGTGTAATTATTACGCAATGTATATAGAAAGGTTTTAAATACATGTTAATTTGTGTAAAAATTACGCAAACTTAATTTCGAAATTAAATCCTTCTTTGTGTAACTTGTTGTATTTCTTTTTGTTGAATTTGAAAAGTTTTGCCGGTCGGCCAGTTTTTTCAGATGAAAATTTTTCTGTTTCTTCTAAAAGTCCGAAGCTCAGAATCTTTTTTCTGAAATTTCTGCGGTCAATTTGTTTTTGCAGGATGTTACAATAAAGATTTTCCAGATCAGAAAAAAGAAACTCTTTTGGCAGCAGATCAAACCCAATGGGCTGATAAGTAAGCTTACTTTTTAAACGTTCATAAGCTACCTGAATGATTTGATTGTGATCAAAGCCTAATTTAGGTATTTTATCCAGGGGCACCCATTTTGCATCTTTGGCATCTGTATCAGCAGACAACTTAAGTTCGGTAGAGTTTAGTAAAGCAAAATAAGCAACAGAAATGACTCTGCCTCTTGGGTCTCTATGAATATCGTCTCCGAAGGTATATAACTGTTCCAGATAGGTAACCTGGATACCTGCTTCTTCGCGCAGTTCTCTGTTGATGGCTTCGTATAAGGTTTCACCGTCTTTAACAAAACCTCCTGCTAATACCCAGTTATTTTTAAGCGCACCAAATTTTTGTTTTACAAGTAATACATGCAAGGCATTGTTGCTATAGCCAAAAACAATCGCGTCAACGGCAACCTTAATGTTTTGATTGATTTTTACTGATTCCATGTTCGGTTAAGCAAATAGTAGTACGTGCATACGTGAAAAAATAAAAAGCGTGCTTGCAAACATATTCGTTTACTGTTAGGGTACCGGATCGTATCCGCTGCCGCCCCAGGGATTACAGCTGCAGATACGTTTAGTCCCCAGCCAGATTCCTTTAAGCGGGCCGTATTTTTCGATTGCCTGCACACAATATTCCGAGCAGGTTGGCGTGTATCTGCAAGCGCCCGGCAGCAAAGGGGAAATGCTGTATTGATAGATCTTCACAGGTATAATAAATACCTGTTTTACTGCACCTGTGAAGAATTCTTTTTTATTCATGTCAGTTCTTTTCAGAAGTGTTTTTACGCTTTAATGTAAAGCTGCGGATCAACACAAATATACCGGCCAATACCAAGGGGATACTTAAGATCTGGCCCATGTTCCACGTCATTCCGTTTTCAAATTCAGATTGATTTTCTTTGAAGATCTCATAAAAGAAACGCAGGGAGAAAAGGATCACCACAAATAAACCGAACAGCAATCCCTCCGGCGTTTCAGCTCCGAATCTTTTGTACAGGCCGTATAATAACAGGAATAACAGGAACGATGAAATGGCTTCGAATAATTGTGCCGGGTAACGGGGGATACCATAAATCAACACATCAATCTCCTGTGTCTTCCCATCGATAATGCGTGTACCCAAAAACATGTTTTTATCTGTTGGCAGTAAAATGTGTTCAGAATAACTGGATGATTTGTACAGGCTTTTCCGGATCTGATTGTTTACAAAGCTTTCCGCTGAATCGATGCGTTTTGTGATCAGTGTCATTTTTAATTCCGTAGTAGGAAAGCCGTAGCTAACCGAATCATTTCCGAGTTCTTTAAACGAAACTTTTTTTATGTATTTATCACCAAAGGATTGTATCAGGTGATCCTTTGTAGGATACGTAAATACAAAGGATGTAAGGGAAGCAGCAGGTTTACCGATGATTTCGGAGTTCATAAGATTTCCCATACGGATACACGCGCCGGCAAGCGCCACAACAATAACAACACGGTCCAGCACATATAAAAAACGTTGTGTTTTATATTTTCGTGAATACAGCCATACTGCAAAGATGATTCCAAAGGCAGCACCGTGGCTTGCTAATCCTCTGAAGCCGGTAAATTTAAACTCCGGCTCAAATTCAACCGGCAGGAAAATTTCTAACATATGATGCTGAAAATATTCCCAGTCATAAAAGATACAATGACCCAAACGTGCACCAATTAAGGTTGCCAGAAACATGTATATGGCTAGTTTTTCTACATCGGATTCTTTTCTTCCCTCAGAAACGTAGATAGAAGTCATTATTCTGAAGCTGAAATAAAAGCCGGCAGCAAATAAGATGCTGTACCAATGCAGTTCAAAATTTCCTATTTCAGCAAGATATGGAGCAACATTCCAGATGATGTAATTAAGCATAAATGTACGGTATGTAATGGTGTACAAAGTACGAAAAAAACACCACGATTAGTACACGATTATAGTATAAATAAAAGAATACAGGATTAGTAAACAATTTAAAAGAATTAATAAAATAATACCACATGAGAAATACTACTGTACATTTTTTTTCTTAGTACTTAATACTTAGTACTCTATACTTCTTCTGCGCAGGCTCTCTTCAAACGGTCATTAATGGCAAGGCCTAAGCCAACAGCGGGTACGTACTCGGTCAGGATAATATCAGCTTCGCTGGTATCTAATACACGCATGGCGGCAAACAGATGCTGTGCGGCTTCTGTAACATTTCCTTCAGGGGATAGAATATAATTTTTGTATGCGGCAGGGTATGCCTGCTGAAAAGATAATACGGCTATTTTTTTACCTGCATAGGTCTGCAGCAGTGTTTCAATGTTTCCTGCACGCATGGGAATACGCGGGGCATAATGACTTTTTAACATACCCGGTGCAGCCGGATTGGATGAACTTACCGCTTGAACATGTACCGGGCCGATTATGGCTTCGATGGCTTCAATGGATAAACCTCCGACACGCATTACGGTAGCCTTGCCGTTTTCCCAGCCAATGATGGTAGACTCAACACCAATGTTGGAAGCACCGCCGTCCAGGATATAAGCAACTTGATCGCCCAGCTGATCAGTAACATGCTGTGCTGTTGTAGGTGAAATATACCCAAAAGGGTTTGCACTTGGCGCAGCCAGCGGGAAAGAAAGGGATTGTAACAAGGCCAGTGTTAACGGATGATTCGGGATGCGAACCGCAACACGGTTTAAGCCGCTGGTAACAAGATCAGGTATGATTTCTTTTTTTTCTAACAGCAAAGTTAGCGGTCCCGGCCAGAATGCTTTTGCCAGCAGCTGTGCCTGCTCGGGAATATCCGCTACAAATTCCCCTAAAGCTTCAATAGAATGCGTATGTACGATAAGCGGATCAAAACTGGGTCTTTTTTTTACAGAAAAAATGGTTGCTACAGCTTTTATATCTAATGCATTGCCCGCAAGCCCATAAACCGTCTCTGTTGGTATAGCAACAACGTGATTCTCTTCAAGTAATCGTTTAGCTTGTGTAATATCTACACCCGTTTTTGATGCTTTATTCATTTTATTTTATCTGCTGCAAATTTAAGCCAATTATTGAAGAATAGAAGGTTAATGAGGGTGTTTACACAGGATAATTTTTGTCTTGAATCAATTGTACTTTCAAAAGATACCCTTAGATAGAAAATAGAATGCGTGCATTTCTGCCCCAATACACAGCGAAAACTTACGCAATACTGACATCTGTAGGTTTTACAAAAACAATTCGAAATCTGTAATTTATAAATTACGTTCTTTTGTATAGTCAATTAACTATTTAATTTTCAAACAGCTATGGAACTACAAAATACCACTCAAAACACGCAGAAAGCATATATTGATGCCGTTGCAAACATGCTTGAAGTATTGCCGGGGGATATTCTTATTCTCAGACCGAGACCCCGAAATAATTCTTAACTAAAAAGAATTATTGTAACTGATCCAGATCGTTCAGTTCTTTTGCAAAACCACTGCTCAGAATCGGGAAACGATACCAGGATCTTGGATCAATATTAAAATCATCCATGTGAAAAGAAGGTGCAAGGCGTTCGCGTTTCCATTGATTGATTGACCACAAACGGAAAAATTTCTTTACCCAGTATTTAAATTCGTTTTTGGTATACGGGCCTTCAGTAAGTAATGCAGTATACACCTGAACAGGTGAAAGCCGTTCTTTAATTGCTTTACGTTCAATACGGGCCAGGACATCATATGGCATGAGATCCCGTTCGTCTGTCTGTGTATATTCTGACGGGCGTAGTTCTGCGGTTGGTGCCAGTTTATTTACAATATGCAATCCATGCTGATTTCTGTTTTTTTCTGCCCAGCGCAGCCAGCTTCGGATGAAATCCTTATCTACACCGGCAATAGGAGCGATCCCGCCCGCTGTATCACCATCCATGGTTGCATACCCTACATCACCTTCGCTTCTGTTCGAAGTTGTAATCAGCAAGGCCTGCTTCACATTTGTGAGCATCCAGATGATCGGTGCTCTGCCGCGCGCCTGAATGTTCTGCAGGGTAATATCATCTTTTTCCCAGGTAAGCGGGCGTTCAATTACGTTTTCTATAGTAGCCTTATACTGTTCAATCTCTTCGTCCACACTCCAGTTGTAAAATGTTGCACCGATAGATTCTGCCAGTGTTTTAGCAGACGTATAGGTTTCATCTCCGGAGTTGCGTGTAGATTGGTATGCCGTTGTTAAAAATACAGCGGTTATTTTTTTTGCCTGTTCTTCAAAAGGAAGATGTTGTAACGCCGGAAGATCAAACAGTGTTTCCATGTTTGATTTTTGGAGGAATGCCGTTAGTCCTAATTCTTTTAATCCTTTACGGATCATTTCGGCAACCATAATAGCACAGGCGGAAGAATCAGCACCGCCGCTGAGCGATAAAACAAATCCTTTGCTGCGGCTTTTGCGCATGTAATCAAAAAGCCCCAGAGAAGTAGCTTCCCAGAATTCAAATTCTTTTTCCAGATCGTCCTGCGTAAGCACGGTTTCAGGCGTTTCAGCTGAATCGGTAGCAATATCCGCGTAGATGAGGTTTACATTCTTAAACGAAAGGCGATCGTTGCGCTGAATGAGTTTGCCTTTATGTGCAATGAGTACTTCGCCGTCGTAGATCATGCGTCCGGCTTCGTTTCCGAGCAGGTTGGCATACACATAGGTACAATCAAACCGTTCAGACCCGCCAATTACCAGGTCGTAGCGGATGGCAGATTTTCCAAATGCAAAATGGCTGGCACTAGGGTTTAATACCAGTGTAGCGCCTTTTTCATAATGGCGGATACCTACACGGTCTGTGCGCCAGGCATCTTCACATATTTCAAATCCGATACGGGCATCTTTTACATTATACAAGACATCACCGAATGGGTATTTTACATCGTTGTAGAGAAAGGTAGTAGTGTGGTTTCGAGGCCAGGCAGTGAACCAACGCGTTTCATAATGTACACCTTCGTTTGCTAAAAACTGTTTGGCAGAAAAGCCTTTTACTATCCCATTTTCAACCAGGCAGACACAGTTGTACGTAATACCTGCAATGCGCATCGGTAAACCTAAGGAAACCGTAATGTCTGTACACGATGCAGCTATTTCAAAACAATATTCAATAGCTGTTTCGGCAACCCAATCCGTTAAAAATAAATCTTCGCAGCCATATCCGGTGATACATAATTCAGGTAAGCAAAGAATTTCTACATTCGCATTTTTTGCTTCCTCTATTGCATCAAGAATATTTTTAACATTATTTTCCCAGTCAATGGGAGTTTGATTTACTGCCGCGCCGCCTATCCGTATTGTGCTCATTGTAGTAATGATGAAGTGATTGAAAGGTAAGAAAAAAAATGAAAAAAGTGTAACGTTTACAGTGTAAAGTGTATTTCGACTTTCTAAAAATCATTTTAGGTAATTTATAAGCACCAAAGCAGGTACACATACCAGAGAATTACACTTTACACTATACACTTTCAACCAGTATCGTTATATTAGAACTTAACCATTAATTTGGATTTTAGTTTTGAAAGATAAACCAGCTTCCGCCTTTCGCTTTTTTCAGCTACATTTACACTATGTTATCAGTTAAAAATTTGAGCATGCGTTATCAGGAGGCTACTTTTGATGCGGTGCAGGATATTTCCTTTGAACTTGAACGGGGAAAGAAGTTAGCGATTGTTGGAGAAAGCGGCAGCGGAAAAACTACTTTATTAAAATTGCTTGCCGGGTTGTTTGATCCGAACGCCGGCGATATTCATTTAAATGACAGTCGCGTTCTGGGACCCGCACACAATCTGGTAGCGGGGCATCCGCACATACGTATTGTTCTGCAGGATTATGGCCTGAAGAAAAATCAATCTCTGAAAGAAAACCTGCAGCATCCGCTGCGGTATTTTACAGCAGAAGAACAGAATGAAAAAATCGCCGTGCTTGCAAAGATCTTTCATATACAGCAGTTGCTTGATCGTAAATCGTATCAGTTGTCTGGCGGGCAGCAGCAGCGTGCAGCCATTGCAGCTGCTTTTGCAGCTTCACCGCAGGTAATGCTTATGGATGAACCGTTCAGTAACCTGGATGTGTTACTGGCCGATCATATCCGCATGTTTATGATGAAGGAGATCCGTAAAACAAAAACCAGCCTGATTTTTGTAACACACCAGACAACCGATGCGCTGGCACTTGCGGATACCATTCTGGTAATGCGCAACGGAAAAATGGTACAGATGGGAACAGTTGAAGAGATCTACGATCAGCCGGTTTCTCCGTATGTAGCAGCGTTGTTTTCGGACATTAATTTTTTCCGTTTTTCAAAACTGGAAGATTTAAAATTGAAAGGTTATAAGCCGTGTGAGAAAGAACTGGGAAATAATTTTATCGCCGCCATCCGTTCTCATGATATAGAAGTGCTCACTAAAGGAAAAGGCCTGAGCAAAGCAGTGGTGCTTCGTAAAGAGTTTCATGGTGATCAGTATAAATTATTTTTGCGTTTACCGAATAAGCTGCAATTGAAAGCATTTACCACAGACATTTCCATACAGGAAGGCGATGTAGTAAAATTAAATTTCACCTTTGAAGATCTGTTGTTGTTCCCGAATCAAACAACACTGGACGTTTAGAATTTCTTTGCAGTAGTTTATACCTATGGAGATCCGCTGGAAAAAACACCGCCTGGATTTTACCTTTCAGGCTGGCACATCAAGAGGTGTGCTTACACACAAAGACACCTGGTACCTTATTGGTGAAGAATCAGGAAAAGAATTTTATGGAGAATGCGGTCCGCTGAAAGGATTAAGTATTGATGACCGTCCGGATTTTGAATCGAGGTTAAATGTAGTGTGTGCGCATTTAAATACCCGTTCCGTACATGCCTGGAATACCTTAGGGTTTGTTGATTCATTGATCCCGGAATTGGACCTGATCGGTTTTCCCTCTATTGTAATGGCGCTTGAGACGCTGCAGGCAGATTATCTGAATGCGTATAAAAGAGAAATCTTTGAAAGCAGTTTTTATACCTTTGGTTCACCTATAGCCATCAATGGATTGGTATGGATGAATGAGCCGGAAGATATGTATGCTCAGGCGATCAAAAAAATAGAGGCCGGGTTCAGCTGTGTGAAGTTTAAAGTAGGGGCTATTGATTTTGAAAAAGAATGCCGGATCTTTGAAAAGATCAGAGAACAATACCCGGAAGAGCAGGTGAATATCCGCGTAGATGCAAACGGTGCTTTTACAGAACAGGATGTGTGGCAAAAATTAGAGAAGCTGGCAACTTACGGCATTCATTCCATTGAGCAGCCAATCAAGCCGAAGCAGGAAGAACTCATGCGTCAATTATGCAAAGATGCAGCGTTGGAGATTGCGCTGGACGAAGAGCTTATTGGAATGTCTGCTTTGCAGGAGAAAGAAAGACTGCTGGAAGAATTAAATCCACCGTTCATTATTTTAAAGCCGACGTTATTAGGCGGCTTTGCTGCAACAGAAGAATGGATCCGTGCGGCAGAATTCAGAGGAATAGAGTGGTGGATGACATCTGCGCTGGAATCGAATATCGGGTTGAATGCCATTTGTCAATTTACATCAACCTTTCCGGTTTATATGCCGCAGGGCTTAGGTACAGGAAGTTTATACCACAATAATATTCCATCTCCGTTAACGGTTGAAAACGGTCATATTTTTTATGATACAACCAAACCGTGGGATTTTTCAGCATTAAAAAACAGATAGAAACATGACACAACACATACCCGTAACCCGTTCGATAAATTATGGCGCATTCGCTTTGCAGATGGTCTTTTTATTTGTTCTGATCGTTCTGTTTCAGTTGTCCGGTTCAGACGAAGCAGCCGTTTGGGCAGGCATGGTCTATCTGGTCCTTGCGTATGGGTTACGGTATTTTGTACCTATTGATCACCGCAAAGGCATGCGTGCCTTAAAGCAGGGAGATTATGAACAGGCTATCATACATTTTGATAAAAGCGCTGAGTTTTTTTCAAATTATAGCTGGGTAGACCGGTTCAGAGTGTTTACAACATTTACTGTTTCAAAATTATGTTACCGGGAAATTGCCTTGGTAAATAAAGCTTTTTCATTGATCTGCCTGGAACGGAAGGAAGAAGCCAAAGCTTTGTATGAGCAATGCCTGAAAGAATATCCTAAAAATAACATTGCGTTTTATGCGTTGAAAATGATGTAGAATTTGGTTAATTAAATCCTCCTGGATCTTTTAAAACCCAGGAGGATTTGTCTCCGGTTTTATTTTTTCTTCACAATTCCGTTATCAATCATCTGCTGAAACAATTCAACGATTGATTCTTCAATCGGCCTGTAATGTATTCCTAACTTCTGAATACTCTTTGTATTATCTACGCGCCACGGATAACCAACGTTTCGGTTAATCATGTCGCGTTTAAAGCCGGCAAGCGGCGCCAGCAGCCATACCAATGATTTAGGCAATAGCCTGGTAGGGAAGTGGTAAGCAGTACCAAACTTTTTACGCAGCATACCTGCCAGTTCAAGTAAGCCTGTATTTTGTGCCGAGATAATATTCCGTCCTTCGGCGTCAGGCTTTAAGCCGGCAATAACATGGGCTTCGGCCAGATCACGTACATCCACTACACCGATGGTAAAATCCGGTATGCCAAAACGCATGCTGCCATCGCCGACCTGGCGCACAATATTAAAGCTTTCAGAAGTAGCAAATGGATTTAAACCTGGTCCGATAACCAGTGAAGGATTTATCACAACAAGATCCCAGCGATTCTGTTTTTTATTTATTTCCCAGGCAGCCCGTTCTGCCACTGTTTTAGAATAATTATACGGCTGGTGATTTAACGTAGAAGTCGTGTTCCAATGTGCTTCCGTGCCAGCCCCGTCAGGCATTTTGCTGCAGTCAATGGCATCACCAATAATAGCGGCTACACTGCTGGTTAACACCACACGTTTTACAGACGCAGTTTTATTTACTGAAGCCAATACGTTTTTGGTTCCGATCAATGCCGGATCTACTAAATCACGTTGCGGGTCTGCTACTTTATTAATGAACGGAGAAGCGGTATGAAATACCAATTCACAACCTTCCATAGCTTCATCATACGAGCCTGCCTCTAACAGATCAGCTTTAAAATATTTAATCGTTCCGGAAGCCTGCTGGGCAAGGGTATTTAAATATTTCAGTTTGTCGTTATCGGTTGGATTTCGTACAGATGCATGCACGGTAAAACCTTCATCCAGTAATTTTTTTACAATCCAGCCAGCTACATATCCTGTAGCACCTGTTACCAGAACAGGTTTTTCTTTATTGATGTGTGTCATGTGATACGTAAGGATACTAAAAACAAACGGTTAGTAATTTGAACTTGAAAAAGAGGGTATCCTATGGTATAAGTTGTTCTTTAATTTTTTTAGACAATCCGGAAAATACTAAATCATATGAATGGTCGATCCATTCCTTTATATATGTATCATTAACAGAACCATTATGAATAATCGTGTTCCAGTGTTTTTTACTCATGTGATAACCGGGTAACACACAATCATAGGCTTCACGTAATTCAATTGCTTTTTCAGGGTCACACTTCACATTGAATTGAATCGGGTTACTTGTTAATGATAGCAATAAGAATATTTTGCCGCCCACTTTAAATACCAGCGTGCTTTCATCAAACGGAAAGCTTTCTTCCACGCCGGGCTTCTGCAGACAATACATTCTTAAATGCTCTATATTCATGGTATCTTATTGGAATAGAATTTAATATAATATTTGTGTTGCTTACTTCAAAGAGATATTTCTTTAATCAATAAGTTACGGTTAAATTATATACGTAGCGATCTTAATTTTTGGTTCTCGGTGTGAATTAACTTATTTTAGCTAAAGTTTAATTTTATAATATGTCAACAGTTTTAGTTACAGGTGGTGCAGGATATATCGGTTCGCATGCTGTGCGTGCATTAGCCAATTTAAATTATCAGGTTATTGTGCTGGATAATCTTATTTACGGACATAGAGAAGCCATCGTAAACAGTGAAGTACGTTTTGTTGAAGGGGACATTGCCAATAAAGCCTTGGTTATTGATATTCTTAAAACATATAAGGTAGATGCAGTCATGCACTTTGCTGCATTTGCTTATGTGGGTGAGTCTGTAACAGAGCCGACAAAATATTACAACAATAACTTAGCTGCTTCCATTACCCTGCTTGATGCTATGCGTGAAGCAGGCTGTAAAAATATTATTTTTTCTTCTACCTGCGCTTCTTATGGTTCGCCTAAATACATGCCTATTGATGAGGCTCATCCGCAAGAACCCATTAATCCATATGGCGCGAGCAAGTGGATGCTTGAGCGTGTAATCAAAGATTACCACCATGCTTACGGGATCAATTATGCCTTCTTACGGTATTTTAATGCATCTGGCTGTTCGGCAGATGGTTTGATCGGCGAAGATCACGATCCGGAACCGCATTTAATTCCATTGATCTTAAAAGCGATCAAAGGGGAACGCGATGCGATTACTGTATTTGGTACAGATTATGAAACACCGGATGGTACCTGTGTACGTGACTATATTCACGTTGAAGACCTTGCAGATGCACACATTAAAGCGTTTACTTATCTATTGTCTGGTAAAGGTCCGGTTATCTGTAATTTAGGTACGGGAGTTGGTTATTCAGTTAAAGAGATGATCGATGCAGCGGAGCGGGCTACAGGTAAAAAGGTACCGGTAAAATATGGTGAACGCAGAGCAGGTGATCCAAGTCATCTGGTTGCGAATGCTGAAAAAGCCTGGAAAGAACTGGGCTGGAAAGCACGTTACGTAAATATTGAAGAAATCATCGCAACGGCCTGGAAATGGGAGAATGGCGAACGTAGCGGCCGTTATGGAAAAAATTAATACGAACACTTCATATTGAAATTATGAATGCTTCGCTATAAGGCGAAGCATTTTTATTTCAGGTCAGTATAAAAATACATACATGAAAGGCAGGATTCATCCGGATGCAAATGTTGTTCAAAAGATATACGAAACGTATGGGTGGGCATGTAGTGAGATACAGCCCGAGTCAGAAAGCACGGAGTATGGCGCCGCTACTTTTCGGCTTAATAACAAAAAAATCATTTTTAGGGTTGCTAAACGTACACCCACCAAGACCGGCCAATTTGTTACCATCTGGAAAAGAAATCCGGAAGGCATTACAACTCCCTTTGATGCGGCCGATGCATTTGATTTTATCGTGATCTTTGTACGAAACGGAGAACAGACCGGGCAGTTTGTATTTTCAAAAAAAGTGTTGACAGAGAACCGGATTATTTCAGCAGGAAAAAATACTGGTAAGCGAGGAATACGTGTGTATGCGCCCTGGGATCGTACAGAAAATAAACAGGCTCAGCAAACGCAGACCTGGCAACTGGCTCATTTTATTGTGCATGGAAAATCTGAACGTAACAGGTTGGAAATCTTGTTTCAGGATAGATAAGTATTGTTTTATTTTTTAGTACTTTTTAATTATTCAGGTAACATTCATTCTTATAAGCAAGGGTTAAAATATAATTATCATAAGGCTTTATTTTTTCAAATGTGATAATTATGATAAAACAACAAAGAAAGATGTAACTGGCCTTTTTTAAAATAACTCTACTTTTATTCTATAATAGAGTAAAGAAATACACCCCTAAACGCATATCGTAGTTCTTTCCCTTAATGCATTTTCTATCTTAAAAAAACACGAACTATGTTAAACGGAATAATGATTCAATTTTTTCATTGGTACTCAAGAGACAATGGCAGTTTATGGAATTATTTAAAAGATGAAGCACCAAGATTGGCAGGTTTGGGTGTTACAGCAGTGTGGCTTCCTCCGGCGTCTAAAGGATCTTTGGGTATGGAGTCAAGAGGGTATGATGTGTATGATTTGTATGATCTGGGTGAGTTTGATCAGAAAGGAACAGTAGAAACACGTTACGGATCTAAAGATGAATATCTGGCATGTATTAAAGCGCTGCAGGAAAACGGCATCACGGCGATTGCGGATATTGTACTGAATCATAAAGGCGGCGCAGATGAAACACAGAAAGTTTGGGTTAAAAAAGTAGACCCGGAAAATAGAAATGAATTTATCAGTGACAGGTACGAAATTGAAGCTTATACGAAATTTACATTTCCGGGAAGAAATAAAAAGTATTCTGATTTTATCTGGGACTCACAATGTTTTTCAGGCGTAGATTATGATGAGCAGACAAAAGAAACTGCAATTTTTAGTATACAGAATGAATACGGTGACGGATGGGAAGAAGTGATTGATGTTGAAAAAGGAAACTTTGATTATTTGATGTGCGCGGATATTGAATACCGTAATCCGGCAGTAAGGGATGAAATTAAAAACTGGGGTAAGTGGTATCTGGAAACAACAGGTTTTCATGGCATTCGGTTAGATGCGATCAAACATATTTCTCCACGGTTTATCATTGAATTCATTGATTACATGCGCAGTTTGAAAAATGACTTGTTTGTGGTTGGTGAATACTGGGCGCCCGGTGATCTTCCTTTGTTAAAAAGATATATTGAAGCGACGGAGGGCCGTATGACATTATTCGATGCCTCCCTGCATCACAATCTGTATGCTGCATCACAGCAGGGGAAAGATTATAACATGGCTGCCATTTTTGATGGCAGCCTGGTACAGGAAGTTCCGGATCTCGCCGTAACACTTATTGATAATCATGATACACAGCCTTTGCAGGCACTTGAGGCTCCGGTTAATCCGTGGTTTAAGGGATTGGCGTATGCACTTATCCTGTTACGCGAAAAAGGATATCCGTGTGTATTTTATCCGGATCTGTATGGCACTTCTTACAAAGATAAAGGTAAGGATGGAAATGAATATGAAATTAATATGCCCAAATGCGATGCACTTGAAGGATTATTAAAAGCACGTAAAGAGTTTGCTTATGGTTATCAACGTGATTATTTTGATCATCCGAATTGTGTTGGCTGGACAAGAGAAGGCAAAGAGGATGATGATAAAACCGGCTGTGCTGTTTTATTATCCAACGGTGAAGATGGTTTCAAACACATGGAAATAGGCGCAAGGCATACAGGTAAAACATTCTATGATTATCTGGGGCATGTTCAGGAAGAAGTACACATTGCTGAAAACGGCTGGGCAGAATTTAAAACGAAAGGTGGAAGTGTTTCCGTTTGGGTACAAAGAATATAAGGCAGATAAAACACAATAGCGGTTTTGATTATGTGGAGGAAGTTTGAAGGTATGAAAACAGTACAGCTCATTTGTATAAAAATGAGCTGTATTATGCTGTTTTTTGTTTCCGGTTATGCAAAAGGCACACAGGAGGAACATACCATGCAGTTTGGTGAAGAGAAAACAACTTACCTGCTTCATTTACCGAAAGGATATATACAAGGTAAAGCCTATTCACTTGTTGTTAATTTTCACGGTCTGGGTTCAGCAGCAATAAAACATCAGCACTACTGCCAGCTTGATGCCGTTGCCGACAAGGAAGGCTTTATAGCAGTGTATCCGCAATCGTATCACCAGGGCTGGAATGCAGGCCTGGGCTTTACTTCATATATTCAGGGGCACGATGACATTGCCTATTTCAATGCCCTGTTAGATACACTTGAGGCTGCGTATTCGATTGATAAAAACCGGATCTATGTTACAGGTGTAAGTTTAGGCGGATCCTTTACTTACCGCATTGCCTGTGAAATGAGTAAACGTATTGCAGCTATTGCCTCGGTATCGGGGTTAATGTCGGATAGTACACTGATTTATTGTACACCGGAACGTAGCGTGCCCGTTATGCATATACATGGAACAAAGGATCACATCATGCGGTATACGGGTATGAAGCAGGCATTTGGTGCGGAAGAAGTGGTGAGATTATGGGCATTGAAAGATCAATGTGAAAACAAACCGGATACGGTTTTTGTACCCAATACAAGTAAGAAAGACCATACTTCTTCTATTCTCATTAAGTATACACATTGTGCAAATGGATCGGAAGTCTGGTTTTATAAAATCTATAATGGCGGCCATACCTGGCCGGGTGCTGCAAAGGCGTTTAAGCTGATGGGCAGAAAAAGTAAAGATTTCAATGGCAGTCAGGCTATCTGGGATTTTTTTGAAACGTTTACGTTACAGACAGGTGTGAGCATGCAGACAAGGAAATAATAGTTACTGATATTTCCATTGCGCTATTATTTTTAGACAATGAGACTGTTTCACTGACCATGTATCCGTTAATTGGCACTTTTCAACCTGGCTTACGATACTTAATTTAAAGGTTGAATTGTAATCCCGTTGTCTACGCCTGAACACATTGTTTCCTGCCTGAATCTTTCATAAATAAGTCGATTTTGTGTCAACTTATTTCAGGACGTGACACAGAAAACAAAAAAGGCTTCGTGGAAATACGAAGCCTTTTTTTATATGATGCGTGTTGATTAACGATCACCTCTGCTGTTACGGCCAGTTCCGCTTCCGCCGAAACCTCTGCTGTTACCGCCACCGCCGTAACCACCGCCACCGCTACGGTTTCCACCGTAACCGCCGCCGCCATTACCACCGCCGCTGTAACCGCCGCCACCGCCACGGTTGCCGCCACCACTAAATCCACTTCTTCTTGGACCATCTTTTTTCTCTTCTGATTTGTTAACAACGATTGTACGTCCGTTAACTTCAGCACCATTTAATTCGTCAATAGCTTTTTGTGCAGCTGCATCATCGGGCATTTCAACAAAACCGAAGCCTTTGCTTCTTCCTGTGAATTTGTCAGAGATAATTTTCACTGAACTAACTTCACCATACTCTTCAAAAAATTCTCTTAATTCGTTTTCTTCTAAACTAAATGGAAGGCTTCCAACAAAGATGTTCATAATATAAATAACCTAGTGTAAATTGATTGTAACTTGTTTCTACAAAAATAACCTTATTTTACTCAACAACTAGATTTTATTCTTTTTTATTGAAATTTAATCCAGAGAAATTTTCCCGGATATTCAGCCGGTTTTGTTCTGAAAAATGCCTGAATGATATAAAAAGGGCTTATCCACCTTAAAAAACGACTTTTAGGGAATCCGTAGCACACTCAGGCAGGTCCTTTTTTATCATCCACCAACGTTTTTTTTCCGGTGCTTTTACTTACCAGGTATACACCCAGTAAAATGGCCAGCGCATAAAATAACTTTTGTGCATCCATTTTATCCGAGCCAAAGTACATTGCAATCGCTGTTGTAAAGATCGGCTGTATGTATACATACATGCTGGATACCGCCGGACTTACATCTTTCAGTACATCAACACCGATGTAGTAATTTACAATGGTTGCAAATACTACAATAAATCCTACTGCCAGCCATACCAATACAGGCAGGTGCGCCCAGTCGGTATGCGTGTAATTCGCATAGCTGTACGGGAATGTAAGGCACGCGCCAATCAGAAAGATCCAGAAGATGACCGTAACCGAATCGTATTTCTGCATCAGCTGGCGTGCCAGGATCAGAAAGATGCCATACGAAATGGCATTGATCAGAATAAACAGATCTCCGATGAATAAACCATTGAGTTTTCCTTTGGAATCAAGCAAAAGCAGCGCTGCACCCGCTGCACTAAGTGTTAAGCCTAGTGTATTCATCCAGTTCATTTTTTCTTTTAAAAAGATGGCGGAAAGAATAAAGACCGTTATGGGGATACCCGCCATGATCAGCGATGTATTGATGGGCATGGTTCTGCTTAAACCTTCAAAAAAGAAGATCTGGTTGATAGTAATACCAAAGATGGCACATAAAAAAAGCCGTAACCGATCTTCCGCAGCAATAAAGAAGGAACGTTTGGCAAGCAGGATGAAGAAGAAAAAGAAAATGGTTGTACAACACATGCGGATCCAGATGATGGAAGATGGTTGAATGGGAACAGGCATTGCTATTTTGGCAATAGTATAATTAAATCCGGAAATGATGGTGAGTATAGATAAAAAAATATGGGCACGCGCGATTCTGTTCATGTGATTTTCTGATTCGAAGGCAATTTTATGTAAATTTGTTGATGCTACCTGCTGGAACGGAATAAAAAGTTTTCACAGGTTATATATTCAACTCTTTTTACTGGCTCCGATATGCAATTGATTCCGTTAGCAGAACGTATGCGCCCTGTTTTATTGCAGGATGTATACGGACAACAACATTTGATAGGTGAGGGTATGGTATTCCGCCGGTTTGTGGAAGAAGGCAAAATACCATCCATGATTTTATGGGGACCTCCCGGTGTTGGCAAAACAACACTGGCGCAATTGCTGGCAAAAACAGTTGGTTTGCCTTTCTATACATTATCAGCAATCAGTTCCGGTGTAAAGGAAGTACGGGAAGTTATTGCGAACGCACAGACAGACGGCAAGGCTGTACTGTTCATTGATGAAATTCATCGGTTCAGCAAATCACAGCAGGATGCCTTGCTGGGTGCTGTTGAAAAAGGGACGATTCAATTGATTGGTGCTACAACCGAGAACCCTTCTTTTGAAGTGATTCCCGCATTGCTGTCGCGCTGCCAGGTATATGTGCTGCAGCCCCTCAGCGAAGAAGAACTTGTGGAGCTGATGCGCAGTGCGTTGAAAAAAGATGCGTACCTGAAAACACGTTCCGTTGAAATAAAAGAGCATGATTCTCTATTGCGCCTTTCCGGCGGTGATGCCCGCAAGCTGTTGAATTTGCTGGAGCTGGTGATTGATGCATCTGGTAAAGATCCGATCGTGATCACCGATGCCTATGTGCAGAAGATCGCGCAGAAAAAAGTTGCGTCGTACGATAAGAACGGAGAGATGCATTACGACATTATTTCCGCATTCATCAAATCCGTTCGCGGCAGTGATCCCAATGCTGCTGTATACTGGCTTGCACGTATGATTGAAGGTGGCGAGGATGTTGAATTTATTGCACGCCGTTTGCTTATTCTGGCATCAGAAGATGTAGGCAATGCAAACCCTACAGCACTGGTGATGGCTACTACAGCATTTGATGCTGTCCGTTTTATCGGCTGGCCGGAATCAAGGATCATTCTTTCACAGGTTACAACGTATCTGGCTTCTTCACCAAAAAGCAATGCATCATACATGGCCATCAATGAGGCACAGCAGCTGGTCCGCTCGCATGGCGACCTTCCGGTGCCGATCCATTTGCGCAATGCACCAACAAAACTGATGAAAGATCTGGATTACGGGAAGGAATATAAATATGCACATTCCTACGAAGCGAATTTTGTAGAACAGGAATATATGCCGGATAAACTGGCCGGGAAAAAAATATTCGATCCGGGGAATAATGCACGTGAACAGGAGCTGCGCACGTTTCTGCAGAAGCGCTGGAAAGAGAAGTATAAGTATTAGTGGGCAGTAAATAGTAGCCGTTGACAGTTTTTCTACTTCCTTATATTGCTTTTTTGCCGTTGACTAAAGCCAAACGGTAATGAAGTGCGGTCGACTGAAGGTTGGATAGATTCTGTGCTTGTAATTCATATTCAAAAATAAGTAATGATAAACGCTAAAAAAATACAGATGGTTTATTTGATTATTAGCCTGCTGGCAGCAAGCTGTTCGGTTGGCGGTATTTCTGTAAACAATTTACCGAAGCAGGAAGATCTTAAAGCCGCCATCTGTAATGGTATAGAAATTCCTTTTGAAACTTCTCCCGGCGATACATTGATCTATGAATCGTTTATCGGTATCTGCGGTAATTCCTCTAAAGAAGAATTGGAAACCTATTATGAACCGCATTTAAACGAAGAACCTTATCCGGATTTGCTGCGCAAACACTATAACGGAACAATTCTTTTTACTGGCGACAGTCTGTATGCCCTTGCAGATAAGAATTGTATAGATACGCTGCATAAAGCAATTTCATGGGACTGCTTTAAAAAAAATAAAATTGTGTTATCTATCAGCGGTTATGCCGCAGACAATAATTCTGTTTTATTGTATGAAAGTTATGCATACAATAACCAATATGTTTCTCTGCAAAAACTATTTACGTTCAAGGATGGCAGATGGACGTTTTCGATAAAAGATAGAAAATAATCAGCCATTTATTTTGTTGCAGTCTTTGCGGAATGATAGCGTTTATAACTGTTCTGTGTGCATAAGCCTGAGATCTTGAGGGAGAAGAAAGTACTATTTTCTGTCTCCTGATTACTCTTTCCACTATTTTTGTATCTTTACCGTACCACCTGGTATAATAAAGCAACCGTATTGCCGTGTTAAAAAAGAGTTTTTTACTTGTATTTATTTTGTTTTCGATACAACCTGTTTTTGCGCAGAACAAAGGCAGGGCTGCTAAATATTATTCGTTCGGTGCGCATCTCATCGGTTCGTATTTTTGGGGCGATCTATATTCCAATGTCAAGACTGTACGCTCAGGAGTGGGACTGCAATATTTACACAAAACCACTGAACATGCTTCTATAACCGTTGATCTGAATTACATCCGCCTGGTGGCAGATGATGCAGAAGCAAATGTGAAAAAACCGAAATATTCACCTGAATACATCCGTAATCTGCATATGCGCAACGATGTGATCGAGTTCGCCATTCATGGGCGGTATGAGTTGCTGCCATGCATGGATTATTTTACCAAGCGTAAAAAAATGAATGCGTTTGGCACCATTGGTTTGGGTGTGCTGTATACCAACCCGCAGGCAAAAGATTCCAGCGGAACATGGCGTAATTTAAGACATATTCAGACCGAAAACCGGTCATACGGCGCATTTACCGCTTATATACCTGTTTCCGTGGGTGTCCAGTTTAAACTAACCGGTCACCTGGATCTGGAACTTGAACTCGGGTACCGGTTCAGTTTTACCGATTACCTGGATGATGCCAAGGGGAAATATGTTGAAACGACTGCGCTGCCAAATGGTGATGCGCGGTATTTATCAAACCGGTCTGCCGAAGAATACGATGCGTTTACAGGTAAGAGCCGCAATATGGAATACATCACACATGATCTGGGTTATCCTGTTTTAACCACTTCAGACGGGTATTCGTATGTGGCATCCACGGCACCGGGGCAGCAGCGGGGTACCCGTTTCGGCCTGGATGGGTATTTTGTCGGAATGGTCCGGATCGTGTATATTATCCCTAGAAAGGGCTAAGTTGTCCACGTTGGAGACATTAGCAGTAATTTTAATCCCTCAGGGCTTTTTTTACCCCTAAAAAATTTTATTTTTGTAGTACTTAAATCCTTTTAGCTATAAAATAATGAGCGTTCTAGTAAATAAAAATTCAAAAATCATCGTACAAGGTTTTACAGGTACGGAAGGAACATTCCATGCACAACAAATGATTGAGTATGGTACAAATGTAGTTGGTGGTGTTACGCCGGGTAAAGGTGGTTCTTCTCACTTAGACAGACCGATATTCAATACGGTTGCTGAAGCTGTTGCTAAAACAGGTGCAGATGTTTCAATCATATTTGTTCCGCCTGCATTTGCGGCAGACGCTATTATGGAAGCTGCTGATGGCGGTATCAAAGTGATCATCTGCATCACAGAAGGTATTCCGGTACGTGATATGATCGATGCGAAGGCATATGTAACGAAGCGTAAAGTTACCTTGATCGGACCGAACTGTCCGGGTGTAATTACACCGGAAGAAGCGAAAGTTGGTATCATGCCGGGCTTTATCTTCAAAAAAGGAAGAATAGGTATTGTATCTAAATCAGGTACGTTAACATATGAAGCTGCTGACCAGGTGGTGAAAGCAGGTTACGGTATTTCTACTGCAATCGGTATTGGTGGTGATCCGATCATTGGTACTACTACAAAAGAAGCCGTTGAATTATTGATGAACGATCCGGAAACAGATGGTATCATTATGATAGGTGAAATCGGTGGTCAGTTAGAAGGCGATGCAGCGAAATGGATCAAAGCAAACGGTACAAAGCCGGTAGTTGGTTTCATTGCCGGACAGACAGCGCCTCCGGGACGCCGTATGGGCCACGCAGGTGCAATCGTTGGCGGTGCAGACGATACAGCTGCAGCAAAGATGAAGATCATGGCAGAGTGCGGTATTCACGTAGTACAGTCTCCTGCAGATATCGGCGAGACAATGGCGAAAGCAATGAAGAAACAATTGGCGTAATTTAAACGCTACTTTCAATAATAAGAAACCCCGGTGTGTTAGCGCAGCGGGGTTTTTGTTTTTAACGTGGTTTGTTTATTTGAGTAAAGTTGGGATATTTAGAAGCGTATTTTATTCTTTAAATTTCAACAATAATAAAGAATTCAATATAGGCACAAGGCTAAAGAAGAACCAAAATATACTGATATGGTAAAATTCTCACCATGGTCTGTGGCACACAGACCATCTTCTGTATCTATTAAGCACCTTTCTCATTAACTATTGTTACAAAACTCATAAAGTATTTTTGTAATAATCTTTTTCAATATAATTTTGTACTCAGCCCGTTTCTTCAGTCTTTGTATAAAGAACAAGATGAAGTAAAGGTGTTCTGTGTGCCACAGACCACGGTGTGGGGGCATAAGGCTAAAGAAGAACCCCACCTTGGTGTTCCCAAGGTCACCAATCAATAAAATTGAACGTATGAATGTTACCTTGGGGTCACCGACCAGCCGTCTTTTCACATGCAATCAATAAACATACTTTTTAAAAACTATGGATAATGGGTAATTTACACGTGCTAAATTGGTCGGTGACCCCGGGAAAAATCAGCTGTTCAATAAAATCGTGTTATTGCCCGGGCACACCGACCAGGGCGAAGGTTTTAGGGAATAAGTTGCCTGGGCTTTAATAAAAATATGGCATATTTGCCGGAACAAAATAAAGAGGAATAATCGGGAATACGGGCATGAACGTATTATAACTAAAATAAAAAAAATATGAATTCCACAACTGCGATTAAGATAATGCTTTGGATCGTGGCATCTGTACTACTTTTTCATGTAAGTATTCTGGTAAAAATAATTCCCTATGAAATTACCTGGGGAGGGAGGTTGAATAATGATACAGAAATGTATGTTTTTGAAACCATTTCTATATTGATCAACGGACTGCTGTTTTTAATACTGTTGATTAAAGGTAAGTATGTAAAAGAATGTATATCAATAAAAGCTGTTACTATTATTTTATGGGTTTTTACAATACTATTCTCTTTAAATACGATTGGAAATATTATAGCAGAGACACTATTTGAGAAACTTTTTGCGCTGTTAACATTCGTTTCTGTAGTACTGCTTTGGATTATTCTCCAGAAAGACAAAAAGTAAACAGACTATAATGTTTCGCCTCGCCTTGTCAGGTATTCCGCAGGTCACCATAAATAAAATGAACGGAGGAATGTTACCTTGCCCCCCCGACTTGGTTGGTGTTCCCAAGGTCATCAATAAATAAAAAATGAAGGTAGGATTGTTACCTTGGGGTCACCGACCAATTGTTTCTGTTCACATAGAATCAATAAATATACTTATTGATTCTATGTTCTTATCACATGATGGAAAATACGAAATTCAATTTTTGTATTTATATTAGCTTAGTAATAGTATAAGCATGTGTACTCTGGCTCCGACTCAACGTTCCGAAGTGTTGCGACAGGTATGAACAAACACCTTAAAATTCAGATTATGAATATACATTCCGAACGTGAAATTTATAGTGCACGGGTTTTAAATGCACCAATAGAAATTGTTTATGAAGCTTTCGCAAATCCATCTTATTTGAAAAATTGGTGGGGACCAAAAGGTTTTACAAATACAATTCATGCGTTTGACTTACAACCTGGAGGAAAATGGATTCTTACAATGCATGGACCTGAAAAAGGTAATTACGAGAATTCATCAATATTTAAAATTGTTGAGCCGCAGAAGTTAATTTCCTGGGAAAGAAAGTCAAAACCATTATTTGATATGGAAGTTGAATTCAAAAAGCTTAATAATTTGCAAACTGAAATTTCTTTTCGAATGACTTTTAGCACGAAAGAAGATTGTGATAAAATCAGAAGTTTTGTTGAACCACAAAATGAAGAACTTCGATCGATTAGAAAAAGAAATTCTGAACATAAATTAATTCCTACATGCATACCTCGCCACCCGCATTGGTTGGTGTTCCAAAGTCGCCAATAAATAAAAAATGAACATAGGATTTTTACCTTGGGGGCACCGACCAATTGTTTCTGTTCACATAGAATCAATAAGTATACTTTTTATTCGTGGGTAGGTTAGGTTGAAGCCGGCATGAATTAAAAAAATAACAGTTCAATAAATCAGAGCACGTGCCTGTAAACACCGGCCAAGGCGAAGTAATCCGAACAGTAACATACTAAAAAAGGGGAGTCCATCTTGCGATGAAACTCCCCAATCAACCTTATAAAAAATCTTTAGAGTTATTCTTTCACTACTTTTAACGTTTCGGTTTTGTTACCTGTAGTGACTTTAACAAAGTAGATACCGGATGCCAGATGCTGACCAAAGGTGAATGATCCGCTGGCAATTGTTTCTTCCACTAATATACCATTTGCGTTATATACCTCTATTTTGCTGTCCGGTGCGGCAAGGTTTATCGTAGTCTCTGATGCAAAAGGATTTGGGAAACCTACCGGTTGAAGCGTCAGAGATTCTGATTCTTCAAAACTTGCTTCTCTTGAAGTTGCGCATTTAGGTAAGGTAATGCAATATGTAGTATGGTATGGAGCAGATGCGTAACCAACACCTACACACAACTGACCCTGGCCGTAGTTATTGCCTGTAACCAACGTAGCCTGGTACTGCGTAGTTGCTGATGGCGTGAAGCTCTGGGTTGATCCTGTAAAATACCAGCCATAACTCGTTGCGTTTACTCTTTTTGAAGCAGCCAGTTCGTAGGTAATCGTTGTATTGTTACCCGCACAGGCAGGACCTGTGATATCCGCTGCAGGAGCTGTTACGGCAATATTATTTCTGGTAGAAGAAGCAGTAGCATTCAGGTTGTCAATTGCAAGTGCAGTGATGTTGTAAACACCTGCAGGTACATTGTTCCATGTATACGAATACGGAGCAGTGAAATCACTTCCCAACCACGTAGATCCGTTGTAGAACTCAACTTTCCAGATTGATCCGTCCGCGTCCGCTGCTGTTGCATTGATAATAATCGTAGCGGGTGCCGTATAGCTTGCATTTGTAAGCGGACTTGTAATGCTCACGGTAGGTGCCTGATTTGCAATTACGGCAATGTTGTTTCTTGTAGAAGATGCAGAAGCACCCAGGTTGTCGATTGCCAGTGCCGTGATGTTATATACACCTGCAGGTACATTACTCCATGTAAAGGTATAGGGAGCAGTAAGATCAGATCCTAACAGTGTAGAACCGTTATAGAAATCTACCTTCGTGATTGAACCATCGGCATCTGTTGCTGTAACATCAATATAGATGGTTGCAGGTGCAGTATAACTCTGATTTGTAACCGGACTGGTAATGCTTACCGTTGGTGCAGTATTGCCAACTACCGCAATATTGTTTCTTGTAGATGAAGCAGATGCGCCCAGGTTGTCAATTGCCAGTGCCGTAATGTTGTATACTCCAGCCGGTACATTGCTCCAGGTATACGAATACGGAGCAGTGAAATCACTCCCAAGCCAGGTAGAACCGTTATAGAATTCAACCTTCCAGATATTACCTTCTGCATCGGTTACATCCGTATTGATTACAATTGTTGCAGGAGCAGAAAAACTCTGGTTTGTAACCGGACTGGTAATGCTTACAACAGGTGCCGTATTGGTACCAACAGTAATATTTGTTACTGTATATTCAGATGTTGCGCCCAGATTGTCATATGCCCGTGCAGTGAAGCTGTATACGCCTGACGGCAGGTTTGAAATGGTTGTGGAATAGGGAGCAACCGTATCTCTGTTCAGATAATTAACGCCTGAATAAAATTCTACTTTTACAATAGAGCCATCTGCATCAGCAGCATTTGCATGGATGGTAATTGTTGCAGGAGATGTAAAGGTATTGCCATTTTCAGGACTTGTAATTACTACCGTTGGCAGCTGATTCGCCGCTTGTGGTGTTCCGTAAAACTCGATTTCGGCAATGTTTCCGACACCACCTTCAGGCCCTATGTAACGCAGGTATTTGAAAGATGCTGTGCTGGAAACATCAAAGCAGTTCCAGGTAAATGATGGCTTTGCAACTACTGTAGCTAAATCTGTATACGTACTGAAATCTTCAGCATTACTACCCTGGAATTTTCCGCCAATCATACGGCCTTCCAGACCAGCTCTTGGTACATAACGGATAGTGGTAACTTTATAGGTAGCAGAAAGATCTAACCCCGTCCATGCTACGTCTACCGATGCATCAAAGTACGTGTTGATATTTCCGTCAAATGCTTTTTCGCGTGTATTTCCTGATCCGTTCCATGAACCAGGGGTGCCAATTACCGTACCCTGTAATTTTGAACCTGCAGCAGTACAAGGTGCAACAATTGCTACTTTAGCAGAAACAGCAACTTTTCCTGTATTGTCTGTAGCTTTTGCTATCAGCGCATGTATGCCGCCACTAACATTATTCCATACAAAGCTGTAAGGAGCAGTATTATCCGTTCCGATCAACGTAGTATTGTCATAGAAATCTACTTTGGTAATAGAACCGTTTGCTGCAGCTGGCGCAGCTGTAGCATTGATGGTTACTGAATTCGAAGAAAGTACTGTACCAGTTGCCGGAGAGGTTATATGCACTGTTGGGAACGGACTTGATGTGAAAGAAATTGTATCAAATAAAGCCTGTGCAGGATATGTGGTGTATCCGGTTCCTTTTGTAAATAATCCTACATATACCTGAGAAGCCATTGAGATGTTTTGGTTTCCGATTTCATACCACGTTACTCCATCCTTTGATACAGAACTTACGATTACATTTCCGCTTCTCACAATCTTTAACCAATTGTGCAATTCATATATGTGTAAATTTTTTTGATCATTCGGGTTGTCTTGTGTTAAACCTCCTGAAGATGCTCTTTGCTGTACAATAGCACCACCCATATCTATTTTTGCGATTGCAGAAAATGCTGCATCCGGTTGTAAAGATTCCCGGATCATGATACCTGTTCGTTGGCTTTCAAGAGTATTGTAGTTTCCAAGGTGTGCAATGTATGTTCCGTCACCATTCAAAAGCTGATAAGTAAATGTGAAATTATCACCCGAACCACCAACGGTGTTTCCGTACGTTTCCATATAAAAATTTGTACCTGAATGTGCTACAAAATCTGAACTGCTTACACTTCCTATTGTCGCCTTTTGCCATGGAGAAGGCAATGCCGTTTGAGTTGTTTTTCTTTTGTATGTAACTGAAATTGTTTTCGTGCCAGAGATACCTGACATTGTGTATGGATTGGCAGCTGTAACGGTTGCATTATCTACTTTTAAAACATTCACTTCATATCCCGGATTCGGTGTAAGGCTGAATGTTTTTGTTTGTCCGCTGGCAACTCCTAATGTTCCTTTGGGTGCTATCGTACCAAATATATCTGAACTTGAAACTACTGTGTTTGGTCTTGCCGTTACAGTAAACTGCATCGTAGCACCTGGACTGGAAATGTTCGTAATATTAATGCCGAACTCGCCACCGTCTTTCCATCTGAACGGTGTACCATTAGGAAATGATTTGTTTGCATTTCCATAAAGATCTTCCATATCTCCCCGTACATCTGCAGGCACTAAGAATTCATCATGCATTTCGTCTTTGTTATCTGCCTGCACCAGCCGGATATAATACTGGTTGTCGTGATTGGGATTTAAAGGAGAATCATAACCGGTTTCTTCGTCTACATACCAGATAGCCAATCCTTCAGGCATAGGCCCGCCTACTACGGGTTGATAATAACCACCATGTTTAAAGGCGTGGAATAATAAATATTCCTTTGGGTTGTTTGGATTCGTGTATTTGTGGATCGTTGTGTAGCTGTTGGCTGTAAGCGTATACGTCTGTGTAGTTGTTCCGGAAACCGGAATAATGTTGTCGATCCAGCCACGCTGCATACGCAATGCAGGATTGATGGGCATAGGTGCAACAGCTGTTCCGGCAGATCCCATCACACAAAAATTTCCCAGGTTTGAATATGCAGTTCTGTAATAATCTGTCCAGCTCATTACACTATGTCCCATTTCATGGCAAATAACATTGATGATCAAAGGGTCATCTACATTGAAATAGGTCATGTTTCCTCCAACGATCTCAAGCTGGCCGGTAGTATTGTTCTTAAAAAATTTGCCGGCACTTGCACCAACGGTTGATGAATGTCCGGGTGATCGTGCTATAAAATTTAAATGCATGAGCTTTCCATCAAACGGATCGGCTGTTAAATCCTGAAAACCTGCCGGATAATTTTGATTTATTAAATCAATAGCTTCATCTACATAATTTACATTGTTGTCGTCGTAATACGCACGTGTGTGAGCCACCGTGACTTTAACTATTGTACTTGTAATTACTACCTTACCGCTTGTTTGCGTGTAAAAGTAATCACGTACAGAGCCCAATTGTCCGTTTCCGGTATAGCCCTGTTTGTTCATGAGGTCATCAACGGCCTGGATCGGATCATTAATCGGATAATCCTGAAAAGAAAGCATCACCGTGACACCCTTTATCACATTTGGAATGCTGACCTGCTGTGCCCTTGAGAGTTGGCAAAGCAGGATACTGCAAAGCAGTAAAATTGTTTTTTTCATGTCTTTTAAAATTGTTTGTTTAAAATGTAGCTAAAGAATATTGATGTTATCCCAAAATATAGCTGTATAGACGAAAGGCAAACATATTGAATGTTGTTAAAGCAGAAGCTGCTAATTAGTTTGTGGTAGACTTTAGCCTTTGAAAGGCAGAGATTACTTAGTTAAAGGATATGTTACCACTTAAAATGAAAGGGAATCAGATAAAACAGGGTGTCACCACATTTTGATTCAGATTTCAGCAGTGAATCTGTATATTTGGTTGACGTATATGTACGTAAATCAAAGCGGTTAATACTTTTTTAGTCAAATCATATATAACTAAACCCATATGAGAAAAATAATTGCATTCATGCACCTATCACTTGATGGCTTTGTTGCAGGCCCGAACGGAGAAATGAACTGGATCAAAGTGGATCAGGAAATTTTTGATCACGTTGCTAAGCGCATAGAAAGAGGCGACACCGCATTATATGGAAGAGTAACGTATGAAATGATGGAAAGCTACTGGCCAACTGCAGCAGAGTAGCCAGGAGCAAGCAAGCACGACATGGAGCATTCAAAATGGTATAAGCATGTACACAAAGTTGTTTTGTCTAAAACATTGAAAGAAGCGGATTTGGCGAGCACAACAATTATCAGCGAAAATCTTTCAGATAAAATAACTGAAATAAAGCAACAGGGAGATAAAGAGATACTGGTTTTTGGTAGTCCTGCAGCAACACATACACTTATTCAGAAAGGTCTAATTGACGGCTACTGGCTGTTTGTTAATCCGGTCATTCTTGGAAAGGGTATTCCATTGTTTACAAACATTAAAGACAACGTAAAACTAACGCTGGTGAGTACTCAACCATTTACATGCGGTGTAACGGAACTGAATTACATAGTAGAGGGATAATAAAAATAGTTACCTATCGTAAAGAAGAATACACATTTATATGTACTTTTATTAAACATACTATTTTAATAATTATATGAAGCATCTTTTAGTAACCGCTTTTAGTTTATTGTGTTTTACTGCTGCATTTGCACAGGTTAAGATTTCAAGTCCGTATGAATATGGACAGACATCGATCAAAATTGTTATTGCTTATCCAACGTCCATTACAGTTGCAGATTCAACGGTATTGGAAGTGAATTATGGGGGAGAAGCGTACGAAAGAGTAACAGGTGTAAAGGGGCTGTCTAAAGAATTGTCTCAGGGATATACAAATAAAGACCGTTTCAACAACAGACGTATTTTCCGCGTAGCTGTATATCAGAAAAGCAAACCAGTTGTGTACAGCAATGAAACAGAAGTGTATTATCAGCCTCAATTTACATATTCAGATGCGGGCTTACCAAGTGTAACCAACCTGAAAGCTACTGTAATTGAAAAAGAAGGCAAGAGATATCTTCATTTCACATGGGCAGCCGTGCCGGGTGCCGCTGCTTATCGTTTGTTTATAGAAAGCGGTTCGATGATCTGGGAAGCAAGTATTGGTGATCAAGGATATTTTTATACCACCTCGTATGATTACTTACTGGAAACAACCGGCGAAAGAACATATGTATTTGGTGTAGGAGCTGTTGAAGGTCCGGATGACAATACAGATGTACCTAAGCTTGTTAACAAGGTTACCATTAAGGTACCCGCAGCCTATTAATACCGGGCAACGCTGGTACATATATATAAATCCCGGTTCAGTTATGGCCGGGATTTTTTATGAATGATATTTATGACCGGAATATATTTACAAGTTCATAATCAATACCGGGTCATATCAAGATAGTAGCTTGAAAGTTAAGGGCTGATGCCTGAAGAAAAAAAACGATATTAAAAACGATTCATGAATAATACATACAAAGAAATTGAAGCTGCAATTGTGGCTGCTTCCAGCATTGTTATTACCGCGCATAAATCTGCTGATGGCGATTCGGTCGGTAGTTCCTTAGGCTTGTTGTACTTTATCGAAAAACTTGGCAGAAAAGCCGTTATTTGTCACCCCGATAAAGCACCGGATTTTTTAGACTTTATGGATCTTTCACACATCATGCTTTTGAGCGATGAGCCTGAAAATGTACGTAATGCTTTTCAGCAGGCAGATCTGATCTTTTGTCTGGATTATAATGCCACAGATCGGGTAGGTGCAGAGATGCAGGTATTGCTTGAAGAAGCTGCCTGTATGAAAATCATGATTGATCATCATTTAAATCCGCAGGAGTTTCCAACCATCGTTGTTTCTGATACAACAGCTTCGTCAACAGCTCAATTGATTGCAGAGCTGATTGTACAATCAGGCCATGCAGCGTTGCTGGATGCAAAGATCGGAACACCCTTGTATGTTGGCATATTAACAGATACAGGAAGCTTTCGTTTTTCTTCTGTGCTGCCACGCACACATGAGATCCTGGCTATGCTGTTAGCTGCCGGTGTACAGCATCATTTGATTCATGAAACACTCAACGATACCAATACGGTAAGCCGCCTGCGTTTGCAGGGATATGCGATGAGTGAAAAAATGGAAATCCTGGATCACTATAACGTTGCACTTATTCCGCTGACAAAAGAAGAGCTTGAAAAATTCCATTATAAAAAAGGAGATACCGATAGCTTAGCCAATCTTGCCTTATCCATTAAAGGAATGAAAGCAGCAATTGTATTTTCGGAACGGGATGGAATTATTAAAATATCTTTCCGTTCAAAAGGAAAAGAAAATCCGGTGAATGTATTTGCATCGGAGCATTTTAATGGCGGCGGCCATGCCAATGCTTCCGGCGGCATGAGTGAATTAACGGTGCAGGAAACATTGGAAAAAATGAAACGGCTGATCCCGGAATATTTCAAGAAGATTGAGTAGTTGCTGGCTGTTTGCTGCATACAAAGTGACATTCCCTTTTATATCAGTACGAATAACAATAATTAAAATATGCTTACAATTAATTTGACTTCAACCGATTTCCAGATCAATAAAACTTCTATAACTTTTCCCGTTGCAATTGAAACATTAAGAACGATTTTTGCTGTTTCTGACCGGGTTAATAAAAAGAAACACAATACCATATATACCTGGGATGCATTGGGCGTATTGGCTTATTCGAAAGATGGGAAGATGGCTGACGGTTTATATCTGACATTAAAAACAGATACATTTGATTTCAGTTGCAAACAAATTTTTAGTGGCGTATTTCATTTTAATAATGAGGAAATCATTACGTATTACAACAAAAATAAAAATAAACGTGTAGCACTTTTTGATGGGGATTCTTCGGGAGCATTTGTATTAAATGATATATCTGTCTGGTTTGATCTGGATGATGCAGATGTACAAGGTCTGGAAATAAAAGCGTATGATGTGGCTGCTGAAAATGAATTAAAAAAGAAAAACGAAATACCAAAAGATACTTACATTATAAAGAAACTGGAAGAAGAAATTGTTTTTGTTGATTTCGGTTTTAAGCTTGCGATTATTCAGGAACTGATGTACAATAAAAAAATGATTCAACCGGAATTCGACTTATTTGAATTTGTAAAATGGTATCCGCACCGGAAAATTGATCTTGAAAAAGAAGGTTATCAACCCATTGCAGAAGTAACACAGTATTTTAAGGATTTGCCTATACCCCAACGGTTGGCTGCTGAAATAACCGGAATTTATCAGGATGGCGGGAATGATATTTATTTGAATCTACTCCGTTTTGGAGAAGGGTGGGAAACATATTGGGATATTGAATCTATTGATGATGTGAAAAAATTTCCTAATCTGAAAGAGGTTACATTATGTTATGCAAAAGAGCATGTACTGGCAGAACTTAATGCTGCTGGTATACAGGCAGAGTGGATATAAGGTTTATTTAATATACATACTGGATGATATTGAAAATCCTTGAACCTGTTTTTGAACAACTGGAACCTTATCTTAAATTTTCTAACTGTTCAAAAACCGGGATGAGTGCCTTGCCATTTTCAGTAAGAAAGTATTCAATGTGCAAAGGTTTTTCTGTTATCGTTACTTTTTTTAATATTCCTGTTTCTTCCAGTTCTTTTAGCGCAACTGAAATCGTTTGCTTATTAGAACCTTTAATTTGTCTTAGTAAACTGCTGAATCGCAAAGGCCCATCAACAGCCAGACGGAATATTTCAGGTTTGTATTTTCCGGCTAGCATTTTTAAAAGTGCTTGTGCAGGACACGTTTCATTTTCTTCTGGCTTTTTGAGGTTAGTCATATAAATCTGACTTATTGTGAAAGAGTTTTACTATGCTGAACTTTGACAAAGATAAAAGCAAATTGTTCAATTAGATTATAGGAGAATGAAATTTATCTGTTCAATAAGTCTCATCATTCTGATGGTAAGCTTTGTAAACTGCCGGTCACAAATCAAGACGAATATGCAAGAACAAAATAATCCTCTATTATGCAATCCGGAAAGCGGTTTTTGCGAAATGCCTTCAATAAAACCGGATACAGCACATCAGGCGGATTTAAAATCGGATAAAAAACCGGTTAAGGTCATTTATTATACAGATCCTATTTGCTCCTCGTGCTGGGGAATAGAGCCCCAGCTTCGCAAATTGAAATTGGAGTATGGAACCAGTATAGATATCGAATACAGAATGGGCGGTTTATTACCTGATTGGTCGTACAATAGCGGTGGCATCAGTAAACCTTCAGATGTTGCACATCATTGGGATGAAGTCAGTGTTTATTATGATATGCCTATAGATGGCGGGGTTTGGTTAGAAGATCCGCTGCCATCTTCATATCCTCCATCTATTGCTTTTAAAGCGGTACAAATTCAAAGTACTGAACGGGCAATTTTATTTCTTCGCGAAATTCGTGAAATGGTTTTCTTACAGAAAAAAAATATTGCAAAATGGGAACATCTTGAACAGGCTGCAAAAAATACAGGTGTCAACATAGAACAATTTAAGAAAGATTATGAAGGAAGAGCAAAAGACCTTTTCTATGCAGACTTGAAATTAGCCAGAGACCTAGGTGTTCATGGGTTTCCTACAATGATCTTTTCTGATTCGACAGGTAAGAACGAAACCGTTTATGGATATAAACCGTATGCCGTTTTTGAAAATACGATTGCAGGCCTGTACCCAAGCGTTCAAAAATATACGTACGATAAAAGTATAGCTGCTGTGTTTTCAACATTTCATTCGTTAACGGCCAAAGAGTTTTCAGAATTGACAGGTGTTGCCAGAAACCAATCGGAACAAATGCTGGATGAATATGTTAAACAAGGGATGCTGCAAAAATGGACTACAAAAAATGGTTCTCTATGGAGCCTTAAAAAATGACTGGTATAGCACCTAATGCAATCTAACATTATATACGTTTATGCACAGATTAAAATCCTGGTTTATTTAAAATAGCCGGGATTTTTTTATAGCTATACTGATCTCTGCTGTTTATAGATTATATTTACTCCATTCACAGAAAGCACAGATCCAGATGATTGACGTACAACAAGCATATCAACAGGCAATAACATTTGCAGCTGCAAAACATGCAGCGATCAATCAGCTGATTCCCGGAACAAATCTGCCGTATGTGGTGCACATAAGCAATGTAGCGATGGAAATACTTATTGCCGGAGCCGTAACACCCGGCTTCAATCTTTCTTTTGCTGTGCAGGTTGCCTTGCTGCACGATGTGCTGGAAGATACGGATACGACGTTCGAAGAAGTGGAACATACATTTGGTCGTGACGTTGCTGATGCTGTAACAGCGTTAACTAAAAACGATGCATTAGATAAAGCAGAAAAGATGGCCGACAGCTTAACACGTATTAAAGCATTGTCGTGTGAAGTATGGTCTGTGAAACTTGCCGATCGGATCACCAACCTTCAGAAACCGCCCGCACATTGGAGTATTTCAAAAATCCGGGAATATAAAAGCGAAGCGGATATCATACTGCAAACACTTGCAGGAGGAAATACATATCTGGAAAACAGATTGAAAATAAAGATCGCAGCGTATGCGTTACATGCAGGCGCCTAAGCATATGGATGTCTTTTACATTTAATGAATGAAACCGCCGGTTTGTCTATACCGTAATACAGATTTATATTTGCTAAGACACGTTTAACCTATGGGATTAAAATTACAAGGTATATTGCTCAACGAAAATCTTCGGGAGCGACAATCAGAAATATTTGAGCAGTTAGGTATTCAGGAATACAAACTGATTAAGCAGCATACTTATTCGGATTATTGGGACGGATTTCAGGAAAGAAATAAACTTGTGTTAAGTTTTTATAAAAATGCAACCATTATCAACTGCGACAATCATTTTTTGTCGAGCGAAATTGTTAAGAAACAGTTGTCTAAAGGAAGAAGAGCAGCTGGTTTTTTTGAGTATGATGTTATCAGCGCATTTTCATTTGATGTTTTTGAAAACGGAAAACCAATACGGAGAATGTATTCGGACAGCGCAGCAAACTATTACAAGCTTCACGAGGGTGAGCCATTGGATTTTGAAAAAGGTCTGCAAAGCGGAGAGGAACGGTTCATGAAAATGGCGGAAGCATTTTTATCTTGTACGCTGGATAATAGCATTCTCCACGATGGAGCTGAATCATTTGAATATACGTTTACATATACATACCCAAATCTTTTCCAGCGTCTTCTGGGAAATAACGCATATCACAGCTACTGGAAACGTACTTTTTAAAAACGAATGTATATTATTTATAGACCTGCTAAATTAAAATTCTAACTTTCGCATGCTTGAAATATGCCGGATAATTGCTATATTCTTAATAAGAAAACAGCACAAAACCGTAACACATATAGCATATGAAAACCATCCTTTTTCTAATCTGTATTTTTACATTCAACGCCTATAGCCAGGATTGTCATATTCCTGTGCTGGATTACAGTCCCAAAGAAGTTGTTGGAAATTATTCTGTATATCAATTTACGCCTAAAAAAATCAAGGATAGTTTCCTGCTCATTACTGCCGTGTATGATTCGGTACAGATGATCGGAACGAAAATACTGCATCATAAAACGCATTCAATGGCTGGTTCTTACAGAGATCCGGGCGTAGATAAAATTCAATTTGATGTATATAAAAATGTATTGAGCAAAAAAACATATGGGGAAGGAGAAAAATACGACGGGAAATATAAATACATAGGATTGAATGAACGGGTATATAACTATGACGGACATCTGGTGTCAGAAAGTAATTACGGTACGTCAAATATTCCTTCCGCATTTGTATATGCAGATTCTGTTTTTGAACAGGCGATTAAACAGAATTATGCGCACCGGGCAACGCCGGATTGTATTTCCCGTTATCAGTACAAAGAGGGGCATTGTACGGGTATTGAAAATTATATGAACGGTTCCCTGACATTCACCAATATGTTAAGCTATACAGCAGGAAACATTACGCAGGCTAAAGGCTATAAGCCTGATGGTACCGTTTTTTCACTCATAGAATTCACCTATTCACCCAAAGGATTCACACAGACATTGTACTACGGGTCTGAGCAGAATAATGAATTTGAAAAAGAAGAAGATTCGTATTTCTGGAAGTATAAAAAAGAACAGGGCAGGATCGTGGAACTTTCTTATGGTAAAAACGGGACAGTGATTGACCGGAATGAATATGTATATAATTCAAAGGGCAGATTGGTAATGGTTAAAATGTACGATGGAAAGGTATTGAAATACATACATAAATATTATTATAGATAAAAAGCATTTACAGCCTGTCTTTTCATAAAATAAATACATCTTACTAATAATTCAGTATATTAAAATGTAATTGCCGTTTTCTGTTACTATAGAAATATTTAACACGTATGAAAAGATTTTTTTTAAAAACCATTTTAGCTGCGTTCTGTGTGTATGTGCCAGCTATTTTAAACACGGCCTATGCGTGTACAAGAATTGTGTATCAAGGACCAAATGGTACCATTATCACAGCCAGGTCCATGGATTGGAAAGGGGAGATTCCTGCTAATCTCTGGATCTTTCCCCGGGGTATAGAGCGCAACGGCGAAGCAGGAAGTACTTCTGTGAAATGGAAATCAACATATGGAAGTGTTATAACGAGCTCCTGGGATATTGCATCCTCTGATGGAATGAATGAAAAAGGTCTTGTAGGAAATTTACTTTGGCTTGTTGAATCAACTTATCCGAAATTTGTGAAAGACAAAGACAAGCCCGGTCTGGCTGTTTCGCTTTGGCTGCAATATGTATTGGATAATTTTGCAACTGTTTCCGAAGCTGTTGCATTTCTGGAAAAGGAGCCGTTTGTAGTTGCTTCTTCTCATATTCCCGGAACCGCTATTTTTGCTACGGTACACTTATCTATATCTGATGCCACAGGCGATAATGCAATCTTTGAATATATCGGCGGCAAGCTGGTCATACATCACGACCGGTCTTATGTAACCATGACAAACTCGCCGGTTTTTGATGAACAGCTTGCTATAAACACGTATTGGAAAAACATTCCCGGTACGGTTATGCTGCCTGGAACCAATAGAGCTGCCGATAGATTTGTTCGCGCATCGTATTATATTGATGCCATACCAAAGACAGACAATACCCGTGTAGCGTTACCAAGCGTGTTTAGCGTAATACGGAATTGTTCGGTACCATTGGGTATTTCTTCTGAGGCAGAACCTAATATTTCATCCACACGCTGGAGAACGGTATCGGATCAAAAGAACCTTGTGTATTATTTTGACAATGTTTTGAATCCGAATGTTGTCTGGGTTGAATTCAGCAAAATAGATTTCAGTGAAAAAGCAAAAGTAAAGAAACTAACCTTAGCGAATAATGAAAATTATTCAGGAGAGGCTTCAATGAATTTTAAAGCTGCACTGCCTTTTACATTTGCGGGATTGGATTAAGCGGTACTTGAATTTATTTTATGAAAAAAATATTCGCTGCAATCAGTGTTATTCTGTTTGTCGTTTCCTGTGACAGGTCATCTGGCAGAGAAGACGTTAGGACAGACAGTTTACAAACATACGCTGCGGATGGGGTAGTATCAGATACCAGCACCGACTCTCAAAATGATAGTATTCCTGTAGTACAGGATAGTATTGGTGAGTATAGCAGTTATCAGATACATCTTACCATTGAAACAAATGCCGGAATAGTTAATGGGTATACAAGTATTTCACCGCTTTATTTTGACAGCGATTCAATTAACAGTTCAGAATATTTAATACGCGCATTAGCAGATGATAACAGGACGGATAGTTTGATCTGTTATAAGAACCGGATTACATATAATTATCCTGGTTGCGCAGAAAATGTGATAATGAAAGATAAGAATGTATTATATTATCTGTTAACAGATACGGTCATTGCCCTATCAGACATACATAAAATAAAAATTAATTCTATTCATGTCGGGGATTATATAAGTGGTATTGCAACTCCTTTAAAATTGTCAGATAAAACCTGGATCAACACACCACCTATGCGTTGCGTTACGTTAGGTGGATATTTATGCTATTACGAAATATTTATTTATGAAGAATCAAAAGCAATTAATGATGTGATTAAAAAGGCAAATGATTTTCTCCTCAAATACAATGGGCCTGAAGATGATGATCAGATTGATAGAGGTCTTTCTAATATTATTAAGAAAATTCATGGACAAAAAGTACTAGTAGTTTATTCATGTACCTGCTAAATACAGCAAAATCAAACGGAGAAATGGAAGATAAAAAAATTGATAAAATCGTAAAACAATTGATCAAAGCAACCAATCAGTTTGATGTAAAAGCAGCGCTGAAATTATTTTCGGAAGATGCGGTGATAGACGATGTTTCTGTAGGTGAAAAATTTCAGCATACAGCAGGTATCCGTACTTATATCGAAAAGTTTTTTATTGGATATAATACCGTAACAAAGATTGAATCGATTGAACCTGTAAGCAGCAGAGAGGCAAAGGTACAGGTTGATTTTACCGGAGACTTCGGGCACGAAACAGGCGGCCTCAATATTACTGTAAATGCAGCAGGCCTGATCATTGGTATTGATGCATACCTGGATTAGCCGTTAATATAAACTTGCATTAAACATACATATATTTATTTCATGGGAAATATTTCAATCGTTTACGGCAACATAATAGGGGCTACGTGGAAGACGGATGATTATCATAAATTACAACGGCTTAATAATAAGATTTTAACGGAACTTCCCGATGCAGATGCATATCCCTGGATTCACCGGCATATGTTCCATACACAGGACCCTCACAACATCCAAGGTACTTACCGCGATCAGGTAATTACATTTGGTGCTTCCTATAAGTTTGTTGAATACGAATGGGAAGAATGGCTGCAAAAGTTTGAAGCGATTTTAAAAACGCTTTACTGGACACGTGCAACCATTCATTTAGAAACAGAATTTATGGGCAGATTTACCTATGAATGGGTAATAGATTTCCATCAATCCGATAACTGGTTTTTAGAAAACCCTTTACCCATTCAGAAATGGGAGTTTACCGGCGGGCCACGGAAATTTTTTCAGGAATAAACGTGTGGATGTAAATGGATAATTAGTAATCGAATATTAAAAACACTAAGTTTAATAGTAGAGATTTTTGGGTTATGATTTAATAGATAGGTGATGGAACTGGTATTACAGATTTTATTGGGAGTGGTTTCATTGATTTGCATCGGAGTAGGTTTAAGCCAGACAATAAAAGGTGCGCGTCATTTTTTACCTGAAGCTGTTCCGCCTCAAGCCAAGCTGGATAATACATTCAGGTTTTTGAGCAGCATGTTTTTAAGTTTTGGATTTTTATTGATCTGGATTATTTTTCATATACAGGAAGTAACGGATCAGCTGTATTTTGTTGGTATTATTATTAGCAGCGCAGGCCTGGGCAGGTTATATTCAAGAAGTAATGTCGGTTCGGCAGGAGCCTATCAGGATTGTATTATGCTGCTGGAAATTGCCTTAGGTATATGCGTGATGCTGCTGCAATATTTCAGGTAAAAACAGGAAAATCTGCTTATGCGTGGATGAATTTTTTTGGTATTCAGTTTTAACTCCAGCCTTTTTTAGTTATTTTTAAAGATCACGTAGTTCAGATTTAAGAATAATCTGATTCATTCCGAAACCTTAAGCGGTTTGAACCGCACACCATCCGGTGTAACCGTACGACAGGACTGCACATCTTCATTAGAAAATAAAAAATCTGTTATGCTGCTGAATAAACGAATTCCGCTATCTTATTTAATTATCAATATAAAATTTGCCTTAGTGTACGTCTTGATTGTATCATTTTCGGCACATTTTTTTTCAAAAGAACATCAGGAGTCGCTGCCAGATATGCCGCTTGCAATACCTGCATTTATTGGTACCGCCATTTCCGTTCTTTTATCTTTTAAAATAAGTCAGTCATACGAGCGCTGGTGGGAAGCAAGAAAAATATGGGGCAGTATTGTTAATGATTCACGCAGTCTGATTATTCAGCTTCAGTCATTTGTTAGCAGCGGTAATGAAGAACAAATAAAAAAAATCGCTTTCAGACAAATAGCCTGGTGTTATTCGTTGGGAAGATCGCTCAGGGGACTTGGTCCATTGGATAATATCGATGCGTTTATATCTGCAGATGAACTTAATGAATTAAAACAGCATACAAATAAACCGCTGGCTATGCTTAATGTTCATGGCAATGATATTAAAAACTTAAAAGAAAGAAATCAGCTGGATGTTTTTGCCCAGGTACAATTAGACAGTACAATTGTACGTTTGTGTGAAGCGCAGGGTAAGGCTGAACGAATAAAAAATACGGTCTTTCCGGCTACATACAGATCGTTTCTCCATGCGATCATTTACCTGTTTGTGATTACACTATCCCTTTCCTTTAAAGACATTGCCTGGTATTTCGAAGTACCTTTATTGATTTTTATTTCTGTTCCCTTTTTTTTACTTGAAAGTTCTGCAAAGGATATGCAGGACCCTTTTGAAAACCGCCCGACGGATACCCCAGTAACAGCTATTGCCCGTAACATAGAAATAAACATCAAACAAATGCTGAAAGAAACAGCTATTCCTCAGCCGATGCAGCCGGAAACATTTCATCTATCCTGATGCGATTGATCATTCGGATGTTCCGGTAATATGTCAATTATATAAATTATATTGAAAGTGATGTAAACATTCCAATTGTTTTATGCGGTTTATTTGTACATAAAAAAATAATCCGTTGTACAATTAAAACAGAACATTATGAATGGCTTTTTCAGAACGATCATTGCAGGCTATGGTGCAAAAAAATTAGGCGGCGGCTGCCTGGGTACTATTATTGTTTTTATTATTATTTATGTATTGCTTAAATATGTATAACGAATAGCGGTTATTCAAAAACATTTCTTTCATCCGAACCGAGTGAATGGTTTATCAGGATACGGTTTATAACGAATCCTGATAAACCATTTTTTTTGATCATAGAAATAGTTTTTTTTCCTGTTTCGCATTTTTTTAATGAAAGCAGAATAAAATCGTTTCCTAACAGTTGTAAACGCATTATTTATCAATTTATTACCGGATTTTTCACCTGGCTGTTTACTTTTTTCACCTGAACAGGTAGTATACAAAATTCCATTTAATTTAAGCCGTAACTAATATATAACGTATGAGACTACAACTACCAGTAAGAAATACTATGCGCAGATTTTCGCTCATTGTATTTTCATTTGTGTTGCTCGTTACAGTAAGCGTATCTTACGCACAAACAGTAACTACTAATACACAAAGCACCCATAACGGGTTTTTCTATTCTTTCTGGAATGACGGTTCTAAAGGATCCGCATCCATGACATTAGGCCCCGCAGGTAATTACAGTACTACCTGGTCTAATATCGGAAACTTTACCGCAGGTAAAGGCTGGGCGGTAGGAAAACCGGATCGTGTGGTCTGCTTTTCGGGAAACTTCGATGGCGGCAGCAATGGCTTTCTGGCCTTATATGGCTGGACAAAAAATGCATTGATTGAATATTATGTTTGTGAAAATTATGGCGCATGGACACCTCCGGGAAATACAAGCGGCATTGTAAACAAAGGAACCTATACCTGCGACGGAGGAACCTATACAATATACACGGCTACCAGAACAAATCAGCCATCTATTGTAGGTACAGCTACATTTCAACAATTCTGGAGTGTACGTACACAAAAAAGATCGAGCGGAACCATAACGTTTGCTACCCATGTTGCTGCATGGAAAGCTGCCGGAATGAACATGGGAACTACCTGGGATTATCAGATCATGGAATCAGAAGGATATAACAGTTCGGGAAGCTCAAACATTACAGTAAGCGAATGTGTTTCCTGTGCAACACCGGCACCAACAACCATCACTTCATTTGATTACGAAGTAGGTGCTGCGGCAACACAATTAACCGCAACAGGTACTGCGCTTAAATGGTATACGGTAGCAACCGGCGGCACAGCATTAAGTTCTGCACCAACTCCCAATACCGCTACGGCAGGTACTACAAAGTATTATGTCGGACAAACATTAAACGGTTGTGAAGGTCCGCGCACTGAAATTACAGTACGGGTTTCTCAGAAATATAAGATTTTTAAAGTGTCTTCGCCTATAATCATTGACGGAACGCTTGAAGCCACCTGGTCCAATGCCAGTGTGTTACCTGCGGCTGCGACAAAACTGATCGCGGGAGCAGTTACCAATAGTACAGATCTCTCAGGTAATTTTAAAGCCTTATGGGATGATACCTATCTCTATGTACTGGCAGATGTTACCGATGATGTAAAAATGAATGAAAGCACCAATGTATATGATGATGACGGTGTAGAAGTCTACGTTGATATTAATAATGATAAAGCAACTACGTATGGTGCAAACGATGTGCAATATACATTTGGCTGGAATGATGGTACAACGGTAGGGGTATTGCCATCAGGTCGTGCAACTACAGGCATTACCTATGCAGCCGTAGCACGTACGGGTGGATATATTGTTGAAGCCAGAATTCCATGGACTACCTTAAAAGGTACACCAGCCATTGGCCAGTTAGTCGGTATGGATTTTATGATCAATGACGACGACGACGGAGGTACACGTGATGGTAAATTGGCCTGGAATGCAAGCGAAGATGATGCCTGGGAAAACCCTTCTTTATTTGGTACAGCGGTTTTACAAGGTTTATTGCCTTGTTCAACGCCGGCAGCTCCGACCGTGGTAACACCTGTTGCCTATTGCCAGAATGCAACAGCCGCAGCCTTAACAGCAACGGGCACAAGTTTGTTGTGGTATACAAACTCAACAGGCGGAACAGGTACTGCATCCTTAACGCCAGTTACAACAGCTGCAGGTACTGCTACCTATTATGTAAGCCAGAATGTAGGCGGCTGTGAAAGTGCGCGCGCGCCAATAGTTGTTAACGTAAATGCCTTGCCAACAGCAGTAATCACAGCAGGTTCAGCAACAACGTTCTGTGCAGGCGGTTCAGTAACATTGACAGCAGGTAACGGAACGGAATATGTATGGAAGAACGGAACAACACAGGTTGGTACTGCTTCTACTTATACGGCAACAACATCCGGTTCCTATACCGTTGAAATAACCAATACAAACAATTGCAAAGCTACTTCAACAGCAACAGCCGTAACGGTAAATGCCGCACCGGCTGCACCAACGGTTACTGCACCAGCAGCGTATTGCCAGAATGCAGCATCAAGCGCATTAACAGCAACGGGTACAGCATTGAAATGGTATGACGCAGCAACGGGCGGTACTTCATCTGCTTCTGTAACACCAAATACAGCAACTGTTGGAACGAAGAATTATTACGTTTCACAAACAACCAACGGATGTGAAAGTCCGAGAGCACAGGTTGCAGTTACTGTAAATGCCTTGCCAACAGCAGTAATCACAGCAGGTTCAGCAACAACGTTCTGTGCAGGCGGTTCAGTAACATTAACAGCAGGTAACGGAACGGGATATGTATGGAAGAACGGAACAACACAGGTTGGTATTACTTCTACTTATACGGCAACAACATCCGGTTCCTATACTGTTGAAATAACCAATACAAACAATTGCAAAGCTACTTCAACAGCAACAGCCGTAACGGTAAATGCCGCACCGGCTGCACCAACGGTTACTGCACCAGCAGCGTATTGCCAGAATGCAGCAGCAAGCGCATTAACAGCAACCGGTACAGCATTGAAATGGTATGACGCAGCAACGGGCGGTACTTCATCTGCTTCTGTAACACCAAATACAGCAACTGTTGGAACGATCAATTATTACGTTTCACAAACAACCAACGGATGTGAAAGTCCGAGAGCACAGGTTGCAGTTACTGTAAATGCCTTGCCGGCAGCAGCGATCACAGTTATCGGGTCTACTTCTATTGTACAGGGCGGCAGTGTAACGCTGAATGCACCTGCAGGAACAGGTTTATCCTATAAGTGGTTTAAGGGTACAAACCAGGTAGGCACAGCTGCTGCTTCTTATACCGCAACTGCGGAAGGAAATTATACTGTAGAAGTAACAAATGCAGCCGGCTGTAAAGCTATTTCTCCTGTTACAACGATCACGCAAAAGGTAAATCAGCCTTCCGTTATTACCATTACATCTCCGGTTACCAATACAACGGTATCATCAACGGTTACCATTACTGCAGATATATCGGATGCAGATGGCTCTATTAAATTGGTTGAATATTTAGTTGGGGATACGGTAATCGGTTCCAGTATTTCTGAGCCTTATAGCTTTACATGGAACGATGTATCGGCAGGTTTACATACTATCACGATACGTGTTACCGATAGTCAGGACGGTATTACGACCTCTTCACCAGTAACTGTTTTTGCGGGCGTAACAACAGGTATTACATCCGGGAACAGCATGCAGGCAAACGTATATCCGGTTCCGGCAAAGGATGAATTGATTGTTGAAACGGAAGTAGATCTTTCGGAGGCTTTATTCAGAATAACAAATGCCTTGGGTGAAGAAGTTTTTGCACCTATTCAGATAGCCGGCACAAACGCAAAAGTAAATGTCAGTACATTGGCTGAAGGTGCGTATGTATTGGTGATCAGACAGGGATCTAATGTTCTTACAAAGAAAATTATTTTAACATATTAATATACAGTTAATCGTTGTTTTATGTCCGGCACTCCAGTCTGTTTATTCAGGCTGGAGTGTTTTTTTATTTTACTTACAGTCATCCAGAAGTGCAACGGATTTAGCAAGTATGCAGATAAAATCAGCTGTACACTAAAATTTAAGACCCCGGGGATTAGATATACTCCTGTTAAAATTGTATATTCTAATAAAAAAATTATATGGCACAAAAACACACAAAACAGTTCGGGGTGTGGATGGATTCGCGCAACGCAACAATTGTAGGAAAGAATTCCGGTACGGATGAATTTGCTGTTCTCGGACATGCAAAAAATCCAGGCGCAGAACCTAATACAAATGAAAATACGGGAAATAACCATGAGATTATGCTGACGCATAAATTCTTCAAAGAAATTTTAAGCAAGATATCTGATGCAGACGAAATTCATCTGACAGGTACCGGCCAGATTCAGGAGCAATTTATAAAGTATCTGGCGGAAACACCTCAGTATAAAAGCACTAAATCAACTGAAAGTACTTCCAATAAGATGAGCGATGAAAAACTTGTAGAATTTATAGGGAAACAGTTCAACTAAGCTAAACCGATTTTATTCTTTTAAAAGACTGCAACAGATGAATGTTTGCAGTCTTTTTTTTTAAAATTATGCATAAGCAAGTTCTAATGCTTATTTTAGACCGCATTTAAGCTGCCGCGAACTGATAGAGGGGCCGCTGCGTAAAAGTCAGCAATGAAGTAGTTTTAACTGCAACAGGAAAATTTATGCAGAGGGTTAATTACTTTTAGCCGTTTTAACAGAATACTATGAGCGTTTTTGATCATAAAAAGAATATAAACCGAAACTATCCGGCAGAATCAGGTGCCGGAACCATTAAACTGGCTGGCAACAGAATTAACTATACCGAACAACATCCGGTGTCAGTATCTGAAGTACGCCTGGAAGATCTTCAATATGCATATGTTGTTGTAACAGAAGAGCAGGAATCCTTTCTGTTTCTGTTTGATCATCACCGGCATTATATACCCGCAGAGGATGTTGGGTTTAAAGATATGTATGAAGCTCTTTCGGCAAAATTCACCTTTGATGATGCTGTTTTTTTTGAGCACATAATGAGTATCCAGCCTGTTAAAAAAATAATCTGGCGCAGAACATATGAGCCAACCTACGATATCCTGACCGGGTTCACAGACTATTCGGAAGGATTTGAAATCCAATCTCCTGAAAAGGAATTTGTATCGTGGGATACAACGTATGAAGAACTTGCAAAAAATCCCTATGTGCGTTTCAAACAATCACCGTACATTCAAAAGATATCAAAATTTGCATACCCAATCCGTCTAGGAAATATTTTACTCAGAAATTTTCATGTGTATTATGACCAGATGCGGGAAGATGTTTCTGTACTGCAGTTTTATTCGGATTGTTTTGATGCCTTGGGTACAGATAAAAGCTATGACGATCTCAAACGTATATTGCTAAAAGACCTGGGTATAGACCGTAACAGATTTAATTACGAGCGGGAAGATCAAAAAAATCTGAATTATAATTTTGGCGGAATGAGTTTGTCTATTTGTTACACCTACGATAGTAAATGGAATTTTGACGGCGGGTATACAGCTTTGTCTGTAGAAAATAAACGCGACTATTTTTCTTTACTTATCGATCAGCCATATGAGGAAGGCATGGTTGTAAGCAATTATGCGCTGCTTCCGGAAGGTATACGTGTTTCAGAAGATTATAAACGCAACAGTAAAATAAAAAGAAGGCCTCGAAAAATAACAGATCAGTTCGGGGATAAGCCAATTATCTGGATGGATGAACGGAATTCTAAAATTGGATTTTCAAGCCGTTTTTTTTCGCAGGTGTTTGATGTAAAAGATATAAAAACAATTCGTATTCAGAATGTGCTGCCAGCTAAAGGTGTGGGCGGAAGTTCACTGGAAGTAGAACTGGAAATTCCCCAAGGTCAATATGCCATTGTTATGAAAGGAGATTGCCGCGCTTTTGATTCCTATGCGGATAAGATAAAAGCACTTACCGGCAAAGAGGTAATTTTTGAAATAGAATATTATGATTGTTGACAGGAAAAATAAATACTGAATTCATATTATCAGATGAAATAAAAAATGACCCTATGAAAAAATTTTTATGTGCGATCCTTTTTGCATGCTTGTTTACTGGCTGTTGCATGACCGGAACGAAATGTGATCCCGATCAGGATATTGTTTGTTTTCGTATACTAAATGCTGCAGGGGAGGATCTTGTATTTGGTCCATCAAAAGTATACGATAAAGATTCCATTCAATTTTTTTCATTGAATGGTGCTGATACGGTTAAACAAAGCCTTATAACTGATGGCAGCTATCTTCAGGGATGCAGCAACAGTCTGCTTATAGACTTTAATAGTGCCACAAAGAACGGCCCGGTATATGTGCGGTTGAATGATTCGGATATTGATACACTGAACATTTACTATGAGAGATTTGATGGCGGAAAATGTTGCGGAGCATACAGAATTGTTCATGCAACAACCTATAATAACAAAAATATAGAGGTCATACAAGGATTTGCTGTTTTGAAAAAGTGAGTGTAATATGAACGTAACAGTAGATAAGCTGATGCTTGTATTTTTTTTAAGTTTTCTAATGGTGGCATGTAACGGGAGTAAAGAAAATGAAACACGTGTACAGGATAGTGTTGTTGTTATGACAGATTCCCTGCAACCGGCAGGCGCAGCCATTTATAAGGATACACAATTTTATGTGCCGGGAGCACCCGTTTTTATTCAGCTGGATAGTATAAATACACAACCTGTTACAGTCCTTCCGATTGGCAGCAAACTTCTTCTCACCTATAAATTTCCGGAAGCATGGCTGTCTTACGGTGAGACAGGTTTTTCTGAACCAACCGGAATGAATAAACAATATAAGGATGCAATGCATCGCGTGCATGAATATTATGACGCGTTCCATCACGGCAAACCTTATTTACTTCCCGTTATCCATGAACTGAAATATGTAAAACTGCATGAAAAGGAAGATACTATTTCTGCTGGTGACTCACTGGTATATTCAATAAAACACTGTAACTACCGCTTTCCTGATGTTGGTATGTATGAATGTTATTATGCCTATAACTCCGGCCGGTATGTGCGAACAATTGACTATCAGGATTTATATCACGATGCAGCCGGTCATTTGATTCTCTACGACAGAAAAACAAAAAAAGCAAAATACATTACAATATATGATCAAAAGCACGATGAAGTATGGAGCGGCAGCAGGTTGTTTCTGATAAATAAAGATCACTCTATCCAGTTGTTCGACGTTGATTTCGGAGAAGAAGAAACTACTTTCAGCAAAAGCTATACGATCAGCATCAATCAGAACGGAGAGATAGTGGTTGAATACTAAAAAAAGTTGAGTAATACATGAAAACAATACTGATCTCACAATGCCTGCAGCATGATTTTGTGCGGCCGATAGGTAAATACGACAACCTCCCAAACCTGCTGCATGTAGGTTATGATGAGTCTTCCAGATTAATGGGCAATGAAGCGAATAGTGGGCCGTTGGATCTGTTTATGAACTGGCTGAATAAAACAGATGAACATCAGATAATAAAAGTGCATGTGCGCGACTGGCATGATGCGGAAGATCCCGCACAGAAAGCGCACCTGAATAAATTCGGTAGCCACTGCATTCAGTATACAGAAGGCGCTGATTTTGTTTTTACTGCAGATGACCAGGCACATATTATCAACTCGGTCAGTTTAAATGATTTTGTTGAACCTGATCTGAATACTATTCTTGCGCAATATACCGATGAGCCCGTACGCATAGGACTGATCGGTGTCTGGACAGAAGCAAAGATCTATTTCACCGCATACGATATCGCAACCCGTTATCCGGATTATACCATTGCTGTTTGCGCGGCTCTTTCTGCAAGCTCTTCTGTACACAGCCACTATGCAGCATTGAACCAGCTTAACCGTATCCTGAATGTACAGGTCTTTAATTCCATCGGACAATTCACACACTTTCTAACCTGGGACAAAGAAAGTATTTCTATTGAACTTGAGCATGCTGAGACACCTATAATCCTTTCAGAGAAACCGATTGCGCTGGGAGATACGGAAACGAAACTGCTCAAATATGTTTTCCGTAATTCAAAAGAAATATCGGTTAACGTATTGGACGGCGGATTTTCCGGAAATAGTGTAATTGGCACACAAAGTATCGATATGCATGGACATCAGGAGTCAAGCACGTAGTAAAGATCGGTGAACAGGAGGAGATCGGGAGAGAGCGGAAATCGTTTGAGATTATTGAAAATGTTTTGGGAAACAATGCTCCGCGTATTATTGATTTTGCTGACAGTAAAGGAAAAGGTATTATTAAATACCGCTATGCATCAATGGGGGCAGGCCAGGCAAGTTCTTTCCAGAAAAAATTTACAGGGAAGGAACCGGTTGAAAAAATACAACATTACCTGCATGTCGTTTTTAAGGAGCAACTTGGAAAACTCTATACCGCAAAGACGCATGAGAAAATGAATCTGCTGTCGTATTATGAATTTGATAACATATCGGCGGGCAAACTGAAAGCTTCTATCGGTAATGTGTACCAGGGAAACATAGAGGCAAACGAATTCATCCTACATGCAAATTCTTTTCCCAACCCGTTGAATTTTTATAAAAATGATTTAGATACCTATCTCAAAAATAATAACATGTATGCGTTTCAATCCTATGTACATGGTGATCTGAACGGGGCTAATATTATTATTGATGCGCAGGACAATGTCTGGATCATAGACTTTTTCCATACGCACAGAGGCCATGTATTAAAGGATCTGGTAAAACTGGAAAATGACCTGCTGTATATCTTTTCAGAAATGCATTCCGAATCTGATTTTCAGGAAGCGTTAAAAATCAGTGAAGTATTGTTTGCTGTTTCGGATCTGCAGGCCTCGCTGCCGGATATAACACAAACCGGAATTACAAAACCGTCGTTTGTGCGTGTCTACAAAACGCTGTCTTATTTGCGGAGCTTATATAGTGATCTGGTAGAATGGGATAGAAATCCGCTGCAGGTATTTATTGCGCAGCTTCGTTATTCCATGCATAGCCTGATCTTTGATGAATGCAACCAATGGCAAAAAGAATGGGCATTATACAATTCAGGTAAATTCAGTCAGATCATCAGTAATAAGTTTTTAGAAACAGATAAACTCCGCATCGATTTTATTAAATCCGATAAAATAGATGCACACTCACTTGCCCTTACTATTTTGCCCGGAAGAAAGGATTACAGCAGAGACCTTTCGGAAGATCTTAAAGAAATAAAAGAACAGCAGATTGATTGTGTGGTATCGCTCATTACAAAAGACGAGATGGATATGTATGGTGTTCCGGAGCTTTTAGACGTATATAAAAAGCAGGGGGTTGAATGTCTGCATGTACCTGTTATTGATCAGAAAATACCGGTAAAAGCAGAGATCGAAAGAATTAATGCATTTATAAACGCGCAGCAAAAAAAGCATAAGAAGGTATTGATTCACTGTGTCGGCGGGCTAGGCCGTTCAGGACTTGTGGCAGCCTGTTATTTAAAATCATTGGGCTATCCTTCAGACGATGCCATTAAAATAGTGCGGGAAGCACGCTCATCAAGAGCGATTGAAAGTACAGAACAGGAAAAATTTGTATATGATTACAATGAACGTACTGTTTGATGCAGATTGACCTGCGTGCGTTCGATATATATATTATTTTTTTAGAGAACGGTTTTATTAAAACACTATTCAGGAATGAGATTATTTTCTATAGGATCAAAACAAAAAAAGAACCTGCCGGTTGTTTATAAGCTGGGCTGGTGGGCGCATCAGAAAATGCTTGAAGTTTCGTCTTTTGAAGTAACGGTAATTAAGAGCCAGCTGAATTTACTAAATAGCATATCCGTGATCCGTTATGTGGTGAAAGGCTGGCTACAGCCGGATAGTTTTGGGATGCCTTACATACAAGCTGTGCATCACAGCGAACAGCTCAAACACATGCAGGATTCGTTTTCACAAGAAATAGAAGAAACATTTTCCTTGCCCGTACATGCGCTTATACAACTTACACCCATTGTTGGTATTAAAAATGAAAAAAATATCAATAAAGAACGTGTAGCATTTGAAATTATAAATGAATATAACATAAAGTCCTTGCAGTGGGGGGCGAATAATTTCATGTTCCGTTGTGCAGGTATTAAAAGAGTGATCTGCCTGAACCAGACTAAATAACGAATAAATGATTTGATTATATATCATTAAAAAATAAAACTGCTTTGAAAAAGTATACTACTTATAAAAAAATAGAAGAGCCATATTTTAATTTTTCTGAATTACTTGGTTTTCCTATACTGCCGATCTGCGCAATCGCTTTTCTCTCTTTCGGTATGTTGTTTTTCTTCGGGCTCATTCCGATGCTTGTCGCAAATGGAATCATTGCAGTTTTTTTGACAGCTGCTTATCACGGATTAAAAAATGCTTCTCCAAACGGATCGCGGAATGCAACACATACCGGCCTGTTTGATCTGCTCTCGCTGCTTACGTCTTTTTTAGTAATTCTGGCTGTGATCCTGATTACAAATGTTGGAGCATACATTATTGTTACGTTTCAGCAGACAGGTGTTTTTTATGATATCTATTTTTACATCTGGCTGTTTGTTGTGCTGGCAATTCCGGTTATTTATTTTGTGGTGCTGGAGCTGAAGTATCAGTTTGATCAATATTACCAGGCAGCCCATTTTACAACGCTTCCGCTAACTATTATACACGATTATGAACTGCTGACCTGTGCTGAATCTGTTACCTTTCTGAATACGAAAAAGAAATTCATGACTCATGTGTCTGTCACAGAACGTAACCATCTGGAGCATATAGGAAAGCTGGCTAACCTGTCTGTATCAGAACGGAATAAATATCTGTATCAACCTGTATTCAATGAAACCATTCATATACCTATAGGTACAGACCGGTTACAGATTTCCTGGTATTCTGTTATAGAAGATGCATATTACAAAGACGAAATTAATTTTCCATTTGAGAAACTGGCATATGAAGAAAATAAATATCCGACAAACATTCCTAAATTTCTTCGCGGGCAAAAAACAGACCGGGTAACACTTTCCATATTAAAAGGAGGAAAGATACAGCTGTTTAATAAACATACGGATATTATTGACCGGGTTACCTTAAAATCAATGGATGCAGCTGCTGAAGCAAGAACGGATCTGCAGCATGCAGCTGCTGCCATATACGGAAAAAAAGAGCTATCTGCACAATCCAATAAGATCAGACAATCCAATGAAATCGATGCACGTGCGGAGCTGGCTGATTATCGCTGCAGCTGGCAAATTACCGGTACCGGATTGGAGGGACATAACATAGAAATCAAAGACGTTCGCAATAATTATACAACCAGTAAGGCCATTCCATTTAATACGTTTGAAGAAAGAAGACTGCCTGTTTTTTTTGAAATAGATTATCACAAAATCAGCTGGGTAAATATTCATGTTGATGCGGAAAAATTATACAGTCTGATACAGACATTTGGTACTGTTAAACCAACGCTCACTTTTGATTTTCAACTCGATCCTGAAAACGGTGATGCAACAATGCGTCTTAAACTTAATGATGCTTTTGTTCCTTTTACCGCCTGGGAAAAAGAAGTTAATGAATACCGGTTGAAAGATGTTAAAGAAACGCTTTCAGAAAAAAAAGATTTTATAGTTAAAAATAATTTCCTGAAAAATATTTACGAAGCCATTGTTGAAAAAGCATATACAAAAGCTGAACAGCTTTGTAAAGAAGCGCTGGAACAATATCCGTACTTTCCGATGATTTATTTTTATGAAGCACGCTTGCTTTGGTATGCACAGGGATTTGAAGCTTCGTATGCACAGGAAAATTATTTCCTTGATAAAACGAAAACAGAACCATATGCTTTTGCTCAGATTTATAATCATTATGGTTGTTTATATGATGAGGAAAAACGCTATACTGAAGCACTTGCGCGTTTTGAAAAAGCCTATGCTGCTTATCCGCAGCAATTGTTTTACCTGGTAAACATGGCAGAGATCCATTATAAAATGAAAGATGCACGTCAAGCTTTGCATTATGCAGAAGAATGCATAAAAAAACAATTTACAACGGATATGGTTGCTGAGATTATTGCAAATAAAGGGGTGCTGGTTTAATGACAAATAAATTAGTTGAAATTTGGCAAAGATAAAACTTAAAAAATCCCTGCAGGCAGTACTTGAAAACGCTAAGCTGGCACTTATAAAAACAATTGCAGAAAGTATGCAGCAGCAGTCGCCGGTAGAGGACGAAATCAGCTGGCTGTTGTTAGAATTTACCTTGGAATATCCGTTCCCGCCAACGCTTGGCCTTGCTCAGAAAAAGGAAGCAGAGGGTTTGTCTGATAGGCATGAACATCCGCTTGCAAGTTATAATGCAGCTGACCTGGAACTGTTTAGCGAGAACCAAACGATTGTACTTACATTCGATCCGTATGAAGCGCTGTTCTCAACAGCTGATCAGTTATTGGAAGAAATTGAATACGAAGACCGGCAGCCGTTTATATTTCAATTGTATATAGAGGTGTGCAAAGCATTGATGCTTGAATCTTCTAATTGGACACATCTGAATCTGGCAGCGGATTTTCATGTAACAGCACGGGATTATGAAATGTGTGATGAAGCAGATTATCTTAAAAAACTGCTCCCAAAGAAAGCTGTTAATAAAATAAAACAGAAGCTTCAGGCATATGATAAAAAAAATAACGAAGAATATGCGAATGATGAAACCATTCTTAACGTTCAAGCAGTTATAGAGCAGGAGACAGGCCGTTATGAAGAACTGATTGAAGCAATAGAAATGGATGCCTGTGTAGATATATTTACACAGCAGGAAATTTATTTTATTCAGCCGTATTATGTAGAAATACATATGCATAAACGTTCCGAAAATATAGATTGGGAGCTTAGTAAACAGAAACCCGAAAATCTGTTGTTTTATTATCAGTATAAATTAAAAAATAATATTCCTCAGCTGGTAGATTATTATCATGAAGATAAACTCATCTGGAGGCGGATTTTTCAAGACAAAGAAGGTGTAAAAACGGCTTATAAATTTTTCTTAAAGAGCGGACAACCTGAATTTGAATCGTATACAGTACTGAAGCCGGTTACTGAGCATAGCGATCAATATGAAAAGTATTCGGAAGGTCATTATAATGAAATTACATATTATAAAAACGAACAGCAACAAATTATACGTGCCGTGTATCTGCACTGCATGTTTTTTATGGGACATAAATCGGATGCCGGATTTGAGTATACGTTTGAATATAAAAATAACGAGTTGTTTAAAATTTCAAGCTTAAATCAGCATGGGAAGCAGACTGTGTCATATTGTAAGGATAACTCGTTTATGGAAGAAACCATAGATGCATTTATAGAACATATCTGCACGTTTACGCTTATGAAAATGAACGGGCGTTCGCTGGACAAGCTCGATGCTGTTGTGCTGGAATATGACCACTCCATGGCGTTTTATTTTACGATTCATCTGGTACAGCATAGGCAACTGGTTAATATTTCTACGTATGAACAATATGAAGATGATTCAGCGTTAATGAATCTGACTGTTTACACATCAAAGAGTACAACGTCTCCTTTGTGGGAATATTTTTCCGGAGCACAAGCTGAAAATTATGTCAATGAAACATACACACGTCTTTGTTCAGCATTATCCGAAAGGATTGCTGCTGCGTTTGATATGTCGGTTCCGGTGGTGTGCAAATACATCTATGACGAACTGAATTTGTAAGAAACTTGTGGCGGTGCCTCAGGAAAATAATAATTTATACTATGATCTTAGGCGTTTACTGGTATTTTGATTTTCCGTATAATTTGTATACGTACGATTATTTCACCTATCGCAAAGGGCTTGGCGGGCATGCCGATGCACCTGCTGAATTGGAAGTAATTGTTGAAACAGATCAGGCAGCTAACGTTATACAAGCCCTCCGTGAACTTGTAGATCAATATGCCGATGCATTTGTGTTTATATACAGATCAGGAAAGTATCTGCAGATTGGTACAGGCAGTTATAACATGCATGATTATGATTTTGAGATCGCATTGAAAATGGAAGTAATCTTAAAAAATATGGATGCCCGAAAGGTAGCCTATACGTCGCTCAAAGATGCTGAACTTATTCGATTGTATCATGTGAAGAACGATCATGTTTGGCCAACCAAAAAATATTTTAGTATGGTAGCATCTTCGCTTATGAAATACAATGCGGAGACTTCCTGTATTCGCTTTGATTGTAATGCAGGCACAAATGAAAAGGAAGATTTTTTAAATGAAATTTTGGTTGTTACAGCTGCAGCGAATATTCATGTAGTGTTTTACAAGGAAAAAAAATGTGGAGATAGACACAACCTGATGTTGTTTTTTACGAATGGCCGTCAGGGTGTTGGCTTGAAACCTAAACAAAAAGTTGATGTTGCATCATTTGAAGTTGGTATGGAGGCGTTGATTCAAAAATATACTGTTAAAATTGGTCTGATTGGAGGCTTTGATGAAAATTATCCCGAAGGTGATTTTATTGTATTGAAGATGGTGGATGCGGAATTTATACTGGATTAATTTAATTTCCCTGAAATTATAGGGAGCGCCGCAATCAGGGTCATCTGCAGGCAATATATCCATTTCGTTCATGCTTAAAAGTATACGCATAAACGGTTAATTAACATGCATGCAGCGGTAATTTTATATTTTTTTTAGAGCCGTAATGATGCAGAACGATAAAAAATAGTAGTACATTTAAGTAACTGCGATGTGTATTTAGTCTGGCAGAAATAGTTAGCCCGAACAAACACTGATTTGAATAACACTTAAATGGATTCTTACATTTATACATTAAGCTGCGCTCTGCGTATTGATCCGGCTGATTTTGGCGGGTTATCAAATACGTTAGAAATCACCATTCCATGTAGCACTTGTCAACGGTATAACCGAACCATATTTTTCGAAGAAATTGATACACCCGGCATTTGTACACCACGGGCAATATGTGCGGGCTTTCCGGGTAAACTCATTGAAAGGAATGTTATAAGCGGAACAGACTTAGTCTCCATAACCCATACAATTGAATTTGAGTTTGAATCATTTATTGATAAAAAATATAAGGGCATAGCAAGACTGGATGTGTTCAGATGGGCAAGAATCCATCTTATAGTGGTTTGCCGGAATTGTGCAACGAAGTCAACAATAAGTGTGAGTGAGAATGCAGTACGTCCTGTTGTCTATCGGTGTACATGCGGAGAAAAGTTATACGAAGAAAAGATAAGTCCCTTTGGATACAACATCAAAAAAAATACTGCCGGTTGAATTCCTTGTACTAAAAAATAAATGTATGATCGAAGTTATTAAAGGAGATATTACGACCGTAGAAGTTGATGCCATCGTAAATGCAGCAAATACTTCTTTATTAGGCGGAGGTGGTGTTGATGGTGCGATACACCGGGCTGGCGGAAAAGAAATTTTAGAAGATTGCAGGAAAATTATTGCCCGGCAGGGTAGTTGTAAAACAGGCGAGGCTGTCATTACAACGGCAGGAAAATTACCTGCAAAATTTGTAATACATACCGTTGGGCCTGTTTGGAATGGCGGTAATAAAAATGAATCCGATAAACTTGCAGATTGTTATTTTAATGCCTTAAAACTGGCTGTTGAAAACGATTGTGTATCCATTGCTTTCCCAGGCATCAGTACGGGAATATATAGATTCCCCAAAACTATGGCAGCCCATATTGCCGTGAAAACAACAGTTGATTTTTTAGCCGGTACAGATAAGATTAAACAGGTGCTGTTTGTATGTTTTGATGATGAATACGAAATGCTTATAAAAACAGAACTGGATCTCTATAACCGGTCACATAGCCGTTGATACCTGCATGTCGATTGTAATTTATTGTCTTGGAACTTTCGTTAACATACCAGCATCTTTTAATCTGCTTTTATAAAAGGCGGAAGGTTTCGGATTTCTTTTTTTCGCTGTTCCCAGTACTCGATTAATTCATCCCCGTTCATTGTTCGTAATTTTTTCCATTTGACCTGTGGATCGTAGTAATAATTTGCATGTACGTCTTCCATAAATGATTTTGTTTCATCCAGAAAAGCATCCAGTTTTTTAAATGATGAATCCTTAAATTCTTCATAGAGTTTATAGAACATAGATTCGGCGCAGCGTTCATGCAGGATCAGGCTTTTGGTACATTGCAGGATTGCCTGTTCTTCATCGTGTTCAAACAAGGCAATCCGCATCAGTAATTCATACGGGTAGCCTAAGAAGCCTTCTGATTCGATTTCTATTTCATCTGCAACCAGTTTCAATTCTGCTACGGTTGGTTTGTCAATAGTACCTTCATAGTTGCAGCAATATTCCATAAACTCAGCATAATGAATATGGGTAGAACGATTACATTTTACCAGACTAAGATGTTTTTTGTAAAGTGCCTGTGCCTGTTTTATAGCTATATCTGCCAATGTATGATCTCTATTTTCAAGGTGTATGTGCGCAATCTGCTTCCAGATGCTGGCTATATAATAGACTTCAAATGCTGCATCATCATACGTATTCAGGATACGCTCGTATATGGATTGCGCCTTTAATAAAAAATCAATACGTTTTGTTTTAAGCCCGATAGCATTAAAAAAATCTGCTGCCTGATGGGCATCCATCCGTGTTGCTTGTTCGGGTGTATACGCTAACGCTTTTTCAGCCCATATAAGTGCATTTAGTTCAGGGAAACGATCCTCTCTCTTATTCCATTCAAGGAATTCGTACAAGTGTTTATAGGCAAGAGCGAAGGCATAAGCTATTGCTGCACCATATTGTTGTTCTAATGCTTGTATTTGGTGCTGCACTTTTTTCTGCATGCCTTTCTGTGCAGCAAGTATGTTGTCATCTTCTGTAAACAGGTATAGCAACTCCAGCAGGGAAGACCATGAAGCTTCTTCAGGAGACAAGCCAATTGCTTTATTTATTTCAGATACCGCATGCTGCCAGTGGTTCAAGGCATTTTCAGCATCCGCTTCCATCATCCATCTATATGCGGTAGATAATAAGCGGTGTATTTCCAGCGCATCTTCAGGTGATATCCGAAGATACTGCTCAAAGGCTTCAACAGTATCAGTTAAAATGGAAACGCTTGCTGACGGATTTTCTTTAATTGATCTTTCCAGTAAAATGTGCAATGCTGCACTGCGTTGCATCCATTTTTTTTCTCCCGACAACAATTCCATTTTTTCTACTATTGGAATCAAATAACTGATACCAGCATCTGTAAGTTTACCGCAGGCATAATCATAGTTCATATCCCAGAACAGACTTTCGTAACCGTTTATAGCAAGGTCTTCTTTTTCCAGCGCTGAAGTAAAACGCGTTTCCGTAAGTTCACAAAGCTGATCCAGCCGGTCAATATCATAATTATTCACATTCTTTTTTATTTCTTCGTGAAACAAAGAAACAGGATAGGGTTTGTTCAATACATAATTTGTTACGGCTGTATGCCGCAGATACTTCATGAAATTTTCCTCAGATACTATTTGAGAATAGGGTTCGGAGATATAATAATAGTTGAAGTAAATGTGTTCTTCGGAGTCTGCCTTATGTTCACGTGCAGTATCTATGCGCTTTTGAAGTGCTTCGAAGTCATCGTATTCAAAATACGATTCCGAATCTGGAGTTGTCTGTGTATTTTCAATGAGAATAAACGGAAAATATTCAAAAGGAATTTTATTCAATATTGCATCTGCCTGTATTTCTGCAGGCAATGTATTGAGATATGCAACAGCATCTTCTTTAATTTGACAAATTGCGACAACCCATGTATCGGCAGGCTGTTTGATTTGAAGGATATACATGTGTATGAATAAATAGTGTACTGTTGCTTTTCGTTTTTTAGTATAAGAACGTTAAAAAACAGTTTATTGATTTTAATAAAATGTTTTGATTTTTGTATAGTCAAACAACTGCTTATATACATCCGGCACGTTATTTTCCATTCCCATATTGTCTATGTATAGCTTTTCCATTCCGATCATGGATTTCGGTAAGACAGTGACATTGGTTAACGTAAGACTTAGATACGTTAAGTTTTTTAACCGGTCAATGTCTTCCGGTAATGAAGGGATAGGGTTAGCGCCGATCTTTAATCGTTCCAATTGTTCCATTTCTAAAAATACGTGTGGAAATTCTGTTAGCTTATTTGAAAACAGGTCAATGTTTATAAGCGCGGTGAGCTCGGCTATTTTAGGAGATACGGTATGAATGTTTCCGTACGTGATGGATAGCGATTGCAGTTTGGTAAACGTTGTTATTGCATCTGGAATTTCAGTCATGCCCGTTGTCATTTCCAAATGTTCAAGATTTTTCAAACGTTCAATTTCAGGAATCCATTCGTTACAATTTTCTGCATATATTTTCAGACTTGTTGTATGTTCCGGATCAAGCAGTGCAACCTGTAATGTTAAAGGCAATGCGCTGAATTCTTTCTCTGTCATATCTGAAGGAATATCGTCAGAAGGATTGCTTGTTGTTGCCGTGCGCACAACAAATACACCGCCGCCCAAGCGATTGTCCCCTGAATTCTGAACCGATTCCATAAATACCAATGAGTTTTTTGTGCGAATATTTGCCGGGAGTTCAAAGGTGCGGAGCCCTAAATGATAGGCGGGAATGTAATCTGCTTTTTCTACATCCAGGATTTTAATTTTGAAGAGTTCTCCGTTCGTTTTAAAGTTTATATATACCGTACCGGAACTTTCACCGGGTACATATACCGGAATCACTCCAACTTTCATAATGCCCTGCCAGCCGGAAGAATATTCTTTTCGGTATCTTTTCATGTGAAAGGTTTGATTGAAACCTGTTCTCCAGTAAACAAAGGGATTGGTATTTTCGGTTACAAGCGGAATCATTTCGATTGCCGCCGATGACTGCGGAAAGTTTTCCTTGTTACGTATATCCGGGGTGTAATAATCATCAAAGTTATTGATGGTACGATCTTCCTGATAATTGCAGATCATGCGGCTATCGCGTAAGCCGGAAAGCAGGATTTCAACCTTACCGCCACGTTTGAAAATTACAGCTGCCTGATGGATGTCGTCGCGCGAGGCACGGAGATTTATAAACTCAATATATTCAGACGTTGCATACAATTCCATAAAAAGTTTTTCAAATGCTTTTGAGCCCAGGTCCAGTTTTTCATTATGGATCTGATGATAGCGAAGTGTATCTGTTTTACCTGTTTCTAAAAAAGGAATATAGGTGTGTGGCCCGTAAAAACAGCCGCTGCGGTAGGAGAAACGTAAAGGTGTTTCAAATGTAATAACATTTGTTCCTTTATCATCCAGCAGTGCATATGCTTTGCCTTCGGATTTACTGGTATGTTCATATATTTTAAAAGGCCCTGTTTCATCTAAGTCTGAATAGACCATGTATTGATTTAGAGCAGGAATATAGAAGTAACGCGGGTAATAAACCCGTCCGCGTAACACCGGTGCGAGTTCAAAATTTTTCGATTTGCTTAATATCACATTTCGAAATAGGTAGGTATACTTCATCGGGTTCTGTGCCTGACTTAACAGAAAGAAACCCAATATAAAAACGGGGATGAGTATAAAAAGACTTGTTAGTTTGAGCATGGAGAAGGATTGTAGCATGTGCAGTTTATCTGCTTTTACTATATTAATTGTTCAGTAGATATTTTTTTGTCAATCGGTTGTTAATATACAAGTCTATTTTATTATCAGGAAGAAGAATAAACTTGATTGGGTAAATATTTTTTTTAGTTACCCAAAAACAGACGTCAAATGCAAAGCTTTCTTTTTCATTACACAAAGCATAATCGAATGGAAAGTCCTGCCAAACCATACGGTTTGTTTTAGATGACATGTATCTAAATGTTACCTGATCGGTTCTTCTTGGAATATATCTGTTGGGATATGGATTTGAAGACGGATCTATGTCTGTACTGAGACCCGTTGTTTGATTTTTAAAAGAAATGCCATGGATAAGTGTCATATTATCTCTTTGGTTTTCAAATTGAAAATTACAGATGCTATAATTTTTCCCCCAGAAGATTATAGTACGGATATGGTTGTATGTAAATCGTCCAATGACAAATGCAGCAATTACACAAAGCGGAACAATAGCAACGCTATTTGGAAATTCTTTTTTCATTAAGAAGCATAATGCCCATAAGCTGCAAAGCAATACACTGCCGGCGAAGAGTAAGGGTGCTGCAAAAACAGATGCGCCAGGCCCGTTGCTTCCGCCATTTGGTGATGCGTGCGATAATGCTACAACGTAAGATATCAGTACAAAGGATATTAATTCAGATGCGATCAGTGCAACAGACCAATGTATCAGCCATAGCAATAACCACTGCAAGCCTGCCATAGCAAGCAGAAATAATAGTAGTACTCCTGTTATTTCTTTATCCGGTTGTTTCATGTAGAAATATATTAATGTACGTTTGATTATTTATGCTTCACAATAATACTTATACCATTCCGTCAGGTCTTTCGATACCACTTTCATCTTTTTAATCAATACAGTATTTGTGTACAATTCTTCCAGAACCGGAAATACATATTCTTTATTAAAGACATCATGATCCATGTCGATAGTGTCAAGATATTGCAGTATGGTTGTCAGATAAAGATCGCCTTTTTTCGCCAATTCGTGTACCGCATGGCATAAGGCTGTTTCTTCCGCATTCCGGTAAAGATATTTTGCTTTTGGGTAAGCAATGAAATGTTTAATAATAGCCTCTACAAGCTCTGGATTATGATGTACTGCTTCTGCGAAGAATGCGGGTTCGTTTACCGTTTTTCCGTTAGAATCTTTTAACAGGAACAATAATAGGGAACCAACACCTAATGCTTTTAAGTCCGAAACGAGCACGTTCATTTGAAGTAATGCTTCTTCTATACCTTGTTTTGTTGAGAGATCTATTACTTCAATCAGTATATAGTCCTGGTTTTCGATCTCAGACTTTTGTTCTGCTGAGTACTTCAGGTTGAATATTTCTTCCAGGCTTGTTTTCTCAAAGGTTAAAGGAATCGGCTTTTCAATATCTGAATAAGCAATATCGGGCATCGAGGTTTTGTAAAAGTTTATATCTTCTGCCAGAATAATGGAAGACCTGTTAACATGATATACATGCGCATGAAAATATGTATGATTAAACATGCCTTCTTCTGAATTTTCTGCCCGGTTTGCAGTAACCAGCAGGGGAGACAAAATAAATTCTGAATTTATTTTCCGTAGAATACCTCCGCGCCAGCAAAGCCATATAGCATCAGGTGTTACGTATATGCTTGTCAGGTTTTCGTAATATGTTCTTAAGGCATTTATATATGCTTTATTGCGAATAGATGATAGGAAAAGCTCTGCCATTTCTTCGCATTCATACGCGCTGCAGGCAAGCTGATAAGCCGGAAAATCACGTACCGGTAATACGTGCAGGGGCTCGAAATTAGTAAGGTTAAATAAAAAAATTCTGAATTCAAAACGTATTTCTCCTGAGGCAGTTCCTTTATATGTTACATCATCATAAGCTGGTAGAATACCTATGTTTTTAACTGTATCAAGAACCGGTGTGAATTCATCAAAGGAAAATTGTGGTGCATAGGGAAGTTCATACTGATTCATCGTTTTAGTTTCCATGTTCAGTACAGAATAAAAATGTTTGTATACTTTCTGATCGTTTATATAGCTCCAGTCGTGTTTATAAAACAGCAGGCATCCGTCTTTTCTGATCTGTAACGATCTGGAAAAGATATCAGGTAGTGCAGTCGTTTTTAGTTGAAAAGAATCCAGCGAAAGCTGTAAAAGTTTTTGACCGGAATCTGCAGAAAAGGCAACGTATAAAATGGACCGATCTATAGAAAGCACAGCCTTTGCATCTACCTCTGCGTTTAGTTTATGATCCAGCAGTAATTCTTTTTTATCCGCATCGTAGATACGTATCCATCCGTCCCAATTCATTACAATAAATTGGTTTTCTGTATAAAATTCGGAAAAGACAATCGGCTCGTCATCGCCTTTTAATGGAATGTTCCAGTCGTTGACATATGCGTCTCCTGCAGATTTGAATATGTTTACATGATTTATACCTTTCTGTTCGATCAATAATTTATATGTTTCAGACATCGGAGTATTTCTATTTTAATATTTCGAAGAGAATTCTTTCTTAAAAGGTTACTGACTCAAATAGATTCGTTTCGGTCAACATTTGCTGTGTTAGTTCCGGCTGATTCTATTCTGTAATCTGTAAGTACGGTATGCCAGTAACCATACAGTGCAACTGAAAAATACCCGGGCTTGTTGCCGGTTACATTTGCATAAGCAGTTTCCAGCAGCGTAAATAATTTCAATTTGAACAACTCATCAAACAATGCCATGGGCATATTATCATACAAGTCATTATAAAGAAATTCTTTTTTTTGTTCTGATTTGCCGATCAGTTCATACCATGCCTCCGTAACAAGGTATACAGATAACCTGTTTAAGTCGAGAGCATGTCCGCCTAAGGCTGGTTTTTTTTCATTTACAACTGTCCAGTTATTATCCGGGCCTGCATCCATGTGGGATAAAAAATTGTATGCACATTTTTCATGTGCCTTGCCAATAGCAGGGTTTTGAAGGTCATATGAGTCGTGGTACCATTCGTAACAGATCGCTTCATAATGCAGGGGCTCTTTGTTTACGATATAAATTGCCTGCTGCAGCTCTTTGGTAAGCTGTACTATAATTGATTCGCTGTCAATGCCGGTAAGCGTTTCCTGTACATCAGATGGCGACATCAATAAATCCGCTATAATTTCCGGATCTGTTGCCTGTAATTCTTCCCAGATACGTTTCGTACGGGCTTCTATTCTGAGTAACCTGTTTGAAGGATTCATGTATGTTATGTTAAAACACTCAGAGCGCTTTCTGTATCGAATGAAAAAGCGCTTCTTTTTGTTTGGATAAAAATACTTCTGAGTCTTTTGCAAAAACGCATAGAAGATGTTTGTTATTCAAATGTGTCTCTGCTGTTTTACCCACCTGTATACCAATACTGGAGATGCTTTCCGGTATCAGTTCTTTTCCCGTACCATCGCTCATAAGCGTCGAAAAGATGGAGGGCAATGTTTCGGTTAACTGCAATGCCCGGCTTCTGTAAGCTTCTGTAACAGTATCAAAAGAAACAGGTATCCGTGCAGAAACAATCTGTTCGATCTCATCTTCTATGGTTTTGATTTTGCGTTTTACTTCCAGTTCCGAAACAACAGGCTGTTGGTTTGATGCGATAGCGAGAAACACATTCGGATCAATAAAGGAGAGTGCAGATATCTCTTCGCACTGAATCAGATGAAGCTTCTGTCTTGCTTGCGGCTCAGCTTCTTCAGAAAGCATCAGTAAATTTTCGTCCACAGATCTTTTCAAACCAAGTACACTTCCGCAAAACGTTTTCCCGGAACGCAAAGACACTTCAAGCTTTGGTAAGCCGGAAGTGTCTGTTGTGTTTTTGGCTACTTCTTCGAGGAGTTCAAGCCACGTAGAAATATTTTTTAATAGATCTTTCTGAAAGGAGTGAATCACTGAATTATAGTTGCTTTTCAACATAAGCAGCAATTTGTGAATCTGTAAAAGAGCTGAACGTATCACCCGCCAACTGAAAATTTAATGAAAGTATATTGTCTTTCAATTCCATTTTTACATCATCCCGTTGATCTGTATTGGTCAGGTGAATGGTAGCCATTTTATCTTTTAATGCTTCTTTACCCATATCATCCTGGCAGATTTTTTTTACAAAACCTTCAATGTCATCAAATACAATATCCAGTCTTGAAAGCGGATATTGATCAAAAGCTGTGAATGTTGCCCAGTCGATATTAACTTTGATCGGATAACCTGCTTTTTCATTCAGCTTTGATTCAAATGCAGGAAGTTTGTCTGTTTTAATTTCTTCGGCTAATCTTTTTTCTGCTAGTCCCATGATTATTTTTTTTAAAAGTTGATTGTAAAATATTAAGTTGATTCGTAAACGGTTAGAATGTATATCAACACAGTTGGTTTCTCCTGAAAAAAGCGCAGGCACGTACCCAGTTGTTTTGATTACAGCTATTCGGTATTAAGGTAATAAATACTCTTTTATGTTCTAAAAGTATTTAGTGAACGGTAGCTTTTAAAATGTAAACGGTTAGAAAAATTTAGGATGATTAAATGTTGTTATGTGGGAAAGTATTCGGCCACATTGAATTGTTTTGAAAGCATGTACTTCCGTTTTTATTTATGTTTACCGTTTATACATAAATAGTAACTGACTTTAATGGTTGTGGAATTAATAAAAACATTGACTGAAAGTAAGCCGGCTGTTGAGGCACTGGATGATGCAAAAGTAGTTGTAGTCCAGGATAATGGTGTAATTACGGTGGCTTATCTACATACAAATAAAATGCTTTCCGTTAAACTGAATGCGCAGGCAGTACAGATCCGGATACATAAGGCAAGTGTGTATGTTTCTGCCAAACCGTTTTTAATTCCGATTACTGCAGACAATGAGGAATCGGAGGAAGTGCTGGCAAATAATTTATTAGCGGGCAGAAAGACCGGTGTTACATTATATAAAATCGATATTGAGGAAGATGCATTAGTTGTACGCAGTATGTTTGATAAGGTTGGTGGATTTGCAATTAAAGAAGATCGGATTTATGCCTGCAACATTTATTCATACGGCTTTTATGTATTGTCGTTGGACTTAACAGAAATTGAATGTGTTCCTGTTCAAATAGAGCCGTCAACCAGGAGACCATGGTATTCCAATATTACCATCATAGACAATACACTGTTTTTAATGCAGGAAGAAGACCGCATCCGTTGGTTTACGTTAGAAAGTAACATTGAAGAAAGAGGAATTGTTGAACCTGAATTTCCACATCAGACTGCTTTTGTTTCATTAAATACAGCACCCGGAAGAATCTTGAAAATCGGCGGACATATACTGTGTGTGCTTGAATCCGTAGAACCGGTTGTAATTACTTTTATAGGCGGCAAACCAATTGTAGCGGTAGATCCTAAAATAGTTTTTCCATTAATGTATAAGGAAAAATCTGCTGTTTTACATCGTGTAAAAGAAGCTACAGAGCAATGTGTATTGGCGATGGACCGGTATCGGATCATAGTAACCGACGCCGGTATGCGCACCGTCTACCATGGGTTTTGTTTGGATGAAGTGGATGAAACGCTGAATGTAACACGCATTACTGCCTTCGGAAAGTACGCGGTTTGTTTTGCATGGACATATGCCGGAAAATATCCGCTTGTTGTTTTAAATCTGACAAATCCTCGGGAACCTGTTATTGCTAAGATTATTGATTGTGGTGCTGTATCCTGTGCAATTAAAATTGATGCAGATGAATAGTGAATAAACGTTCATTATCGATAGCATCGCTTCAAAGCATCTATCGTATAGTCTTTATGTATTAAGTTAGTCATGTATGTTAATCAGGCTCTTTCAAGAAGTTGGTGATTTGAAATGCGCATAAAAATCAATAATTTACCTACGTGTTCACGTAAAAACAGTATACAAGAGTTCTTCTTAAACCAGAATTACCGCCATGTCGATAACAACAGAAGCCGAATTAGACGGAATGAAAAAGGTAAGCGAAGCCGTAGCCTACACATTAAAAGAGATGCGTAATTATGCGCAGCCGGGCCTCACTACAAAACAACTCGATGATTTTGGAGGGAAGATCCTGATGGACCTTGGAGCAAAATCTGCTCCGTATGAAACATACGGTTTTCCTGGTTTTACATGCATCAGTACCAATAAAGAATTCTGTCATGGTATACCATCCGATAAAAAAATACTTCATGAAGGTGATCTGATCAACATAGATGTATCTGCAGAGCTGAATGGTTTTTGGTCAGATAATGGTGCATCTTTTGTGTTAGGTAAAGATGTAAACAATCATCAAAAACTTATTGATGCATCCAGGCACGTATTGCGTAAAGCAATTGATCATATAACAGGCGGTGTGCGAATCTCGGATATTGGTTTTTTAATGGAAACCGAAGCAAAGAAACACGGTTTTAAAGTAATTAAAAATCTTACCGGACATGGTGTCGGCAGAAGCCTGCATGAAGAACCTAGTGAAATAGCCAATTACAGAGATCCCTTTAACCGCAAACGCTTTACTAAAAATTCTGTTGTTGCCATTGAAACATTTATTGCAACAGCATCAACCTATGCTGAAACACTTGAAGACGGCTGGACAATGGTTGGAAACAGAGGAGGCTTTATGGCACAGCACGAACATACCATTGTTGTTACAGACGGTAAGCCGGTTGTATTAACAGCAATGAATGAAATTTGGTAATGAAACGCAGTTTTGATTATAAGCAGATATAAATGGAGCAGGAAATTAATGCTCACGCATTAGATAAAAGATTTTATACCAATCAGGAAATAAAAATATATGATTCGGTTAATTTAATACGTGTAATACGTACCGTTCCTAAAGGAACACTTTTAGCATATGAACGTTTGGTAATACGTAAAGGCCAGCCGCTGGCCCGGAGAATAGAGGCTAACGGAGATTATTCGTATTTCAGTTATAAAGGATGTACCACAGAATGTTCGCAGTGTGTGGTATTAGAGGGAGGTTTGGATGTGCTGGATATTGAACCGGCAAATCTAACGGGAATAAAAATTAAAGTAGAGAAGAAAGCGTTTGTTGACAAAAATGCAAAACTGGAAAGCGGCCAGGTACATATACAGAATGGACAAACGGTTTTACTGTTGAATCAGGAAGTACATGAAAAAAATAAAATTGTCAGCGTTACTATTCATGATACGTATCAGCGCTATACGCTGATGCATTTGCAGCCAAACACACTGTTTTATTCATTCAAGGAAAATTTTCTTGCAAAAGGCACTACGATTATTCTTTTGGATGGCCGCCGGAAAGTATTATTTCATGAAGATGGGTTGTTTAAAGAAATTCTTGATGGATGGGCAAAATTCCAGATACGCATCATGACTCTATTGGCGCTTTTAATACTGGGATTTGGTATCTGGACGATTGCTGCTAAAACAGGCTATTTGGTTATTGTAGGTTTTGTAATGATTCCCGTAGCATTTGGTTTAGCTTATCTGCTTACGTTTCCCATACTTTTCCTGATAAGATATTTGATACGTTACTTATAAAGAACAGCATTGTTAATGCTGCTGTTCATATATTTAAAACGAAATCTTACAAAATGTTCAACATATAATCCGGCATCTTATTCGTTATATGTTTTTGCAGCAAGCACGTGTCCGCTGATCAAGTGTGAAGCCTTATTACAGAAATCCAATCCGGAGTAATCTGGATTATAACCTGAAATAAACGGGACAGCCATAATGTAAATGCGTTCATTTGCAATTCCTGAATCGTTTATTACCTGAAAACTATCGTTGATTGCAAGACCCGGTACATCCATAAAATAGGTGGCGTCCGTTTTTTTGTGTACGTTCTTATTTCCTTTTTTTATTTCCTGCTCAGCTGCTTTAGTATCTTTAAATGCTAAGCATGCCTGACTGATTGTGTTTTCCTTACGAAGTGTTTTGAACGGAAATTTTTCCAGCGGTAAATCTTTTTGACCGATAGCATCTATAAAGGTATTGTAAAATGACGCAACCGGTTCATCGTTTTCAGTTTTATACTGATAAATGATACCGCCGTTTTCCTGAGGCTCAATGTGGCTGTTTTTATCTACCTTAATAATGTTGAGTACATTAGCTGCATGCAGTGCCAGTATTTCTCTGGCAGAACCTTGGGGCACAAATGCAATCACGATGGAGATTAATTCACCAAGTGTATCATGAAGACGCTTCATGTCTTCTGCAGAAAAATACTTTGCCGGATAATTCAATGTGAAGCTTAAGGCAGCCAGCATTTCTTTCCAGTAAATAGGTTGTTTCCGTTGGATAGATGTTTCAGCTTCTTTATATTCTGCCTCAAAAAGTAAAAACGGGTCTCTCTGTTCCCGTTGGTTCATCATATAGGTTACAAAAGCCTCCATATTCATATCTTGAATACAGGCATAGAATTGCGGATCTTTTTCTTTAAGCGGATTTTTGAAAGCGAATTCAAAAACAAAATTCAATGATAAGAAGCCGTTGTTCTCTGCTCTGTTGGTTTCTACAACTTCCGGAGTGAGCAGATCATGCGTTGATGGCTGCGCTTCTTCTGTATGAATGCGTATGGCAGGAAGCATACCGCTTGTTGAAAATAAAACCATCTGGAAAGAAGGATTATCGTCACTGATTGTGTAAGTAAGCATTCCATTGTTACTTTCTTTGAAATGCCCGTGCGTGCGTGAAAGCGTCCGTATCGCATCAATAGCAGTCAGAGATGTTCCACGTATCGCTACAGCATGGTTCATTTTATATGTCAGTTTCGATGGGGGGTAAGGAGAGTCGTAGTATCCCTGAATGTTATCTTCGTATGTTTTGGGCCAAAAATGACCCGTGCAAATGATGCAGGCATCAAATTCTTCAGAACCAATTTCTGCGTTTTCAATACAAACGGTATCTGTTTCAGGTTTATCCTGAATGTCTGTTACATTGTGATTTAAACGGACATGTATCTTTATGCCCATACTTTCTCCGGTATCTATCAGGAGCCTAAATTGGGCAGATAAATAGTAGCCTACCAATAAGCGCGGCAATACTTTATATTCATTAAAGTGCAACGGATCAATATCGAATGTTTGAAGTATATTCAACGGAACCGTATGTATCCATTCCTGCATTGGAGTTATAAGTTCCGGAATTTCATTTGCAGAAATATTGGCAATATGTTCGGTGTTTGCTCCTGCAGCACTATAGGGCATGCCCGCACCGAGTGAATCTGTTTTTTCAAAAACGTACAGTTCTATATCCGTACGTTTCGAATCAATAAAATGCTTGCAAATGTATAAGGCGCCCGGGCCGCCGCCAATAAGAGCTATTCGTTTAATTATCTTTTCTGTATTCATTATAAAAATAATCTGTTATTGTACCGTTCTGTTCACCTTACATACTTCATGAATAAAAGAAAGTTTTTCTACTATTTTTTCAGAGATCACAAACGGATAAAAATCCGTATACCCCATGCTGCGGTTCAGGTTATTTACCGCGAACGTTAGCGGTACCCACATGTTGAACAATACAGTGAAATCACTTACGGTATAAGGATCAACGGTGATGGCTGTAGTAATACTGTTTTTGCTCAGATGGACGGTATTCAACGAAACACCAAAGAAATAAGCCGTTTCAAGTGTATCCATTAAGTGCATATAATGCGCCCACGTTTCGGCCCAATCTTCCCATGGGTGAGAGGATGCATACACACTGATGAATTTATTCTGCCAGTCTGCTGCGGGAACCGTACTGTAATAATTGAGTAAGGCCTGATCATAATCATATGTTTCATCGCCGAAAATTCTTCTGAAATCTGCTAGCTGCGGACTGTTCTGAATGAGCAGATCCCAATAATAATGTCCGATCTCATGGCGAAAATGGCCAAGCAGTGTTCTGTATTTTTCTCCCAGGTCAAGTTTATGTTTGGTGCGTTCGGCTTCATCCGCTTCATCTACATTCAGGGTGATTACACCTAAGTCGTGTCCCGTCATGACCTTTTCGTCCGGAGAAAGATCAACCATGAAATCAAATGCTATACCGGAAATACTGTTGTTTATTTTTTTCTCTACAGGTAAATTAAGGCGCAGTAAAGAATAGATCAGACGATGTTTTGCAAATTCTATTTTGCTCCACCGTGCATGGTTTTCAAGATTTTCAAGAGGTGGTATGGTTCTGTTCAGGTCACATGCCAGGCAGTAAGTAAACGGACTATCAGCAGGAATAAGCCAGTTGCAGTTACCGTGCTGCGTATTCAGGCAGTATTTATAAGGGCTATGATTTATTACGTCTGAAAATGTAAGCGTGCCTTCATTTTTCTGTAAGGTAACCATCGATAATTGGCGGCTGTCAAAGCCTACAGGGTGGTTACAATGCAGGCACAAACTATTTTCAAAATATAGGGAGTTACCGCAATTTCCGCAGGAATATAGTTTCATGCTGATAGAGATTAATTGAATTGTAAGTTAAAAATGGATCAAACCATATAGAGTGCAAAGCAACAGCTATTGGCGCAGTATCATCTTACAGAAAAATCAGAATAGTTTATATCTTTCAAAGGTGCAGGGCCTATAAATAAAGAACCTCAGTAATCCAGGTTCTTTATTATAAATGGAAGCAGTTGAAATTATTTGGTTTTGAATATGGAAGCCAGCAGAGAAGGCTTTGATTCTTTAGAAACGGTATCCTGTGCTTGTGCTTGTACCTGCGTTTGAACCTGATTTTGTTCTGCTGTAAGCGTTTGCTTTTCTTTTTCCGTTATTGGTTCTTTTTTCTCTTTATCCGGTTTTTCTTCAGGCATGCGGTGCTTTTTACAAAGCTTATGAATGAAGGAAAGTTTTTCGATAATTTCTTCAGAAATCACAAAAGGGTAGAATTCCGGATGGCCCATACTTCTGCTAAGTCCGTTAACAGCGAAACCCAGCGGTACCCACATATTGAAGATATCAATGAATTTTTTTATTTCGTATGGGTCAATTATTTTGGATGCGGTAATATTTCTTTTGCTCAACGATTCTGTGTCTAACTGAATGCCAAAATTAAAAGCTGTTTCAACCGTATCCATTAAGTGCATATAATGCGCCCATGACTCTGCCCAATCTTCCCATGGGTGAGAGGTGGCATAGATACTGATATAATGGTTGCTGGTATTTTTATTCGGATTGTTGTAGTATGCTCGAAGTGATTGTTCGTAATTAACAGTTTCATTACCAAAAAGCTCTCTGAATTTTTTTAAGAGCTTTGGATCGTTTTTGATCAGAACATCCCAGTAATAGTGTCCGATTTCATGGCGAAAATGTCCTAAAAGTGTACGGTACTTTTCGTTCAGATCGTATTTGTGTTTTGCACGTTCGGCTTCATCCGCTTCCTTGATATTAATGGTAATCAAGCCGGATTGATGTCCTGTCATTACACTTTTTGTATGGTGATCAGCTGTAAAATCAAAGGCAATTCCTTCGATGCTGTTATTGATCTTTTTTTTGATCGGTAATTGAAGTTTTAGGAGCGAATATACCAGACGGTGCTTCGCAATCTCAATTTTATGCCAGCGTTCTCTGTTCTGAGCAATAGTAAGGGGGGGGATGGTTCTATTTAATTCGCAGGCTACACAGAATGCAGACGTACTTGCAGAAGGAATTAACCAGTTGCAGGTTGCTTCCTGAGCATTCTGACAGTATTTATATGTTTTTTTTGTTTGTATATCAGAATAGAATGCTTCATGTTTATTTTTTTGAAGCGTAAGCATGCTAAGCTGTGTACTATCAAAACCAATGGGATTCTGACAGCTCAGGCAGATGCTGTTTTCAAAATAGAGGGTATTATTGCAATGTCTGCAGGTAAACAATTTCATCTTAATACAACCAAATAATTTTTTTCAATACAGTTATTCCAGTTTCATTGAAAAATATATGTGTTAGATATACTTAAAAATACCTTAATATAGGTAAAAAGAAAAATTAGAAATACAAAGAAGCTTACATTGAGCGTATTAAAAAATAAAATACATTGAATTACCAATGTTAGCTCTTCCAATAGATGAATACGTTCATATAACGTACCGGAATTATCCTATGGCCATCAGGACCCAGTTAAAACTATTAGAACGTATGGTTAAGAATACGAAGCGTATACCACATCATAAGCCATCAGAATAATGATTAAGTATTTCGGCCGTGATTAAACATTGCAGCCATGTTTAATAATTACACCCTGTTTAACCATCATATGCCTGGTTGAATAGTATATCCCATTGTTTTAATCCATCAGGACCCATGGTTAAAACCATGTGCTGAGTGATATATTTTAATCAACGAATTGTATTCCTGCTCAAACGATTTTAATGCATGATGTGTCTTTTGATTTTGAATATAGGCGTCAACCTTTCCTACGATTGATTCACTTACGGAATAAGCAGCATAACCAGTTTGCCATGAAAATGTTGTGTAGCATAAATTATTCTGATTGATGTAATGGGCAGAGCTGCCTTTTATTTGTTTGATTACTTCTGAAATAGACTTCTGTGTGTTTAATAGAAACAAACAATGTATGTGATCCGGCATGCCGTTTATATTTTTAATGTAGCATCCACATTCATTAAATTGATTTTTAATAAATGTGTAGATATGTTGTTCGTGATGTTTTTCAATAAGTTCAGTTCTGTTTTTAGTAGACCAAATAGCATGAATCCATATTTTGCTTAATGCGTGTGACATAATAATTAATAGCGGTTAGAAAAATTAAATAAAAATTAAGAACTGCTAATTTAGATGTTTACAAAAAGATGTGTGATATGCATTTGTTAATAAATGATGATTTAAATGAATGATGTTTGCTGAATGTTTCCAACCCATGGTTTCAACCATGGGAAATATGATGTCCCCATGGTTGAAACCATGGGTTGGCATGAAACCATTAAAGAACGCATCTGCAGAAAAAAAAAAATAAAAACCGTTAAAACGGTTGTGACATTGGATTGGGAATGCAATGCTATTTATAATCTTGTAATGGTTTTAACCATTTTTATTGTAATGAAATACGTGATCTGATAATAATTTAAATGAATGATGTTTGCTGCATGCTTCTAACCCATTGTTTCAACCATGGGAAATATGATGTTCCCATGGTTGAAACAATGGGTTGGCATGAAACGTTAAAGAACGCATCTGCAGCAAAAAAATATAAAAACCGTTAAAACGGTTGTGGCATTTGATTGGGGAATGCAATCTGATATATAATCTTGTAATGGTTTTAACCATTTTATTGTAATGAAATACGTGATCTGATAATTTAAATGAATGATGTTTGCTGAATGTTTCCAACCCATGTTTCAACCATGGGAAATATGATGTTCCCATGGTTGAAACAATGGGTTGGCATGAAACCATTAAAGAACGCATCTGCAGCAAAAAAAAATAAAAACCGTTAAAACGGTTGTGGCATTTGATTGGGAATGCAATGCTATTTATAATCTTGTAATGGTTTTAACCATTTTATTGTAATGAAATACGTGATCTGATAATTTAAATGAATGATGTTTGCTGAATGTTTCCAACCCATGGTTGAAACCATGGGAAATATGATGTTCCCATGGTTGAAACAATGGGTTGGCATGAAACCATTGAAGAACGCATCTGCAGCAAAAAAAAATAAAAACCGTTAAAACGGTTGTGGCATTGGATTGGGAATGCAATGCTATTTATAATCTTGTAATGGTTTTAACCATTTTATTGTAATGAAATACGGGATCTGATAATTTAAATGAATGGTGTTTGTTGCATGCTTCTAACCCATGGTTTCAACCATGGGAAATATAACGCAACCATGGGTGCGTAAAGCTATATAAAACTGAAATCTGTTAAAACTTTTGTATCACTACTATTCGTATACACCGTTTATCAGATCGCATGCGGTGTACATGAAAAGAACACGTTTAAAACTAAAACAGATACGGCTGTTTTAGAAAATATATATTCATATGAATATATTGTTGATGCTATTGCTGGTTATCTTTTCCCAAGCATCTCACTGATAATTTTTTTCACTTGTATTACTTCTAAATTAAATGATTCAGTAAGATAGCGTGCAATTTTTTTTTCTTTGTTTCCCAATATGCCATCTGCCAGAAGTAATTCCATGATCATGGAAAATAATTCCGGTTTATTATTTTCCGCTACAAGTGGTGTACTGGTATCTATAAGTGCATAACTTCCTATTTTTCTATGACCAAGCATGGCAGGCTGATAATAATCTGCTACCTGCTTTTTTGTAAACAAAGGATGCTTTTCTACCAACTGAAACATTTTTTTTATTTCAGAAAGAGCAATATTTCCGTCTATATACATGCACGCATACATGATCGCGATCCAGGCTTCCTGTTCGCTTCGGGGGCTGTATGAGAAATTGGAAGATGATGTTTTGAAGAGCTTGTTAAAAACGGAAATTTTAAATACGTTTTTTAGTGTCATTTTGTGTATGATATAACAATTATTACATACATACGGATTGGGTAAGAAAGGTGGATTCATAAAGCTATTCATGGGGATTTTATTTTTATGAGTTATTTCTATCCAATTAAGTATGAATTGGATAGTTTACAAAAAGTGTGCCACCGGAAATGAGTTAATCCGGTATTTGAATCAACATATTGTATTTATGTTTAAAAATAAAAAAGCAGAGGTTATTTAACTTCTGCTTTTTCGACGATTCATTCTGCTATGAGCAGATCATCTACAATTTGTTTAGCAACGTCAAATTCTAAATGAAGTGCTTTTGTAAGGTATTCTGCAATCTCTTTTTCTTTTGGTTTTAACTTACCATCTACCAGCAGCAGCTTCATGATCAATTCAAATAGTAATGCCTTGTGATTGTCTGCTATACGCGCTGCACAAATATCAATCAGGTTGTAGCTTCCTATTTTTCTGTCTGCCAGCATAACCGGCTGGTAATATTCAGCAACATGTTTGTTTTTAAACATGGATTGTTTTTCGAGCAGATTAAACATTTCCTGTAATTCATGATCAGAAATATGTTCATCAATATGCATACTTGCATACATAATTCCGATCCATGCTTCCTGTTCGCTTTTAGGTTCGTAACTTTCTGTAACAGTTTTTGAACCGAATAGTTTAGATAAAATTCCCATGGTGTGTTTGATTTAATTAAAGCATTTCTTTCCTCAGAGAAATACTTCGTTACAAGCATGCGCGCACTATTCAAGCTTGTTGCAACGGTTATGAATACCTAATATATTGAATTGATCTGTATATACCAACTCAATATATTTTAGTAACTCATTTCCACTATCTTAAATACATCATCCGGGGTAATATCTTTTCGTTCACCCAATGCGATCCAGCCGCGGCTCTTTAAACGTTCGGCCGCAAAGCCTGCACACTTCTTATAATCATCCGTGTATTCCGAAAGTTTTGTTTTTATATTCAGTGAATGAAAGAATGCTTCCGTCTTCTCAATTGCTTGCATGGCTTTCTCTTCAACACTTCCTGTTTGAATGTTCCAGATACGTTCGGCATATTGTGCCAGTTTCTCTTTTTTAGTATTGAACTTATACCGGTACAGACTAGGCGCAATGATTGCCAGCGTGCGTGCGTGATCAATATCGTATAAGGCAGTTAATTCATGTCCGATCGCGTGTACCGACCAGTCGGTAGGTACACCTTTTTGTATAAGTCCATTCAGCGCCATGGTACAGCTCCACATAAAATCAGAGGCTGCTTCGTAATTCGATTTATCTTTTAAAATAACCGGTGCAATCTCGATCAGTGTCTGCATAATGCTTTCAGCAATCCGGTCCTGCAGTAACGCCTTCGCAGGGTAGGTCATGTATTGTTCCAGCACGTGTGTGAACGCGTCAGTTATACCGTTTGCAATCTGCCTGTCAGGTATGGAATTGATCACCTGCGGATCTAAAACAGAAAATATCGGAAACAGACCCGGACCGCCCATCCCTAATTTCTGTTGGGTGGAACGGCGCGTGATTACGGCCCCTGAGTTCATTTCTGAACCTGTTGCAGGTAACGTGAGTACTGTTCCGAAAGGCATGCCTTTTTCCGTACGTATAGGCTTCGTGAGGATATCCCATGGCTCTTCGCCGGTATAGAGTGCGGCTGACGATAAAAACTTCGTACCGTCGATTACAGAGCCTCCTCCAACGGCCAGCAGGTAGGTAATGTTTTCTTTTTTAATAATAGCCAGTGCTTCCATCAAAATATCGTATTCCGGATTTGCAGGAATACCGCCAAACTCAACTACTTCAAAGTCTTTCAGGGCATTTTTTACTTGTTCGTACACACCGTTTGTTTTGATACTGCCACCGCCGTAAAGCATAAGCACTTTAGCTTGTACAGGAATCTCTTTTGCGAGCGCAGCAATCTGCCCTTTACCGAAAAGAATCTTTGTTGGGTTTTTATAATCGAAGTTAAGCATGGTAATGGTCAGTTGTAAGTAGACAGTAAACAGTAATCAGTAATTATGAATTATAAATTATGAATTATATTTCATACGGACAACATGTCTGTGGTATATACGCTAACAGCGCCAGAACTAACGCTGGCCGCTGATACAAATAAAAAAGTCACGCTGTGAGGCGTGACTTTTAAAATCTTAAATGATTGGTATATATTAAAACTAAACTAGTTTAACATTTACTGCATTTAGTCCTTTTTTTCCTTTTTCAAGTTCGAAAGTAACTTCGTCATTTTCTCTGATCTCGTCAACAAGACCTGAAACGTGTACAAAATATTCTTTTCCTGATTCTTTTTCGATAATAAACCCAAAACCTTTTGAGTTATTAAAGAATTTAACTGTTCCGTTATTCATTATTGTGATGTTATTAATTATTTATATAAAATTACGCATTTAATTTTTAATAATACACTCCTCCATATTATTTTTTTGAAAGCTGCAATATCTTGTAATATTCCGTGAAATATCGCTGATATAAAACGCTTATTTGTACTTTTCTATCAATTCACGTACAATACGCGGTGTGGCAATGCTTGCTTTTTCTGCAACTAATGTTAACAAAGGATGATTTTTTACTGCCGGCATGTTCGGATCAATGACAATTACTTCCGTATCCGGACCTGCATAATCAACCAGACTTGCTGCAGGATATACCTGTAACGATGTGCCGATCACAATAAACACATCTGCCTTAGCGGTAAGCTTTACTGCATCGTCCATTAACGGAACGGCTTCACCAAACCACACAATGTTGGGTCGGAGCTGGGAACCTCTTGTACATCTATCGCCGGGTTTTAATTCCCAGCCGTCGATCGGGTAGATTAGCCGGTGATTGGCTGTACTTCTGCTTTCAAACAATTTACCGTGCAGGTGCAATACATCTGTAGAACCCGCGCGTTCGTGCAGGTCATCTACATTTTGTGTAATGATTTTTACAGGGAAATGTTTATTCAATTCTACCAAAGCAAGGTGGGCTTCATTGGGCTGTGCTTTCAGCGCATCTTTTCTGCGTATGTTATAGAACTCCAGCACCAGCTCCGGATTCTTTCTCCAGCCTTCCGGCGAGGCTACTTCCATCACATCATGGCCTTCCCATAAACCACCGCTGTCGCGGAACGTATTGATACCGCTCTCAGCAGAGATACCGGCACCTGTTAAAACGACCACATTCTTCATATTCTCATATTGATAAAGCCAGATAAAATTACAAATTACAAAATTCAAATAACAAACGGAGGGAAAGGACTGTCTAGGGTAAACGTGTTTGACATAAAAATAAAAAGGAGAACGTTTATGACGTTCTCCTTTTCTAATGCTATAACAAAAACGATTTTGTTATTTGTTAGTTGAATTTTGTTATTTACGTAGGAACAGATTGGTAAGATTTATTGCCAAGGCAGTAAATCTTACCAATCTGTTCCTACGTTTACGGGTTTATCGTTCTGGTTGCCCATTCCAACTTTAATGTTGGCTACAAGTTTTTCCATTTCAGCAGCAGTTAACTTTTTAATATCTCCCCAGCCTTGCATGCTTAGTACATATTTGTTGCACTCCGGTACAGACTTTTCCAACGCACCGCCATTTCCTTTTTCAGACGTATGTACAAAATCTGTAATTACATATTTATAACGGCCGTCTTTGCAGGCAAGCACTACCGTATAGGTAACAATCCCGGCATGCATTAAGCCCGGTTGCGGTGCATGGTAGGAAACTTTAAACTGTCCTTTGTAGCTGTAATACCCATCTGCAGGTTTGTCTGTTAATACCCCGCTGCCGGATATATTCAACCCGTGTGCACGTTTGAATAATACCGCCTGGGTGGCACCATCAACGGTTACCACATCGGTGTAAGCAATTTTTTTAGTTGTTGAATCAACAGCAGGAAGTGATTGTGCCTGCGAACAAACAGCAAGTGCAATGCCTATGAAGAACGAATAAATAATTTTCATCTTGATACGGTTGGGTTAAATGGATATTCAGATAATGTCAACTGGTATGCTTTCAAAACCATGCCAGAAATATTATTTCTTAGCAGTTGTTTTTTTAGCCGATGCTTTTTTAGCTGCGGGTTTCTTAGCTGCCGCTTTCTTCGCAACTGCTTTTTTAGCCGCAGGTTTTTTAGCTGCCGGTTTCTTCACCGCTGCTTTCTTCACTGCTGTTTTTTTAGCTGTAGTTGTTTTCTTTGCAGCTGCTTTACCTTTCTTTGCTTTTGCCAAACCGGCGTCCACATCTGTAGGGTCGTGGTCTAAGCCTGCAATGGCAAGGCATTCCGCGTACGTTAAACTTGCAGGTTCTTTGTCTTTGGGTAATTTGAAATTATTTTTACCAATTGCCAGATAGGGGCCCCATCTGCCTTTTAATACTTTTACATATTCACTTTCCGGGAACTCAAGAATCAGCTTCTCTGCATCCGATACACGTTTTGCAAGAATAAGTTCAATGCCTCTTTCCGCAGAAATCGTCATCGGATCATCAATCTTCGGAATAGAAACAAACTTACTGTTGTGGCGGATATATGGGCCGAAACGGCCGATTGCTACTACCATTGGTTTGTCTTCAAACGCACCAAGCTCTCTTGGAAGTTTAAATAATTCCAGCGCTTCTTCCAGCGTAATGTTTTCAATCAGTTGTCCTTTGCGTAAACTCGCGTACTTCGGCTTGATGCCCTTTTCTTCGTCGGCTTCACCAATCTGTACAAACGGACCATACCGACCCAGCCGTGTGCTGATCTGTTCGCCCGTTTCAGGGTGTGTACCCAGTATACGGGATGTATTTACGGTAGAACGGTCAATGTTTTCTGTCTTTAATACCTGCTCATGGAAGTCGCCATAGAAGCCCTTCAGCATGCTTTGCCATTTGATCTTCCCTTCAGCAATATCATCAAACTCTTTTTCTACCATGGCGGTAAAATTGAAGTCTGTAACACGCGGAAAATGTTCTACAAGAAAATCATTGGTGATCATGGCAAGATCGGTCGGAAACAGTTTCGATTTTTCCTGTCCGGTATTTTCAGTGATAACAGCTGCTTTAACCGCATTATCTTTTAATGTCAGTTGTTTCAGCTTACGCTCTCTGCCGTCGCGGTCTTCTTTAATAACGTATCCTCTTTTCTGAATGGTTGAGATCGTTGGCGCATACGTAGATGGCCGGCCGATCCCCATTTCTTCAAGCTTCTTAACAAGGCTTGCTTCTGTATATCGGGATGGCGGTCGTGTATAACGTTCTACCGCCACGATCTGATTCAGACCTAATTTCTGATTAACGGTTAATGGAGGAAGAGTTGCTGTACCACCTGTTTTTGCTTCGATTTCTTCTTCGTCTTCATCCTCTTCGTCTTTAGACTCCAGGTATACTTTTAAGAAACCTTCAAAGGTGATCACTTCACCGGTTGCAATAAAATTTTCCGGTCCTTTATTATTACCGATTGTTACAACGGTACGTTCTAATTTGGCATCTGCCATCTGAGAAGCAATTGCACGTTTCCAGATCAGATCATACAAGCGTTGTTCGTTGCGGTCTGAACTTGCCTGCTGTACGTTGAAATCCGTCGGACGGATGGCTTCGTGCGCCTCCTGTGCATTTTCAGATTTACTCTTATATTTTCTGGTGAATGCGTATTCCCCACCATAGTTAGTTGTAATAGTAGTGCGTGCGGCATCAATGGCAAAGTCCGACAGGTTTACCGAATCCGTTCTCATATAAGAGATCTTACCGGCTTCATACAAACGCTGTGCAACGGTCATGGTCTGTGCCACGGAGAAGCTAAGCTTGCGCGATGCTTCCTGCTGTAATGTAGAGGTAGTGAATGGGGCAGAAGGTGATTTTTTCGCCGGCTTTTTTTCTAAGTCACGTACAAAGAAATCCGCACCAACCAGTTTATCTAAAAATGCCTGCGCTTCTGCTTCTGTTTCAAAACGGTTCGGCAGTTCAGCTTTGATCGTTTTAGTACCATCTTTGAATTCTGCTGTTACTTTAAATAAAGCAGTTGCATTGAACTGGTCCACTTCACGCTCTCTGTCAACTACAATACGCACGGCTACAGATTGTACCCGGCCAGCCGATAAACCAGCTTTGATTTTCTTCCAGAGCACAGGTGACATTTCAAAGCCTACAAGACGGTCAAGGATACGGCGTGCCTGCTGTGCATTTACTAAGTCAATATCTATACCGCGTGGTGTTTGTACGGCATTTAAAATGGCATTTTTTGTAATCTCACGGAATACAATCCGTCTTGTTTTTTTATCATCCAGATCCAGCGATTCTTTTAAATGCCAGGAAATAGCTTCTCCTTCGCGGTCATCATCGGTTGCTAACCAAACCATTTCGGCTTCCTTGGCTAGCTTCTTTAATTCCTTTACGACATCTTTTTTATCGGGAGAAACCTCATACGTAGGCGTAAAATTATTTGCTATATCGATGGCCTTATCGCCTTTCTGTAAGTCTCTTACGTGACCATAACTCGACTTAACAGTAAAATCTTTTCCAAGATACCCTTCAATGGTTTTTGCCTTTGCAGGGGACTCAACTATGACTAAATTCTTTGGCATCTGCCTTCTATTTATAAATGAACGGAACAAAGATGAATATTTTTTTTTCTAAAATGCAAACATTCAATTCAATGAATTGAATTAAAATGGTATTTAACAAAGTATTTATATGAATTCAATTTATTGAATGATTTAAATTGAGGAATTTTATGTAATATGCTTCTTTGAAAATAGCAATGGGGAAAACACTTATATTAATACGTCACGGAAAGTCAGATTGGTCGAATAATGGGGAAAAAGATTTTGACCGCCCGTTAAATAACCGCGGGAACATGGATGCGCCTAGGATGGGCGGAAAACTGCATGATATGGGTATTATGCCGGATCTGATCGTTTCCAGTCCGTCACTGCGTACCACATTAACCGCTGAATATATTTGTGAACAGATTCATTATCCGTTTGAAAAAGTAGATTTTCAGGAAGATATCTACGAAGCTTCGGTAAGAACCTTATTAAAGGTAGTGAATGAGCTGGATGAAAAGAATCAGACTGTAATCATTGTAGGGCATAATCCGGGTTTCAGCTATCTGGCTGAATATCTTTCAGGTACTGTAGTAGGAAATATTCCTACCTGCGGTATTGTTGAATTGACATTTGATCTGGATACATGGTCCATGGTTTCGCAGAATACGGCGAAACTCAAAAATTTTATTTATCCAAAAATGTTTTTTGGCGGCGGCGGCGAACAGGTGGAGCAGGAATAATACATGTGTTCGTTTAATAAATTTTAGAATAGGATTAATCTGCTAAAATTAGTTTTCTGAATACACATGCAGACATACTGGTAATATACTAAAAAGACCTGCTGATAACTTTAGCAGGTCTTTTTAGTATGCTAGCGCATTATTTTTTTATATTGAGATCCTCATTATTAACACCTGAATTAAAATGGAAAACAACGTTGAGGACACAGAATTAAAACAGCTCACGATTATCAGTTTAACAGGGCATGAAAAAAAGAAATTTCTGCAGTTCGGAAAACGGAAACCAGAAAACTTTTTGCTGAAACTGGAATTAGTAGAGGAACCTTATTCAACCATTGATATGATTGTCGGTCGGCAGGAAGCTTCAGAATTGGCTATCGCTATTGAAGGTATTGATCCGGGCAGACCAATGCCATCGCAATTACTTAAATCTGCTATAGAATTGTTTGGGTATAGCCTGTCGAAAGTTGTTATAGAAAAATTAGAAAAGGGAATTTTTTATTCCACCTTATATCTTATAAAAGACAATGAAATAAAAACACTGGACAGCCGGCCGGCGGATGCAATAGCGCAGGCGGTTCGCTTTGACTGTCCGTTGTATTGTACCAATCAGGTGCTTGAAAAACTAGCTGAACCACTTCCATCATAATAGATAAAAAGAATTGAAGTATGAAGAAATTTTCCGGTAACCGATTTACAGGATATCATTTTATCCGGCTTAGGAATTATACATTCCTAAAGGCTTGTTCTTAATGGTTTCAACCAGTATTTTCCCAGGTAATAAAAAAGCTATCCGTAACGGGATAGCTTTTTTATGTATAGTATGCAGCATGAAGCTACGTTATTTCTTATTCTTCGATTTTACGTAGCTCTTCTTTTTCTTCGTCGTTTTCTTTTTAGAAGCATTTAAACGCTTGGTTGCACGTTTATCGGCTTGTTTACGTGTTACCGCATTCCGTTTTTCCTTCTCTTTTTTTGCCTTGGCCATTTTTTTCTGATAAGCAATAGCCTCCGGCGTCATTTGCTTTTCAGTTGTTTCCTGATTATCTGCATCCAGATCAGCCTGCGTCTGACCTTTTCTGGCTTTTTGTTTTTTAACCTTAGGGGTTTTTCCACTACCGCCGCCGCCATCATTAGCCCCAGCATCAGGTTCTGTTTGTGCATAAGAGTTCTGTTGAGTTGCTACTAAGCAACCGAAACTCAGGATGATAATAAAAACAAGTTTTCTCATAGTAATTCATGCACAATATGCTAAAAAAGTAGTGGGAAAAAAAATCTCTATTTACTTCACTATCCACTCAGGAATAAAGATTTTTGTTAAAATGAAAACCTGCGCCAGAATCTCCTGTTTTTTAATCCTTGCTGTCTGCTCTTTTTTTGATGCAGCCGCACAGGGGAATTTCCTCTTATGGGAAATAACAGGCAACGGATTGGCAGATACGTCATATCTTTTCGGTACCATTCACATACGCGACAAACGCGTGTTCAATCTGGGAGATTCCACCTATTATGCCATTACACATACAAAGGCACTGTATGGCGAACTGAATCTGCAGGATAAATCAGAAATGAAACAACATGCACCGGAATTGCTGATGCCATCCGGTACAAGCCTCCAGGCCATGCTTTCAGCGCAAGACTATAAACTGGTAAAAAAATACTGTAAAAAACATATTGGTGTATATGCCTTGCTGATCAATAAGATCAAACCGATCTATATCTCAGCGGTTGTATCGGAAGATCTGTTAAAAAAAGAAGAGAAGAAACCGCTTGACCTGTATCTGCAGGATTATGCAGCCAGGCAAGGCAATGAGATCGGCGGCATTGAAACTTTTCAGGAACAACTGTCCGTTATTGATCTGCTGCCGTTACAGGAGCAGGCAGATATGCTGGTGGAACAGATTAAAAACATTGATCAGGAAAAAATACTAATGGAACAGATGCTTCAGTTTTATCTCAACGAATCGCTGGATAGCCTGGAAATACTCGTGCAGGAAGATACGCTTTCGCAGGAGTTTAATGAAGCTATTCTGGATGCGCGTAATAAAGTAATGCTCACGCGCATGGAAACACAAATGAACCGTGAGCCAACGTTTTTTGCTGTTGGCGCCGCACACCTGGCCGGTGAAAAGGGGCTGGTGATTTTATTGCGGAAAGCAGGATATACCGTACGACCAGTTAAAAGAAAATAACATAAACAAAATGAGTAAAGTGGAGATTTCTGTACTGCATGTACATGTAGTGGCAGCTGAATTAAGTGTCAGCACCAAACAAGTAGAAGCAACGATCGAATTATTGGATGAAGGTGCAACCGTACCGTTCATTTCCCGCTACCGGAAAGAGATCACCGGCAGCATGGATGAAGTACAGATTGCCGCCATCCGCGATCGCTTTGAACAGCTGCGTGAACTGGATAAACGCAGAGAAAGTATTTTGAAATCCATTCAGGAACAAGGAAAGCTTACACCTGAATTAGAAGAAAAAATTAAAGTAGCCGGTACCATGACTGAGCTGGAAGATTTATACCTTCCATACAAACAGAAAAGAAAAACCCGTGCAAGCATTGCCAAAGAAAAAGGTCTGGAGCCGTTAGCTACCCTTATTCTGGAACAGGCAAATACAGACCTGGATGGGGAAGCAGCGAAATTTATAGATACTGAAAAGGGTGTGAACACGCTCGAAGAAGCATTGGCTGGGGCACGGGATATCATTGCAGAACTGATCAATGAAGACCAGCAGGCGCGTGCTTCGGTACGTCAGCTGTTCAACGAAAAAGGAACGATCAAATCCCGCGTGTTTCCGGGTAAAGAAAACGAAGGACAGAAATACCGCGATTACTTTGAGTGGGAAGAGCCGATTGCGAAAACGCCTTCGCACCGCCTGCTTGCCATGCGCAGAGGCGAGAAGGAAGGCTTCCTGATGCTTGACATCGCACCGGTAGAAGAGGATGCGATAGAGATCCTGGATCGTCAGTTTGTACAGGGCAGAGGAGTTTGCGCCGATCAGGTGAAGCTTGCTGCCAAAGATGCCTACAAGCGGTTGCTGAAACCATCCATGGAAACGGAAGTGCGCATGGGTACCAAGAACAAAGCCGATGAAGAAGCGATTCGTGTTTTCTCCGACAACTTAAAACAGCTGTTGCTTTCTTCTCCGCTGGGACAGAAAAATGTTCTGGCCTTAGATCCAGGCTTCCGTTCAGGGTGCAAGGTTGTGTGCTTAGACAGGCAAGGTAAATTACTGGAAGAAACGGTTGTGTATCCGCACGAGCCGCAACGCCAGACACACCAGTCTGCAGCCGTGATTATGGCGCTGTGTCAGAAACATGCCATTGAAGCCATCTCTATCGGTAACGGTACAGCAGGGCGCGAAACCGAAGCTTTTGTAAAGGGGTTGGGTTTGCCGAACGAAATATTAATTGTAATGGTGAACGAAAGCGGTGCCTCGGTGTATTCCGCATCCGACGTGGCACGCGAAGAGTTTCCGGAATACGATGTTACGGTAAGAGGCGCGGTTTCTATCGGCCGCCGTTTGATGGACCCATTGGCAGAGCTTGTAAAGATTGATCCGAAAGCCATTGGTGTTGGTCAATACCAGCACGATGTAGATCAGACAGCTTTAAAGAAAAGCCTGGATGAAGTGGTAATCAGTTCGGTGAACTTAGTAGGTGTGGAAGTAAACACCGCAAGTAAGCAGCTGTTGACGTACGTTTCAGGCCTTGGTCCGCAGCTGGCACAAAACATTATTGATTACAGAAATACAAACGGCCCGTTTAAATCACGTGCAGATATTAAAAAAGTAGCACGTATGGGCGACAAAGCGTTTGAACAGTCGGCAGGTTTCTTACGCGTACGTGATGCAGAAAATCCACTGGACAGAAGTGCGGTGCACCCGGAAAGCTATCCGGTAGTAGAGCGTATGGCCAAAGATTTAGGTGCTTCTGTAACCGATATCATGAAGAGCAAAGAGCTGCGTCAGAAAATTGTATTAAAGAATTACGTAAGCGAAACCGTTGGTTTACCGACGCTTCAGGATATCTTCCAGGAACTGGATAAACCGGGCCGTGATCCGCGCCAGACCTTTGAAGTGTTTGAATTCGCCGAAGGAGTGAAGGAAATGAAAGACCTGCGTCCGGGTATGAAACTGCCGGGCATCATCACCAATGTCACCAAGTTTGGTGTGTTTGTAGATATAGGCGTACACCAGGATGGTTTGATCCACATCAGTCACCTGAGCGACCGTTTTATCTCTGACCCCTCAGAAGTAGTTAAAGTACAGCAGAAAGTACAGGTAACGGTACTTGAAGTAGATGAAGCACGCAAGCGGATCAGCTTATCCATGAAAGGGGATGCGGGCGGAGCTGTCCGCCACGGCGGATCAAAAGGTGCAGGCGGCGCGAAGAAAGAAAAAGAAGTAGAAGGCGACATGCAATCGAAACTGAATATGCTGATGTCGAAATTCAAGAATTAACGACGATTTATTACAGCCCACGGTTTCAACCGTGGGCTGTTTGTTTTATAGCAGGTTAATAACGGTTTCAACCGTTTTGTATTCTTGGCTGAATCAGGATTTGCAGGATGCAAGAATTAAACAGGATTAGTACAGCCCATGGTTAAAAAACTGTGGGCTTTTGTCTGAACCATGATTCATCTGATTTCATGGATTTATATGATTTAAAGTTCAGTATGACATTGAATATCATACTCAATCACCTAAATCAGATCGGGCCTTGTTCAGACAACTCTCCAATCATCATTCATAATTCATAATTTATAATTAAATTGCGTCATGAATATTGATTTTCAAAAAGGCGGCGGATTAGTACCCGTGATCATTCAGGATGCAGTAACCAGAAATGTACTCATGCTGGGCTATATGAATGAAGAAGCCTATACAAAGACCAAAGCAGAAGGTAAAGTAACGTTCTTCAGCAGAACCAAAAACCGTCTCTGGACAAAAGGCGAAACAACAGGCCATTTTCTGCATGTGGTGGATATTAAAATTGACTGCGATAACGATACCTTACTTATTAAAGTGAAACCTGATGGTCCGACCTGCCATACGGGTACAGATACCTGCTGGTCGGAAGTGAACAGCGGCAGAACTTTCTTTATCGAGAAGCTGGCAAACGTGATCAAAGACCGCCGCAACAATCCTACAGACGTTTCTTACACGGCATCGCTGTTTAAAAAAGGCATCAATAAGATTGCGCAGAAAGTAGGCGAGGAAGCGGTTGAAATTGTGATCGAAGCAAAAGACAATAACGACGACCTGTTTAAAGGCGAAGCAGCAGATCTCCTATACCATTACCTGATCCTGCTGGAAGCGAAGAATATTCCGCTGGATGACGTGATTCAAGTGCTGGAGTCAAGACAGAAGTAAGATTAATGTTTTATGTTTAACGTAATACGTTATAAGAATCGCACCGTACAGGTTGCTGAAGGAATAAAAAAGCGCTTTGCATGGATATGTGAAGCGCTTTTTTTGATTGCTTTACGAAACAAAAACGCCGGCATTCCCCGCCTTGCATAACTGATAGAAATCCAAGGCGGGGGTAGGAGCAAAATCGCGCCCGAGGACCATACAGTCCCCTAACACATTACTCACTCCTTACAATTCAATAATCTGAATAAGAGTTTACGCCGCGGAGAAATGCGTCGTTTAACAACACATATGCTTATTCAAAAAAAAATAAGTAAATATTTAATAGTAAGATATTGACTATAGTTGAGCAAATTTTTAGTTTTGCTCCTGTCGCTTCCTTTAACTTTTCTTTGGAGCGCACGATTCTGATTAAGTTTTCATAGTGTTCGTCGTTTAAACCTTAACCTTACGTTTTATGAAAAACCTATTATCTTATTTCAAACTTACAGTACTCTCATTTTTTTCTTTAGCTGCTTTTATTTTCTCCTTTTATCTTTCCATACTTTCCTTTTTAATTCTTATGATTAATGAGGCTATAAACGGAAAAATAAATGAAGCTCTGAAAGAAGACTTTTCTTATTACATTCAGAAAGTTTCGGATCTGCCAGTAAGTATTTTTACTCGCGAAGAAAAAAGAGAAATGAATTGGTCTGAATGATGATCTAAAATTAAAAGTCCCGCTTTTGCGGGACTTTTTAAAACTCTGCCCAAGGTCTCATTAACGGCTTAACTTCTATTTAAATAATAGAAGTTGCTAAAGAAACGATTGCGTGGAGCCATTTATTTTTTCGCAAAGGTTGGTAAACACTTTCTTTGCTAACCTCCAAACCCCCACGGTTGCGCTTTTCAGACAACCACCTACTGTTCTAAGTGGTTAAGTGACTACTCACTTAGTATGACTTTTTTACCTTTATCATCTTTTCATGCTAATAGAACAGTTCGTAATATCTAAACGTCACGGTGCGATCTTTACTTAAAAAACATATATTCGCTATAAAAAATATACATATGCGTGGAATTCTTCTAACAATTATCTGTTCTGTGAGTTTGTGTTTCTATAGCTTTGCAAATCCCATTGATGCATGCCTTGCAGAAGATTCCATTGAGCTTATTGACTATTATCCGAATGGCAATAAAAAACTTGAGGGATTCTATTATCCACGTGTTGATGAACGTGGGCGTCCATTATATGTAGCTGTAGGCAAACAGATCAGCTATTATCCCAGCGGAAAAATTCAGGGATGCCAGTACTATAAGAATGGCGTGCCCCATGGACAATGTGTAACATACACCGAACAAGGAGCGATAGATAAATCGTATTTTTTAGTAGATGGGAAATTAGAAGGACCTTATGTATATAATTATCCGGATGGATCGGTTAAGCGCGTTGGTACATTTAAAAATGATGACGACTATGGGCTTTCCAGAGAGTATTTCTCCGATGGAATACTTGCCTTAGAACAATATTTTAATGGTAAGGGTGTACAGGAAGGTGAAGTAAAAATATATGATAAAAACGGCGTGTTGATAAAGCAGGAGATAATGTATGATGGCAAAAAGATAAAGAAGTGATCTTTTTAATTTTTTAATTTCTTTATCCATTACACATATGACTTGTGTTGAGATTGGTCGGTGACCCAAGAAATATTCAGCAATACTTTCACCGTGGTCTGTGACACACAGAACACCAAAGGCGGATTGAGTTAAGAAAGAACTAATAGAAGAATAACATGGGACGCATGGTTATTACATGCAATTATTAATAAGCATTATGCGTTACAGGCAGGTATGCAGTAACTGGAGAGGATGAGTAATTACGAATAACATCAGTGTGTTCTGTGTGCCACAGACCACGGTTAGACCATTAAGAAACATTGGAGGTCCTGGAGCACCGGCCAAGGCGTGGGAAAAAAAGTTTGTGTTATGATTTTTAATTTACTTTCACCTTGGTCTGTGACACACAGAACACCAAAGGCGGATTGAGTTAAGAAAGAACTAATAGAAGAATAACATGGGACGCATGGTTATTACATGCAATTATTAATAAGCATTATGCGTTACAGGCAGGTATGCAGTAACTGGAGAGGATGAGTAATTACGAATAACATCAGTGTGTTCTGTGTGCCACAGACCACGGTTAGACCATTAAGAAACATCGGAGGTCCTGGAGCACCGGCCAAGGCGTGGGAGAAAAAGTTTGTGTTATGATTTTTTCACCGTGGTCTGTGACACACAGAACACCAAAGGCGGATTGAGTTAAGAAAGAACTAATAGAAGAATAACATGGGGACGCATGGTTATTACATGCAATTATTAATAAGCATTATGCGTTACAGGCAGGTATGCAGTAACTGGAGAGGATGAGTAATTACGAATAACATCAGTGGGTTCTGTGTGCCACAGACCACGGTTAGACCATTAAGAAACATTGGAGGTCCTGGAGCACCGGCCAAGGCTTGGTAGAAAAAGTTTGTGTTATGATTTTTAATTTAAATAAAATCTAGCGCAGTGTAGATTCCATGTTATAGATATTCATAAAAGAGAGTGGATTGTTATTTTTAGGCAAGTCAAATTCTTCATTCCTGGTTTGTCCGTTAATGGAGATGATCGTAGCAGATATCCGGATCTCGTTTTCAATCGGAATTCTTGCATAAGAGATTTGATCTGGCAGCGATTGCCATTGTCTTGTATCTGCTTTTTCAGTACTGCTGTTTACAACACTTAACACTGCACCCAACTCTTTATTTTCTTTCCGTAGAGCCATTTCTGCGGCTTGTTTTACTAATAATCTGGAAACAGCAGCAGTAACCTCACTGGCAAATCTATCTTTCAGCGTTTGTCTTGCAATTGTATTTACATCCTCTATTAATTCTGTCTTATAGTTTTTACTTCCTGCATGTACCGTTATATCCTTATATAAAGATTGTCTGTCTGTATATTTAGGAAGTGCCAGTCTGATCATTTTAAAATCAGATACAGAAACAGTGTTTGAATTATTTAATTGAAAAGGGATACTTATTCCCAGATCGGTATTAACAATAGTTACAAATCCGGTCTGGCCAGGTAATACAGTAAAATTAACACTCCATTCTTCTTTTACCGGCGACAGACCATTCTCCCAGAACAAAACCAATTCTTTGGCAGGTACATCCTGTTTATTAAATTTCATCCCAAATTCTTTCTCATAGTTATTTTGGATGTCTGTAAATCCATTTAAGGAAGCACAGCGTATAACGTCTTTTTTTAGCTGATTGGGTATAGGTACATTCATGTACACATCTCCATTCGCCTGATAAATTTCAAGCGCATTTCTGTAAGCTATAAAAGCGTTTCCAATGTCTGAGCTGGCTTCATAAATTAATCCCATCAGAATATGTGCAAACGCATCTTTGCTGTACCTGTTCCTGTCTACCTTATATTTGTCGTCAAGCTGCTGCAGTTTCAGGTTTATTCTTTTGGCTTCTACCAACGCATCTTCATAATTGCTTAAATAAATATAATTCAGCGCTTTGTAATAATGAATGAGCACTTTTTCAAACTCTTCCGGCTTGTAAAAGCTGAGCTGAGCATTTATAGTGGCTGATACCACATAATCTTTTGCCGCTTTATTGTAATCTTCTATTAAAAGATCCGCTTTATTAAAATAAACATTACTTTCTGCGTAGTTTTTTTGAAGATGGGCAACTTTTCCTTTTTCTAAAACTAATAATAACTCATTACGTTGCTTATGCAGTAACTTAAGTTTGTCTAACGATTTTTCTGCCTGTAAATAATTGTGCGCCTGAAGCTGACTATTGTAATCTAAATTTATCTGGTAGTACGTTCGGCATTCAGAAAATAGCAAAGAAAGAAACACGAAAGCGAAGCTCCTGATTGTCAATTTCATTCTACAGTTGAATCGTGTCATAAGGTGTATAACAAATAAGGCTGCTCTTTAATTAAAAAAAGAGCAGCCTTATTAACGTCAAGGATTATTTTAGTTTTTAACTACTTTCTTTATTTTTTTATCTCCAATCCAGACTACTTCGTTTGTCTGTAAGTTTGTCAGTTCCAGATCAATTTGATAATAAACAACTTTATCTTTTTTGTACGCATCTACAATAGAATTAATTGAACCTTGCATAATAAAGTCTGCACCAATCTCTAAACCGAACTTTTTCATAGTAGATACAGAAGCATTCGTTTGCTGATCTGCACGTTCTTTTCTTAGTTCTTCTCTTTTATCGCCAGCCTGAACAAGTCTTACACGTTGAGATTTTATAAATGATTTCTCTAAATCTTTGATAAACGTTTCTGCCTCTATGTGTTCGTGGCTTTTATTTGTAACCATCCCAATAATAACTACTGGTTGCTTCCCATCATTGTTTTTTACAAAGTTTTCTAACCAGATTTCTCCAAGTGCCTGTTGTGTCATGGCTTCTGCCGTTAACTTAGAATCTACATCATTCCATCTGCCGCTTAAATCAATCTGTTTGTCAGGTTCTACTCTTGCTACGGTTCTTTTACAACCAGAGGTACATACTATCAGAGCTGTTATCGATACCCAGAATATCTTTTTAATCATTTCTTTATTTTTTTAAAATCCAATCCAAATATTTCTGCCGATTCTCACAGACGCACCCACTCCGAAATTTACTGGATATGCGTAAGGTCTGTAATAAGCAGAGGAAGTATAGTATCCATTTCCATAACCGAAACCGTTCCCGTAGCCAAATCCATTCCCGTAACCATAACCGTTGTAACCATAACTATTTCTATATCCAAAGCCCGGGTTGTTATATCCATAGTTGTTATATCCATAAACACGGGGAGTATAAGGATAATAATAATTTGGTCTGTTTATTCTTGCTAACCGTCTTTGTTGCCTGTATTCTCTTGCTAACCTGTTATTTTCTATTTTACGGTCCTTTTTATCCTGCCATTCATCTATTGCTTTGTAGGTGTGTTGCACGGTTGTAGACATGGTAGTATTCCCGGAATCCAGAAGTTTTTTAGTGTAAAGATCTAAACTGGACTGATAATTAGGATTCTGGTCTGCAATTTGTCCGTAAGAAAAACCTGCAACCAAGAATGCTAGAATGGGTAAGGCTATATTTTTCATGGCTTTTTATATTATAATACGTGTATTTCAAGATTTGTGCCAATTATTATTTAATGTTAACGAATTTAATTCAATTTGGTATACATAATTGATGTAGAAAATTATTTATTATTTCCAGCTGAAAAGACACAATGGCGGTCGTATCTGACATAAAACAACTCTGACAGACTGATTTTTCAAAATTTCGTATACGACTGTTTTTTTGTATCTTATATTTAAGGAGATAAACCAGCAAACACGTAGTCTGTATCTACAAACCACGGTGTTTGGATTACTGAAGCGCTGATCCGTGCATCGCGATGTGCAGCTATGTATCAGCAATATAATACACATTACATTTGCATGAATACCTTGTTATATTGTTATGGAAACAAAAGATTCTCTATCCAGATTCCTCAAGGCACAGGAAGGCGTTTATGCCCAAGCGCAGGCAGAGATTAAGAAGGGAAGAAAAACCAGCCACTGGATGTGGTTTATCTTTCCGCAGATACAAGGCCTGGGGCATAGTGAAACGGCGCGGTATTACGCGATCCATGATCTGGAGGAAGCGACGCGCTACCAGGCGCATCCCGTTTTGGGGAAGCGCCTGGTGGAGATCAGCACCATTTTACTACATCATCCAGCGACATCTGCGGTTGAGATCTTCGGCACCGTTGACAGCTTAAAGCTGCATGCTTCGATGACTTTATTTTCGTTACAGGAACACGCGCATCCGGTTTTTAAACAAGTGCTGGATGTGTTTTATGCCGGGAAACGGGATGCGAAGACTGTGGCATTGCTGCAGGAGGGATGAAGCTGCCGGACTGGTGTTTACCGTGCACTGCACATCCTAACCCAAGCTGAATGCGTCAGACGTTTTTACCGGAGCAGCTTGCTGAGGCGGATACAGATTCCGGAGAGCATCGGCAGCATGGGAAACAGACACTGTTTTCATTCTTTAACCTGTCGCATCCGGCCTCTTACATTGTCTTATTTGCACCTCTGCGAAATCCTTTCTGTTTCCGATATTTGTATCGTAACTAACAACAACAACAACAACCTTTAAAACATATTCATTCATTATGGCACAGATAAATCCGAGTATTAATTTCAACGGTAATGCAGAAGAAGCCTTTACCTTTTACAAATCCGCATTTGGCGGCACATTCAAACAGATTGTACGCATGAAGGATATTGCAAGCGCTGAAAACCCGGTGGCGGCAGAGGATGCCGAGAAGATCATGCACATTGCTTTGCCGATCGGCAGCAACGTCTTAATAGGTAATGATGTGCCGTCTTTTCTGGGCAAAGTAAATGAGCAGGAAAACAGATCTAAAATAGCTGTCGTAGCAGAGAGCCGCGAAGAAGCCGACAAAATCTTCAACATACTTTCCGCAGGCGGCAGTGTTGAAGTACCTATGGATGACAGCCCCTGGGGTTCGTACTTCGGCATGTTCCGGGACAAATACGGCATTGAATGGATGATCGACTTTAACCCGGCAGCGAAGTAATCGCAACAGTTCTAACCATGGTCTGTGGCACACAGACCACAAAAAAACGAAGTGGAAAAACGTAACACCACCGCACATGAACAAGACAACATTAAAAAGCATCGGCGCGATCCTCGCGGGTTTTATAACAGGTGCGGCGCTCTCTATGGCCGCAGATTTTATCATGGAAAAAACCGGCATGATGTCGATGCAACACTTCAAACAAAGTTCTCCCGCCATCCTGTTACTGGTGATCGGATACCGCTTTGTGTTCAATGTGCTGGGCTGTTATCTGGCAGCCAGGCTGGCACCCGGCAAACCGATGAAACACGCGCTTATCATTGGTGTTATCGGTACGGTCTTAAGCATCGTGGGTACAGTGGCCATGTGGGATATGGCTATTCCGTTCTATAACATTACCATCATTGTTATGTCCTTACCAAGCGCATGGCTGGGCGGGAAGCTGTTTTTGCAGACACAGGGCAAATCAGAAGCATATAAGTAGTCAATCCGCCGCGGCGGACTACACAATATGGCGCCAGTGGCAGATTAATAAAAAAACATTTAACATCTAACTATTTAAAAAAATGGCAAAACAGATTTTTATCAATTTACCTGTAAAGGACCTTCAAAAGTCCATGGACTTTTACACGGCGCTGGGCTTTACAAACAACCCGCAATTCTCAGACAACGCCGGCAAGTGCATGGTCTGGAGCGAAAATATTTATGTCATGCTGCTGTCGCACGAAAAGTTTGCTGGCTTTGCGACCAAACCGATTGCCGATACGAAATCGAAGCTGGCCGGATTGTTCTCTTTATCTGTAGATAGTGTAGATGAATTAAACACGATCGTAGCCAATGGTCTGAAAGCCGGTGGCATCGAGCCGCACGAGATCCGCGATTATGGTTTTATGCAGCAACGTACGATCGAAGATTTTGACGGCCATACCTGGGAAGTGTTCTATATGGATCTTTCGAAAATGCCAACGGAATAGTAAGCCGGATAATTACTGCTATTGCTACCTTCACCGTGGTCTGTGGCGCACAGAACACCAAAGGCAGATTGAGTTGAGAAACAATTTGTGTAAACTTTTAATCGTGTCGAAATAAATGTCATACAGTAAAAATAATTATAAACCCCATACGCCAGTTGGTGGTGGGTGTGCCACAGACCACGGTGAAAGGGTAGTAACTTGTGTTCAACTTATTATGGAAAAGCGTCCTGCATGTTGCGGGGCGCTTTTTGTTTTACCTGTTGAAAAGTTTTGAAACTATTTTTCATGATTGATATCACCTTTGAAACTGTGTTTTTATTTAAAATATTTACAAAGGTATTATAATGAGTTATTTGTAATGTATGTTTTAACTATTATTTTATAACTATTCCGGTGTAATTATTTTTTATAAGTATGATTTTGTGTAAATAGGGGAGGACTTGGATCAGCTAATTTTTGAATCATTTATAATAATGTCTTTGACTTTTTATAATTCAAAATTCGGAGACCGATTATAAACGCACATATCCTTTTATTTATTGAGACGGATAATCTAAAAACAAATGAAATATACATACACTTGGGTGCGTGTATCCACCAGTTATGTGCAACCTTAAATAGACGATACAACCAAAACAATAAAGATATGAGCTTTGGACACGCACTTTATTACCCACACATTAATTTGACCAATAAAAATTGGATTAAGCATGCTTTACTTTTTTGGGATAATATTTCACGAATAGTTCCTCAATCTGTTGAGCCTGCAGACGGAGAAGACATTATTAAAATTAAATATGAATCTGGATTTATAAAGGATTATATACCTAAACGTTGGGATACATCAGGTGCCTTTCAAGAATTTAGTAGAGAATTACAACCTATACTTGAGTCAGATAATTTTTTCAATGACCGATTTTTTGGAAGAGAACGGCACAGAAGAAATTATACTAGAGACTATCAAGACAGAAGAAGGTTTTTTTCAGATATGGTGCAGACAAGTGGAACATACATTCACGTTGAAAAAATGGAGCCTAGACTGAAAGAGTATTTATTTGAAATAGGTATAGCAGTTCCTGGGCAAAATGAATGGGAAGACTGGGTGAAAATTGATAACGAAATTGGTTTATTATACATGACCTATTTTGCCAAAAGCATTTCAAAAAACAAATCGTTGCCAATTGTTACAGATGTAGAACAATCTTTTTCGGCTTCACTTTATTTTGAATCTACTATTAATTCTGACTACAATAATCAGTTCGAATATAAATTAGGTAACCTGCTAATAGAAACAGTTGTTCCAAAAAATATAAATGATGTTCCGCTAGAAAAAATACTAGACATTCGTAGAAAATATGATGATGAAAGAATGGCGTTCTTTAATGAAATATCAAATTTGTCTAACTCTATTATAGGTCTTGATAACGGAAGTGCTTTAAAAGATGCATTAAATCAACACTCAAAAATTATTCTAAAAGACACAAAGAATTTAGAGGAATTATATAATACACATAAGATTAAAACTGTAAGTAAATTTTTAAGCATTTCGCTTCCAACAACTTTTGCATCATTTTCAGAATATGTTCCAAATGATGCAAAACCTTTTGTTGCAGCAGGTGGGGTTTTATTCGGATTGGTTTCAGCCGCAAATTCTGTAAGGAAAGAAAAACTTGAACTAAAAGAAAATCCAAAATCTTATTTATTAAATCTAAAGTCTGAACTTTCAGCAGAAGATATTTTCCATAAAGTAAACGATACAATTAAAGGTATTAGAAAGTGGTAAAGCACTTACAACTTACTTAATGTGGTGACTCAAAAGGTAGCACATAACAACAATTTATAGCGTTTCGTTTGTCAGGAAATAATTGTGCTCTTTCACACTCCGCCAAATTCCTGTGGAATTCTGATGGTAAAAAAGGATATGAATTTCCACAGTAATTTGTCTACTCTGTTCCTTTAAATTTCTTAATAAATACCGCCACAAATTGCATGATAACCGTTATGCGTATTAGTGCCTTGCCAATAAGCCCATTTCACCGTGGTCTGTGGCACACAGAACACCAAAGACAGATTGAGTTAAGAAACAATTTGTGTAACTTTTTAACCGGATAGTAATAAGTAACCTAAGGAAGAGCAGTCAAAGACTGCTCAATGATACACACCAGTCTGAAGACTGGCGCGAGTGATTGTTCAACCCCACGCTGGGGGCATGATGAGTCATTTTTCGTTATATGATAAGATTCTACAACAGAAGGCTACTGATATAGACTTGGTCAATGTTGCACATGTGAATCATGTAGCTTTTTTTAGAAAACGTGTAAGCCTTGCACCACTTTTCCTGCAGAACTTAGCAGTATAATCTAAAAGACATATTTCGGTTCCACTAAATAAAATAAATAGTATGAAAACATATCTGATCATCTTCAGCGTGCTGGCCTGTGTTGCCTGCAACAATACACAAAAAGCAGAAGAGCGTGGCCGTGAGGCTGCAAACCGGGAGAATGCCATTCGTCAGAGAGCCATAGATTCTATGGCAGAGGTGAATGCGCGTCATCAGCATTCAAGCACTGCTTCTCCTGCATCAACAACTAACAATGAAGTTAATAATACTACTGGTGAACCGGAAAGAAAAGGCATGAGCAAGACTACAAAAGGAGCCTTGATCGGAACCGGTGTCGGTATTGTAAGCGGCGCGGCAACAGGCGCGGCAGTGAGCAAAGATAAAGGCAAAGGCGCTGTAGTTGGCGGTATTGTAGGTGGCGGCGTTGGTTCAGGTGTCGGTTACGGCATCGGTGCAAACGAAGACCGCAAAGACAAGAAAAAATCCGGCAAATAGGTTTTGCATCCGTGTCAGGAATAATAGATTTCAGTCGTGTTCAATAGCTAAGCAGTTATTTCTTTGCAGCAAAAACAAAAAAGTACAGCGAACATATAATTGAATCAGAAAAAAACAAAAATAAAAGGTGCCTGCATATTCATGCAGGCACCTTTTATTTTTTCCATACTGTATCGTCCTGAAATAAGTTGACACAAAATAGTCAAACTTATGGAAAAGACAGGAAAAAGAGTTTATGTAAAGCGGACTCAAAAAGATTACAGTTTAGCCTTTAAACTACAATTAGTAGATGAAGTAGAAAAAGGGGACTTAACCTACAAGCAGGCACAATTGAAATATGGTATCCAGGGAAGAAGTACCGTATTGACTTGGTTACGAAAACATGGTAGATTGGATTGGAAAGAATCTGACCAGATGAAAAAGAAGGCCCCCAATAAGCAAATCAAAGAACTGGAGCGTAAACTAAAACGCCTGGAAGCCGAGAAAGAAATTCTCAATGCCGCTATTGACATAGCAGATGAGCTGTTTGATACAGAAATCAGAAAAAAGTATTTGCCCCTCTCAGAAGCCGCTTTCAAAGAGAAGGGGAACAAAGAAGATTTATCACAGTAAAAGGTATAGCTTCAACGTTAGGTTATAGTCGTCAGTATTTATACAAAATGCTCAAGCAGGAGTTGATACTCATTGACAGAAGAAAGGCTATCAAACAACTGGTAGATACACAAAGAAAGCAGCTTCCTAGATTAGGAGGAAAAAAGACTTACCATATTATAAAGCCGTTTATTGATCAGGCAGAACTCAAAGTTGGCCGGGATAAACTCTTCTCAATATTAAGGTTTTATGATATGCTTATTAAGCCCAGGCGCAGATATATTCAAACAACGATGTCTAAGCATTGGCTCAGGAAATATCCCAATATAGTGAAAGGGCTCATCATACATAGACCTGAGCAGGTATGGGTTAGTGACATCACATACATAAAAACAGATGAAGGAAACTGCTATTTAAATATGGTCACTGATGCCTACAGCAGAAAAATAATGGGCTACTCTATAGCAGACTCTATGGATACAGAATCCATGATAAAAGCGTTTGAAATGGGATTGAAAAATAGAAAGTATCCTGATTCAAAATTGATTCATCATTCTGACAGAGGGCTTCAGTATTGCAGTAAAGAATATGTAGCATTGTCAAATAGCAATGGAGTAAGCATAAGTATGACCGAACAATCTGACCCTTATGAAAATGCGTTAGCTGAAAGGATGAATAGAACGCTCAAAGAAGAATTTGGATTAGGTCAAAAAATAATAACCAGACAAGTAGCAAAAGAGCTTACTGAGCAAGCAATACAATTATATAATAACGTAAGACCTCATTTATCATTAAAAATGAAAACGCCAGAAATGGTGCATTAAACAAAAATCCCAGTTACTTTTGATAACTGGGATTAGTATTAAAATCTGTCAACCTATTTCAGGACGATTCATACAGACAGAAAGTTGTCTTTATTAATTAATTCCGCCTGCGTTATGCTGATTGAAGTAATCAGCAGAAATAAAAAATAGAATTGTGTATTGAACATAGAATTCAGTATGCTATATACGTACTTGTTTCAATACTGTTTTTTTGTCGGATTCCGCTTGTGAGATTGTCATTTTTGCACCGCTGTAAAGCCGTTTGTATTCGCCATCTTTATTATATGGAACAACTGTTAAAGCACCATGAACAAGGTAGAAACATACATACAGCAATTTGAACCTGAGATTCAACAACGATTACTGGTTTTACGTAAACTTTTTTTTGAGACGCTGCCCGATACAGAAGAAAGCATCCGCTATAACATGCCCGCCTATAAAGCAGGTACGCATCATTTATATTTTGCAGCGTACAAAAAACACATTGGTTTTTATCCGGTGTATGGGTTGCCTGAAATTGAGGATGAAGTTTCTTTATACAAAGCAAAAAATACAAAAGACTCCCTGCATTTTCCGCACAACAAACCTTTGCCTCTGGCATTGATCAGAAAAATTATAAAGCTGAAATCAAAACAGCAATAAAGCGATTATACAGCGCTGTCTGAATTCGGCATGATAACTCCCGGATAGTTCAATTATACATTCAGAATAGCTGCTTAAAATCTGAACAGGCGCATTACTTTTTCGGATACGTGTAATTTGCGTGTTTTAGAATAACGCTGTATCTTACCTGAACAAATCAATGCGTATACATTCAGCATTGGATGGACAGATAACCGGTACGATACTACATATGAATACTTCCGATACACACAACCAACGCATGGCAAACATGACCTTTGCGTCTGTTTATCCGATGTACCTTGCAAAGGTAGAAAAGAAGGGACGTACAAAAGAAGAGCTGGATGCTGTGATTGAATGGCTGACAGGTTTTGATACAAAAAAGCAGGCAAAACTGATTGCGGATAAGGTTACGTTTGAAACATTTTTTAAGCAGGCTACCCTGCATCCCAATGCGTCGCTCATTACGGGAATGATCTGCGGGTACCGCATTGAAGAAATCGAAAACCCCTTAACGCAGCAGGTACGCTACCTGGATAAGCTGGTGGATGAACTTGCAAAGGGCCGCAAGATGGAGAAGATCCTGCGTAGCTGATATTTTTTTTGATGTAAGGAATCTGCCTGTGTTTAGCTGAACAGCCTTTACATGCAGCAAACAGTATCCGGCAGGATCTGTCTGTTACTGCTGTTGATTTTAAACGGAGTATGCGCCTGTACGCATTTTTCGCATTCCGCCGCTGTATTTGTCGCATTCGTACGTAATTGTTACCGTATTTTTTACGAAATTAAGTATGCAACTAAAACCCTGTGACTATGCGGAAAATAATTGTTTTATCAATGCTCACACTAGACGGTGTAATACAGGGCCCGGGCGCACCTGAAGAAGACACTTCAAATGGTTTCAGTTATGGCGGCTGGGTAGCACCATTTGGTGATGATGAATATAATGCTGTGGTAAAAAAAGAACTGCAGCCTGCGGATTATCTGCTGGGCAGAAAAACGTTTGAGATCTGGGAAAAATACTGGCCGCAGCATGCAGACTCCTGGCCGGGAATTAATTCCGGTGTAAAGTATGTGTTGTCAAATACGCGGGAAAAATCCGATTGGCAGCATACCGTATTCCTTAAACACGTTGCAGCTATCAGAACGCTTAAAAATACAAACGGTGCAGACATTCAGGTATGGGGCAGCAGTGAACTTATTCACCTGCTGTTGTCCAATGATCTGGTAGACGAACTTAAACTTAAAATTCATCCGCTGCTGCTGGGCAAAGGAAAAAAACTATTTGATGATGGTGCAGTTCCTGCAGCTTTGACATTAATAGATTCTGTTGTTACATCAAAAGGTGTAATTATTGCCAGTTACAAGCGTGCGGGAGAAGTAAAGACGGGGACTGCCGGTGCATAAAAAAGTGTAGTGATTATAAATCGCCGAAATCTGTGTGCGAATTTTAACTTACCGGCAGCAGAGGGGCCTTGTGTTAACATTGGCCGCTGCCGCACGGTAATAGGTTTTCTGTCAGAAAGAAGCAGCGGGCTAAATACCAGTCAACGTATCTGCAGACTGATTCAGCAATCACTCCCGGATTGATAAAAGCGAAAGGCGTATTAAAATAATCTACGGCATAAGTATTTTCTGAATGATACCGGGGGATTTATGGAACATTCAACAACAAGCTGACCTATGAAAAAAAATATACTGTTTATTCAGGGTGGCGGCGAAGGCGGTTATGAAGCAGATAAACATCTGGTTGCTTCTTTACAGCAAGCCCTGGGAAAGGACTACGCGATTCAGTACCCGGAACTTTCGTCAGACGAGACAGCTCCTGATTTTGGCTGGCCGCAGCAAATCGGAACATTACTTTCGAAAACAGACGATGAAATTATTCTGGCTGCACACTCCTTAGGTGCATCGATGCTGCTGAAATACCTTTCTGAATATGTAGTAAAAAATAAAAAAATCGCAGGTGTATTTCTTCTTGCAGCTCCTTTCTGGGAAGGGAAGGAAGAATGGAAAACAGGATTAAAACTCAAGGAGCATTTTTCGGATACGTTGCCAAAGGATGTGCCGTTTTTTTTCTATCAGTGCCGCGACGATGAAGAGGTTCCTTTTTCACATCTTGAACAGTATAGAAAAAAACTTTCCCGCGCTGCGTTCCGCGAAATCAGCAGCGGCGGACATACTTTCCACACGGATTTATCTGTACTGGCAACGGACATAAGTGCATTGTAACACAGTATCCCGCACTGCCGGCATTACTGCACATATGTATTGATAATCTCAGAAATAAATGGTATGTTAAGTATACGAACATTCTACAGCCACTATGAAAAGAAACACCGTTTTACTTCTGCTGGCCTGCATCAGTATTGCAGCGCTGGACAGTTGTTCTAAAAAGAAAGAGGATACAGCGAGCCCGGTTACACGAATCATTGCTACCGGCCCGCCTGTTGAAACACAAGCCGCCAACACAACATATCCTCCTGCGTTTAGCGGACAGACGCGTATCGGAAGTACACAAACCACCAGTGCTTTTAAAGCAACCGTTATTACGTCCGGACTTGCTTCTCCTTGGGGCATTGCCGTGCTTCCCGACGGTCGCTTGCTGGTAACGGAAAAAGCCGGCAAGATGCGCATTGTTAGCGAAGAAGGCGTAATCGGTAATGCACTGTCCGGTATTCCTGCTGTTAATCCATCCCGCCAGGGCGGCTTGCTGGGTGTATGCATTGATCCGCAGTTTGCAACCAACCGCATGGTGTATTGGACATTCTCAGAAGCCGTTTCCGGAGGAAATATCACAGCTGTTGCAAAAGGCAGATTAAGCAACGATGAAACGGCAATAGAATCCGATGAAGTTATTTACCGTTCAAATACACCTAACAGCAGTGATCTGCATTACGGATCACGGATTGTTTTTGACGCTTCCGGAAATTTGTTTGTAAGCATCGGTGAACGTTCCGTATTACAAACACGTCCCTTGGCACAATCTGTATCCAGCAGCCTTGGAAAGGTGATCCGCATTACAACAAACGGTCAGCCGGCATCCGGTAACCCTGTATTCAGCGGTACGGGTGCATTGCCTGAACTATACAGCATCGGGCATAGAAACCCGCAGGGATTAGCCATTCATCCGCAAACAGGCGAATTGTGGCAGGGAGAACATGGTCCGCGCGGCGGAGATGAAATCAACCGCATACTGCCAGGTAATAATTACGGATGGCCGGTAATTACCTATGGGATTGAATATACCGGAGAAGCCATAGGCGATGCTATTCAGCAAAAGAGCGGCATGCAGCAGCCTGTGTATTACTGGGACCCGGTGGTATCACCAAGCGGGATGGTATTTTATAAAGGCAGCCGCATTCCGGAATGGCAGAATAATTTATTTATCGGTGCACTGAGCGGACAGCACATTGTACGGCTGGTTATTGAAAATAATGTTGTTGTTGCTGAAGAACGATTGCTGGAAAATGAAAATCAACGATTCAGAGATATAACACAGGCTCCTGATGGTGCCTTGTACGCAATTACTGACGGAGGAAAATTATATCATATTGATAAATAAAAAAATACAGCAATACATGTAAAAATTGTTCACGATTTATACCTGCCTGGTATAGATCGTGAATATTTTTTTTAATGTTCGTATTGTAATAAGGCTAAAAAGATGCGTAACATATATTATTGAGATATATGCCATATAACTGAAAGAAAATTTATTGATTTCCATGAGGGAAATAATTTTACAGATATGAATTTCATATATTGCTATCTCTGAATACCTCTTAAATAACAATCGCTTCTATGCTATTAGCGTTTGATACGTATTATTTCGATAACAAAGCAAAGACTGTTTGTCTGGCCTTTGATCGCTGGACCGCTTCAGACAATTTTACCGTCTACACTGAAATACGGGAAGATATAGAAGACTATACACCAGGTGAATTTTATAAAAGAGAATTGCCGTGTATCATAAGTTTATTGGAAAAAATACCATACCGGCAGGCAGAAGCAATCGTGGTAGACGGGTTTGTCGTGTTAGATGATAACAATAAGCCGGGCCTGGGTGCGCATTTAAATGCATACCTTCAAGGCACCATACCCATTATAGGTGTTGCTAAAAACAATTTTGCAACTATAGAGAAAAATAAACGTGTGCTGCTGCGCGGAGAAAGTGAAAAGCCGCTTTATATAACCTCTGTTGGGATAGATGTAGACAAGGCGGCAGCGCTTATCAGAAGTATGTCCGGTGACTTCAGAATTCCAACCTTACTGAAACACCTTGATATGCTGACCAAAGAAACGGGCCCGGAGTAGCTGTGCTGCGTATTACAGAATGGATAAAAAATAACACAAACGGCAGGAACAATGGAAACAAACAACCCTCTTAACGCTTCTTCTATAGATACCAAACAGCTATTTTATCATGGTACAAAAGCCGACCTCAAAACAGGTGACCTGATTGAAATTGGCTTTCATTCAAACTACGGTAAAAAAAAACAGGCGAAATATATTTACCTTACGGCCACGCTGGATGCCGCTATCTGGGGCGCTGAACTTGCGGCGGGCGATGCACGTGAACGCATTTACATTGTAGAACCAACCGGACAGATTGAAGATGATCCGAATTTAACAGATAAAAAATTCCCTGGAAATCCAACAAAGTCTTACCGCTCATTACACCCATTTAAAGTTGTTGGTGAAATAACAGAATGGGAGGGGCATGCTCCCGAACAGCTGAATGCAATGAGAAATCATTTGGAGCAGCTTAGGCAGCAAGGCATTGAAGCAATTGAAGATTGACAGCACGTTGCATTGACACGAATAGTCCTGCATACAAAAAATGGAATCATGCCACTAATACCTATCCGTTAAGCGCTATATTTGTGTGCTGATATCGATTGTCTGCGGCGTATATAGACATGCGCTGCAGTTTCATAAAGCAGAAAAAATCCGTGAATATCTTCTATTTAATGTGATAGCGAAAACGTATATCCGCATCTCTTTTCTTTTTCTTTCTTTCTGTTTATGCATCCATGCACTGTACGCACACCCTGCAGATAGCCTGGTACGGCATTTTTTACTGCAGGCAGAGATCAGGCCACGTTTGGAATACAGGTATAATTATACCCTCCCGCCTGCGGATACGATTTCACCTGATACATACATTACCCAACGAAACCGGGTATCGATGCTGTATGCAAGAAAGAAGTGGATACTGAAAGCGGATATTCAGGAAATTCATGTGTGGAATGAAGGAGGGAAAATATCAAAAGCCGGCAGTGTTAATTTTTACCAGCTGTATCTGGAAAGTAGATTCAGATCCGTTAATTTCCGGATTGGAAGGCAAGGAGTTTTACTTGATAACGGAAGGATTTTTTCTGATGCTCCCTGGGCACAACAAGGCAGGTCGCATGAAGGGATACGGGTAATGAAAGATTCAAAACGTATTTCAACAGCAATTTTTTTTTTATTTACAAGGAAGTATACTGATTACTTTGAATCCATGTATTCTCCTGTCGGATCACACCGGTACAAATATTTATTCATGTATTATCTGAATTATAAATCCGGCAGACATTTTTCTTTTAATACCATTCATTCAGTTGATGTATTTGAAGATGTAAAATCCACGCATACCTATTCACGCGCCAACATTGGCGGAAGAATTGAACTGACATATAATAAATGGTATTACACGCTGAATGGCTACCTGCAATTCGGACAGTATCCGTTCGGAAAAAAACTGTTTGCTTATTATATACAACCTGAAATTAAACTTACACTGAAAAAAGCGATCCTGCGTTTTGGGATTGAAGTGCTGAGCGGCACAAGTGATTCACAGCAATCGGCGGGTCATTCCGGAAATTTTGATGTACTATATGGTGTAACCTGGAAGTTCAATGGGAATTTGAATATGTTTACGCGTTTCCCTGCGGATGCAGGAGGAAAGGGCTTAGTAAATCCGTATTTTTTTGTTACCGTTCCTGTTAATAAAAAATTATCTATCCGTTCAGATGTGCATGTTTTCTTTACACAATATCCATTGCTGGATGAATCGCGACAAGCAGTAAACCGATACCTTGGATTTGAAAATGATCTTTCATTAAAATATTTTCCCGTAAAAAATGTAGAAATTAATTACGGTTTTTCACTGTTTACATATGCTGCCGCGATGAACTATTTACCTAAAACACAAGATGTAACCAAGCCTGCCGTATGGAGCTATCTGATGGTTGCGTATACATTTAATGTTGTGGATTCAAAGATGTATAAAAAGTAGCAGGCACACCTGTACAAAGCTGCGCACTGTTTCTTAAATTCTCAAAACATACAACTGAATCGAACCTGATAATTTAGTATCTTTCGTATGATGTCATTGACCAGAATTCAATATCCTTCTCCGGGTTTTTCACAGCACTGGAAAGAACCCGCAGGTAAAAATATGCTGAAGAAAATATCTGTTCTTCCAACAGCAGCAGATATAACAAATTTCAATACGCTTTATATGAGCTGTGATACGCAGGCAGATCAGGTAGTCGTTGATCTGTTTGAAGGATTGGGTCATAAGAAAGGCCACGCCATTCTGCATGCATTATTGGAACACGGTCCGGATGCCGTGCCGGAGATGCCGGATTCGTTACGGACATTATACACTGGCTCATTAAATGTTCCTGCCTGGGTAGACGAAAAGCTGTTACAGGCAGGAGCAGCATGCTGTCAGCGCGCTGGCCTTTTCAGTCTGGTTACCCTGCGTAACTATTCGCTTATGGGCGGATATGAATCTGCTGCCATCAACAAACCCCTGATCTTTACAGGAGCCTTAAAAGCAGGTCCTGCGAAGCGTCTTTCCGATACGCTCGCCTTTTGGGTAGATGTAACAGGCACGGATGCCATGAAACCTGCGGCTGTAGGTTTTAATGCAGCCATACGTGTACGCATTATCCATGCAATGGCTCGTCATTACACACGTAAGTCGCCCGGATGGAGCGATGAACAATGGGGCATTCCTGTGAATCATGGTGATATGGTAGCCACCTATCTTGGTTTTTCACTGGTTTTTCTGGAAGGATTGTATATGCAGGGATTCAGACCATCGTCACAAGAGGTAAGCGGCATTTTTCATTTATGGAAATATATCGGATACCTGCTCGGTATCCCGCATCAGCTGTTGCCCGATACAGAAGAGCAGGCTATTCAGACACTCTATAAATGGACAATGACACAACCACCTGCAGATGCCGATACAATAGCACTGGCACATGCATTGATGCATGCACCGCTTACAGCAACTTTTCCTGAAAAGAACTGGCAGAAGAAGCTGCTTGTCAGAATCTACCTGGGTTTTAATTATTATTACCTTGGCCGTCATGCCTGCAGGCGCATGGCATTACCTTCCACCTGCTTTAAATTTTTACCGTATCTTTCTGCATGCATCAACCGTATGAATGAATACCGCATAGGATCTTCTGAAAAAAGAAGAGAGCGGGCAATAAAAAAAGGAAGAAAAGCACAGGTAGAAGTAACAGATGCTTTCTTAAAATCAACAGGCTTTGGAAAGTCCGTACAGAAATAATATTTTAATTGTTTTATATAATTACAGCTATTTTTAAGCGTATAATTTTAGTTATTTGTAAATTAAGCAATCGCGTTTAACTGAATGCATGCATAAAAAACATGTCAGTCAGTACATGAATAACCAGCATATACAACCGAGTAAATGTATACGATACTATGGAGATTGCAGCAATTCCCGCTAATGAAGCACAGCGCCTGGAGGCATTGAGAGCCTATTCTATTCTGGATACCTTACCTGAAAAGGATTTTGAAGATATAACAAAAATTGCTTCAGAAATCTGTCAGACACCGATTTCCATGATTACCCTGATTGATGCAGAAAGGCAATGGTTTAAATCCAAAATAGGTATTAATGATACGGAAACACACCGGGATTATGCTTTTTGTGCACACGCGCTGAATAAGCCGGATGATATATTGAATGTAACGGATTCAAGAGAAGATAACCGTTTTTCAGATAATCCTTATGTGACAGGAGATCCGAATGTAGTGTTTTATGCGGGTGTACCGCTTGTGAATGAAGACGGTTATGCGCTTGGTACCATTTGCGTAATTGATAATACACCACGGGAACTGAATGAAATGCAGCTGAACTCGCTGCGTGCATTATCCAATCAGGTTGTAAAGCTTTTTGAACTACGGAAAGCAAACCGTCTGCTTATAGAAACTCAGCAGGAAATACGCAATCGAAATAAAGATCTGGAACAATTCGGATATGTGATTTCACACGATATAAAATCACCGCTGCGGAATATTATTTCGCTGGCAGGCATTTTAAAAAAGAGTCTGTCTGGAAAGATAGATACGTACGAAGCAGAAGTGATTGAGCATTTGCTTAATACATCGGTTCGACTGAAATCACTGATTGATGGTATCATTGCACATTACATGGATATTAATATTGATACACTGAATAAAAAAAATATTCAGGTAACTGCTTTTCTGGAAGATACAATAGCCTTGATTGATCCGCGTAAAGAACATACAATTACCCATCAATCCGACGTGGAACTAATCGTAACAAATGAAGTTGCCTTAAAGCAGATCGTAATTAACCTGATTACCAATGCCATTAAATACAATGATAAAGACCATGTGCGTATTGAAATAAGCGTAACTGCCCGGAACGATTATTATGAATGGGCCATTTCTGATAACGGCCAGGGGATTGATAAAGCTCAGTTCGATAAAATATTTGAAACATTCAGTACATTAGGTACAAAAGATCGCTTCAATAATTCCGGAACAGGTATTGGTTTGTCTACCGTTAAAAATTTAGTCGGAAAGCTTGGTGGATTTATCCGTGTGGATTCTAAGGTTGGTTCCGGCTCGGTATTTACATTCAGTATTAAAAAATAATGCAGATTGGATGAATACTGCCGTTTTTTATAAGGGTGTTAACTGAATGTACACCATGGAATGCGCTGCTTCTGAACAGTAAAAAATATTTTTCAGATTTTTCTTGACTCTACCCTTACGTAAAGGTGTACATTTGCAGCATTCTATTCTTGCAGGAAAATGATACACTATTCAGTTAAAAAACTTGCTCAGATTTCCGGTGTCAGCATCCGTACGCTGCACCATTATGATAAGATCGGATTGCTTAAACCATCCGTACGTACAGAGGCCAGGTACCGTATGTATGGGGAGCCAGAGTTGATACGGCTTCAGCAGATTTTGTTTTATAAAGAGCTTGATTTTTCACTTCAAAAAATTGCAGCGATTATGGATGATCCGGATTTTAATACAATCGATGCGCTGGAAAGTCATCGGATTTTGATGCAATCCAGAGCAGACAGGATCTCACAGCTGCTTACAACCATTGATAAAACAATTCTGAAACTAAAAGGAAAGATTATGTTAACCGATAAAGAATTATATGCGGGCCTTTCAACGGAAAAGACTGAAAGCTATCGCACACATATTTCAGATGCGTATGGAGCAGATACATTGCAGCGCTCAGAAAACAGCCTGAAACAACTGGGTAAGTCTGCCTTCGTACAGTTAAAAAAAGACTTTGCAGATTTGTATACAAAACTAGCGGCACAACGGAAAGAGAATCCTGAAAGTGTACAGGTGCAGGAACTGATTGCGGAGCATTATAAGATAATACGTATGTTCTGGGGAACAGCCGGAACGGAAGATGCACAGTACAATACATATAAAGGGCTGGGGGAATTGTATGTAAGCAATCCGTTGTATGCGCAGGTGGATGGTAAACCTGATGAAGCTTTTGCCCGTTTTATGAAAGCATCCATGTATTTCTTCGTTGCATCAAAATTAAATCAGTCATAAAAAAAACAGTTCTTCCGGATTACCGGAAGAACTGTTTTTTTTAGTTGGTATTTTATTTTACTTCTTAATGCTGACCTGTTTTTCAACATGAATGGTATCTAAGGCATGAATAAAATGCAGGATGTGTGTATTGAATAGTTCCGGTTGTTCAAGATTAGATACGTGTCCGGCTTCGTCAATTATACGCAGCACCGATCCGTAAATCTGTTCGTGCAGATATTCCGATTTTTCAGGAGGCGTTACTGCATCCTCACTTCCACAGATAATAAGCGCAGGCATATCAATGGTACTTAAGATTGAACAGGTTTCATGTCTTTCAGCCAGCGCTGTTAAACCCATGGTAAGGCTATGTTCAGAGGTTGAATAAACCATCTCGCGCAAAGCTTCTATAACTTCGGGTTTTGTTTCCAGCGTTTTTGCAGCGCATACACTTTTCAGGAAAGGTTCATTGAAAGCACTTATACCGTTTGTAGAAATTTCATCCATAGAGGCATATCTTTTTTGTTTTGCTTCGGCAGTATCCGAATAACATTGCGTATCGCATAAAATCAATGCTTCGAAACGGTTTTTAAATCTGTTTACAGCATTCAACGCAATGTAACCGCCCATGGATAACCCACAGATGATGGCTTTCTCAATGCGCAAGGCATCCATAAAACCGATCAGGTCATCTGCAAACTGGTCGATGCTTAAAAAAGAAGTTTCATCTTCAGATTTGCCAAAACCCCTCAGGTCACAAGCAATAACGCGTGTTTCTGATTGAAGTGCCTCAAGCTGTTCTTTCCACATTGTTCTGTTGAAAGGGAAACCATGTAAAAAAATGACCGGAGTAGTTCCTTCTCCCAGATCATCATAAGCAACATTCATGTTGTTGACAGTAGCTGTTAAATTATATCCGTGCGTTGCCATAGTATGTTTAGGTTAAAATGGTGATGTTCATATGTGCATATGCATTTTGATAAAGCACATATAACTTATTCTTAAACATACGGTTTGAAACAGGCAAAGCCCTTACATGATTTATAGAATACGTTATACATTTTCAGGTCGCGGTAATGGCTGAATCTGCAGCAGTAAAGAAAAATCAGATACTGGTGAATCAACGTAGCGCTTTCAGATTGTTTAGGGAGTTAATTAGAGGTACTGATGCTGAAAGGAGAGAGGAATTCCTGCAAATGCTTATTGAAGGTATGTGGTTGTTCGAGATTGGATACATGGCCGGCATTATCAATCACGCGCAGCATAGAACCTTTGATGGCTTCATGCATGGATTCAGATTGTGAGAGCGGTGTTACAGCATCTTCTCTGCCGCAGATAATAAGGGTAGGAATTTGAATGTTATGAATTTCGGAACAGGTTTCAGTACGTTCCGCAAGAGCTGCCAAGACACGTGTCATGGAACGTCTGGTATTAGATTGCATGTTGATGCGTAACGTTTCAATTACTTCTTTTTTTTTGATCAGAGAATCCGTATGAAAAATGCTTTTAATGAATTTTTCATTGAACGCATGCACACCGTTTTCATTTATTTCATCAATGGCTTTATACCGTTTTTCTTTTGCTTCAGCTGTATCTGCGATACATTGGGTATCACTTAAAATTAATGCCTCAAAACGTTCCGGATACTTTTTTACTGCATTCAGTACAATATAGCCTCCCATGGAAAGCCCGCACAGAATCGCTTTGTCAATGTGCAGCGCATTCATGAACGCAATCAGGTCTTCGGTAAACATTTCTATGGTCAGCGATGCGATCTGTTCCTTTGATTCACCAAATCCTTTTAGATCGTATGCAATTACCCGGTTTGATGATTTTAAAAAATACATCTGCCGCTGCCACATTGTTTTATCAAATGGAAAACCGTGTATGAAAATAATCGGAATAGTTCCTTCTCCTACATCATTATAAGATACTTCTAAGTTGTTGATCTTAATGCTTAGATTATATCCTTTTTCTTTTTCCATTATATTAATTAGTTCCGGGCAAATGCTTCAATGCATAAAACGGTTGGTTTAAGCATTGAATTTTATTATTATGACTTCTAAAGTTACGGGAAAACGCTAAAAGGATTTTACATGATTTATATAATGAGTTATATAATTTACATATGAGCAGTTAGATTACTAATAAAAAAAGCGGATGTTTTAATTCCGCTTTTTTTTAAATTTTTTAAAGTGTATCGTCCTGAAATAAGTTGACACAAAATAGTCAAACTTATGGAAAAGACAGGAAAAAGAGTTTATGTAAAGCGGACTCAAAAAGATTACAGTTTAGCCTTTAAACTACAATTAGTAGATGAAGTAGAAAAAGGGGACTTAACCTACAAGCAGGCACAATTGAAATATGGTATCCAGGGAAGAAGTACCGTATTGACTTGGTTACGAAAACATGGTAGATTGGATTGGAAAGAATCTGACCAGATGAAAAAGAAGGCCCCCAATAAGCAAATCAAAGAACTGGAGCGTAAACTAAAACGCCTGGAAGCCGAGAAAGAAATTCTCAATGCCGCTATTGACATAGCAGATGAGCTGTTTGATACAGAAATCAGAAAAAAGTATTTGCCCCTCTCAGAAGCCGCTTTCAAAGAGAAGGGGAACAAAGAAGATTTATCACAGTAAAAGGTATAGCTTCAACGTTAGGTTATAGTCGTCAGTATTTATACAAAATGCTCAAGCAGGAGTTGATACTCATTGACAGAAGAAAGGCTATCAAACAACTGGTAGATACACAAAGAAAGCAGCTTCCTAGATTAGGAGGAAAAAAGACTTACCATATTATAAAGCCGTTTATTGATCAGGCAGAACTCAAAGTTGGCCGGGATAAACTCTTCTCAATATTAAGGTTTTATGATATGCTTATTAAGCCCAGGCGCAGATATATTCAAACAACGATGTCTAAGCATTGGCTCAGGAAATATCCCAATATAGTGAAAGGGCTCATCATACATAGACCTGAGCAGGTATGGGTTAGTGACATCACATACATAAAAACAGATGAAGGAAACTGCTATTTAAATATGGTCACTGATGCCTACAGCAGAAAAATAATGGGCTACTCTATAGCAGACTCTATGGATACAGAATCCATGATAAAAGCGTTTGAAATGGGATTGAAAAATAGAAAGTATCCTGATTCAAAATTGATTCATCATTCTGACAGAGGGCTTCAGTATTGCAGTAAAGAATATGTAGCATTGTCAAATAGCAATGGAGTAAGCATAAGTATGACCGAACAATCTGACCCTTATGAAAATGCGTTAGCTGAAAGGATGAATAGAACGCTCAAAGAAGAATTTGGATTAGGTCAAAAAATAATAACCAGACAAGTAGCAAAAGAGCTTACTGAGCAAGCAATACAATTATATAATAACGTAAGACCTCATTTATCATTAAAAATGAAAACGCCAGAAATGGTGCATTAAACAAAAATCCCAGTTACTTTTGATAACTGGGATTAGTATTAAAATCTGTCAACCTATTTCAGGACGATTCAAAGAATAAGATCAATGGCGTTTTATTATTTTTCCTGTATGCAGTAGTGTATTGTCTGTTTGCACCTGAATATAATATATGCCTTCCGGCTGGTTTGTAAGATCAACCTCAAATTGTTTTTCAGAGAATTGTTTTTCAAGAACAATATTTCCTGTCATATTTAATACACGTACAACTCCATGTTCGGTTGCAGCAGGATCAACAGTGATTAAAAAAAATCCCTGTGAAGGGTTTGGATATACTTCTATAGCTGTTTCATTCAAGCTGGTATTAATGCTTAATGCAATACCGCTGCATGCAACAGGCGTTGGAGAAGATTTGGATATTTTGGTACCATCCCCTAATTGCCCGTTACTATTTGTACCCCAGGCCCAAAGGCTCCCGTCCGTTTTAATAGCCATTGTATGATAATAATTTGCATTTACCATTTTCCAATCGCTGTCTGTTCCTATTTGTGTCGGTAACGAACGATCTGTTTGTGTACCATCTCCTAATTTACCATTTTCATTATAGCCCCATGCCCAAAGTGTACCATTGCCTTTTATACCCAACGTATGTGTACCGCTTGGCGAAACTTCTTTCCAATGGCTTGCTCCAATCTGAGCAGGGTTTTTAAGGTTATTTAATGAACCGTTTAGACCATTTCCTAATTGACCATACCCATTATATCCCCAGCCCCAAAGCAGACTGTCAGCCTTCATAGCCATTGGAGCAGAATATATTTTTTGCCAGTCCGCAGCGGTTCCGATTTTACCGGGTGTATTTCTATCTGCTAGCGTACCGTTCCCTAAATTTCCGCTTGTATTATTTCCCCATGTCCAGAGTGTGCCATCTGTTTTTAGGGCAATTGTATAACCTGAACCGGCATGTATTGCTTTCCATTCATTCGTCCCAATCTGAAGCGGCGATTTTTTATCTGTATTGGTGCCGTCTCCAAGCTGTCCGGAATAATTATTACCCCATAACCATATCGTTGCATCGCTGGCTAATGCTGCAATATGATTATATCCGGCTGATACGGATTGCCAGTTTGTGGCTGTACCGATTTGAATGGGAGCTGTTTTATTAGTAGTAGTACCATCTGCGAGCTGCCCGAAGGTATTATCTCCCCAAGCCCAAATTGTGCCGTCATTTTTTAACGCAGTGCTGAAATTGTGCGCCGCTGAAATCTGTGACCAGTTCGTTGCTGTTCCGATTTGTGTAGGCACAGTTTTATTAACTAACGTTCCGTTACCTAACTGTCCTTGATTATTTAATCCCCAGCCCCATAACGTACCATCTTCTTTGAGCGCCAATGTATAACCGTCCCCAACGGAAACAGATTTCCAGCAATTTTGCGCGTGCAAACAGGTCACGTAAAAAAACAAGGCTAAAAATAATGTAACGAATTTTTTCATAGTTGTGTATAATAAGAAATGTGTCTGATACTGATTCCTATATAAATATAATTAATATATAAATTCAAATATACTGCTTTATATTCCATTATAGGTACTTTTAAGTATAAAATTAAAAATATAATATTAAAATTAATTCAAATGTATACGCTTTTGGAAGCTATATTAAATCAATGTACTTTGTATAAGATAATCCATGCTTAAAATGAAACATAACAACCAGGAAATACGAACGGATGGTCCATATGTATATAATGAAGAACTTCCGGTTTGGCTTGTAGCTGTCAGCGGATGGGGAAGTGAAGATATAAACAGCGCGCATGAACGGATGCGTGCATATCTGCTGGCGGCAGAAAAGCTGAAGATCAACATTCAGTTTACAACCCGCTTAGGTACGTTTCAGAGTTACAAACATGCACCAGCAGTTGCCAAAGAAATCATGCAGCACAATGATACAACCTTTGCGGTATATACTACTAAGCTTGGTGAAAACTGGCAGAAGACATTTCATGACGAAATGAGTAAGCATCTGAATGGAAAATAGAAGAAGTTTTTATTCACGATTTCCTGATAACCTAACCTATCTGCACTATAGAAATGAGTGACTCCTGGACGGAACGGTGGAACGATCGATACAGCAACGAAATATTTGCGTACGGGGAAAAACCGAATAATTATCTGAAAGCACAGCTTGAAAATCTGCAACCCGGAACAATACTGTTTGCCGCAGAAGGAGAAGGACGAAATGCTGTTTTTGCAGCCTGCCTGGGGTGGGATGTTCAGGCATTTGATATCAGCAGCGAAGGGAAAAAGAAAGCATTTCAACTGGCAGAAAAAAATCAAGTGACGATTGCTTATCAGGTTGGACAACTTGAAACACTTGGTTACACGGCCGGACAATTTGATGCATTGGCGCTGATCTACGCGCATTTTCCTGCAACAGTTAAATCAGCTTATCACAGAATACTCAGCAGTTATGTACGCTCAGGCGGATACATTATTTTTGAAGCTTTCAGCAAAAAACATCTGGACTACCTGGCGAAGAATGAACAGGTAGGCGGTCCGAAAGAATTTGATATGTTATTTTCTATAGAAGAGATCAAAGCAGACTTTCCGGATTATGAAATTCTGGAACTGGAAGAAAAAGAAATTGAGTTGAACGAAGGTCAGTTCCATAACGGCACGGGTTCTGTGATCCGGTTCACCGGACGGAAAAAATAACAGATGTCTGTCTCCTGAATGGGGTCATACGATTACAAAAGGTCGCGGGTATATTTTGCACGATATTGCTGCGGAGAAATACCGGTGATCTTTTTAAATACTTCTCTGAATGCTTTGTCGTCCGCATAACCAACTTCATACATAACTTCAGAAACAGTTGCGCGGCCCTTTTCCAGACTATTTTTGGCCACTTCTATTTTTACACGCTGCAAATATTCTACCGGTGTATTGTTGGTTGCTTTAATAAAACGTCTGTCGAAATTACGTCTGCTTACGGCAAGCAGAGAAGCTAGTTCTTCAAACGAAATTTTTTCACCTACATGTTCCTCTATATACGTTTGTGCCCTGCTGATGATGGCATCGCCGTGATTTTTCTGTGTCTGGAAAATAGTGAAAGGTGATTGTGAAGTACGGTCAATTTCAATTTGAAAAACCTTTGAACAATATATAGCTGTTTCCCGATTGAAATATTTTTCAACTAAAAAGAGAATCAGGTTTAGAAACGAATAAGCGCCGCCATTTGTATAAATTCCTTTTTCAGCAACAATCAGTTTGTCAACCTGAAGATCGGTATCCGGAAACATCTTTCTGAAATCGTTTGCAGCATTCCAATGTGTTGAACAGGATTTACCGTCAAGTAATCCTGTTGCAGCCAGTAAAAATGCACCAGTACAGATACTGGCAACTTCTGCACCATTTTTATACTGTTCTCTTATCCAGTCAATCAGTATGCTGTTATCTTTAAGTACCTGTTCATAATCGTAGGATAGAGAAGGAATCACGATCAGGTCTGCTTTTTTTATAGAAGCTATAGCCACCGGATGAAGTGAAAAGAAACCACTGCCTAACGTGAGTTCCGGTTCATACCCTGCAATACAAATCTCAAACACCGCGTTGTTTCCCATCTTTTTCCAATACGCATTAGCGCGCGACAGAATTTCAAACGAGCCTGTAATGCTGCTCATATTTATATTCCCTTTAGGAACAACTAGTACTACTTGCTTCATGGGTTGCGTATTTTGTATGTATAAAGATAGGAGAATGTAATGTCCAGATCAACCCTTAAGAATGTCTGTTTAACACCCTGCTTTTATTGGTTAAAGACAGTACTTTTAGTTACCCGAATGAATAGTATTTTACATCAAACATTTATACCACTGTGGAAGCATCCGATTTAACATTTACTGTCTCTGTAGACCAGACTACCAAACACGTATTCGATGCCATTTGTAATGTACGTGGCTGGTGGTCCGAAGAAATTGAAGGCAATACTGATAAGCGCAATGAAACATTTATCTATCAGTACGAAGATGTGCATTATGCAAAGATTAAGGTGCAGGAACTTATTCCGAATGAAAAGGTTGTTTGGTTGGTAACATACAACTATTTTAAATTTACCAAAGACAAAAGCGAATGGACAGGTACAACAATCCGTTTTGATATTTCTGCAAAAGGTGATAAAACAGAAATCCGTTTTACACATTACGGCCTTAATCCGGAATTTGAATGTTACGATATCTGTTCTAATGCCTGGGGACAATACATCGGTCAAAGCCTGCCAGACCTTATAAAAAGCGGTAAGGGAAACCCGAATGGTAAAAACAAACCAACCACTGCCGACGAAGAACGATTTTCGGCAAAGAACTAACGGCCGTTTTTTTATATAAAACCTAATCTAATCAACAAATATGGAAAATCAGGATTACACCGTACGCCTTACCGTTCAGGCTTCGCCCCAAGAGGTATTTAAACAGATTAACCGGGTTACTGCCTGGTGGACAAAAAATCTGCAAGGTGATTCAGAAAAGCTTAACGATGTATTTACCGTAAATTTTCCCGGGATGCATGTGTCTACACAAAAGCTTATTGAATGTATTCCGGATAAAAAAGTGACATGGATGGTTACGGATAGCCACCTTACGTTTATTCAACGTAAAACTGAATGGACAGATACAACCATTCAGTTTGACATTAGTAGAAATGTAAAACACACTGAAGTGCTTTTTACACACAAAGGTTTAAACCCGGCGATAGAATGTTATGGCGACTGTGCAAAGGGCTGGGACTATTTTATAAAAGGGAGCCTGTTTAAATTATTGACAGAAGGAACGGGGACACCCGAATAGGCATGCCGTTTTAGTAATAGTACGCGTATGCTGTTATACATCTGGTGTGGAACCGTTTGATTTCTTTGCGCCGATTTTTTCTTTCAATTTTGCAAAAGGAATTTTTTTTGTATGATCTGCGGAAGCAAAAAGGAGCGCGTATTTATTCCATTCCGGATTGCTTTCCACCAATGCTTTTGCAATGCCTAAAAACGGTACAAATAATACCATACCCGATACTCCCCAGATGATTGCGCCTAACATCACCGCAGACAGTACAAGAAATGCATTGATCTCCATTTTATCACCAACAAGTTTTGGACGTAAAATATTTTCCTGAATCATGTTTGAAAAATATAAACAGATGGTAATATAAATAAGAATTGAAACAGACTCTTTTGTTACCCAAACGAAAGATAAAATGGCAATATAAGCAATTAAATTCCCCAGATAGGGAATGATATTTAAAATGGCGAGAAAAACACTGAAGAAGATGGCCGATTTTACACCGAATAACATCAGGATGATGTAAGTCATGACTGCTGTTACAGCCGTGAGGATCATTGTTCCCCATAAATAATTTTTCATGGACGTCAATGACTTTGTAATAAACGTCTGGATCGATTCAAGATCATTGCCTTTATAATTTTTTATATAGAACGCTTTAACAAGTCCTCTTAAATTTAAAATGAAAAATAAAAACACCGGCGTAAGCGCAATCGTAAGAACGTTGGTTCCAACGCTGCTCAATTGTGTAGAGATAACGCTCATGCCATTTTGGAAAATAGTACTAAGGCTTTCTTTTAAACTATGCGGGTGATAAAATTCTAATCCTGTTTTAGATTGAATGTGTAAAATAACGGATTCAATTCCTTCTTTAATTTTATGCAACACATTATCATTCGTTTGTATGATGAGCAATGCCTGCATGATCAGAAAGTACATGATAAAAAACATGATCACACAAAAAAGCAATGTTACAAGCATAGAAGTGAGTGTGCGGTTCAGGCCTTTGCGTTCAATGAACATGCAAACGGGATATAACAGGCAGGCAAATAAAAATGCCCATGATACCGGTATTAACCAGGTACTGGCAAATATCATTGTAGTAACCAGAATAACAGTAATCAGTAAATTCTGAAGCAACCGGGAAATTTGTACATGTTCCATAATCGTATTTTAAGTTTACTGTTAACGTATTTGGTATAAACTAAATTTATTTCTTCGTATTTGTTAAATATACGTGTACCTGTATGTAAAAGGTTAGTAAAAGCAAGATGAATACAACTGACAGCAACACCAGTGTAAATACAATCAAAGTTTGTATCGTGTAATGGGAAGATACTTTTTTGATTTGAGCCGCTGCCTGTTTTTTGTATTCAACGTTATTTAGTTTCCCTTTATAAGCTACATCTACCGTGGATGCAAATTCGATGTAATCTAAAATAGCGTTGATTTCTTCTATAGGTAAAAAATCCATGTTTGTCATAACATGCTGGTCAAACTGGTTGAACAGATGTACAGCGTAAGCATCTCCCTGATTTATTTTTTTTTCTGAATTTTGTATAAAAGATATCAGCCATTCACGCGAATGCCTTTTTGTTACACTTCCAAGCGCTGGCGCAAATGTACTTTCTTTGTGAACGAAATGGCACATGGAACAATGATCCAGAAATTCCTGTTTCCCCCGGATTACACTGCTATCGCTGGTAGGAGGGATAGCAGCATCGTTTAAATATTCCTGTGGTTGCAGCGATTCAATTTCAAGATAATATAAAATAGCTTTTATATCCTGATCTGACAGCTGTTCAAAAGGAGGCATGATCTGATGATCGAATTTTTCAAATAAGGCTTTCGCATATGCATCACCGGAACGGATCACTTCCTGTGAATTCCGTATGAACGGAATCAACCAGCTTTCTTTTCTTTTCTTTGAAATACTTCCCAGCATGGGACCGTAAATTTCCTGATGCGCACTGTGACAGGAACTGCAGAGCGTTCGGAAATGTTTTTCCCCTGTTTCAAAAAAAGCAGAATCCCTTTGTGCATGCGCAGTATAAACGTTCAACGTAAAAAGGATTGAATAGAATAGGGTACATGCATGAAAAAGGATTCTGATCTTCATTCTTTAGCAGACCCGAAGGTCTTTTAATTACTTAATTATCCGTGTGAAATATGCGTGTTATGCACAGGTTGGTTTTGTAATGAACCTTCAATAGAATCATCTAATGTTTGTCCGGTTGCAGCGCCAATAAGCATTTTAATTCCGGCAATAAAGTTTCCGTGTTTTGTATCCCAGTAATAGCCTTCTTTAGTAGTGAATTTTATAATTGTAATTCTAGGATCATTTTCTCCTTCTGTAAACCATGTTTTTAATACCGGATTCCATAATTCCTTAATTATTGTTTCATCTCTTAAAACAGTTGCTTCACCATATAGGTGCATGAAATCAGAATGCTGGTTTCCTTTAAAATATAAGTTCACAGAACTGTTTTCCTGAATTTCTTTATTCTGATTGCTGTCACTTGCACTCAGAAACCAGATATTTCCCTGTTTATCTACTTTTTGAACAGCCATAGGTCTGGCATTTCCTTTTGCACCCTGTGTAGTACAAAGAAAGCAGGTTTGATCAGAAGCCAACTCAATGATTTTATCTATAGAATCTTTATTTTTTAAATCTTCATGATTTTTTTCCGGCTGGTTTTTATTAATGCTGTTCATAACGCGTTGAAATTTGGTTTAAGATGATACAAGTTTGATTATTTTATTAATAACGTGCTTACATAAAAAAACATAAATGTTACAATTTTATCAGCAAACGTTTTTAAGTAATATTTTCAGAATATATACACTAAATGACTTGAAAGGGAATAAAAAGGATGCATACCCTGAAAATCAGCTTAAAAATGTAAATGATATAAGTTTTTTAAAAAATCCTGTAAAAACACCTATGTTAAAATTCCTGAATTTTGAAATAATTAAATGATTGAAAAAGTACAACTGAGTTTAGTTAAAGCAAACGCATGGAAGAATTGTTATTTGAAGTTTTATGGCTGTTTATTTTAGCACTTCCAATTGCTTGCGTAGCCTGGACAGTAACACATGAAGAAGTTTTCAAGGAACCAAGAAATTTCTGCGTCGAAAAAAGCAAAACCTGTAAGCCTTTAGTAGTAAGAAAGTTTTTTTATCTGTTTACCTGTGAATATTGTTTCAGTCATTACGTTACAATTTTATTTTTAATCTTAACAGACTTTAAACTATTACTGGATGATTGGAGAGGTTACATCATTGCAGGGTTTGCGTTGGTATGGATTGCAAATACATATATGAGTTTGCATTTCCTGCTTCGTCAGGCAATTGTTAAAGAAAAAACAGAGATTCAGGTTTTAGAATCGAATAAATAGACATTAAAAATAAATCTTTCAATCAGCTATACAAGAAATTAATAATTATGGCAAAGTATTCAAAAAAAGCACAGGAGTATGTAGCAAGCGCAATGGATCGTATGAAAAAAGGTACGTTAAGATCAGGAGGCAGCGGAGATAAAGTGAAGAATTCCAAACAGGCAGTGGCCATTGGTTTATCTGAAGCAAGAGAAAAAGGAGCCAAAGTACCTGTAAAGAAATCAGTAGCTAAAAAATCGGCTGCAAAAAAATCAACGGCTAAGAAAGCTGCTTCGAAAAAGCCTGCTATGAAAAAAGCAATGGCTAAAAAAGCAGCACCGAAGAAAAAAGTTTCTGCTAAAAAGTCTGTGGAGAAAAAGACTCCAATGAAAAATCAGCGATGAAGAAGCCGGCTATGAAGAAAATAGCCATAAAGAAACCCACAGCTAAAAAGTCAATGGCTAAGAAATCTGCCATGAAAAAATCAACAACAAAAAAATAAAAGAATATGAACGATTTACTACTTGAAGATATCTACGAAGTAGAATTCTTATTTGTTTAAAACTGCGTCAATAGCTTGTACTATGGAAGATACAATGGATTCAGCAACGGAAGAAATACTTAGAGAACCTCAGCAACAGGAAAGGCCGGGTAAAGAAACGGATATGAAGCCAAGGCCTCAATCTGAAAATAATGCACCGGGCAATAATAAACTGAAAAACAAAATCGCTTTGATTACCGGAGGTGATAGCGGAATTGGTAAAGCTGTTGCATTGCTTTTTGCTAAAGAAGGAGCCGATGTTGCCATTGTATATTTAAATGAACATGCTGATGCGCTTGAAACACAAAGCATAATCAATGCTAAATACAGTAAACAGTGCTTGCTGTTACCGGGCGACATAAGCAACGAATCTTTTTGCAGTAAGGTGATTGATCAGGTGATTGAGACATTCGGACGCATTGATATTCTTGTGAATAATGCTGGTATTCATTACGAATGTGAGGATCTGGCAGAACTGGTTACTGAAAAAATGATCGCAACATTTGAAACCAATGTGTATAGTATGTTCTGGATTACGAAGTATGCATTGCCGCATTTGAAAGCCGGAAGTTCTATCATAAACAGTTCTTCTGTTACGGCATATCGTGGTAGCAAGCATCTGATTGATTATGCAGCAACAAAAGGTGCAATTGTTTCTTTTACACGCAGCTTATCATCGAGTTTAGTAGACAAAGGCATTCGTGTAAATGGCGTCGCACCCGGCCCGATCTGGACACCGTTGATTCCATCTTCTTTTGAAGAGGACAGAGTGGCCAAACACGGATTGAATGCACCCATGCACAGAGCAGGAGAACCTTCGGAAGTTGCACCTTCTTACCTGTTTCTGGCAAGCGAAGACGCTTCTTATATAACAGGACAATTCCTGCATCCAAACGGTGGTGAAATTATTAATGGTTAATTTAAATTTTGATTTTATGACGATCTCTCAAACATCTATTTCTGTATCTAAACTTATAGTTCCAAGAAGCAAAATGCGTAAAGCTGTGAAGGACTACCAGGAGAGTGCTAAATTAGCAAATCTTGTATATGTAAATGATAAAGAAGAAGGTATTGCACGGAAAAAAAATAATGGAAGATTTTCATATTATTTGAAAGACAAAAAAATATCTGATAAAAAAATATTACAACGCATCAACCAATTGGTTATTCCGCCGGCCTGGGAAAATGTATGGATTTGCCAAAATGAAAACGGACACATTCAGGTAACAGGTGTTGATGCTAAAAACAGAAAGCAATATCGTTATCACCCTGCATGGTCTAATCTGCGCGATCAGACAAAATATTGCAGGCTGCGTGATTTCTCGCATGCGCTTCCTGAAATAAGAGCACGTATAAAAGAAGATCTATGCCAACGTGGGTTTCCTAAAAATAAAGTTCTTGCTGCTGTTGTAAGCATCATGGAGTCTACAAGTATTCGTGTAGGGAATAGCATGTATGAAAAACTATATGGTTCATATGGCTTATCAACAATGAAAGACAGGCATGTTAAAATCCAGGGCCAGGAAGTTCAATTTTCGTTCAAAGGGAAAAAAGGTGTTTACCATAAAATAAGTTTGAAAAGTAAAAAACTGGCACATATTGTCTCTCAATGTAAAGACATTCCCGGTAAGGAATTGTTCCAGTACTTTGATGAAAAGGGAAACAATCATTCCATTGATTCAGGAGATGTAAACGATTACATACGTGAAATATCGGGTGGTGATTTTACAAGCAAAGATTTCCGTACCTGGACCGGAACAGTAAAATGCCTGCAGGCATTTTCAAACCTGGGTCACGGTGAAAATAACACACAAGTAAAAAGGTTGATGAATGAAGCAATGGATATTGTAGCACATCAATTAGGGAATACACGCAGTGTTTGTAAAAAACATTATATTCATCCCGGGATCCTGGCTGATTATGAAAGCGGGAAACTGGAAAAATACATTAAGCAGATTCAGGAAATTGAAATGGATTGTAATTCCGATGCAATCATTACACCGACAGAAAAAGTACTGGTAAAAATTCTTGAACATTAAAATTAAAAATACTTGCAGATGCACTGCAACTAACCGTTGAGTAGAAAATAAAAGAGCAGAAGTACATGTTACTTCTGCTCTTTTATTTTAGTGTAAGCGGTTAAATAAATACAGCTGGTTATGAATTTCTTTTGCCAGTTCTTCTGTTAACGGAGCCTGAGAATGTAAGCGCCATTTCCAGTTATCATGCAGGCTGCCCGGGCGATTCATTTTTGCTTCAGCGCCGAGGCCAAGCATATCCTGCATGGGCCATACAGCAATCACTGCCACGGAAGAAATTGCTTTCCGGATAAATTCTTTGTTCAGATTACTTTCGTCTATGGTTTTATTGAAATACACGGAAATCATACTCTTGCCTTTATCCGATACTTCTTCTTTCCACCAGCCTTGTAGCGTATTATTGTCGTGCGTGCCCGTATAGGAAATGCAATGCGGAACATAGTTATGCGGATTGTGAATACTGGTAGGCGCATCATCAAAGAATGCAAACTGCAGAAGTTTCATTCCTGGCAGATCAAATTTTTTCATCAGATCCCATACCGGCTGATCAATTTCTCCTAAATCTTCTGCAATGAAAGGCATATCGGCATGTATCTGCTGAATTTTTTTAAACAGATCATTGCCCGGTGCTTTTACCCATTTGCCATTTGCGGCAGTGTGTTCGGTAGCAGAGATTTCATAGTAAGCAGAGAACGCACGGAAGTGATCTAATCGGATAATATCACACATGAGTAAGGTGTGCGTAATGCGTTTGATCCACCAGTCGTATCCCGTTTTTTTCAACGCCGACCAATTGAAAATCGGCATCCCCCATAATTGGCCTGTTTCAGAAAACATATCCGGCGGCACACCCGCTACTTTAGCAGGACGTCCGTCTTTAAATAATTTAAATAATTCAGGATGTTTCCATACATCAGCACTGTCATGGCTTACATAGAAAGGCATGTCACCTATGAATTGTATATTTTTTTGAGTTACATAGGTGCGTAATAACGCCAGCTGTTTAAAAAAAAGATACTGAATGAATTTTTCTTTTACGATGGAATGTTCAAGTGTTTTTTTAATTTTATTTAATGCCCGGGTGTCTCTGTTTTTTATTTCAGCCGGCCAGTCCAGCCACCAGGCACCTTGATAAAAATTCTTAAGCGAAAGAAACAGGGTGAAATCATCCAGCCAGTAAGCCTGCTTTTTGCAGAAGGATTTGAAATCTGGTTGTTCTGTTTTTTCAAAACGCTCAAATGCTTTGTTAAGTAAAGACATTTTATATGCAAATACTTTGTCAAACTCAACAATATTTTCCTCAAAGGTGTGTTCCAGTAAATCCGTTGTTTCCAGTAAACCATCTTCTAACAGTAATTCCGGGCTTATAAACATTGGATTGCCTGCAAATGCTGATAAACAGCTGTAGGGTGAAAAGCCGCGTCCGCCGTCTGTATAGTTTAACGGAAGTGTTTGCCAGTAACGGATACCCGTTGTTGCCAAGTAATCTGCGAACCTATATGCTGAAGGTCCGAAATCTCCAACGCCAAATGTATTATATAAAGAAGAGATGTGTAAAATAACGCCGCTGCTCCGATTGATATTCATATGTTATTTTTATTTTATGCCAGATAAATGGATTGAAAGTATTCCTTATTAAAGATAATAAAAATCGCGACTTTATGAAGATATATCCAGAGTTATTATATCGAAATATCTGCAATTATTTTTTATGTAACCCCGATTGATTTTTCATGTATCTTAATTCAGTAAATGGGTATTGAAATAAAAAGTATCGGCACTTAATAGTAAAAATAATTACGCTTTATTTTTGCATGACTTGTTTGCGGTGCTCCAATCCCCAGAGATATAGTGCATCTAAAACTTTCTCGATGGATTTGCCATGTTTGGTAATAGAGTATTCTACAGTAGGAGGAAAGGTATCAAAGACGTCTCTTTTGATTAATTTATTTTCTTCCAGCATTTTCAATTCTTTCGAAAGCATTTTATCCGTAATGCCATTGATGTCTTTGGAGATTTCTTTGAAGCGTTTTGTTCCGGTTGAGAGCGAAAGCATAATCAATAGCTTCCATTTGCCTTCCAGTGCTTCCAATGCATCTTTAATAGCAAGTACATTTTTAGGACAACCTTCTCTTGTTAACATAGCATTGATGGTATGAAGTGGTGAATACGTTACTATCCTTTGGTATAGCGCTATCTAAAAGGATAGTACTATCTGTGGTATAGCAAATATGGTTACTTTTGTTTTAACATACATAGCGATTAAAAAAATAATTATGGTACAAAAAAGAAAACGGATCATTTCTACTATACTGATTGCCATACCGGCACTGGTATTACTTACGGGAGGAATCATGAAGCTGACTCATACTGAACCTGAAACAGTTGTACAGTTTCTTACAGAAGCTGGCTTTGGTTCATACATGCAGGTGCTGGGACTTGGATCCATACTTATCGGTGCACTGCTGTTGTATCCTGAAACGCATAAGATTGGTTTCTTATTGGCCAGCTGTTATTTTGCCGCTGCATTAAGTTTAGAAATATCCGGTGCACAACCTCCTGTTTCAGCACTTTTCATTACAATACTTTGGCTCGGCATGTTCTTAAAAAATAAAGGAATGTTTTTCGGTGTTTAGGAAAATAATTGAAGTCTGGTTAGACAGAAGAATGCATACGTGTGTTAAAACGTATAAAAAATTAAACCTTCCATTTCTCTTTTTGAATTAAAAGAAATGGAAGGTTTAGTATAATACAAGACAGCTTAGCAATCCAATTGCGGACACTCGTGTTTTTTTCTATGTTTTTGCTGTTTCTTAATACGCTTTTCGGTAGTCGATTTTTTAGGTTTTCCCGGAGATGGTGTGTTACCCAGACAGCCTATAGACAGAAAACTGCCTAAAATGGAAAGAATAATGAGTTTTCTCATAATACTATAAATAATATGAATTGTTCAATTCAATATACAAAAAAATAGATTAAATTTAGAAGAACAATTTAATTTTATACCGAATTGAAACTTCAACCTAAAATATTTTTGTCATATTTTTTACTTCCCGCGGCATGTCTGCTTTTATTAACAAGCTGTTATAAGAAGAAATTTGATGAACTAAAACTAGCGAATGCCAGTCCTGAATATTTGTATCCGCTTATAGATGCTGAACTAAGCCTGAAAGATATTATTGATCCAACGAAGAAAAAGCTGTACATCACCGAAGATGCGAATGGTTTTTATACGTTTGTATACTACCAGGATGTATATGAAGCATATATAACTGACTTTTTAAAAATTGATGATTTGGCTTTCAATCAGTCTGTTTCTCTTACTGGAGGAGAAATTGCATCCTTGCCGGTTAATACTACTATTACACATTCTTTTACCCAGTCCAACACTCTTGATGCGGAGAACGGCGAGCAGTTAAAACACCTGACAATAAAATCCGGTTCTATTCCATTAAATCTTTCATCTACTTTCAGGCACGATATTCAATTAGTTATAACGTTTCCATACATTAAAAAAAATAATGTCGCGTTAACAAAAACAGTTGCGCTGAATTACAACGGTAGTTCGCCTGTTGTATCTAATAACACCATTGATCTTTCCGGTTATTCAATCGATTTGTCTGAAAACAATACCAAAGTAAATACACTAACCTATACAGCCGCATTAACAGTTACGTATAAAGCAGGCAGTCCGATTAATGCAACGCAAAAACTGGATGTACAAACCGGTTTAACAGGTATTCAATATCAATATGCAGATGGTTATATCGGACACTATGATATTAATATGCCGGAAGACACACTTAAGATTGAAATTTTTGATAATGCCTATGCAGGGAATGTTTATTTTACAGATCCTAAAGTACGTGCAATCATATACAATTCCATTAGTGCAGCATCTTCTGTTAAGATGAATCAATTAGAAACGTATTCCAACATTACAGGCCAAACCAATATTACAGGTTCAATCATTAATACAAATATCCCGATCAATTATCCTGCAGTATCTGAAATTGGCCAGACTAAAACAACCACTATTCAGCTGGATAAAACAAACTCGAATGTACAAACCGTTTTTAACCCGGCTCCTGATCAGGTAATCTATAAAATGTCAGGCATTATAAACCCAGGCGGTGTTACTACAAATTTTGTAACTGATACGAGTAAGATACGGATACGAGGCGAAGCAGAAATTCCATTGGAAGGAAAAATCACGCAATTTGTATTGCTGGATACCATTGAAGATATCAGTTATCCGGATATAAAAGTAGATGGAAATGATGTTACCGTTCTTTCTGCTGCATTTAACCTGGCGCTGGTAAATGGTTTTCCGTTAAATACGAATATTCAGATGTATTTCCTGGATGATACAGGTATGATTGTAGATTCATTATTTTCCACGCCGCATTTTATTGCGTCCGGTTCCATTGACGGGAACGGTAAAGTAACTACACCAACTACTGTTCACATTAAAGAAATATTTGATGAAGCCCGTTATAAACGTGTTTCAACTTCTTCTAAAGCGGTTATATATGCATTCTTCAGTTCTGCCAACAATGGAACAGTGCCGATCAAAATCTATTCTTCCTATAAAATTAAGTCTAACATTAGTATAAACGTAAAAGCCAATGTTAGTTTTTAAAAAAATAACAACGATACTGTTTCTGTTTGTCTGCACAGGCATAACGCTGTTCGCTCAACAGGAAACAACCTTACCTGCATTAACGTGGGTGCCTCAGGCAGGCTATACAGATGTAACGATCATGCCCGATCAATATAAGACAAGTGTTTCATTGCCGTTGATTGGCTCATTTCAGTTGTATTACTTTAATTCTGCGTTTACCTATAACAATCTGGTTAAAAATAATACCATAGATCCGAATCTGGTAATACCAAAACTTAAAACTATGAATCACCTGTATTCAGGCGGCAGTTATGATATTTTCAGCATGCGGTTTAAAACAGAAAAAACATACTATCAGGTTAGTATACGCGATGTATGGACGCAGCGTTTTGATTATACGAAAGACCTGATGAATCTTGTCTGGAATGGGAATGCTCCGTATGCCGGCAAAACAGCTGATCTGAATGGTGTTCGTGTAGGTGCAAATTATTACAGAGAACTTGCATTGGCAGCAACCAAACCTGTGAACGATAAGTTAACGGTAGGCGTGCGTGGTAAGTTTTTAATGGGTATGGCAAATGTTACTACCAAAGAATCTCAAAGTAATCTCTATACAGCTCCGGATGGAATGTCTGTTTCAGGGCAATCCGAATTTACTTTGCTAACCTCAGGCGTTGCAGGAAGTGAAAGCTTTAATGCGTCTAATTTTCTCGGATTGAAAAATTTAGGTTTAGCAGCAGATCTGGGCGCACGCTATAAACTTTCTGAAAAACTTTCCATCGCATGTAATGTCAATAATATTGGTTTTATCCACTGGAAGGGACAGGTAAAGAATTACCGCGTAAATGGTGACTACACATCAACCGGTTATCTGATGCGCGACAGTGCTGATGTAATGGATGCAGACTGGCAAAATGTACTTGACACACTTGAAGCTGTATTTAAACCGAAAGAAGATTCGAAAGCATATACATCATGGCTTTCACCAACAATTTACATCAGCGGTAATTATAGCATTAAAGAAAATACAATTGTGTATGCTTCTTTTGCAACCGATATTTATCACGCTATCCGGCCGGCGTTTACCGTAGGTGCTGTTCAGCAAATTGGTAAAACACTTCAGGCAACAGTTAATTATTCTATCATGGCCGATAACTATTTCAACATAGGCGGCGGGTTTGTAGTACGTGGCGGCCCTGCACAGTTTTATCTGACATGTGATAATCTCGTAGGACTTTTTGATCCATACTCCGTTAAATATTTTAATGCAAGACTTGGATTGAATTTTCTGTTTGGTAAAGTAGATACATCAAATTAAAAATAGTTTCTGTATTCTTCAAAACAAAAACGTTTTGTATTTTTGAGTACACATTAAATACTATAAAATGTTACAAACACTTTTAAAATTAGCCTTTAGCGTAGCTGTTGTACTTGCGTGCACCTATCTGTTCTGGTTTGTTGAAGTACAAAATGTACGTTCCGCTATCTTATTTGTTGCTGTTATTGGTTTGCTGAATATCTTTGTCAAACCGTTATTAACCATATTAACCATTCCGATAACGTTGTTTACGCTGGGTTTTTTTCTGCTGGTGATAAATACATGTATGGTTATGCTTGCAGATTATTTTATCGATGGTTTTTTCATTGACACGTTCTGGCATTCATTTTTATTCAGTTTAGTTTATTCCTTATCAAATGCGGTATTTGAATCCTTTTTTATAAAAAAGAGGAGCGCATAAAAATAAATGGAATCAAGAATTGAAATTCTTTCTCCAAAGAAACTCATAGGCATGCGTATGTCTATGTCTTTTGCTGATAATAAAACAGGTATACTCTGGAAGAATTTCATGTCAAGAAAACACGAAGTAACGCATACAGCCGGAACGGATTTATATTCGATACAATTCTATGCAGCTGGCTTTTTTAGTGCGTTTAATCCACGTGCACACTTTGATAAGTGTGCTTCCATAGAAGTTACTTCTATGGAAGCTATTCCGGAAGGCATGGAATACATTGAATTGCCGGCAGGATTATATGTGGTTTTTTTATACAAAGGAGATGCCCGGAATGCCGCCGCTGTTTTTCAATACATACTTGGTACGTGGTTACCAGCCTCTCCTTACGAATTAGATATACGTCCGCATTTTGAAGTGTTAGGTGAAACGTATAAAAAAGATGATCCTGACTCAGAAGAAGAAATATGGATTCCGGTGAGAGATAAAAACAAAAATCAATAAACAAAAAAGGATCGCCCAACGGACGATCCTTTTTTGTTTTATAAGTTGCAGTTAGAATTACTTGCAGTTGTAATAAATATCTGTTCTGTTATTAGCACCTGAAGTAGTTTCATCAACACGGGTTACATAACCTTCTGAATTAAATGTATAACCATATGTTACTGTTGTTCCGTCTGATGTCTTTGCAATTGGAAGTTTTTGACTTGTCTTGCCATAGATATTTCTGATAGAAGCATCTCCCGGCATAGGCACAAGGAATTCGCTTGTAGCGTCATTGTTACCGTATGTGTAATAAGTTGTTGTCGTAGCAGCAGTACCTATCTTACGTTCTTCTTTAGTTAGATTGCCTCCACTATATGTGAACCATGAAGTGTCTTTTGATAATCCTTGCGTTATAATAAAATCAGTTCGATCATGTGTAATAGTTCTTGTAACATGTCTGTCAGAATCGTATAGGTACCAGGTAGTATCTGCATTGTCAAAATCATTGTTACCTGATGCATCTTTATCAAATGCTACAGAGTATTCTACATTGTCGTTTGCATTTAAATGATAATTAACTTCAGATTGGATATCACCACCCTGATAAGTTTTCTCAACTATTTTACCGGATGAATAGTCATATGTCACATACGCCTGAGAGTTTCCGGATGATTTAGAGAATACTTCTTCTTTTGAAATTCTTTCCTGTGAATCATATGAAACTTTTAAAGAATCATTTCCATTCAATATATACTCTACTGAACATGCCTGTTTTGAAGGAGTTACAGCATCATCATTATCTTTTTTACACGAAGTAATAGTTGTTGCGAAGCCTACTAATAATACAGCCGGTAGTAAGAATTGTTTTTTCATTTTTGTGATTTGTTTAGTTTATGATTCAAATCTACAGTAGAGTAATTTTTATTCGTTACATGAAAAAATGATTTTTTTATACAAATCGCAGATATGTTCATTGAAATTCTATAAATCAATACGATACAATTTGCTGAATCTGTTTTTTGAAATTGAATCATATTTTGATAGGCTTAATGGTATTATTTTAAGGAAGATGTTGAACAGGAAATGTAATATGTATTTCTGCATGATCAGTAATAAAGGGATATACAGCATATTTTACAGCTATAAAAAATAATCATTGATGCGCATGTAAAATGCATGTATCAACGGTGTGTATTTTTTTTATCTATATAAACTGAATAATAAAAAACACAAAAAAAATCTGAACCGATTTTTCCGGTTCAGATTTTCAATGTAATGATGAGTTAAACTACAGGTTATTGTATTTCTTCACCAGGCTTTGTTTTAAAACGTTCGTGCATCCAGACCCATTGTGAAGGATCTTTTCGGATAAATGCATCAACTGCCTGATTCATACGTAAGGTATTATCCAATAAATCCTGTTCCGGATCTCCGCTTCTGGTTACTTCCAGCGCAGGCATGCAGGTGATGGTTTGATTGTCGTGTTCGTCCATTTGAACTATTACAGGTACAATGTCTGCACCCGATTTAAGTGCGATCATGGTAGCGCCAACAGGCGTTGCTGCCGGTACGCCCATAAAATCAACAAAGCGGCTTTTAACTTTTGTATCCTGATCAATTAATATAATCATGACACGGCCTTCTTTCAGGCTGCGCATAAGCTGTAAGGTGTTTTCACCGCGGTGCACGTATTTGCTTCCGCCTTTAGAACGTGAACGCACAATTAAATCATCCAGCCGCGGATCTTTTAATTTTGTACCTACCATAATCGATTTATAATTTAAACCGATAAACGTTCCTAAAATTTCAAAGGCTCCGATATGTGCTGTAAGTAATACAACTCCTTTGCCTTTTGCATACGCTTCATCCAGATTTTCTTTGCCGATTATCCTTACCTGTTTATAGAACTGATCTAAATTTTCCATTGGGAATACCCGCATTACAGTTGCCAGGTTTTTTCCTAAGTTCATAAACATTTTTTTTGTAATGGCTTTTATCTCTTCCTGCGTTTTTTCTTTGCCAAAAACAATCGTTAAATTTTTAATTGCTCTGCGTCTTGGTTCACCGGCAAAGTAATAGGCCAGTCTTCCTAACCCCCCGTATACAAAATATACAACCGGCCGGGGTAATTTTTCGGTAACAAAAATCAAGGTTTTTACCAGCCAGAATAGTAAGGTATATTTTAATCGTTTCAGGAAAGGACGGTTATCTGCTTCCATTTTTGAGAGGAATAGTATAAGTAAATGAATACACAAAACTACAAAAAAGCATGCGCTTTCCAACCCCGATTTTGTACACCCCAGCCCACGATTTCAATCGTGGGTGATTTCAATCGTGGGTATCAATGATTTCAATCGTGGTATGATCAGATAAAAAAAGCCCATGGTTGAAACCATGGGCCGGATTTATTTTTAAATAGGGTAAACGTTATAACAATTCGTTTGCCAGGTTGGCCAGCTCCGAACGTTCACCTTTTTCAAGTGTTATGTGTGCATACAGGTCCTGATTTTTCAAACGGTCAATTAAATAGGAGAGACCATTTGATTCTGAATCAAGATAAGGTGTATCAATCTGGAAAATATCACCGGTAAAGATGATCTTGCAGTTTTCACCCGCACGTGAAATAATTGTTTTTACTTCATGCGGGGTAAGATTCTGTGCTTCATCCACAATGAATACAATGTTGGATAAGCTTCGGCCCCTGATATAAGCAAGCGGTGTAATAACAAGCTTTTCCTTATTCACCATGTCGGTAATCCGCTGGTAATCCTGATCGGTTTCATTGAATTGATTCTGAATAAATTTCAGGTTATCAAACAAGGGTTCCATGTACGGATTCAACTTTGACTTGATATCGCCGGGTAAGTAACCGATATCTTTGTTACTCAACGGCACAATTGGTCTTGCCAGGAAGATCTGTTTGAAATCTTTACGCTGTTCCAGCGTTGCAGCCAAGGCAATAAGTGTTTTACCTGTACCGGCAACCCCTTGTATAGAAACCAGCTTAATATGCGGGTCAAGCACGGCGTGGATCGCGAACGCCTGCTCTGCATTACGCGGTTTAATGCCGTAAGCAGGTGTTTTACCTACATGTTCCAGACGTTTATCTACGGGATTATAATACGCTAAAGCCGAACTTTTGACGCTTTTTAATATGTAGTAATGGTTTTTGGAAACATCCTGCTCCGGAATAGCATCTATATCACAATAGCCTTTTTCATACAGTTCATTGATCTTTTCAGGCGCCACATTTTCAATCGTTGTGTGGCCTGTATACAACAGATCAATATCTTTTACTTTACCTGTATTATAATCTTCCGAAGGGATATTCAGAGACTTTGCCTTAAGGCGCAGGTTAATATCTTTACTTACTAGAATTACTTTTTTATCTGGATTTTCTGCCTGCACAGAAATAGCCGCATTTAAGATTTTGTGATCGTTTTTGCGGTCATCAAAAATCTTTTCAGCATCTGTTTCTTTGGTACCATGCGTATTCATGATAACTTTCAGCTTTCCTTTATCACGGCCCTCAAGCTGTATCCAGTCCTGCAGACTTGCACTGTCAGCAGCCAGCTCATCCAGAAAGCGTGTAAATTCTCTTGCTTCAAAGTTTTTGATGTCGTTACCCTTTTTAAAATTGTCCAGTTCTTCCAGTACAGTAATGGGGATAGCTAAATCATGCTCTTCAAAATTCTTAACTGCATTGTGATCGTAGATAATCACGGATGTGTCCAACACGAAGATTTTCTTCTGTGTGTCCCTGCTCTTTTTTTCCTTAGCCATAAAATCAAAAACGTTTAAACGATACGAAATCGTTAGTGCATTTGTAAACTGTTAAATTGTTGGAACCATACGTATTTCTGTTTTGAATATACCAGTTCCGTCGAAATTATGGATAACGAATTACATGATTTTGTTGTCTTGTTAATAAGTTTTCTAACGTGGATGCGATATCAAAGTTTTAGTATTTGTTAACAAATCTTAAATGTCTAACTTCGTTCTTTCAATAGTGTCTGATAGTTAATAAAATAGAACATATATGCCTTCTTTTGATATCGTAAGTAAAGTTGATCCGCAAACCCTTGATAATGCCTTAAATGTAGCCCGCAAGGAGATCACAACGCGGTATGATTTCCGTGATTCAAAAACGGAAATAGATCTGGACAAAAAAGCATCGATCATCAAGGTTACAACCGAGAACAGCATGCGTATGAATGCCATCGTGGATATTGTCATTACACGTATGGCAAAGCAGGGAATTGATGCCAAAGCATTGGATATGTCAAAGGAAGAATATGCTTCCGGACCTATGGTAAAGCGTGAGCTGCCTGTAAAGAATGGTATCGATAAAGAAAGCTGCAAAAAAATAATCAAGATTATTAAAGACTCGGGCTCAAAGGTAACACCTGCGCAAATGGATGATTTAATTCGTGTTACAGGTAAAAAGATTGATGACCTGCAGGAGATTATTGCTCTTTTGCGCTCCAAGGATGTAGGGGTAGCGTTACAGTTTATCAATATGAAATAATTGTATCCTGCAAGTACAATTCCTTAAATTGCCTATATTCGTACTTTAATTCTCCCATGTCTGAAATACGCTTAGATGATATAAGAAATGTTGTGAAAGACGACATGAAGGACTTCGAAAAGAAGTTCCGTGATTCAATGAAATCCAAAGTGATGCTGTTGGATAAGATTATGTCGTATATCGTAAAGCGCAACGGCAAGCAAATGCGGCCAATGTTTGTATTTTTATCCGCTCATCTGGCAGGGAATGTAAACGACTCAACACAACGCGGCGCCGCGCTCATCGAATTATTGCATACAGCAACGCTTGTGCACGACGATGTGGTAGATGATTCAGATTACCGTCGCGGAATGTTCTCTATTAACGCACTCTGGAAAAATAAGATCGCTGTTTTGGTAGGCGATTATCTGTTATCAAAAGGTCTTTTGTTATCAATCAATCACGGCGATTTCCATCTGCTGAAAATTGTATCCAATGCGGTACGTGAAATGAGTGAAGGTGAGTTGCTGCAGATTGAAAAAGCCCGTAACCTGAATATTAACGAAGAGATCTATTTTGAAATTATCCGTCAGAAGACCGCTTCGCTGATTGCCTCCTGCTGTGCTGTAGGTGTTTCTTCTACCGGTGCAGATGAAGCATTGGTAGAGCGTGCAAAAATGTTCGGGGAAAAAATCGGCATGGCGTTTCAGGTGAAAGATGATCTGTTTGATTATGAAACATCTGAAATGATCGGTAAACCGGTAGGTATCGACATTAAAGAACGCAAGATGACGCTTCCATTGATTTATGCCTTGAATAAGGCAAGCTGGCTGGAGAAAAAACGGATCATGTTTATTATCAAAAATCAAACGCATAAATCGGCAAAGGTAAAAGAAGTGCTGCAGTTTGTGCGTGAGTCCGGGGGCATTGAATACACACGCACGGTAATGGAAAATTTCAGAGAAGAAGCTTACGGATTTTTAGAAGAATTTCAGGATTCCGTATATAAAAAAGCGCTGCGTGACCTGGTAGATTATACTATTGCGCGCAAACACTAGGCCGTTGTTCGGAAATTCCAAGGTACAAATATCAAAAAGAACAAAATACAGTTCAACGTCTGTGGTTATTCATTTTCCTTCAAAATGGTTGTTGATAGAATTAACAAATAAAAATTTTCACTGGCAGCCGAAATTATATAAAGGCCGCGCTTCATTGCCATGCCTTTTAAGGGATGGGATTAGGTTCTGAGTCTGTTGCTGAGTAAAGTCAAATACAATATATTTTATAAGCGAGCAAAATGGCTTTCGCTGTTTTCAATTATACAAAGACTGCGCTTCATTGCCATCACTTTTTAAGGGATGGATCCAGAGAATTAATGAAAAGCGCAAAAGCTTAAATTCCATTCGCAGCAGCATAAAATTGGTGTTTTGAATGAGCGAACATATTGCTTTTTTATCACCTGCGTACTTTTTCGTATCTTCACAAACTCTTTATGAAGACATGAACCTTTCTATCCGCGTTTTCTTAATCCTTACGAGTGTGCTGTTTTGCTGCTCTGCAGTATATAACATAACAGAAAAGCCGTATGTATTAAACATCCCGGAAGGATTCCCGCAGCCTTATATTCCGGAAGATAATGCGCTCACCTATGCCCGGATCGAATTAGGTAAAAAGTTGTTCTATGACACCCTTTTATCTTCAGACCGTTCTGTTTCGTGTTCCTCCTGTCACCTGCAAACAATGGGGTTTACCGATGGTAAAACGTTAAGCACAGGGGTGAATCAACGGGTAAGCGACCGCAACGGAATGCCTTTGATCAACCTTGCCTGGTCCAATGCCTTTTTCTGGGACGGCGGTGTACCGAGCCTGGAACTGCAGGTGTTGAAACCCCTCACCAGTCCGAATGAAATGAATCTGCCGGTGCAGGAAGCCGTAAACCGGCTGAATGCAGATCATGTATACAAAAAGCTTTTCAAAAAAGCCTATGGAACGAATCCGGATGCTGCCAGTTTGTTCAAGGCAATTGCTTCATTTGAACGTACGCTCATAAGTGCAGATACAAAGTTCGATGCGTACTTTTATAAAAAAGATCCGGCTGCTTTTAATGAATCTGAACTGCGCGGGTATAAATTATTTTTTGGTGGTGATAAGGTTCACTGTGGTTCCTGCCATTCAGGAATTAACCTGACCAACAACAGTTTTCAGAATAACGGTTTGTATATGGAATACAGTGATCAGGGCAGATACCGGATCACCGGAAAAGAAAGTGATAAAGGGAAATTTAAAGTGCCAACACTTCGCAACATTGCTTTAACAGCGCCTTACATGCACGATGGCAGCCTGAAGACACTCGAAGAAGTGATTGATCATTATAATACAGGGGGAATTTCTCATCCAAATAAATCAGAACATGTGCATATTCATAAAGGCATGAAGTTAAACACGCAGGATAAAAAAGACCTGGTCAGTTTTCTGCATACGCTTACAGATATGACGTTTATTACCAATAAAGCTTTTCGTCCGGAATAACTATGGGTAAGCATTTATATACAGGAATTATATTGCTGCTTGTTGCAGCAGGCGCGTGTGTAGGCAGTAAAAAAAAGCAAGGTGTGGGGATCAAGCCCGTTGCGAACGTAGAGTTTGTGTGCATTCCGGTGGTGAACGACAAACCCTTTTATCTGGATAGTGTATATGTGAATGCAGCAGACGAATCGTATACGATTAACAATCTGAAATTTTTCCTTACTGATATTGCCTTCTCCCGTTCCAATACACCTGAGCGGGCGGCTCATTCCGATGCGGCCGCACAGGGTGTTTTTTTTGTAGATCTTACTGAAACAAAACAGGATACAGCAACCGGTTTCCTGCAGCATACCACATCGTTTACCACGCAAACAGGCGACTATTCAGACATCCGCTTTTCCATAGGAGTACCGCGGGCACTGAATCACAGCGATCCTACAATGGCCCCTTATCCGCTGGATGTCGGGAATGCAGACATGTTTTGGGAATGGAACTCCGGATATATCTTTTTTCTGGCAGAAGGAAGAAGCCCAGTGGCAGAAGACAGTCTGCTGCACCTGGCCATAGGCGGCGATGCACGTATTATGCCTATCAGTTTCGGAGACATATTCAATGCGGTACCTTTGATTCAGGTGAAGGAAAATACCCTGACACGGATTTATGTTAAGCTGGATATAAATAAACTGTTTGTAAATCCGGATAACCAGCCGTATTCGTTCAGGCTGGCAGAAGCTTCTGTGGTTCATAACGGCAGGTATGCAGATCTGTTGCGCCTCAACATCCTGCAGGCGCTGGAGTTTGTTTCTGTGGAATCTATACCGTTGAAATAGAAACGATTCTCCTTCCGTAATTCTGTATTAACATAGGTATATAGCACTTTTAATTGTTTTAAACGATTTTTCCACCGTGCCTAGGAATCAGCCATTTTCAAGCGGTATCTGCTTGGCAAAACCTTAAAAAAGTTGTATTATTGAAGGATATTCCGTTCAGAAACCAATATGGAAGGGAGTAGATTAATGCATTTTATATTTTAACACATAAACGATGAAAAAAACAATTTATCTTTTTGGTGTTCTTGTTTCTCTCTGGGCTTTTACTGCTTGTAACAAAAGCGAAAAACCAGCAGCGCCTGAAACGTCAGCTGTTTCAGACAAAGACAAAGAAATCGAAGCCAAAGTTGATGCACTTATTGCAAAAATGAGTCCTGAAGAGAAGGCTGGTCAAATGACGCAAGTGAATTTGAACAAAATTCTTTACACGGGTAACGGTAGCGGTTATGATAACAACTACGGTATTATTGACCCGGCTTTATTAGACACTGCAATTGTTAAGTACAAAGTTGGTTCTATTCTGAATGCGATCAACCGAGCATATTCTCAGGATCAGTGGATCTCAATTATCACACAGATTCAGGACAAAGCAACGAAAACAGGACAGAACATTCCGGTATTGTATGGTATTGATGCCATTCACGGGGTTACGTTTACATTAAACTCTACGTTATTCCCGCACAACATCGGTACTGCCGCTTCATGGAACCCGGCTGTTGAAGCTGCTGGTGCTGAAGTTACAGCATTAGAAGCAAGAGCCTGCGGTCTTAGATGGAACTTTGATCCGGTTCTGGATCTTGGCCGTAACCCGCTTTGGCCGCGTTTCCCTGAAACGTTTGGTGAAGATCCATACCTTGTAGAACAAATGGGTGTGGCTGCCATTTCTAAATATGAAGAAGCTGGTTTAGGAAGCCCGAAAGCAGTTGCTTCCTGTATGAAACACTTCATTGGTTACTCTGCTTCAAGAACAGGCCGTGACAGAACACCGTCTTTCATTCCTGAAATTGAGTTGAGAGAATATTATTTACCGCAGTTCCAGGCAGCTGTTAAAGCTGGTGCCTCTACCATCATGATCAACTCCGGTGAGATCAATGGTGTGCCGGTTCACGCAAACAAATACCTGTTAACAGATGTATTACGTGGTGAATTAGGTTTCAAAGGTTTGATTGTAACAGACTGGGAAGATATCAACCGTTTACACGAACGTCACAACATCAGCCCTACAATGAGAGATGCTGTTAAAACAGCTATCCTTGCAGGTATTGACATGAGTATGACACCAAACGATTATGAATTCACAAAACATTTGATCTCTTTGATCAAGGATGGTGAAATTCCAATGGCGCATATTGATGCTTCTGTAAAAAGAATTTTAACATTGAAAATGAAATTAGGTTTGTTTGAAAATCCGGTAGTAGAAAAAGAAGCGATCGCAAACTTTGGTAAGCCTGAGTATGCAGAGAAAGCATTATTTGCTGCAAGACAAACAATCACTTTGTTGAAAAATGATAAGAATACACTTCCATTGAAAAAAGAAATCAAGATTGTTGTTGCTGGTCCAAATGCAAACAACGTTCCTTCTTTACATGGATGCTGGTCATACACCTGGCAGGGTGCTGACGCGTCAGCAAAACTTTCAAGCAAAGGTGATAAAAACTTTATCAATGGCGTTACGTTCGGAGACAGTATTTTACCATTGTTCCCTAAATCTACGTTAACAATCAAACAAGCATTGGAAGCTAAGATCGGTGCCGGTAAAGTTGTGTGTCAATCTGTAGAAAACTACGAAGATCCTAAAAACTACAGCTTGCCATCTCTTGCAGGCGCAGACGCGATCGTTCTTTGCTTAGGTGAAAATTCATATGCTGAATCTCCGGGTTCAATCAGAGATCTTACATTAGATGCACGCCAGATTGCATTGGCACAAGCTGCTATTAAAACGGGTAAGCCGGTAATTCTTGTATTGGTTGAAGGACGTCCGAGAGTGATCTCTGCGTTTGTTGACGGTGTACCTGCTGTAGTAGATGCATTCTGGCCGGGAAGCCAGGGCGCAAATGCAATTGCAGATGTATTATTTGGTGATTATAACCCGGGTGGTAAACTTCCATTCTCTTATCCGAAACACACAGGTGATTTCATCATGTATGACCATAAGTGGACAGAAGCTAACGTTGAAACAACACCAGGTGGTTTCGTTGACGAAGGGTATATGCCGCAATGGCCATTCGGTCATGGTTTAAGTTATACAACGTTTGAATATTCTGATGCTAAAATCAGCACAGATACATTAATCGGAGATGCTAAACTGAAAGTATCTGTAACCGTTAAAAATACAGGTACGGTTGACGGTGAAGAGGTTGTTCAATTGTATACACGTGATATGTTTGCATCCGTTGTTCCGAATTCTAAACGTTTAAGAGCGTTTGAAAGAGTAGCAATCAAAGCAGGCGAATCTAAAACGGTATCGTTTGAAATTTCAAGAGCAGACCTTTCATTCGTGAAAGAAGAGCAGACGGCAACAACGCATAAATTTACACGTGTAACGGAAGAAGGTGCATTTAAAGTAATGATCGGTGGTTCTTCTAACTTCGAATTAGAAGCAGCTCCATTCCCTTGGATGACATTCCCGTACAGAACGTATAAAGGTGCATTGAATTTTTACTACAAAGAAAAGTAGTATTAAATAAATCTATAAAATTGAAAGCCTCCTGCAATTTGCGGGAGGCTTTTTTTGTATATTGGAACAGAGTATTTTTAGACCACTTCGATTATACGTGTAAAAAGTCATGTTTGAAAAGTAAAACGCATTCATATATTTATGGAAAATTTACCGTCCTATATCTGCATCGCTTTTGTCTTAACAACGCTGTTAACGATATTCTTTTTTTACGAAGCAGCCGGCAGGTCTAAAACCACGTTAATTGTTTTGCTTGCCTGGATCACGCTGCAGGCATTGATCAGTACTACCGGTTTTTATACCGTAACGGATTCGTTGCCGCCGCGTTTCCTGCTTTTAGTTATACCGCCTTTACTTACCATACTTGTCTTGTTTAACACATCACAAGGCAAAGACTTTATTGATCGGCTCGATGTAAAAGTGTTAACGCTGTTACATGTTGTCCGTATTCCTGTAGAGATCGTTTTGTTTTGTTTATTCCTGTATAAACAGGTACCGGAACTGATGACGTTTGAAGGCAGAAATCTGGATATTCTATCCGGAATTTCAGCACCGTTCATTTATTACTACGGCTATGTAAAACAAAAGCTCAGCCAAACAGTACTGCTGGCATGGAACATCATTTGTATGGGTTTGCTGTTAAATATTGTTGTGTATGCAGTATTATCAACGCCTGTTCCATTTCAGCAATTCGCGTTTGACCAGCCGAATGTTGCGGTGTTATATTTTCCTTTTGTATGGCTGCCTTGCTGCGTGGTACCATTGGTATTGCTTTCGCATTTGGTTTCAATCAGAAAACTATTAAAATACTGATGTTTAGAATATATATAGTCATACTCAGTATTTTTTGTTTTTCCTGTATTGAAAAACAAGAATATTCAGAAATTATCTTGGGTGATGACACAGCCTCTGTTTATCCTTCTCAAACCGGGTCTGATAACATAAATGACATCGAAACAATTTACATACCACAAAAAATGCCCGCAGATATTTTTTGTGATCTGGATGGCGATGGAAAGAATGATACGATTGGTCTGAGGTTAGATGCCCACATATCAAAATATGGCCTTGTTATTCAGTATGCTGCCGGTAGATGTGACACACTAGGCATGGGGAAGGCATTTTTAGATAGAGGCTTTAACGATTTTAACTGGGCTGGTATTATGGAAGTTGCGCCCAAAGGTGAGTTTTACTGGAATTATGCAAACTATGACGATCCTGATATTTCCCGCGATCAAATTAAAGATGAAGATAAAATTACATTGACACGGGCAGGTATTTTTTTACATGCAGATGAATCCTGTGGAGGTGGCGTAATTTATTTGAATGATGATCAGACGTATGCATGGATGCAACAGGAATAGTTGCTGATTAGCGTATTCTATAGTCATTGGTTCATTTAACTGTTCTCAACAGGCGGAATCTCACGTTTCATCTTAAAAAAACGTGCAATTATCTATTTTTTTATTTTATCACAGATATATTTAGAATCTTTAAGTAGTAGAATAAAGGTATATACCCCAATTTCTTAGATTTGCCATAATGTTTATTCATATATGAAATTTATATTTCCTGTTATTTTCTTCTTATACGCTCTTTCCGGTTATGCGCAAAACGTTACCGGTAAAGTTGTAGATGCCGGCACCGGTGATCTGATGAGCGGAACAATTGTGTTGTTAATAGATAAATCGGATACAACTAAGGTGAATTCTGCTTACGTAGAAGAAGACGGTGTTTTTCAATTTGAACGGATAAAAGCAGGTACCTATATTTTTAAAACACTTTTGGTTGGGTATAAAATAACAACGTTTGAAGTAGGTATCGGTTCAGAAAATAAAGATCTGGGTACGATTAAAATTGCAGAAGACTTGCAGATGCAGGACATTGTTATTGCTGAAAAAATAACACGTGTAGAGCAGAATGGCGATACAACCAATATCAATGCTAATGCTTATGTTACCAACCCGGATGCAACAGCAGAAGACCTGGTAACGAAAATGCCCGGTATAACTGTTCAAAACGGAGAAGTTAAAGTAAATGGAGAAACAGTAAAAAAAGTAACGGTAGATGGTGAAGAGTTTTTCGGTAATGATGCGCTATTAGTACTGCGCAGTTTACCGGCAGAGATTGTAGGTAAAGTTCAGATCTTTGACAGACAGACAGACCAGGCACAGTTTACGGGCTTTGATGATGGCAATTCACAAAAGTCGATTAACATTGTTACCAAGCCGGAAAAGAATAACGGTCAGTTTGGTAAAGTGTATGCAGGTTATGGTACAAACGACCGATACAATGCAGGTTTAAACCTGAATTCATTTAAAGGAAAACAGCGCATTTCAGTAATAGGTATTGCTAATAATATAAACGTACAGAATTTTTCCGCACAGGATCTTACCAGCATGGGGGCAAGCTCAAACAGAGCAGGCCCTCCCGGTGGTGGAGGCAGTGGTGGTGGTCCTCAGGGCGGCGGCGGCGGAAATAGTGCCAATAATTTTTTAGTCGGTCAGCAAAGCGGGATCAGTACTACCAATTCTATTGGCTTAAATTATTCAGATGTTTGGTCGCCCAAATTAAAAGTAACGGCCAGTTATTTCTTTAATAATTCAACGAATGTAAACAACAGTATTATTAACAGACAGTATTTCTTAAACGATACAGCCAGCACAATCTATCGGGAAGATAATACCAGCAAGACACAAAACTACAATCACCGCATATCCGGACGCTTAGAATACATGCTGGATTCATCTAACTCGTTTATTTATATTCCAAGCATCAGTTTTCAAAAAAGAAATTCATATCAGAACCTGCTTGGTGTAAACAGGTATATAACAGATTCATTATTGAGTACTACGGCAAATAATAATGAGAACCGGAGCGATAATTATTCGATTTCAAATAACTTAATGTGGCGCCATAAGTTTGCAAAAAAGGGAAGGACGTTTTCTGCAAACCTTGGTTCTACAATCAATGTAAACGAAGTTAATACAACCTTGTATTCGGATAACTTTTATACCGATAACCTTGTCAGCACCAGATTGATTGATCAGCAAGGGATAAATAATACGCATTCATATTCATACAGAACAAACATCATGTATACGGAGCCGATTTCTAAAACGGGTACCTTACAGTTTAATTACAGTCCAACGTATACAAAAAACGATGCCAACAAACGTGTTGATAATTATAATACCTCTACCGGAGAATACGATTCAACAGCTATTTATGTATCCAACCAATTGGATAATTATACGCTCACACAAAAAGGAGGTATTGGCTACCGTTATGCTAAAGGAAAGACAAATTTCATGGTGGGCGTTGACGGGCAGAACGTAAAACTTTCGAGTACACAATTATTTCCTTCGACCAGCGAAATTGAAAAGCAATTCAATAATATTTTACCTTCAGCTATGCTGAAGATTAAGTTTTCAGATAGCAGCAACATTCGCTTGTTTTATAGATCCAGTACATCAACGCCTGGTGTAAATCAGTTACAGAATGTAATAGATAACTCAAATACCTTGTTGCTTTCAACAGGAAATCAGAATCTGAAACAGGAGTATACAAATTCGTTGTTTATGCATTACGGTATAACCAGCTCGAAGAAGGCAACGAGCTCAATGTTGTTCTTAGGTATAAATCAAACCAATAATTACATAGCCAGTTCCAGCTTTATTGCGACCAATGATACCGTTATTGAAAATGGTGTTACCATTAATAAAGGTTCGCAGCTTAGAAGGCCTGTAAACCTGGATGGATACTGGAATGTAAATAGTTTTTATACGTATGGATTTCCGGTTTCAAAAATTAAAAGCAATATCAATCTGAATACAGGTGTTTCCTATATACGCACTCCGGGTACGATTAACCTAATAACCAATATTTCAAACGCATATGCCTTAAGCGGCGGTTTAGGTATCTCAAGTAACATCAGCAAACAGGTGGATTTTAATGTTACGTATAATGCATCCTATAACATTGTAGAAAACTCTATCCGCCCGCAGCTGAACAATAACTATTTCTATCACCTGGCAACCGCTAAAGTAAATATCATGCCGTATAAAGGTCTGGTGCTCTCTACCGAAGTGAATGAACGTCTGTATTCCGGTTTATCCACTGCATTCAATCAGCAGTTTTTCCTGTGGAATGCTTCGATCGGATACAAGCTGCTAAAAGATCAATCTTTAGAAGTTCGCGTAAGTGTGTTTGATTTGTTAAACCAAAACAGGAGCATCGCAAGAACGGTCACGGAAAGTTATGTGCAGGATACGTATACAACCGTATTAACACGGTATTTTATGTTTACCGTAACGTATAACCTGAAGAACTTTAAAGCGAGTTAAGTAATTATGAATTATGAATTATGAATTATGAATTATGAATTATGAATTATGAATTATGAATTATGAATTATGAATTATGAATTATGAATTATCACGTAATTTCGGTGAAATAATTCCTGCGTGTATAATCAAATGTAGTTACCCATCGTTATTTGCTATTGCGTTATGACCCCAGCGGGGTCAAATATCTGTAGTATAACACACCGCAAATTCTTACGCACAATCCCGAAGGGATTGCAATTTACAGATGACTGATGTTTAAGATCTGATAAAATAAGATAGAAAATCTTGAAGCGGTAAAATAAATATCCTTCTTCAAACCAATCCTTTTCAGCTTCGTTTTAACACATTTTTTGTTGGTAACAAAGCGTATCAATACAGCAGTAAAGTGCTTCAAAATATGTGTTTTTAAGGCATAAATACACTTTTTTACTAATTATTCCTGCCACAGCACCGTAATATTGGAAACGATTTCACCTAACTCTTTTCTTATATGAAAAAAATAACCGTATTGATTTCCATCTGGCTCAGTGCAGCCGCTTTTTTCTCTTGTGAGAAAAAAACAGAAGCGGGGAGTAAACCTCAGGCCTTTGATAAAGAAGTACAGGATCTGTTAAAAAATATGTCGCTGGAAGAAAAAGCCGGACAGATGACGCAGATCGATATCCGTAATTTATTGAACAACGGATATGGAAATACCGATGAAAAATTAGATACCGCCAGATTAAAAGAAGCCATTCAAACCTATCATGTCGGTTCTATATTAAATTGCATTCAGGCATACACACCTGAAAAATGGGTTGAATTGATTTCTCAGATCCAGAACGAAGCATTGCAATCACCTAATAAAATTCCGGTTTTATACGGAACAGATGCCATGCATGGTGTTGGCTTTATTAAAGATGCCGTATTGTTTCCGCATAACATAGGTATGGCTGCATCCCGCAACGATCAATTGGTTTCGCAGGCAGCTCAGGTAACGTCAACAGAAGCGCGTTCCGTTGGCCTTACCTGGAATTTTGCTCCGGTGCTTGACGTAGGCAGAGAACCTTACTGGTCGCGCTTTGAAGAAACCTTTGGTGAAGATGTATACATAACAACACAAATGGGTTCAGCAGCCGTACAAATGATGGAAGGCAGTGACCTGACGTCTAAAACAAACATAGCTTCCTGCCTGAAACACTTTATTGGATATTCAGCACCCAAAAATGGTATAGACCGCACACAATCACACATTCCTGAAATTGTGCTGCGCGAATATTATCTGCCCCCGTTCAGAGAAGCGATCAATAAAGGCGCTTCATCCATTATGATCAACTCTGCTGAGATCAATGGCATTCCGTGTCACGGCAACAAATGGCTGTTAACAGATCTGCTCCGTACAGAGCTTGGATTTACCGGAATGGTTGTATCGGATTGGGAAGATGTGATCCGTTTGCACACCTGGCATAAAGTAGCTGCTACGCCGAAAGAAGCCGTAATGATGGCCGTTAACGCAGGTGTGGATATGAGCATGGTGCCGAATGATTACTCGTTTCCGAAATATCTGGTAGAATTGGTGAAAGAAGGAAAAGTTTCTATGGCGCGCATCGACGAAGCGGTGGGACGTATTCTGACCCTGAAAATCAAACTGGGCTTGATGAAAAATCCATTGCCATCCATTGCAGATGTTGGTGTAGTGGGTTCTGATGCACATCAACAGATCGCACTAAATGCAGCGCGTGAATCAATTACATTATTGAAGAACGATAAAAATATTCTGCCTCTTGCAAAAGATAAAAAAATACTATTGGTTGGTCCGGCCGCTAACAGTTTATCTGCGCTGCACAGTTCATGGTCATACACATGGCAGGGAAGCAATGAATCGCTGTATCCTGAAACAACTAAAACAATCCGTGAGGCATTAGAAGCGAGCGGTAATAAAGCTAACATCAGAACGAATGCGACTACAGGATTTGATGATGCAGCAAATTATGATGTTTCCTTTATTCAAAAAAATACAGCAGGGGTGGATGTAATTATTGTGTGTGTAGGTGAAGCTGCCTATGCCGAACAGCCTGGAGTAATCAAGGATCTCAATCTGCCGGAAGCGCAGAAGCAATTGATTGTTGCTGCAAAGAAAACAGGCAAACCTGTCATTGTATGCCTGGTAGAGGGCAGGCCGCGTTTGTTTCCGGAAGAAGAAGCACTTGCAGATGCTGTAATAATGTGCTACCGTCCGGGCAGCAAAGGTGCAGACGCATTTGCAGAGATTCTATACGGTGACATCAATCCCAGCGGTAAGCTTCCGTTCACCTATCCGAGATACGACGGAGATATTACTACATACGATTATAAATTTAAGGAAACCGAGCAGCAGTTAAAACCGGGCGTGAGTGAATTTGTTGCGTTCAATCCGCAATGGCCATTCGGACATGGCTTGAGCTACACAACGTTTGCATATTCAAACCTTAACGTGAACAAAAGTAATTTTACGAAGAACGATAGTGTGCTGGTAACGGTAGACATAAGCAATACAGGAGCACGTACAGGTAAGATAGCCGTAGAGTTATATTCCAGAGACCACTTCGCATCGATTACGCCTTCTGAAAGACGCTTACGTAAATACACAAAGATTGAACTGAAAGCAGGAGAGAAGCAAACCGTTTCGTTTACGATCAAAGCAGCGGATCTGCAATTTGTAAATAAAGATCTGAAAACAGTAACCGAAGCAGGCGCTTTTGATCTGATGATCGGAAATCTCCAGACAGAAATATATTTTAATGAGTAATTTGATGGAGTTTATTTTCAAGGCATCCCTTCTGAATAGGCAGAAGGGATGTTCTTTTAAAACATGTCTCTGGTTTAATCGTATTAAATAATAATAAGCGATATTGTTACATGATTACACGAATCCTTACCTTACTTACGTGTTTTTTTTTACTGCTTCCGGTGCAGGCGCAGCTTGTATTGGATGAATATACCAGTGACATTTTTTTAACCGATAAAAATTCTTTCTTTGGTATTCATACCGGCGATACCGCTTATTACTGGATCGAAACAAACATTCAAAAAAACACCTCATCCGATTTTTTGATTGAATGCCTGGCCCCTCAGCTGAAAGAAGTAAAGTGTTATGTATTGAATCAGGGAAAAGATACCATCCGTTCTTTTATAACCGGCGCAGCGTATCCGTTTTCCCAGCGTTACCTGCAGCATAAAAATTTTATTTTTCCATTGAATATGGAACCTGGTGTGTATACCATTTGTATTGGTGTGCGGGACATTCAACCCGATGAATTATATTTTAAGATCCGTTCTGATCATTTCTTTACCGAATATGCCATCTCGGAGTATTTCTTTTTAGGTTGTTATTATGGCGTACTGCTGATTGTACTGCTGTATAATTTATTTCTGTACATGAAAGGTGCCATGCGCGTTCATATTCTGTACGTCTTTTATATCATAGGCTGTATTGCCTTGTCTGTGCGTGAAGATGGTATAGCCTACCAATATGTATTATCTTATTTCCCTTCGTTGAATTTTATTTTTAACCTGTATCTGGCCAAACCAATATTTCTGAGCACATTTATTGTATATTCTGTTTCATTTTTAGAGATAAAACGTTATGCGGCAGGCATCAAAAAACTGCTGCTGTTTTTACTTGGTATATATGTTTGTATGCTGTTGCTTTCTATAGCAATACCTGCTCTTATGCTGCTTTCAGAATATGTGTTCTTCTCCGTTTTCATTATTGTTTATATCACTTCGTTATTTATTGCAAAAAAAGGAAATCATTTTGCATACTATTTCTTTGCGGGCTTTTCCATGGTTATGCTAAGTGTACTGATCAATCTGCTGCGTTCCTTTAATATCCTTCCATCAACTATTTTTACGGTATATAGTTTTAATTATGGTATTATATTGGAAGTAATTATTTTCTCCGTAGCACTAGCTGATAAGATCCGGATCATTCAGCAGGAAAAGGAGCAGAGCAAAGAAGCATTGATTGTACAGTTGAGTGAGAATGATGGTTTGCAGCAGCGTTTGATTGTAGAGCTGGAAGAAAAGAAAACATTGCAGGAAAAAGTTAACCGTGAATTGGAAACCAAAGTACGGGAGCGTACAGCTGAACTCCAATCGGCAAATGAAAAGTTAGAAGCGTTTGCAAAAGAAACAGACCGGTTAAATTCTGAATTAGACCGCTTTAACTATGCCTTGCAAAAAGAGATCAAAGAAGAAAAAATTTCGCGTATTTATAATCAGGATGTTTCATATGAAGAATTTTTGAACACTTACCCGGACGATGATACCTGTTTAAAAGTAATTCAGCAACTGAAATGGCCGGATGGATTTGTCTGTAAGAAATGCGGCAACACAAAAGCCAGCAATGCCGGCGTGTGGTACCGGAAGAAATGCAGCAAGTGCGGTACTATTGAATCAATTACGGCGAATACCTTATTTCATCATTTGAAATTCCCGTTGAATAAAGCATTTTATTTGACGTATGTAGAGTTCTCAAACATGAAACAGACAGACGAAGCATTGTCTGAATTGATCGATCTGCGCAAGCCCACAATCTGGGCATACCGTAAAAAAGTAGAAGAACGCATGGCCGATAAAAATTATAAAAAAGCAACCAATTGGAAAGATATCGTATTGGATCTGCTGTAGGAGCGACCCTTGCGGTTGCCCTGTTTAATATGCGGTCGCCCTGTTTAATATGTGGCCACCTGTTTTTTATGACCGCCCTGTTTCATTGCGTTCGTCCATTAAAACGATCATCCATTTTTGAGAAGAAAGCGTGATCGCAAGGGGCGCGTCAACACTAATCAATTCAAAATTTACCGGCGATCTCAATCATATAACCGGCCATTCCTTCAATATACTTTTTTACTTTCTCTTTGATCTGTGTGCTGGATGGGTGCTGAGACATTTCTATCGTATGTACTTTGGCACGGATACAGGACCGGTATGCTTTAAAGTAGGTAAATAAAAGCTGTTCTTTTTTACCGAATGCATATCCTGTTTTTTTGATGTAATCTGTCAGAAATATTTTTGACAGATCTGCATAGCCGTATGTTTCCAGATCCATACAAAGAAACGCTATTTCATTCAGCACATCAATGTGTCTGAATGCTTCCCTGAATTCAATGCAATCAAAAATAACAGGTTTCTTTTCAATGAAGATATTCTGACTGTGCAGATCGCCGTGGCAGTTTTTAAAATATCCCAGACACGGGCGTTTTGAAATAAATTCCTGTTGCAGTAATACAAAGTGATTTGATAGTTGTATGCAGGTCTGCACCAGTTTGTAATAATCAACGCCTAATTTTTTTTCAATCGTGGAACTGAATTTTTCAATATCAGCAAATTCACGCGAAAGGAAAAATGGATCGTATGTAAGCGATAATGATTTTTCATTCTGATGAAAGTCTGCCAGTTGTTGCGCTAGTTGGCGGATTGGTTTTTTTGTGATTCGATTTTTTTTCAGCAACGCATTTAACTGATGATCCGGATTCATGCCTTTCATCAGTATAACATATTCTTTTGCTTTAGCCGGACCTGTTGAAATAGACCACTGCTTGCCTTTTTTAGAAACCGCGAATACGTTTATGTACATATCTTTTGCCAGCCGTTGATTGAGACGCAGCTCTTCGTAGCAAAAATGCCTGCGTTTTTCAAGCGTGGAGAAATCAAGGAACGACAGCTTAATGTTCTTTTTGATCTTATATGCATAAGAGCCTTTTAAAAGAATGTATGAGATAGCCGTTTCAATCAGCCGTGTTTTTGCCTGCTGGTCATATGGAAAAATCCCATGGGCGACAAGCTGTTCAATTTCATTTCTTTCCATTGCTCAGATATGTTAACGCATTTGTAAGAAGCGTATCAATATTATTTTTGTCTGAAACGAGTGTTTTATACGGCAGGGTAATGGGTTCGAACAGATCCTTCAGCTTTACATATACAGAAAAATCTGCTTCACTATCGGTACGCGTAACGGAAGTTCTTTCTTTAATGAGGGCTTCGTCAGCTGTAATGTAAAAGATATATAATGGAATGTTGTTTTTCTGCGCCAATGCATAAAAAGGAATACGCAGTTCCTGTTTATAAAAGGTCGCATCAACAAGTACAGGTTTATGATCAAATAAGGCCGACTGTGTACGTGCTAACAGGGTATCGTAAACAAATTGTTTTTCCGGTTCAGAATAGCTGCGTTTGTCGGGGAACAATTCCTTGCGTAACAGGTCGCTGTTTAGATACAGCACTGCTGTTTTTTTGCTCAGGTGATGTGCAAAAAAGCTTTTACCCGATCCGGGTAATCCGCAAACTAAGATAAGTGCAGGAATCATCCGGATAAAATACAAAACTTTATATTTGCTTCAAAATCTCTTCATAAATTCTTCAGAATTAGCACAAATACGCTACAGAATCCAGCTGTATATTTGAATCATTAAATGACACTGAAAATAAGCATTTTATAAAAATATCACTTAACCTTAACAATTACAGCAATGAAAAAAGTAGTATTTACAATGGCCTTGCTAATTTTTTTAGCTGCAATCTCATATGCATCAACAGCAGCAAGTGAACCCAATTACAAACATCAGTCAGGATCAAAAGCAACGCATCGCATTGTTCATCCGGTAGATCACTTTACGATTTAAGGATGAAACAGCAAGGGAATAAAAAAAGCGTGATACCAAGTAGTATCACGCTTTTTTTATTTATCGCGATATATAGTTATGAACCGCAGCCTTCACAGAAATAATTTATTGAGCCATATGGTTTAACACCATTCAGGATCATAGTCATATTGTGAATTTTATCTTTTAGTTCTAATTTCTCGCTAAAATCAGTTGTGCGTGCAACCGCTTCATTCAACTTATCCAATTCCAGTTGAACGTGTTCTTTTTCTGAAACGCTTAATTCTGCCATATATTTAAAATGTTAATCTCCTTAAGTAAAGATAACAAAGGCTGTAATTAAATAATTCCTTGTGGAAAAAACTTTTTACAAGATTGAAATATTGATGCGTTTTTTATTTCCAGATAACGCTGTGAACGTCGTTGCCTTCTGCTTTCTCAATACTTCTCTGAATTGCGGTAACGTCTGTGGGTCAGATACTATTTTGTAGCTGATTATACGTCAACCTTATAATTCAGGTCCAGTTCATCTCCGCTTTTCCCACGAATACCCCAGTTATGTTTGGGTGATTCAAACAACGTAATTTCCAGATCCATGTTTGAAATACCTAATTCTGCATCAAATCTTGAAAATAAAAGCTGATACAGTTTTTTCTTTGCTTCAATAGAGCGCCCTTCAAACAAATTGATTTCTATGATCGTATGTTTGCGTGTGCGTGTTTCGAAATAAAAATAGCTATCGTCATCGATGTAAATAAAACGGTGCGCCTTTTTATCTTTCGGATACTGAAATGCTTCCATTACACATTCGTGTAAAGTGGCAGATAGTTTTTCTCTGATCGGATGCAGTTCTTCTTTTATTCCGAATATTTTTATTTGTCCCATGTAATTTTTCTTTTGTACTTTATATGTCTGCCCATGGTTAACCATGGTGTAATAATGCATTTACTCATAAATGGGCACATTCCGTTGAGCTTGTTGCACATGCCGTTCCGTATGTGCAACAAGGAATTGAAATACATCCCCAAGTTTTAATTTAATAAAAGGCGCAATAGAAATTGAAATCCGGATGGTATTCATATCATATTTTTTTGCCTTTTCCAGATACGTCAGCAGTATTTCCTGCTGTTCAATAAAGGTGGCTACAACAGCAGCCGAATCCAATCGTGGTTTAGGGATATGTTTTTTAAACGCCTTGTATTTTTTACCTGAATCCGGAAGCATCAGTTGTGTGAAATAATTTCCGAGCCAGCTGCTTTTAACATCTTCTGCAGGTTTTCCGGGCATATGCGTATCGAATGCTTTTTGGATATGCGGCAGGTAATAATCTCCATAGCTGTTCAAGTGATCCAGACACTGCACAATACTCCAGCCGCCTGTATTTGAAGGACAAAGGAGTGAAGCCGTATTCAGATTTTGAAAGACGTTAACAGCCATCTCTGCACACGTTTCAATACGCGCTTGCAGATTCTGGATAAGTATTACTGAATGAATTGGTTTCATAAACTCAGGCATTGCGTGTATGAATTTTATTAAGCAGATACAGCGTAAAACCGATAACGAAGAGCACACTTTCAATCACGAGCCACTGAGAGCCGAAATTTCCTAAGGAACCTTCAATCTGTATGGTGATGATCCGGGAGAGTGCGTACAGACCCCATAACAAGGAGAGAAAAGCCAGGCCCAGTTGTACATCTCTTCTAAGCAGGTATAACAGGCTTATGCAGATCGTTAACCCTACGCCGCCATAAACACCGCGTATTGAACTATACGCATCTGTATTAGGCAGGTTTACCTGTACCAGATCCATGACAGCCTGCGGATCATTAAAGGCAAGAATGCTTAACGTTAATAAACTCAGTGCTGAAAAAAGTATAAAGCCTTTTGATGCAAGGGGCAGAAGTATCGTTGTTTTCATAAGTGTTGGTTTTGTATGAAACAAAATTGCATCTATGTTGAATCTGAAATATTGGTATTTACCAATATTTCAGATTTTAACTTTATTGATGAGTTTACTGAAGTTTGTCGGGTCAATACCCAGATAGTTCGCCAGGTATTTATGCGGAACAAGCTGCAATATATGCGGACTTCTTTGCAAAAGTTTTTTAAAACGTTCTTCTGAAGAAAAAGACTGTACTTCAACCAGGCGTTCCAGCACACCAGCTAATGCCTGTACAACGCCTTTGCGGAGTAGCAGCTCAATACCTCTAATTTCTTTGCTGAGTGTTTCTATCTCAGCAAATGGTGCGCGCAGAAAGGCCGATGGGGTAAGTGTTTCATAATAATACTTTGATGGTGTTTCGTGAATCATGGAATCCAGCACACCACCAAAGGAAGGGGCATAGGTAAATACCAGCGTAGCTTCTCTGTTTTCATCATCAAAATAAAATACACGCTGTACACCCTCCGTTACAAAGTATAAATATTTTTCTGTTTGACCCGGTATGGTTAATTGTTCCTTTCTCCGCGCTTCAAATGGTTTCCACAAAGACGCAAACTGTTCCCATTCTGTATCAGTAAAAGGATGGATAGATGTAACAAGTTTTTTTAACGGATCAATGGAAGCTGACATAGCTGATAGCTGTTTCTGTTTTTTTAATGTGCATGCATACACAATTTCATATGCTGAAAGACAATGATTCTATAATCGGTTAATAATCGTTATGGCCCATTTAGGTGAAATACGTGCGACCCAATATAATAAAGCTACTTTAGAAACGCGAATTTCATTCTGCCCTTTATCTATTCCGGATAGAATTTTTGCCGCCGCCTGTGTAGCTGAAATAGCAGATTTTGGTACACGTCCTTTATGCCAGGGTGTATCAACAACAGGCAGGAGCGCTTCAATAATTTTTAACGGACTTGCAGCAGTTTGCATGCGAAGGGTTTGTGTAAAGATATGTAAGGCAGCTTTTGTCGCAGTATAAAAGGGGTACCCTGCTTTAGGAGCATAGATCAAACCTGTTGAAATATTAATTAATGCAGGATGTTCATTTTGTAAGAGCAAGGGCGAAAAGAGTTTTGTTAAACGGATGGGTGCTAAAACATTGGTTTGAAATTCCTCATTGGCTTTATCAATTGCCTGTTCATCTTTTAAAAAATCTGTCGTGTAGGCAATTGCTGCATTGTTGATCAGTATATTGCATGCAGGATAATTATTTTTTATCCAGTTGTAAAAGTGCTGGCATGAAATACTGTCGGCGATGTTGCAGGTATATGTTACCAGCCAAGGGGTCTGGTTCGCTGCATCTGCTAATTTTTGTGCAGACCTTCCGCAAATAATAACGGTGTTTTTTTGTGCAATAAGTTGTCTTGCAAGTTCAAGACCCACACCGGAACTTCCTCCGGTAATAACAATTGTATTTCCTGTTAACATAATTGAATTGATTTATTTTTCCGTAAAGAAAAAATCTTTCTCAATCAAAAACATTAACCTATGTTAAGTTCGCTTTTTTCGTATTCTGCTTAAAGAAACAGGAGATATACCCAGGTAAGAAGCAATGAGGTGTTGTTTTACACGTGTTTCAAGTGCGGGGAATTCCTGTCTGAATGTTTCATAACGCTGCTCTGCATCTAAAAGCAACAGGTCGCGTTCACGGTTTTCTTTTATTGTAAATGCGTTTTCCAGTATTGTAATTAAAAATATATTCCAGCACGCATTTCCTTTTTTAAGCGTAAGCCAATCTGTATAATCAATCTCGCAGATAATAGAATCTTCCAACGCCTCTATAGCCATTTTAGAAACTTCATGCCGAATCATTGAAGAATAAGCCAACGCAAAATTATTTTCAGGGACAAAGTTTTTTGTAAATTCATTTCCTTTGCTGTCAATGTATACATACCGGAAAAGCCCTTTGGCAACAAAGGCAAATTTCTTAGGTATTTGCCCAATCTGAATATAAAAATCGCCTTTAGGTACCTTATAAACACGTGTGATCGCCAGCAGTTTTTTTTCTTCTGCTGCAGGCAGGTCAATAATTTTTTTTATAAATAAAGCCAGCTCCTGTTTCATTAATTATTTCGTATGATGCGAAGATTCAAGGCTTCTTATTTCACCTACACACAAATATAAGATTTCACCGGATAGCTGTTTTTGTTGCTGTGCTTTTTTCAACACTTGTATCGGATCACTTAGCGGTTCATCGGCAAGGTCGAATGTTCCGTAATGCATCGGAATGAGATATTTTGCTTTAGTATCTTCAAAAGCTTTAATGCCGTCAATAGGTGAGAGGTGGCTTTGCGCCATAAAGAATTCAGGTTTGTACGCACCAATACCAATCATGGCGTAATCAATAAACGGAAAGATTTTTCCGATATCTGCAAAATGACTTCCATAGCCGCTGTCGCCGCCAAAGTAAATCGTTTTGCCCGCAGCTTCTATTACATATCCGCCCCACAGCCGTACATTGGTATCGGTTAAATAGCGTCTGCCCCAGTGCCTGCTTGGTACATAGGTGATCTTAATTTCAGGTACGATATTGTATTGCTGGTACCAGCCTGCGGCTTGTATGCAGGTGCTGCCGGTTATTTTTTTGATCACAGCATCTACTTTCAATCCGGTTAAATAGGTTGCAGTCGGGTTGTTTTTAGCAAGCAGCTCCAGACTTTTTTTATCGCAGTGGTCACGGTGATCATGCGATACCAGAATGTAATCGATATTTTTTAAGGTATTCGGATCTACCGGAAATGCACATTTGCGTTTGATCAGCGATACATCAAACAACACAGGATCTATGAGTAAAGTAATGCCTGCAAGACGTATGAAAAAAGATGCATGACCCAGCCATACGATACAATCTGATTCAGATGTCAGGAAATCACTATCCGTTTTACAGGCTAATCTCCAGGTATCTTTTTTCTTTTCCTCTTTTTGGGGATTGATCATTGTTTGCCATTTCCATAAAGCTTTCAATGAATTGATGAATGTAAATTCATGGTTTAAAAATCTGCCCTTAGCATCCAGCGGCGTTCCCTTCCATTCAAAAGGCAGGGGGATAGTTGCTAAGTCTGGGTTGGATGTAAAACCAACAGGTTCAGAATGTTTTGCAGTCATGGTATTCATTAAGAATGCTTGATATAAAAGAAAAGAGGGACTGTAAGCAGCCCCTCTTTAATAGTACGATTTTTTTTTAATACTTACTTATACAGAGCAAATTTTTATTTTTTAGCACCATCACCAGGCTCTAACGGAGTAATGTCTTTAGGTGTATCTTCTCCTTTTAAATACGTTGGTAAGTTAAGACCGGCCATGTTGAACAAGTCATTCAACGGAGGTACAGTTTTCATCATGCCGGAAACAAAGTTTGCCGTAGAAGAGTTACCATTGTCTGAATTTCCATTGCCGGAATCCCAAACAGTGATCTTGTCAATTTTAATATTTTTAACTGCTTCAACCTGTGTTTTCACTAATTCAGGAAGTTTTTCAATTAACAATAGCTGGAATGCTTTTGTCGGATCTCCACCCGCAGCAGCAACAACGTCTTTGTAACCTTGTGCCTGTTTGGTTAATATTTCATACAAACCTTTTGCTTCTGCTTCCATCTTTGCATAAATCGCATCGGCTTCACCTTTTGCATTTTCTCTGATACGTTCCGCTTCTGCCTGCGCTTCAATGATTGCACGTTGTTTAGCGATCTCTGCCGGAATAACAATGTTGGCGATCTGTGTGGAACGTTCTCTTTCCGAACGCGCTAATTCGGCTCTTTGTTCTGCCACGTATGCTTCTTCCAACGCCTTTGCCTGTTGAACTTTTTCAGCGGTAATGGCTATACGTAAAGATTCTGCTTCTTTTTCTCTACGAAGGGCTTCAGAATTTGCAATCGAAATTTTTGCTTCATTTTCCCCTTTAATCGCGATCGCGTTTGCTTCAGATGTTTTTACACGGGTATCGCGTTGTGCTTCTGCTTTACCAATTGCTTCATCTTTTTCAGCAGACGCAATACTGATCTCTCTGTCTTTTTGTGTAATTGCGATCTTAACATCACGGTCTCTGTGCGTTTCAGCAATCTGTGTATCTTTTTCTCTATCCGCTAATGCCTTACCCGTTTCACCTATTTTCTCCTGCTCGGCAACACTTACTTTCGCTTCGTTGATCGCTTTCGCAGCAGCTTCTTTACCTAAAGCAGCAATGTAACCAGATTCATCTTTGATATCGGTTACGTTTACGTTAATCAGTTTCAAACCGATTTTTTTCAATTCGCTGTCTACGTTTTTAGAAATGTTTTCTAAAAATTTATCACGGTCTGAGTTGATCTCTTCAATTGTCATGGTTGCAATAACCAAACGTAACTGACCGAACAAAATATCTTTCGCCAATTCCTGAATGTTTTCGTGTGATAATCCTAATAATCTTTCAGCAGCCGTATTCATGGTATCTGCTTCGGTAGAGATTGCAATCGTAAAGCGGCAAGGTACATCCACACGGATGTTCTGGCGGCTTAATGCATTCGTTAAATTCGCTTCAATCGATAATGGTTTTAAATCTAAAAAAGCATAATCCTGAATAACGGGCCAGATAAAGGCACCACCACCGTGTACACACTTCGCAGAAGAACCGCCGGTACGTCCGTAAATAACAAGTATTTTATCTGAAGGACAACGTTTGTAGCGCGATAGTAAGGAGGATATTAATACAAAACCGACAACGACGGCAACAACAACAATAATAATAAACTGGGTCATGGTTAATTGGGGTTAATAAAAGTTAAAGGGTTTCTACTAATAAAATATTCTCATTTAAAATCCGTACAATTTTTACCACTGCTCCGGATGGGATTCTGTTTTCATTTTCAGTCATGGCATCCAGCTCACGCATAGAACCGCGTATGCTTACCAGGATTTTTCCTTTACCCGTTTTATTGGCAGGAATAGTCAGGTATACATCCGCTGATTTATTAATTGTTTCTACATAGTCAAAGGAATTATCTTCCGCTAATTTTTGAAGTTCGCGGATAATTGCAAAGAACATGTAAACAAATAGCGAGCCAATTGCAATGGAAAGAAAGATAAGCAGCATCGGATTGATGCTGTTGTAAAACGATATGCCTGTCCAGCTGAAACCCAATAAGAAATTTATTAAGTTTCTGAAGGAAAACAGCTGAAACGTAGAATCTCCGCTTTCAAGGTCTCCGTCAAAATCAGCGTCAAGTCCATCTGTTGCATCAGAACCGAAAAAGGTCATGATGGTTTGAATGATAAAAATTAAACTAGTAGGTATCGCTATGTACCAAAATATCCTTAACAAAGGATCTAGATTATCCAGTAATTCCATGGTTGTAATTTAGTTATTTTTTATGAATACAGGCCGGTATTCTTATGTTGAAAAAGTAATAGTTATAATGGGGAAAATTATATCCTTACGATCGTTTTTACTCTTAGGCCGAGGTATATATACGTGACTACGTAATATATGTTGGAGGTTGTTGATAGATTTTATGTTACATTTCTGTAAAGTATTTATTCGTTACAATTGATATGTATCGAATCAAAAAAGTAACCCATGATTGGTTCATGGGTTACAGCTATGTTTTCAGAAAACGTAAAGTGTGTATATGTCAAAATCAGTTAGATCCGAATTTATAGGCTACACCAACTAACATACTGGTTGTATTTGCATGAATGGCTGAATTAGCATTCGAATTTTTGTTGATGTTGGTTAGGCCTACGTTATTTCGAACTTCGAACGAAAGTGCAATAGCATTACCTAACGGTATAGCAATACCCAGGCCTGCTGTAATACCTGCATCAGCTTTTTTATATTGGTTCGTATTATGTGTTTTTTGATTTCCATTTCCATACGGATTGTCATATATAAATGTTTCTGATAACAGTAATCCTATGGAAGGACCGGCATTAACAAAATATTTTACTTTATTACCTACACTGGCTTTAAATAATACAGGTATGGTTATGTAATCCAGGTGACCGTATAGTTTACCGGTACCAAGTATATTACCAGAATTATCGGTAAAGGTTATATCTTTATATTGATATCCTTTACGATCAAACGTTGGGTCAATGCGCAAAGAAAAGTTTTCACTGAGGTTGTATTGGAAAAAAAGTCCTGCAGAAAATTGTATGTCTGTTGGTTTTCGGGCATTCTGAATAAATGAATTTTTATAGCTGAAATAACTCAGGTTGGGGCCTCCTTGTATACCTGCTTCAAATTTGTAATCCTGAGAAAATGCGTGTGTGAATAAAAAGATATTCAGAGAAAAGAAGAAAAGATATTTCATGATTTTTTAGATTGGTTATTTTAAAAGTAATAACTAAAAATCGATTAAAATTATTGTTCCCGATATGCATTTAAGTTAGTAAGCCAGTAAAAAGAATACAACTAAAACATAACCGGATTGGTCATTACGGCAAAAAAAAAGCAGGACTGCAATAGTGCAGCCCTGCTTACAAAAGAATGACGCATTGTATGCGTTGATTACTTTACTAAGTTCGAGGAAAGCGTAATTTCAACCGCAGACAAAGCCTGGCTAACCGGGCAGTTTTTCTTTGCAATATCTGCAAGTTCTTTAAACTGTTCTTCACTGATGTTTGGTACAGTCGCCTCTAAATGCAGGTGAATCGATTTGAATTTGAATCCACCGTTTTCCTGAACCATTGTGATGCTTGCTTCGGTAGCCAGTTTTGTTGGTGTAAAATTGGCTCCCGATAATTGAAAGCTCAACGCCATTGTGAAGCAGCCTGCATGTGCCGCTGCAATTAGTTCTTCGGGGTTGGTACCTGCTTTGCCATCTTCATTTTCAAAACGGGTTTTGAAGGAATACGGTGTGTTATTTAATACAGTACTTGGTGAAGTAAGCGTACCGCTGCCTTCTTTACCTGTTCCTTGCCATACGGCATTTGCTTTACGGATCATAACATTAATTCATTTAAAGGTTGAAGAATAAGATACGATGTGTTTAATTTTTAATGACACATACGCTGTTAACATTTTATTAAGTTATTAAAAGTATTGAATGCATACAATTATTTAACAAGAATGTTACCAGGCATATGGCATCTGTTGTTGGTAAGCAATCTTGTATCCTCAATAAATTTCACTAGATTTCTTCCATGATTTCAACAGAGGAAATTTATACTGTTTTACTTTTTGAATTCCCCTATTTTAAAAAGATAAACGAAGAAAAAAGGCAGCAGCTTTGCTTACGAACCAAACGGTTTATTGAAGAAACCAATTTTATTCCAAGAAAGGGTATTGAGCTCACCAATCGGATGGTTATTCTTATTTCTGCCTGTTCGCAGCAGCTTACACTGGGCTTTTCAAACCACTACAATTATACATACTTTGAAAAGATAATTGTGTATCCTGAAAAATATCTTTCAACAGTAACAGAAAAATATCACACGGGGGAAATGAATACAGCCGGCATTGTAGTTCTTTCCTGGGAAGATTTTTATAAAGGGATCAAAATTGATAACGATGCACATAATGTAGGTTTACATGAGTTTGCGCATGCGCTGGAATTTATGGACATTGCCAACAAAGATGTCAATGAAGTATTTTCAGCATGCCTGGATAAGTTTACGGTTCTGGCCGATCAGTATTTACAGCATCAGCCGGATAAACCGTTATTCAGGTCCTATGCAACTACAAATCTTTCAGAATTTTTTGCCGTAGCAACGGAATATTACTTTGAAGCACCGTATGAATTTTCGCAACAGGAGCCCGAATTGTTTGATGTATTGCATAAAGCATATCAGCAGAATACAGTACCGAAAGCGTCTAAACCGAAACTGCTGGCATTTCCTAAGCCGGAAGAAAAGGATTTGTTATTCGGGCACGCTACCTCTTTTGCTTATTCTTTAATGGAGCTATTTGTGTATAGTGTTATTGTTGCTCTTGCAGGTTTTACCACTCTGTTACATCCGGTTACAGGTATATTGATTCTTCTTACCGCCAGCGTTCTGGTATACAGGTTTGCATTCAAAAATCATTTTTGCCTGTACCTGAATCAGGTTCAGATCTATAAACCTTACATAAAACGGCTGATAGATGTTGTTTTTTATAATACGCCCATGCAGGAGATATATGTGGATTATTCGCATGTATTGTATGTCTCTGCCGATGAATACTACAGCGATCAGTTAAATGATAATTTTGAGCGGCAATTGACAGGTTTAAAATATACACTCTGCTATTGGGAAAATGGACGCGTTTCATACGCAAATTTTTCTACAACCAGCACCAATTATGATGAATTGTTTCTGTTTTTGTACCGGAAAAAGAAAGTCGGTACACGCATCAATGTTACGTTTAAAAAATACAGAATCAGTAAGTAGTTGAAAGTAGACATTAGTCAGTATAGTATGTAAGAGGATTGAATTTTAAAAAAGCAATTATATAATGAATATGCGGGTTATTTTTTAACTTGAATAAACCTAAATTCAATCTGTATGCCTATTTTAGTAATCGTCCGTCATGGCCAATCCGAATGGAATCTGAAAAATCTTTTTACAGGCTGGTCTGATGTAGAATTGACACCAACAGGAGAACATGAAGCAGAATATGCGGGCATTGTATTGCGCCCGTATCATTTTGATATTGCATTTACATCGGTACTTAAACGTGCCATTCATACCTTATCGATTATTCTGAACCAGACAGGTGCTACCATTCCCATCATAGAAAATGAAGCACTCAATGAACGCAATTACGGCGACTTACAAGGGCTGAACAAAGCAGAAGTAGGAGAGAAGTATGGTGCGCAGCAGCTCATTGCGTGGCGCAGAAGTTATACGGAAGTTCCGCCCGGTGGGGAAAGTCTGGAAAATACCTGTCAGCGTGTAATCCCTTATTATCAGGAGAAGATAGAACCTGAATTAAAAGACGGGCGTAACGTATTGATCGTTGCACATGGAAACAGCCTGCGTGCATTAATGATGCATCTTGAAAAAATAAGTCCGGAAGATATTGCACACGTAGACTTAGCAACAGGTGCGCCAAGATTGTATGAATTTTCGAGCAAATTAGATTTAAATTCTGTATCTTATATAAAGCTGCCTGAAACACCACTGGATGTTTCAACGCTTCTATAATGTATTACATAATCTAATTTAACCGCTATGCTTTCAAAAACAGTTTCCGATCAGCTTGTAGCCATGTTGGTACAAGCCGGTATTAAAAGAGTTTATGCCGTGACCGGCGATAGTTTGAATTTTGTAAATGACGCCATTCGCAGGAGCGGTAAAATTGAATGGATCCATGTGCGCAATGAAGAGACAGGTGCGTTCGCGGCGGGAGCTGAAGCACAACTCAAAGGCATAGCCTGCTGTGCGGGCAGCAGCGGTCCTGGTCACGTACATTTGCTTAACGGCCTGTATGATGCGCATAAATCAAGCGCATCTGTTCTGGCGATTGCTTCTACATGCCATTCCACAGAATTCGGAACAGATTCTTTTCAGGAAACCAATACCATTAAATTATTTGATGATTGCAGTTGTTACAATCAGATTGCTGTAACACCGTTGCAGTTTCCACGCATGTTGCAGGCAGCTGTACAACATGCCATTCATAAAAAAGGCGTAGCTGTACTCGGGTTGCCCGGTGACCTTACAAGCATGGCTGCCGAATTGAGTCCTACCTCTATGGAGATCTACCATTCCAATCCTGTAATACGACCTTCTGCTGTTGAATTGATACAGCTAGCCGCTATCTTAAATGATCATTCAAAGATTACTATTTTTTGTGGCATCGGAGCATCGGAGGCGCACGACCAGGTTGTTAAACTTTCAAAAGTACTTCAGGCGCCTGTAGCATATTCCTTTAAAGCGAAAATGAGCATGCAGCATAACAATCCGAATGAAATTGGTATGACCGGCTTGCTGGGTCTGCCTTCAGCCTTTGAAAGCATGCATGAGTCAGAGGTCATTCTTTTGTTGGGAACAGATTTTCCATATGCGGATTTTATGCCGGTTAAAAATAAAATCATTCAGATCGATACGGCTCCTGAAAAACTTGGCAGAAGAGCAAAGCTTGACATGGGCTTATGCGGAAATATACAGGATACCTTAGATGCATTGTTCCCGTTGATTACACAAAAAGAAGATGATTCTTTTTTACAGAAACAATTGAATCTATATACAGAAGTGAAAGAGCATTTAAAAAGTTATGTGGATGATCCGGGTAAAGAAAATCTGATACATCCGGAGTACGTAGCTTCCCGTATTGATGCGCTATCTGCTGAAGATGCCATCTATACGGTTGATACAGGCATGACGTGTGTTTGGGCAGCGCGTTACCTGAATGCAACAGGCAAACGTACACTGCTTGGTTCGTTTAATCATGGATCCATGGCTAATGCTATGCCACAGGCCATAGGTGCAGCATTGGCGTGCCCCGGCAGGCAGGTAATAGCCATGTGTGGAGATGGCGGTATCTCTATGATGTTGGGAGATATCATGACAATTGTGCAATATAAACTGCCGATAAAACTAATTGTTTTTAATAATCACAGTTTAGGTATGGTAAAACTTGAAATGGAAGTTTCCGGTTTACCTGACTGGCAGACAGACATGGTTAATCCCGACTTTTCTAAAATTGCAGAGGCAATGGGTATGCGTGCCATAACCGTTACCGATCCGGCAGATGTTGATGGGGCATTGATTGAAGCGTTTGCTTACAGTGGTGCCATCTTGTTAAATATTATTACTGATCCGAATGCTTTAGCAATGCCGCCGAAAATTACGTTTGAACAGATGAAAGGCATGGCAACTTCAATGACAAAACTCATGTTAAGCGGGCAAATGGACGAAGTATGGAAAAAAATTGAATCGAATAAAAAACACCTGAAGGAATTATTATAAAATTTCCATAAGAAAAAGTATAAAAAAACCGGTAGATATTTCTAACGGTTTTTTTATACGCATTATAAAGAACTTATATATTTCAAAGCATTGAGCCCGGGCATAAAAAAATAACCGCCGCCTTTAACGTTTACAAAACGCGTAATGCCTCGTACCTGTTTTCTTACAGGTACAGCCTGTTCTGTAAATGTTGTTGTTGCGCCATCGCCCATGATACCCGGATACCCGATCATCGGATCCGGATCTTCGTACAAACCTGCAAACTTAGGGTTATTGATCCATGTTTGCTGGATTAATTCATACTGCCGCCCAATGTTTGAATTAAAACATAAAAAATATAAACCTCTTTCCTTGTGATCTTCTGCTGCCTGAATAATATCTTTAGGCTCCATGGATTCTACTAGTGGTGCACCATAAGAGCGGCCTCTTCGTATGATCCGGAAGCGTTTCATAAATTTCATGGATTTTTCAATGTCTTTTTCTTGATCACCCGTACTGTCGCGTAAAAAATTATCTCTTGGGTTTGCTCTGCGGATGTGTGCACCGATCGGGCATTTTAACCCATCATAGTCGTGTTTGGCATAACCAAAATTGTCAAACGTTTCTTTGGATGCGTCCGGCTCCATCGGACATTTGGTAAGGGGAGATCCGTTTGGCCAACGTCCCAGCATTTTAGATGCAATATATTCCGGTGTTACCGGATCATCATGTGTATTCTGTTCTTTCGCTGCTCTTTCGGCCATAGCCCAAAAAGCCTTTACATTTTGTTCCAGCTGGCGGAACACAAGCATGCTGCCATTTCTTCCCAAATCTTTTAATAACGGATTATTCATATCTGCCGGAAGGATATTTGCCGGATCGTTTTCAGGTGCAACGGTCGGGCTGAACATGTATTTTTCATATTCATTCTGATAGCCAAAAAGAAATTCTCCCGGTTTTATGAGGTTCGCTTCGTTGTCACTTGTATGATTGATACCCCGCATAACCGGTTGTGCAATCCCGTCTCTGAAACCGAAATGTTCTTTTTCTTTTGGTAGCTTAGAAGTTTCCAGCTGATAAGCTATTTTTAATCCTGCTGCATCAAGTGTATTTTTTTGTTCTGTATAAAAATGCTGTAATGTACTGTCATCTGTTGCATACAACATAAGTAACAGATGGATAGAATAAAAATCTTTTTCTGTACCGCCCCACTTCCATTTATCGGGAGCACTGTCTTCCAGATCGCCCAGCATACGGCTTCTGTGCTCTGTTACCATCCCTTCAATAAATTCAGGAGGAAATGTTTTTAATGCTTCTGCCGGAACATTCAGTGCTGCAACCCCTGAATAGGTAAAAGCTAGTTGCACCGCAGTGGTAATTGTTTTTGTTGATATATCTGCATGTGTTACCATTGGGAGCTGAGAAGCAAGCCATTGTTTAGTTTTTGTGCTGTCAGTAATTTCCAGTAATAAAAATGTTGCTGCTTTCAATTTGTCATACCCTTTTATGATTATGCCTTGCACATCATGTAATTCTACCGATTCATTCATAGTTGTAGACGTTAATACTTATAATCTTTTTAGCCAGTCAGAAACTGATTCTTCTGAACTTCCATCAAGTCCTTTCCGGATCCTGGAATTATTCAGAATGTTTTTCATTGTGATATATGGATAGGTACTGTAAAAAACCTGAGAAGGATATTGGTTGTTCCGTACCACTGTTTTAAACGCCTGCTCATCAAAAGCCCCTTCCCATAAAAGCCGTTTTGTTTTCGGATAATTAGCTGTTGTTCCAAACGTAAGATTCATGGCCATTGCCGAACGGTCTATAAATTCACTTAAATAAACCTGCCAGGCGCCATCGTAATTGCTCAGGAACATTACATTTTTTCCTTTGTTGAATAAACTCCAGTTCGCAAAGTGAATGGTCTCAATACCGCTCAGTTTGCCTTTATTGGAACGGTAGGTACCGTTTAGTGAAAAGATCCACAACCCGATCTTTAGTGTTGTGAGTCTGTACCAATATGGCCGGTTAATGCAGCCATAAATGGTAAGCTGATTCATAAATACCCGGTCTTCTTTGTTTAACAGATCGGTAATTGTTTTTGTACGGACAATCTGCTTGCGTTTTTTATCATCTTTCTTTTCAAATATTCTGGAAAGCAGCAGCCACCAGATCGGAATAAAAAATATAAGAAGGATCGGAAGCAGTAATACGATCAGTAAAAGTTTTGTTACCAGTTTAAAGTAGTACATAAATTTCCAGCCAAATGGCGGATCGGCGCGCTTCGTAAGTGCCCATTTTAAGGAAGGATCATTTTGTACATAATGAACAATGCCGGCCTTGATCTCATCAGGCGTTAAGCCATTGATTTTATTGTCTGCCAAACGTTTATTCAAATAAATTTGAATAGAATCGCGTACCCTCTGTTCACCTATAATCTGCTCTACCGTTCCGCCTCTGTATGCGGGCCATAGAAGCTGATTTTTGCTCATGCGTTTTTTGAAGTAACGGATGATGGCTGAATCCGTAGCGGCTGTTCCGCCAGGGAAATCTTTGCAGTACCCATATATAAGCTTAATGCTGCTCATACAGTTATCCAGCAGTTCTTTTAAATGGTCTTCTTCACTGCCATCGTAATAAGCGGCATACACCAGGCTATCCGGATAGGAGCGTCCCGATACATCGGTCAAACCTTCAATAATAAACCAACGGCAAAAATGTAATCCCTTCATGCTGGCAAAATCGATGACGGGCGTAGTGTTGATATTATCGCCAATATGATTCAGAAGTACATACAACTCCTGAATATCCATAGCAGGATCAATTTCTGTAATTACAGTTATACCGCCCTGTCCGATATACCTTTCATTGTTTTTCATTCTATAGCTTGTTTTGAAATAAAAATGGTTTGAAATGTGTCTGATTAATTAAACGTTTTCATCGTTACAGGCTCTTGTTCTGTTTGTATATTCAATTTATGTCTGAAAGCTGAAAGCGCTATATACACTGCTTTGCGTGCTCTGTTGACACCACCCAGCGGACGGTGTTCTTTGATGCAATGCCATGGCGTAAAGGAAAGGCTTTCGCCATAATTTTGCTGCTCAGAAGAATTAAATTGCTGTTTCGGAATTTTAATTGTAGCGAGTTTAATAAAAGGAGACCGCCATTTTACCGTTGGGTCTTCAATGGGCATCGTTTTGGCATCTTCCTGAAACTGAATCATGAAATCAAAATAAAAGTCAGTATGCGACAGATCATTTATGAGCTGTTCTTTTAGAAAATTGCCGGTTTTTTTTACAGCAGGTGTAACAGGCTGATTTTTCTGCGGGATCACAGCATACTTAACAGCCATAGTTTCATTGTTGCCAAACCGGTAAGGGGTTGTACTGAAAAAAGAAGTGGTTAGTAAGTTGTTGCATGCAGAGATCTGTTTCATTGAACGGATCACGACCCGGACGTGTGTAAGTGCATACCAGGCCAGCTTAAAACCACCTGCCATTAAAGCCGACAGCGATTTTTGAAAGTCATGTACAGACCGTGTTTGCAGTGTTTGTGATGTTACACATAAAAAATCTTGTGTAACATTATTCACATGCTGTTCTAATAATTTTTCACCAGGTACACCAATTAGTTTAATGGCCATACCACGCATATCTTTTTTACTATCAGGGGCAGGTTTCTTTTTTGCATTAGAAAAACGTATCCAGCAGGGGTATTCAACACCGGGAAGAAATATGCCGTGCTGATATCTCTGTTCTATGTCTGTAGCGACAGAAAAACGTGCCTCTACGAGTCCATGCATTTTTGGATGAAACATTCGTTTTACTTTTCCTGCAGGATAATATTCTGGTAATGCATGTTTAAATGCCTGAATAATTTTTTCAATATGCCTGTCTTCATTTGGCTCGATGTGTTCTTTACCAAGTGCATGCAGTTTTAATTGCAGATCTTCCATAATAAAATAGCTGTCTAAAAAGTACTTAAAAAACGATTCCGTAAAATACTAATAACTATTTAATCCTGAAAGGATTATTGAAAATCTCTCTATACGGATCTTAAGTATTGCATGGGCAGATTAAAATAATGCAGGAATGCTGATTTTAACCTTCCAGCAAATAACTTATGTTAAAATAATCGGAGAACGGATGTTAGGCAGGTAGTTTTTTTACCGGATTACATATTTTTTAGTACATTACGGCAAGTACTTTTTAAATACTTTTATCCTTTCATACACCTCAAAACAAATTTAGCTATGAACTTTTCAACAACAGAAATTCAAACTATTTTTAATGCAAACGAAGCTGCATCAGCTGTATTAAACCAGGCCCTGGAAGCGGCGGCACAGGGTACTTTTGCTGTCGGAGGCATGATTGTTGACAACCAGACCGGGAATGTCATCTGTGCCATGCACAACAATGTACTGAAGCCATTATTTGGCAGCAGCCAGAATTTTACATTTGATCCTACTGCCCATGGTGAAAGGCAGCTTGTATATTGGTATTATGCGAATAGGCATCAGTTGAATTTACCGGATCCGGAATATCTGACTATTATTACTACACTTGATCCCTGTGCTATGTGTGCAGGAACGTTGCTTACAGCAGGTTTTAATGTGGGCGTGATCGCAATAGATGACTTTGCAGGTATCAATTACAATCAGACTTTTAACTTTGATACATTACCTCCTGATCTGCGGCCGCTGGCTAAACGTAAGTTTGGTTATTATGCGTGCGGTATAAAGGGTGTTGATCCGGACATATATGTGCGCGGATATGTTGGAGGTCCGAATGTAGCATTTAAAGATTCGGTTGTATCTGTACAAAATTTAACCGGATGTAATAATGTCTTTCAGGCAAATGTAGAAGCGGTGCGGAACAACAGTTCCAATTCAGGAAAAGCTCCACAAGAATTGTTTGACCCTGCAGCACTGCCGGATGATGCTCCTGTAAAGCTGCGCTACCGCGAACTATATGCCGATGCGTTCCGTTTGAAAATAGATAACCCGAGATTGCCGGATAAAAATTTACTCGATCTGTTATTATATGTGAAAGGTTCGAACCCTACTGCCCAAAATGCAGTTGCTTTGCTGGATCCTTTTGGCAATGTGGTATTGTGTATGCCGGATACATTTGAAAACAGTCCGGTTGAAACCGCTTTTATGAATGTAACACAGGCCTATGCGATTACGCGGTATCAGTTAATGAATGATCCGTTTGCACGTGCACAAGCGTATGATTATTTAACGCATCCTAAGTATGGAACATTTGTATTTCTGAATGCACCAAACCCTGCAGATGCAAGAACAATCATGACCTTAGGTGCATATGGTTCAACAATGGAAGGGCCGGTGCCGCAGATATTCCCTTCGAATTTTCAATATTATTTCTTGCCGCAATACGGTACGGAAAGAGAGTTCCGCCTGGATATCATGAATCTGCCTCCATTCTATACGCAGCTTGCACAGCTGTCTGCTATGCAGGTAGCAAATTATTAATAAATGTTAGAATCTGTTATGGTATGTTTTTGCCATAACAGGTTTATTTTTTCATACTGCTTAAAAGTAGTATGGTGATCAGAATACAGATTGTACCTACCCAGTCACTCCATAAAAAAGATACATGCAGCCAGCATACAGAAAGCAGTACTGCAGCCAAAGGTTCTGTACAAGCCAGTAAGCTTGCTGTCTGGGCACCGATCTCTTTTACTGCGGTTATATACATGTAAAAAGCCGCCAGGCTGCCGAGTAAAATAATAAAGCTTACAGAAAGAAACGTATAGACATCCCAGATGCCTGTTATGTTCCAGGGTGCAGCGATGAAAACCGGTATAATTCCACCAAGAAGCATACCCCAGCCAATCACCGGGAAGGATGAATACTTCTGCAATAAAGGAATTGGTAATATAGAATACATCATTAACGCTACCGCAGAGCTGATGCCCCACACAAACGCTTCTGAGGAAATTGCAAGACTATGAATATCACCATGCGTTACCAAAAAAAATACACCTGTAAATGCCAATACAATTGCAGCAAGTTCTATAGCTACGGGTATTTTTTTCTGTAGAATTGCAAAATAAACAACGATGAATACTGGACCGGTATATTGAAGCACAGTAGCAGTTGCTGCATTGGAAGCTACAATTGCTGCGAAGTAGGTATACTGAACGGCAAACATACCCAACATGGCAAAAAGAATCAGCTGTACTACATCCCGTTTGTTTTGCCAGATCAATATGAAATCTTTATCGCGTTTGAATGCACCGAATACAAGTAATGTAAATCCGGAAACCAGCAGTCGCATGGTTACAAGCCACGACGGATCAATGTGTTTTTCTTCAAATACATATTGAGCAAAGGTTCCTGAAATACCCCATAACAGAGCCGAAGCTAATGCCTTTGCTATTCCGCCGGCCGGTATTGATTTTCCCATGTATGAAGAGCCCCTTTTATGATCGTTACGATCAATTAAACCGATATAAAAATACGCAATTCTGGATTCCCTTCTACGCGTGTTTTACTTATCTAAGCGATATTTTTACTGTTATATTATAGAATATGATTCTATACATTGAAAAAAATAAAAAAATGTTTTTTGAGAAAAATGCTTTGATACTTAAGCGTTTATTCGGCACACTGTTTTATAAGTATGAAACAGTGGCTGATTTATATAAAATAATTTATCTTTAAGCATTACACCTATTTTATGCTATGAAAAAAATATTCCTTTTAGTACTGATGTGTGTATTCTGTACAGCTTCTTTTTCTCAAAAACTCAAGTGGACGGTTTACAATCAAAATAAAAAGATTACGTATACAGAGAATGCCTGTCCGGCAGATTATCCGAAACAGGATGAAGATGCAAATTATTATTGCTTTAAAAACTACACCGTTAAAGAACTTGATTTTGCGATTCAGGTAGATAATGTTTTTCAGATCGTACAAAGTAAAGCTTCGGATTCGTTATGGTTTGCTTCTGCAGAAGATGGTGTTGCTGCTTTTGCAAATTTGAGATGGAAAAATTTAACAAGTTCCAATTCAATACTTCCTTCGAATAGAATCACACGTGTATTTCAGAAAGATGGTTTTGGCGTACTTGCAGGGTCTCCTTACGGCGTATATTATCTGGGACCGAATACAACGATCAATGCTAATTTACCGGCTGAGATGGAAGGAGTTTCCGGTGTAAGTATTGTAGACAGAAATAATACCATCTGGTGCGGCTATACTGCTGGAGGTGGTCTCTGGAAAACCAACGGTACAGATTATACACAATGGATCAATATCACCAACGAAAATTCAATACTGCCTTTTGAAGCAGATCAGGCAACAGTAAGTTTTTTATATGAACAACGTAAGAACGGACATATCTGGGCAAACGTAAATGGGTATGGTGTATATGAATATGACGGTACTGGCTGGATAGATCATGCATCTGAAGTATCAGAATTCAAGACAAGTGATTATGTAAACCCGCCTTACGAAGATGCTGCAGGAAATATATATTGTGGTACTAAAGCCGGATTGTATGTGTATAATGGTATACAATGGACGTTATATAATACAGCTAATACATCTTTCAGATCGAATGTTGTAAAAAAAGTTTTTGAAGACAGCAGAAAAAATCTTTGGGTAATAACTGAAAAAGATATTTCAGTATATGACGGTAACGGCTGGTTCTCACACAATATGGAAAGCGTACTGGGAAGTGTAAATCCATATAGAGATCTTTTTGTAGAAGATGATTTTGGTAATATCTGGGTGGCTGCACGTACCGGCTTATTGATGTATGATGGATATAAGTGGACAAAATTTACTACTTCGAATTCTCCTTTGCCACACAATAAAGTTATTTCAGTTTTTAAGGACCGTTCAAATAACATCTGGGTTGGAAGCGAACAAGGCTTGAGCTGCATTCAGTATGATGGTCCGGCAACGCGTATCCCTTATGCAATCAGCGGATATACATTCCTTGATAAGTCTTCAGATGATATGTATGATAAAGCAGCAGAGCCCGCACTGGCCAATCGTAAACTTATCCTGCTGCCGGACAACATTTATGCATATAGTAATAGTCTTGGGTATTATCAGTTTCATGTTTCACAGGCTGGAACATATACAGTGAGAGCCGTTGATGATGCTGCTTTTATTGGAACAAAGGATATTACTTTTACGATTACGGATGGGTTAAATGTACAGGCTGATGTGCCGTATAAAATTGGTACACTTAAGTCAGATACGCTTGCCATTAGTGTTATAGGAGGTTTTCCGCGTTGCAACAATGTTGTTACATACTGGCTGGATATAAAGAACCAGGGCAGTGCGGATTTCACCGGAACACTTGCTTTTAATATTGATCCGAAAACGGAATATAGCAGTTCAAATCTGCAGCCTACAGATGTGGATGGCAAAAAAATAGTATGGTCCAATCAATCCATACCGGGTTTAACATCCAAGCAGATCCAGGTATCCGTTGTGCTTCCTGGTGTTGAAGTTGCTACTGATGTGATTGATTTTTCTGCAGATGCAACCAATCTGCTTTCAGAAAAAGTTTTTACATCAGCACTTGGACAAAAGATTCTGTGTGCATTCGACCCCAACGATAAATCTGTGCTGCCCGATAATGAAGAACTCTTGCAAACAGACGAAATGGAATATCAGATCCGTTTTCAGAATACCGGTAATGATACCGCATTTACGATCGTCATCCGTGATACCTTATCTCCGGTGTTTGATAAAGAAAGTTTTGCAGTTCTGTCTGCCAGCCACCTATATACCGTAACGCTGGATGTACTTACAGGAGAAATTATTTTTACCTTCAATAACATTCAATTGCCGGATAGCAACGTAAATAAAAAAGAAAGCAATGGATTTATCCGCTATAAAATCCGTTTAAAAAACAATCTTGAATTACTGACGGAGATAAAAAATACGGCATATATTTATTTTGATCGGAACCCGTCAATTGTCACCAATACAACACATCAGGTGCTGGTGAATGAACTTGCAACAGGCATTACAGCCAATGGAAAAGAGGTGAGCGGGAATGCATATCCGAACCCGGCAAAAGATGTAATTAACATGCAGGATAGAGAAGGACGTTTGGTATTGTATAATGCTATTGGGAAAAATATGCTGGAAGGTGCAGCAGATGTTCCGTTGAATGTATCCACACTTCCTTCAGGTATGTATATTCTGTACCAGATCAAAGGGGATGCAACACTGGTACATAAGGTAGAGATTATACACTAAAAGATAGAGCAGTCAGTAAAAAGAAAGCCTTGTTATGCATTCCATAACAAGGCTTTTTGCTGTGCACCCGACGGGAGTCGAACCCATATCGTCAGAATCGGAATCTGATATACTATCCATTATACTACGGATGCAAAATTGGTTTGCAAATTTAGGGTATTATATCGGTGAAGACAAGGAGTTTTTTAAAATGAGTTGAAAGTGTTTAGTGTAAAATGCATTCGGAGCTATGATATTGGCATTTTTACACTAATTAAATCTTACCTAATGGTGAAATCTTAAAATAAACAAACGAATACACTTTACACTTATATCTAGCAACTCGTACCTGGCAACTATGCTCTGAATGTTACCAGCGTAACGCCATCACCCCAGCCGCCTTCTTCATTTTCCAGTTTTTCCACTTCTTTGTATTTCTTTAAGAATGAGCGAACGGTATCGCGCAGTACGCCATTGCCGCGGCCGTGTACAATTTTAGCTTTGGTTGCGCCAATCAGAATGGCATCATCCGCCCAGGTTGTTAATAAGGGAATCAGTTCGTCACGCATTTTACCCCGCACATCCAATTCAAACTGAAACGTCTGCATTTTTGCTCTGGTATCAACACCTTCGTACGATGTTTTTTCCACTTCATCTTCTTCCCATTCATCATCACCAGCCGGACTTAATTGGTCGAGCTTTACTTTCATTTTAAGGATTCCCATTGCCACTTCAGCATTGGTTCCTTTAATGGCAATGATTTCGCCTACACCTTCGTAGCCGTCTATGTGTACGTGGTCACCGATTTTCATGTAGTTAATTATGAATTATGAATTATGAATTATGAATTATGAATTATGAATTATGAATTATGAATTATGAATTATGAATTATGAATTATGAATTATGAATTATGAATTATGTTTTTCTTTGAAGTCATTATGATACTTCTGACTATTTTTAATAATTCTATAGCATCGGTATTCATGCTTTCGAATTCTACGTTATTAGTATAACCGGTTTCATCACATTCTTTTTGAGAAATAGCTAATTTGTGTATGAAACCTGGCTTACTTTGAGCATTTAGTGCTTCTCTAATATTTGCACCCACTGAGGTTCCTGATCGTAATAATTGCTTACTCATTACAAATTCTTTTATTTCAGAAGAAAGTACTTTATATAAATTTACAATCCTCACGGCAAATGTAAAACTCTTCTTTTTAATTATGTTATCCCCCGAATTCATAATAAATCTATTTGTCAATTAATATACTAAACTTTAGCTATTCATTTTATTTTAATCAATTCATAATTTATAACTCATAATTCATAATTAACTCCAAACAAAAAGCGCCTGACAGGTTAAACCATCAGGCGCTTTCAATAGGAGAGATGAATCAGCTTACGCTAACGCTTCAGTTACCAATTTCGCAGCATCTTTTAAGATAACCGCAGAACGAACTTTTAAGCCGGATTCGTTGATGATTTTAGCACCTTCTTCCGCATTTGTTCCCTGTAAACGAACAATGATCGGAATATTAATTGTGCCGATATTTTTGTAAGCTTCAACAACGCCATTGGCAACACGGTCGCAACGAACGATACCACCAAATACGTTGATTAAAATAGCTTTTACATTTGGATCTTTTAAGATAATACGAAAACCAGCTTCAACTGTCTTCGCGTTTGCTCCACCTCCAACGTCAAGGAAGTTAGCAGGCTCACCACCAGCTAATTTAATAACGTCCATCGTAGCCATTGCAAGACCTGCACCGTTTACCATGCAGCCAACGTTACCGTCAAGCTTTACATAGTTTAAGTGACTTTCTGCCGCTTCAACCTCCAATGGATCTTCTTCTGTAACATCACGGTAAGCAGCAAGATCCGGGTGACGGAATAATGCGTTATCATCAATAGATACTTTAGCATCAACCGCTAAAATTTCATCTTTGGATGTTTTTAATACCGGGTTGATCTCAATCATTTCAGCGTTCGTTGCTTTGTATGCAGTATACAAACGTGTCACAAACGTAACCATTTCTTTGAATGCTGTTCCTGAAAGACCCAAACCGAAGGCAATCTTACGAGCCTGGAACCCTTGAAGACCAACAGCCGGATCAACAAATTCCTTTGTGATCAAGTGAGGCGTGCTGTGTGCAACTTCTTCAATATCCATACCGCCTTCAGTAGATGCAATAATTACATCCTGGCCGGTACCACGGTCAAGCAACATAGATAAGTATAATTCTTTTGGCTCAGAAGCACCTTTCTGGTATACATCAGCAGCAACAAGCAAACGGCTTACTACTTTACCTGAAGGTCCGGTCTGGATTGTAACCAGTGTATTACCCAACATCTGTGCAGCTTTTTCTTTTACTTCGTCATACGACTTGGCAATCATTACACCACGGTGTTCAGTACCAACAAATTTACCTTTTCCACGACCACCAGCATGGATCTGCGCTTTAACAACAAAGATGTCAGTTCCTGTTTGCTCCTTTAATTTTTTAGCTGCTTCTACTGCAGACTCAGGCGAATCGGCATAAATACCTTCTCCGATCTTAACGTTGTATTTCTTAAGAATTTCCTTCGCTTGATACTCGTGAATATTCATATTTCAGTGAGATATAAAATGGTTATATTTTTTAATTGATTCTTAAAAGGGTCAATCCACGAATCTACTCGTTTTAGGGGTTAAATTCAAATCTAATAGGGAATTAAATCTGCCATGTGGGGAAAAGGTTTGGGCTTTTGTACAGCAGAATCTGTAAATACCTGTTTTTGAAGCCAGTTTTTGGATATTCCTTAGTTGACAGCGATATGTTAACCACCGTTGAACGTCTTTTTCAGTATCATTTTCAGACTTAACGATTGATAAGAAATGTACCGGAAAGAGCTTTTATTTTTGATAGTTTAACGCATTTTCACATATTTAATTTTTTATAGTCAATCATTTTTTTTCAAATGTTACACAATCAGATTTTTAAAAAACGTAGATCCATACGTCTGAAGGGGTATGATTATTCGCAGTCAGGTTTTTATTTTATCACTATTTGTACAAAAAACATGAAATGCATTTTTGGTGAAATAAAAAATGGCAGCATGCTGGCAAATCAATACGGTAAAATTGCGGGTGATGCCTGGTTGCAAACAATGGAAATCCGAACAAACGTACGTCTGCATGCATTCGTTATAATGCCCAATCACATACACGGCATTATTGAAATAAACACCAGTAGGGGCGAATTGCATTCGCCCGCGCAAGAACATTCGCCCGCGCCCACGAAACAGACGCCGGTGCCGGAACAACAGCAGCAGAAACAACAACGCGGCACGTCCAATACGGTAGGGGCAATCGTACGGGGATATAAAGCGTCGGTAACCAGACAAATAAAATTAATTGATGA